>NZ_BCTL01000036.1 GCF_001571265.1 Cedecea neteri NBRC 105707 = ATCC 33855 | reverse complement strand
CATGTGAAGCAGGACAGGAAGTGAACGGAACCTTAGTCGAACCGTCATAGACTCCTCTCCCAAGAGGAAGAGGGCCGGGATGAGAGTCAGCCCCTCTTACTTCGCTTTAGTCACTTCCTGGCCGACCAGACCAATCTTCAGATACCCTGCCTGGTGCAGCGTATCCATCACGTCCATCAGCGTTTCGTAGTCCACCGTTTTGTCCGCGCGGAAGAAAATAGTGGTGTCTTTTTTCCCTTCGGTTGCGGCAATCAGCGCGTTGACCATCGACTCTTTGCTTACCGGGTCATTACCGATAAACATCGAATGATCGGCTTTTACCGACAGGTAAACCGGTTTTTCTGGGCGTGGCTGCGGTTCGCTGCTGGAGGCCGGAAGGTTAACCTTCACGTCCACCGTGGCCAGCGGCGCGGCCACCATGAAGATGATCAGCAGCACCAACATAACGTCGATAAACGGCGTAACGTTGATTTCGTGCATTTCACCATTGTCATCGAGGTTTTCGTTCAGACGCATTGCCATGGGGCATTAACCTACACGCAGTTGCTGAGTATTGCGTACCGGACGCGGCTGGGCTGTGCCTTCCAGGTCAAGGTCACGACTTTGCAACAGCAGAACCTGAGCCGCCACGTCGCTAAGGCTTGCTTTGTAGCTGCCAATCATACGCGCGAAGATGTTATAGATAACCACCGCAGGGATTGCGGCGACCAGGCCGATAGCCGTTGCCAACAGCGCTTCTGCGATGCCTGGCGCAACGACCGCCAGGTTAGTGGTCTGGGACTGAGCAATACCGATAAAGCTGTTCATGATGCCCCAAACGGTACCAAACAGGCCGACGAACGGCGAAATCGCACCGATGGTGGCCAGAAAACCGTTACCACGCCCCATGTGACGCCCAACGGCGGCTACGCGGCGCTCAAGGCGGAAACCGGTACGATCTTTAATGCCTTCGTTATCTTCTACGCCGGCTGAAAGTTCCAGTTCATTTTGGGCTTCATTGATTAACAGCGTGCTCAGGCTTTTGCTGTCAAACGCTTCGGCCGCGCTGCTCGCTTCATTCAGGGAGCGCACGTTAGCCAGCTGCTGCTGCTCTCGCTTGAGGCGACGTTTCTGGGTAATCAGCTCCACGCTCTTACTGAAAAAGATTGCCCAGGTGACAACAGAGGCCAGAATCAGGCCAATCATCACGATCTTCACTACGATGTCAGCATGTTGATACATGCCCCAAACGGACAGATCCGTCTGCATCAGATTACTCGTCACGTCTTACGCTCCAGCGAGAAATAAATGTCAAAACTGAGACTAATATATCAAAAAACTATCGAATTGATAGTCGTTCTCATTAGTATTTACAGACTGCCGGAAATTGTTGAAGCATTCCTTGCGCTTACGCAGGAAAAGTCCCCCCCTGGCGAAATGATGACTTTTTTCGCCAAACTGAAAAAACGCCATGATGCCCTTTGCGCATTTTGTGTTAATTTACGTCCAGACATCCAGATGGTTAGACGGGGAAGCGGAAATGGCGGAAAAACACATCGAAACGGCGCTGGTCAACGCCGGTCGCAGCAAGAGGTTTACTCAGGGTTCAGTTAACAGCGTGATTCAGCGCGCCTCCTCCCTCGTCTTTGAAAGCGTTGAGGCCAAAAAACAGGCCACCGCTAACCGCGCTAAGGGCGACCTGTTCTACGGCCGCCGCGGCACGCTGACCCATTTCTCGTTACAGGAAGCGATGTGCGAACTTGAAGGCGGCGCCGGCTGCGCCCTCTTCCCCTGCGGTGCCGCTGCTGTAGCCAATACTATCCTGGCCTTTGTCGAGCAGGGCGATCATGTTCTGGTCACCGAAACCGCCTACGAACCCACCCAGGACTTCTGCACCAAAATTCTCTCAAAGCTGGGGGTGAGCACCAGTTGGTTCGCGCCGGATATCGGTGCCAGGATAGCCGATCTGATTCAGCCGAACACCAAAGTCGTTTTTCTGGAATCCCCCGGCTCCATTACGATGGAAGTCCACGATATTCCGGCGATTGTTGCGGCGGTCAGACGCGTTGCCCCTGAGGCTATCATCATGATCGACAATACCTGGGCGGCTGGCGTGCTGTTTAAGGCGCTGGAGTTCGGTATCGACATTTCTATTCAGGCGGGCACCAAATACCTGATTGGCCATTCGGATGCGATGGTCGGCACCGCGGTATCCAATGCTCGATGCTGGGATATGCTGCGCGAGAATGCCTATCTGATGGGGCAAATGCTGGATGCGGATACCGCTTATATGACTAGCCGTGGCCTTCGCACGCTGGGCGTTCGTCTGCGTCAGCACCATGAAAGCAGCCTGAAAGTGGCCGAATGGCTGGCGGGTCATCCTCAGGTAGAAAGAGTGAATCATCCGGCGCTTCCCGGAAGTAAAGGGCATGAATACTGGAAACGTGACTTTACGGGCAGCAGCGGGCTGTTTTCGTTTGTGCTGAAAAAGCGGCTCAGTGATGAAGAGTATGAACGGTACCTCAATCATTTCGAGTATTTCAGCATGGCCTATTCCTGGGGCGGCTATGAATCGCTTATTCTCGCTAATCAGCCTGATGAGCTGGCGGAGATCCGCCCGGCAGGCGGCGTCGACTTTAGCGGCACCCTGGTTCGCCTTCACATTGGGCTGGAAAACGTGGACGATCTGATTGCCGATCTGGAAGCGGGTTTCCAGCGTATTGCCTAAAATCTCCGTTTATCGGTAACCGTGGCGCGCTTTTTTGCCATCATCGATGTTTTGTTGAGCCTGGGATCAAGGTGTCGCAGGCATTTTAGCGGTACAATGTGTAGAAATTAAGGTGAGCCTAAGTTGCGGGTGCAATAATCAGGGCGAACTCAATAAGCGGTTCCACAGGAATACCTATGGCTGTTATACAAAATATTGTCGAGGCGCTTTGGCATCACGATTTTGCCGCGCTCGCCGACCCCCACGTCATTGGCGTTGTTTATTGCGTCATGTTTGCGACACTGTTTCTGGAAAATGGACTGCTTCCCGCTTCGTTTTTACCGGGCGATAGCCTGTTGCTTCTTGCGGGGGCGCTTATCGCCAAAGGCGTGATGGGGTTTGTGCCGACGCTGGTGATTTTAACCGTCGCGGCGAGCCTCGGCTGCTGGCTGAGCTATTTACAAGGCCGCTGGCTCGGCAATACCCGTACCGTGAAAGGCTGGCTTGCACAACTGCCAACCCAGTACCACCAGCGCGCCACGCAAATGTTTGACCGCCACGGTTTACTGGCGCTGCTCGCGGGCCGCTTCCTGGCCTTTGTTCGTACTCTGCTGCCCACCATGGCGGGTATTTCAGGCCTCAGTAACCGCCGCTTTCAGTTCTTTAACTGGCTAAGCGGCCTGCTGTGGGTCGGCGTTGTGATTAGCCTGGGCTACGCGCTCAGCATGATCCCCTTTGTTAAGCGCCATGAAGATCAGGTCATGACCTTCCTGATGATTTTGCCGGTTGCTCTACTGATTGTTGGCCTGGTCGGCACGGTGTTTGTGGTGCTGAAAAAAAAAGTTAGCGCCGCGTAATCACGCTTAATAGAGAAAGAGCGGATAAGCCCAACTTATTCGCTCTTCGTTTTTGCCTCATTAAATGACCCGCATCCGCGCCATGTCTTCCCCAGGCGTTACGCCAAAATAGCGCTTAAACTCCCGGCTAAACTGAGACGCGCTCTCGTAGCCCACGCGAATGGCCGCCGCACTTGCCTTCATTCCGTCATGCAGCATTAACATTCTTGCCTTATGCAGACGATAGCTTTTCAGGTATTGCAGCGGCGAGGTGCTGGTCACCGACCTAAAGTTATGATGGAACGCCGACACGCTCATGTTGGCCTCGGCCGCCAGCTGGTCCACCGACAGGTTTTCGGTGTACTGGTTTTCAATCCGACGCAGCACCCGGCTAATAAGGCTAAAATGAGTCTGGCGACTGACCAGCGCCAACAGCGCCCCGCCGCTTGGCCCCGTCAGCACATGATAGAGGATCTCGCGGATAATCTGTTTGCCCAGCACCCGGGCATCAAGAGGACGATCTAAGACGTCCAGCAGCCGCTCGGTGGCGCAAAGAATTTCTTCCGACAGCTCGGCTGAATTGATCCCATCGGTGCAGGACTGAGGCCGGAACAGGTCGTCCTCACCGATGTCCATCAGCAAATCCTGCAGCTGCTGAATATCCACCTTCACGCGCATTCCCGCGAGCGGCACATCGGCTGTCGCAAAGGTTTCACACTCAAAGGGCAAAGGCACCGTCAGGAGCAGGTATTCGTTGGCGTCATAGCGGAATACGCGATCGTTGAGATAACCCGTTTTATGGCCCGAAAAGAGAAAAACAATGCCCGGATCGTACATTACCGGGGTACGTGCCATCGGTTTGGTGCCGTACATCAGCCGTACGCCATCAAAAAATACATCACTTTTTTCTTTTAAAATCAGCTGATTGATTTTATCCGTCAGCTGCTGGCAGATAGCCTGGCGGTTCATGCTTACGTCTCCACGGCGCTTTTTATCCGGCTTACAGTGTGCGATGAATCCTACGGTTTCTCCAGCCGTTTGGAGAAACAGGCAAGATAAAGGCAGGAATATGCATTGAGAGAGGCAGGGTGGCGGACCACAATAAGCGCCATCAGATTTAGCAATGTGACTCATCTAACGAACGGGAAACCCATCATGAATAACTTCAATCTTCATACCCCAACCCGCATCCTGTTTGGTAAAGGCTCCCTGGCAGAACTGCGCGATCAGATCCCAGCGGACGCTCGCGTCCTGGTAACCTACGGCGGCGGCAGCGTGATTAAAACCGGCGTACTGGGCCAGGTTAAAGACACGCTGAAAGGCCTCGACGTGCTGGAGTTCGGCGGCATCGAACCTAACCCGTCTTACGAAACGCTGATGAAAGCCGTGGAAATCGCGCGTAAAGAAAACGTGACTTTCCTGCTGGCTGTCGGCGGTGGCTCCGTACTCGACGGCACTAAATTCATCGCCGCTGCGGCGCACTATCCGCAGGATATCGATCCGTGGAACATTCTGCTGACCCGCGGTAACGACGTGAAAAGCGCTATCCCAATGGGCTCAGTGCTGACGCTGCCGGCAACCGGCTCCGAATCTAACAAAGGCGCGGTAGTTTCCCGCCGTTCAACCGGTGACAAGCAGGCGTTTATGTCTGACTTCGTACAGCCTGTCTTTGCGGTGCTGGATCCGGTTTACACCTACACCCTGCCGCCTAAACAGGTTGCTAACGGCGTGGTGGATGCCTTTGTTCACACCATCGAGCAGTACCTGACTTACCCGGTTAACGCCAAAGTTCAGGACCGTTTTGCTGAAGGCATTCTGCTGACGCTGATTGAAGACGGCCCGAAAGCGCTGAAAGATCCGGAAAACTATGACGTTCGTGCGAACGTGATGTGGGCTGCAACAATGGCGCTAAATGGCCTGATCGGCGCTGGCGTGCCGCAGGACTGGGCGACACATATGCTGGGCCACGAACTGACCGCAATGCACGGCCTGGATCATGCTCAAACGCTGGCGGTGGTTCTGCCTTCTCTGATGAACGAAAAACGTCACGAGAAGCACGCCAAACTGCTGCAATACGCAGAGCGCGTCTGGAACATTACCTCCGGCAGCGAAGAAGAGCGTATTGATGCCGCTATCGAAGCGACCCGTAATTTCTTCGAGAAAATGGGCACCTCGACTCGCCTGTCCGCCTACGGCCTGGACGGCAGCTCCATCCCTGCTCTGCTGGTGAAACTGGAAGAAAAAGGCATGACGAAGCTGGGTGAACATCAGGACATCACGCTGGACGTTAGCCGCCGCATTTACGAAGCCGCTCGCTAAGAGAACTCAGGTTAGGGCTTTCATTGCCTGAGTTTCGACTAGACTTAATACAAATCTTACACCGGGCTTGCCCGGTGTTTTTCGCACTATTAAGGAGGTACGTATGACTCATCCAACCTTAATCAAGCTCCAGGATGGCAATGTGATGCCGCAGCTTGGGCTCGGTGTCTGGCAGGCAAGCAACGACGAAGTCAGGACCGCCATTGAGAAAGCGCTGGAGGTGGGGTACCGCTCCATTGACACGGCCGCCGCCTACAAAAACGAGGACGGCGTAGGCGCCGCGTTGAAGAGCGCAGGCGTTGCGCGTGACGACCTGTTTATTACCACCAAACTCTGGAACAGCGACCAGCAGAGGCCTCGCCAGGCGCTGGAAGACAGCCTTGAGAAACTGCAGCTCGACTATGTCGATCTCTACCTGCTGCACTGGCCGGTACCGAGTAAAGATCACTATCTAGAAGCCTGGAAAGGGCTGATTGAGCTGCAAAAAGAGGGCCTGGTGAAGAGCATTGGGGTGTGTAACTTCAATATTAATCACCTCCAGCGGCTGATCGACGAAACCGGCGTTAGCCCGGTTATCAACCAGATTGAGCTGCACCCACTGCTGCAGCAACGCCAGCTTCATGCGTGGAACGCGACTCATAAGATTCAGACCGAGTCATGGAGCCCGCTGGCACAGGGTGGTGAAGGCGTATTTGATCAGAAAATCATTCGTGATTTGGCGGACAAGTACGGAAAAACGCCGGCTCAGGTCGTGATTCGCTGGCACCTCGATAGCGGACTGGTGGTTATCCCTAAATCGGTCACGCCTGCCCGTATTGCTGAAAACTTTGACGTGTTCGACTTCCGGCTGGACAAAGAAGAGCTGGCTGACATTGCGAAGCTCGACAGCGGCAAACGCCTTGGGCCCGACCCGGACGTGTTTGTCGGCTAAATCCGGCTTCTCTTTTCTCTCCTAAACCACCTTCGCCTTAACCGGCCGGGTGGTTTTTTATTTCCTGCACACCCCCCGCCCCAGCGCTTTCTACGTGTAACACATCTGTTTGATCGTCGCGTGAATTTTCACGGCGTTCATTATTTGTTCTTTTAGCCGTAATCAAAAAGTCACACAACACCACGATAAATAGGGCCAGCTTCGCTAACTCATTTGGAATGGTTATGAACAGATCCCTTGCCGTAGTTACCAACTCTGACCTGGAGTCACTGCCGCAGTTTGCGCCAGCGCCGGGGCGTAAAGTCCTGAGCGTTAAGAGCCTGAGTAAGGCCTATAACGCACACCAGACCGTGCTACACGACATTAACTTCGACCTGCATGCCGGTGAACTGGTTGGCGTGATTGGCCGCTCTGGCGCGGGTAAATCAACGCTACTGCATATTCTTAACGGCACGCATACTGCCACGTCGGGCGAGATCCTCAGCTTTCCGGAAGTCGGGATGCCGCACGATGTGTCTAAACTCAGCGGTCGCGCCCTGAACCAGTGGCGCACCGAATGCGGCATGATCTTCCAGGACTTCTGCCTGGTGCCAAGACTGGACGTGCTGACTAACGTGCTGCTGGGCCGCCTGAGCCAGACCTCCACGCTGAAATCCCTGTTTAAAGTTTTCCCCGAGGCAGACCGCGCTCGCGCCATTTCCCTTCTAGAGTGGATGAACATGCTGCCTCACGCCCTGCAGCGCGCCGAGAACCTCTCCGGCGGCCAGATGCAGCGCGTGGCCATTTGCCGCGCACTGATGCAAAACCCGAGCATTTTGCTGGCCGATGAACCGGTAGCTTCCCTCGACCCGAAAAATACCCAGCGCATCATGAAAGTGCTGCGTGAAGTGTGTGAGCAAGGCATCAGCGTGATGGTGAACCTGCATTCCATCGAGCTGGTGAAAGAGTACTGCACCCGCGTTATCGGGGTTGCAAAAGGAAATATCGTGTTTGACGGTCATCCGTCGATGTTAACGGACGACGTGCTGCATCTCTTGTACGGCGATGAAATCAATCAAGTGCATTAATTCTCTCTCCAATTGATACAACACAGGCAATGATAATGAAAAAGCAACTGACTGGCGCATTACGTTTATCTGCAGTGATTACTGGCCTTGTGATTGCAGGCCACGCTATGGCTGCTGACCAGCCGCGCGAACTGAACCTCGGGATCCTCGGCGGGCAGAATGCGACCCAGCAAATTGGTGATAACCAGTGTGTGAAGCAGTTCATGGATAAAGAACTGAATGTCGACACTAAACTGCGTAACTCTTCTGACTACTCTGGCGTTATTCAGGGCCTGATCGGCGGTAAAGTCGACCTGGTGCTGAGCATGTCCCCTTCTTCCTACGCTTCGGTGTACATGAACGACCCGAAAGCGGTGGATATCGTTGGCATCGCGGTTGACGATAAAGACCAGTCCCGCGGCTACCATTCTGTGGTGATCGTGAAAGCCGACAGCCCGTACAAAACCATCGAAGATCTGAAAGGTAAATCCTTCGGCTTCGCGGATCCGGACTCCACCTCTGGCTACCTGATCCCTAACCACGAGTTCAAACAGAAACTCGGCGGCACTGCGGACAACAAGTACAACAACTTCTTCTCCAGCGTCACCTTCTCCGGCGGCCACGAACAGGACATCCTGGGCGTGCTGAACGGCCAGTTTGCCGGCGCGGTGACCTGGGCTTCCATGGTTGGCGACTATAACGACGGCTACACCGCCGGGGCGTTTAACCGCCTGATCCGTATGGATCACCCTGACCTGATGAAGCAGATCCGCATCATCTGGACTTCACCACTGATCCCGAACGGCCCAATTCTGGTCAGCAACAAGCTGCCGGCTGACTTCAAGGCCAAAGTGGTAGATGCAGTGAAAAAACTGGATAAAGAAGATCACGGTTGCTTCGTGAAGGCGATGGGCGGCACCCAGCACATCGGCCCGGCGTCAGTGGCTGACTTCCAGCAGATCATCGACATGAAGCGTGAGCTGGTTAGCGCTCGCTAATTGCTGCACGTCGCATAAAAATCGCACCCCGGCGGCCTGCCTGGGTGCTTTTTTATCAGGACGGGGCGACCCGTCACCGGAAACAAACCGGATATTAAGTGATGATGTTGAATACGGAATTTGAGCGTTACTATCACCAGGTCAGAATGCGCCAGAAGCGCGACACGCTGATTTGGTCCCTGCTGTTGGTAGGTTTGTATCTTACCGCCGGTCATGTCGCTGAGTTCAGCCTGACCACCATCTGGCAATCACTGCCAAACTTCCTCGACTACATGTTCGAAACCCTGCCGACGCTGCACCTTCCGGTTCTGCTGGCCGACGTCCATACCAAAGGCTCACTGGCCTACTGGGGATATCGCCTGCCTATTCAGCTGCCGCTGATTTGGGAAACGCTGCAGCTGGCGCTGGCTTCGACGCTGATTTCGACCTGCATTGCCGCCGTGCTGGCTTTTCTTGCCGCCGGTAATACCTGGACGCCGCCTGCCGTACGCTTTGGCGTGCGCGCGTCGGTTGCGTTTCTAAGAACCATGCCGGAGCTGGCGTGGGCGGTGATGTTCGTGATGGCCTTTGGTATCGGCGCTATTCCGGGGTTTCTGGCGCTGGCCCTGCACACCATTGGCAGCCTGACCAAGCTGTTTTATGAAGCCATCGAAAGCGCGTCCGACAAACCTGTTCGTGGGCTTGTGGCCTGCGGGGCTACACCACTTCAGCGCGTGCGCTTTGCCCTGTGGCCACAGGTGAAGCCGATCTTCCTGTCCTACAGCTTTATGCGCTTTGAAATTAACTTCCGCTCCTCCACCATTCTCGGCCTCGTGGGCGCGGGAGGGATCGGGCAGGAGCTGATGACCAACATTAAACTCGATCGCTACGATCAGGTCAGCATCACGCTGCTGCTAATTATCGTGGTGGTTTCCGTCCTCGATGTCCTGTCCGGCAGGCTGCGCCGCTGGGTTCTGGAGGGGAAAAAATGAGTATTTCTCAGGCAACACCGGATATCGCTAAAAGTCGCGAGCAGCACCGCGAACTTTACCGCATGCAGGGGCGCTATCTGCGCCACATCGGCCTGTTGGCCGCCGCCATTCTCGGCTATTACGTCTGGTTCTTCTTCACCTTCGGCATCGACTCCGGGCAAATCCTCAGCGGTATGGTTCAACTGGGGCGCTACTTCCTGCGCATGTTCGTCTGGCATGACTTTGTTAACTGGCCGTTTGCCTATTACTTCTCGCAAATCGCCATTACGCTCGCCATTGTTTTTGCCGGGACGCTGACCGCCACGGTGCTGGCGCTACTGCTGTCGTTCTTTGCCGCCCGCAATATCATGCAGGGCCCGGTAGCTCGCATAGTCGCGCTACTGGTGCGCCGCCTGTTCGACCTGCTACGCGGCGTAGATATGGCCATTTGGGGGCTGATTTTCGTACGTGCGGTTGGGCTTGGCCCGCTGGCAGGCGTGCTGGCAATTATCATGCAGGATACCGGGCTGCTGGGCAGGCTGTATGCCGAGGGGCACGAAGCGGTAGAGCGCTCTCCGAGTCGGGGATTAACTGCCGTGGGCGCGGCGGGAATTCAGAAACACCGCTTCGGGATCTTCACCCAGTCGTTCCCGGCGTTTCTCTCCCTGAGTCTGTATCAAATTGAATCTAACACCCGCTCGGCGGCAGTGCTGGGCTTTGTTGGAGCAGGCGGTGTAGGCCTGGTGTACGCCGAAAACATGCGGCTATGGAACTGGGACGTGGTGATGTTTATCACCCTGATTCTGGTCTGTGTGGTAATGGCGATGGATGCTATTTCTGCCTGGCTGCGCCGCCGTTATATCACCGGGAAGCCGGTGCCGCTTTACTCTCCGCAATAACGCCTAATACGGGGCACGGTTTTGACCGTGCCCTACCCACGCTATAAAGACCAGTTCAGCGTTTGCCAGCCGTAGCGTGTGCCCTGCGCCGCAAGCTTCTGGCATGGGTTCACCATCAGCACTTTATCGGCTTCAAGGCAGAGCGGTAAATCGTTGATAGAGTCGGTATAAAATGTCAGTTCTCCGCTGTATTCCGGGTTCACCTGCAACCACTCTTTCAGACGGGTGATTTTGCCTGCCTGATAGCTCGGCACGCCGCTTATCACGCTGGTGTAGGCATTATTGCCGGTCACCAGATCGATACCGATGGCGTGCTCAATGCCCAGCTTCGGGGCGATGGCCTTCACCAGCAAACTCACGGACGCAGAGATAATCATCATCTGCTGGCCCTGAGCGTGCAGTTGTTCAATCAGGCGCTTCGCTGCCGGGTAAACCATCGGCAGAACATCGGTTTCTACGCAGCGGGCCACCAGCGTATCAACATCGGCAATGGTCATGCCGGCCAGCGGGGCCAGCGTGACGCCAACGTATTCATGAATGTTCATTTCGCCACGCTGGTAATCGAGCATCAGCTTGTGCTCTTTGGCCAAATAATCGGGGTCTTTTATCAGCCCTTCGCGGGAAAGGAATCGGCTCCAGAGGGTGCTGCAATCGGCGTCTATCAGGGTGTGGTCAAGGTCAAAAACGTACAACGGGTTAGACATGTTCATTTCTCATTTCAGCAAAGAGGCCGCCGGGCAGCTTAGCACCAGACCCGGCGGACAGGAGTTCCCACTTCTCTTTGTCGCAGAAAAAAATGACAGCGGCATGAAGGCACGCCGTTACTTCCCGAGCGGCTTCCTCTTTCCTGCTGCTGCCGGACGCCGCTGGTGCACAAGCGGAGTATGTTTCGTCAGCGCCGGGCGGGCGTGACGGGCACTTCTGCGGGCCTCACGCATCTCCTCAAGGGTCGGGGAAGGCACCAGGCATTCACGTCTGCCCCCAATCAGGTGCTTTTTACCCATCGCCTCCAGCGCCTCGCGAATCAGCGGCCAGTTAGCCGGATCGTGGTAGCGCAATAGGGCTTTATGGAGACGGCGCTGGCGGTCACCGCGAGGCACGACGATATCCTCGCTTTTGTAGTTCACCTTGCTCAACGGATTTTTGCCCGTGTAATACATGGTAGTGGAGTTAGCCAGCGGCGACGGATAGAAGTTCTGAACCTGATCGAGGCGGAAACGATGCTGCTTCAGCCACAGTGCGAGATTCACCATATCCTCATCGCGCGTCCCAGGATGAGCGGAGATAAAGTATGGGATCAGATACTGCTCTTTGCCAGCCTGCTTCGAATAGGTATCAAACAGCTCTTTAAAGCGATGGTAGCTGCCCATCCCCGGCTTCATCATTTTCGACAGCGGCCCCTCTTCGGTGTGTTCAGGGGCAATTTTCAGATACCCACCAACGTGATGAGTTGCCAACTCCTTGATGTAACGCGGATCGGCAACCGCCAGATCGTAGCGCACGCCGGAGGCGATTAAGATCTTCTTCACGCCCTTAAGATCGCGGGCTCGGCGATAGAGATCGATGGTCGGCTGATGATTGGTGTCCATATGCTGGCAAATTTCCGGGTAAACGCACGACAGGCGGCGACAGGTTTGCTCGGCGCGCGGCGACTTACAGCGCAGCATATACATATTGGCCGTTGGGCCACCAAGATCCGATACCACGCCGGTAAAGCCCGGCACGCTGTCACGCATGGCTTCGATTTCGCTGATGATGGAATCTTCGGATCGGCTTTGAATAATGCGGCCTTCGTGCTCGGTAATGGAGCAGAAAGAACAGCCGCCGAAGCAGCCGCGCATAATGTTCACCGAGAAGCGGATCATCTCATAGGCCGGAATACGGGCCTTACCGTAGGAGGGATGAGGCACGCGCTGGTATGGAAGCGCAAACACGCTGTCCATCTCTTCGGTTGAAAGCGGGATCGCCGGCGGGTTGATCCAGATATAGCGATCGCCGTGCTTCTGCATCAGCGCCCGGGCACAGCCAGGGTTAGTTTCATGATGCAGGATCCGCGAAGCGTGGGCGTACATCACCTTATCGGCCTTCACCTTCTCAAAAGACGGCAGCAGGACATAAGTCTTCTCCCACGGTTTTGGCCGTGGCGGCTGCACGGTAACGGCTTTGGCTTCATCCGCCTTTTGGTCTTTCGGTTTATTGCCGTCGGCACAGGGGAGGTCGTCCCCGTAAGGATGCGGGATCGGATCGATTTTTCCCGGCGTATCAAGCCGGGTGGAATCTACGCCAGCCCAGCCGGGCATCGCCTCTTTTCGCATGATGGCGGTATTGCGCACGTCGCAAATGTCAGCGATCCCTTCTCCGTTAGCCAGACGATGCGCCACTTCCACCAGCGGGCGCTCGCCGTTGCCGAAAATCAGCATATCCGCTTTGGCATCCACCAGAATCGAACGGCGCACGGTATCGGACCAGTAGTCATAATGCGCGGTGCGGCGCAGGCTGGCCTCTATGCCACCAAGGATCACCGGCACATCGCGCCATGCCTCTTTGCAGCGCTGGGTGTAGACCAGAGAAGCACGATCGGGACGCTTGCCTGCGACATTATCCGGCGTGTAGGCATCGTCATGGCGCAGCTTACGGTCTGCCGTGTAGCGGTTAATCATCGAGTCCATGTTCCCTGCGGTGACGCCAAAGAACAGGTTCGGCTTGCCGAGGCGCATGAAGTCCTGCTTAGAAGACCAGTCAGGCTGGGCAATGATACCCACGCGGAAGCCCTGAGCCTCTAACATACGGCCACAGATGGCCATCCCGAAGCTGGGGTGGTCAACGTAGGCATCGCCGGTGACCAGAATGATGTCGCAGCTGTCCCAGCCGAGTTCATCCATCTCTTCGCGGGACATGGGTAAAAACGGGGCCGGACCAAAACAGGCAGCCCAGTATTGTGGCCACGAAAAGAGTTCGCGATCCGGCTGGATCAGGCTTTTGACGCTCATAGGAATTCCGAAAAGATGAGGTAGAAATGAACAAAAGGACGGCGATTATACGCCTATTAGGACTATTTTTTGAAGGGTTATTCGGTGTTTTATGCCCCTCACCCCGGCCCTCTCCCCAAAGGGGCGAGGGGGAAAACACTCGGCGTAGAGTGCCATGCTGTCCCCTCTCCCTTTTAGGGAGAGGGTTAGGGTGAGGGTAAAAAACTACGGCGCGGGTTGAACCAATAGCTGACCGATGGAGCCGCGGTCGGCAAGCTCCAGCGTCTGGCTGGAATAGAGGAACGGGAAATGCTCCCAGGACGGCTGTCCAAAGTAGACGAGCAGCTCCACCTGGCCGTCGATCCACACGGTATCTTTCCAGCCGCGATCTTCCCCAAACGGCGAAGCGCCGTTGACGTTGCGCACCAGGAAACTGACGCCCTCAATATGGAAGGACTGCGGCGTGTCCGCGCGCACCGTCCAGCGCTCCCAGGTGCCCTGCTGGGTCTGAATATCAATCCGCTTCATATCCCACAGCTGGCCGTTAATTCCCGGATCGTCACCGAGGGTGATTTCACGGCTGCGCGTTGGGTTACCGCCGATAATCTCTTCCGGCAGCAGGCGCATTGGCAGCGTGTCGGTCACCAGCGGCAGCAGCCCGGTAGGCCGCAGCGTTAACACCAGCGTGGAAATCAAAATGCTCGACGGCTCAAAGAAACCACGAATGCGATCCATGATCCCGGCCGCTTCACCCGCGGTAATCGAGACCTCTTTGCCTTCGGTCATGTCGATAAGAATTTCCCGCCGCTCTCCCGGCGCCAGCGACAGCTGTTTGACCGAGACCGGTGCCGGCAGGAACCCCTGATCGCTAGAAATCACTGCGATGGAGCGACCATCGCTCATTTGAAGCTGGTAGCGACGCGAGTTTGATGCGTTCAACAAACGCAGGCGTACCCAACCACGGGACACTTCCACGTACGGGCTTTGCACCCCATTCACCAGTAGCGTATCGCCAACAAAACCGCCGCTGCCTGGTTCCTGGTATTCCGGTGCGCCGAAGTTATCGAGCCGCTTGTCCTGGATGATAATCGGGAAGTCGTCCACGCCGTAATGGTTAGGGATCGGCAGAGATTTACTTACCTCGTCCTCAATCAACCACATTCCCGCCAGGCCGTTGTAAACCTGCCGTGCAGTCCGATTCGGCGTATTGGCGTGATACCACAGCGTGGCCGCACGCTGGCGAATAGGTAATACGGGCGCCCAGTCTACGTTTGGCGACATCATACGTGCCGCCCCGCCAATCAAAGGCCCAGGCACCTGAAGGCCAGCAATCGTCATTGCAACGTTTTCCTGCAGACGGTTGCTGTAAATCATCTTCACGTCATCCCCGCTCCAGACGCGGATGGTTGGCCCCATATAGCGACCATTGAAGCCCCAAACGGGCGCCTTCGCGCCGCCGGTAAATGACCAGTGAGCGCGCTGCAGCGTCAGGAATAACGGCTGACCGCGGCGAGATTCAAGCAGAGGGGGGACGGGTAAAGGTTGCTGCTGCCCTGCCGCGTTTGCCCTCAGCGGCACTGAGCCGGCACAAAGCGCAACTCCGGATGCCTGAATAAACTGACGCCGACTGAGTGACATAATTGCTCCATGTAAAACTGAATAACGAAAGGCGATACAAACCGTACCGCCAAAGGCGGCATTTAACTCGCCTGATTCTTTTCAACTTTGCCAGCGGCTTCACGCGCGGCAACTTCTTGATTGAGTTCGTCGATTTTAGCCATCATCAGTTCACGACAGTCAGTGGCCAGCTTGCGGACCTGATCTTTCCCATAAGCGCTGGTGTCAATGGGCGGCAACATTTCGACGATAACCAAACCGTTGTTCCAACGGTTTAGCTTAATTTTATTACTGGTATTGGAAACGCATACCGGAATAATCGGCACGCCTGCGGCAATCGCGGCATGAAACGCGCCGGTTTTAAACGGCAGCAGACCACGGCCACGGCTGCGGGTCCCTTCCGGGAACATCCAGATAGAAACATTGCGTTTGCGAATCTGCTCTACAACCTGGGAGATAGTGCCGTGGGCTTTTGCCCGGTTATCCCGATCGATCAACAGATTGCCCGTCAGCCAGTAAAGCTGGCCAAAAAACGGGATCCACACCAGGCTTTTTTTCCCAACCGTCACCGTTGGCGGCTGCACGATACTCGAGGCCGTCACCATATCGTAGTTGTTTTGATGGTTACCGATGTAAATCGCGGTTGGATGGTTTTCAGCCCCGGCAGGTAAACGGGTTTCAACCTTGAGACCGAATACCGGTGCCAGACGCCCGAAAAGGTGCCCAAAAGTTGCCACATGGCGCGGATTGCGCGGGCTAAACAGACAATAAATTGAACCAAAGATGCATACCAGGATGCAGTAAATAACGACAATAATAAAACGTACAATCGCTAGCATAACTACCTCATGAGCCGAAGCCGTTGATAAGTATATCGGCTTTAGCGTAAAACACACCGGACGGCGGCAACCTTGCCGCCGTACCCCGGATTATTCTTCGCTGTCTCCAGCTCCAGCCCGCATCGGGGAATCGACATCTACGCGGTCGATACGCTGCAGGCCACGCATCAGCGTCCCGCGACGGCCTCGCTCACCGGTAATTTTCTGCAGCTCTTCAGGACGCAGCTTAATTTTACGCTTCCCGACGTGCAGCGTCAGCGTGCTTTGCGGCGGCAGGATAAACAGATGTGCCAGCTTATCTTCACCCTTCGCCGCTTCGGCTGCCGGGATAGAGATAATTTTATTGCCCTTGCCTTTCGACAGTTCCGGTAAGTCACTCACCGGGAACATCAGCATGCGCCCGGCGGCGGTGATAGCCAACAGCATGTCGTCTGCGCTGTGAATTTCCAGCGGAGCAAGAACGCGGGCGTTATCCGGGAGGGAAATCAACGTTTTACCCGCACGATTACGTGACACAACGTCGTTAAAGGTACAGACGAAACCATAGCCCGCATCAGACGCCATCAGCAGCTTCTGATCGTCCGCAGCCATCAGAACATAGTCAACCGTCGCGCCCGGTGGTGGCGTCAGCTTACCGGTTAAAGGCTCGCCCTGGCCGCGTGCTGACGGCAGCGTGATGGGATCCAGCGCATAGCTTCGACCGGTGGAGTCGATAAACGCCACAGGCTGGTTGCTTTTGCCTTTGGCTGAGCCCAGATAGCTGTCACCGGCTTTGTAACTCAGGCCTGGTGCGTCAATATCGTGGCCTTTGGCGCTACGCACCCAGCCCATTTGCGACAGCACGATGGTGACGGGTTCAGACGGCACCATATCGTGCTCGCTCATCGCTTTCGCTTCGCCGCGCTCATGGAGCGGAGAACGACGAGCGTCACCGTAGGTATCGGCGTCGGACTGCAGCTCTTTTTTCAGCAGGGTGTCCATTTTGCGCTCGGAAGCGAGAATGCCCTGCAGCCGATCGCGCTCTTTTTCCAGCTCGTCCTGCTCGCCGCGGATCTTCATTTCTTCCAGCTTGGCAAGGTGGCGAAGCTTCAGCTCAAGAATGGCTTCAGCCTGAGTTTCGCTGATATCAAAGCGGGACATCAGTACCGGCTTGGGCTCATCCTCGCTACGAATGATGTGAATCACTTCGTCGATATTGAGGAATGCCACCAGCAAACCTTCGAGGATATGCAGGCGCTTGAGGACTTTTTCCAGACGGTAGTTCAGGCGACGACGCACCGTATCGCGGCGGTAAACCAGCCATTCGCTGAGGATCTCCAGCAGGTTTTTCACCGCCGGACGACCGTCCAGACCAATCATGTTCAGGTTAACGCGGTAGCTTTTTTCCAGATCGGTGGTCGCGAACAGATGGTTCATTACCTGCTCAACGTCTACGCGATTGGAACGAGGCACAATCACCAGGCGAGTTGGGTTTTCATGGTTCGATTCATCCCGCAGGTCTTCCACCATCGGCAGCTTTTTCGCGCGCATCTGGTTGGCAATCTGCTCCAACACGCGAGCACCCGATACCTGGTGCGGCAGAGCAGTGATCACAACGTCACCGTCTTCTTTACGCCATACCGCACGCATGCGGACTGAACCGCGCCCGTTCTGGTAAATTTTGCGGATATCTTCACGCGGGGTAATGATCTCCGCCTCGGTCGGATAGTCCGGACCGTGAACAATATCCAGCAGGCTTTCCAGCGTCGTTTTTGGCTGGTCAATCAGCGTTATGGCGGCCTGTGCAACCTCACGCAGGTTATGCGGAGGAATGTCGGTTGCCATACCCACGGCGATGCCGGTTGTCCCGTTAAGCAGAATGTTTGGCAAACGCGCAGGCAGCATTTTTGGCTCCTGCAGCGTTCCGTCAAAGTTCGGGATGTAATCTACCGTCCCCTGACCAAGTTCGCTAAGCAGCAGCTCCGCATACTTCGACAGGCGAGATTCGGTATAACGCATTGCAGCAAAGGACTTAGGATCGTCCGGCGCGCCCCAGTTCCCCTGCCCGTCTACCAGCGGGTAGCGGTAAGAGAAGGGCTGCGCCATCAGCACCATCGCTTCATAACAGGCGCTGTCGCCGTGCGGATGGTATTTACCCAGCACATCACCCACGGTACGGGCAGACTTTTTGAATTTCGCGCTGGCGTTTAGCCCCAGCTCAGACATCGCATATACGATTCGACGCTGAACCGGCTTAAGCCCATCGCCGATAAACGGCAGAGCGCGGTCCATGATGACGTACATGGAATAGTTGAGATACGCATTTTCCGTGAATTCGTGCAGCGCAAGACGCTCAGCACCATCATGAGTCAAATCACTCATTGCTCATTCATCCTCAAACTGACGAACCGATTGTGGCCACAATCGGCGTAATTGCCGCCGATAGTACCTTATCTGGCCTGTTGAGTCATAGCGATGAATAGCTTTATACGAAGCGGCAGCCCAGAAGGACAAGCCGCATTTTCAGCGTTACTTCAGTTTGTTAATTTGCTTTACGTCGATTTCAATCGAATTCCAGTCTTTATCCACTTTACCCTGAATTTCCACAGTATCCTGTGGGGTGACCACTTGGCCGTTCCAACGCTTATGATCAATGTCTACGTTGATGCTGTCGGTTGCATCGCGGAAAATGTAATCATCCCCACCAATGCGCTGTTCTATTTTGCCGGTCAGTGTCACCCAAGTGTCATCAGATAACGTTTTGGCCTGTTTTACCGTGGTTTTACTCCCTGTTGGGCCCACAAAGCCGCCCTGCTGTATAGGCTGAGTTTGTACCGAGGCATTCGGGTCAACAAACCCGCCTGTCTGCGCAGCAAAAAGGGGGGCGGAAGTTAAAGCAATAATGGCGAATAAAGCAGCTGTCTTTTTCATAATGTTATTCTCCTTTCGTTTCCAGGCCCCCATTAAAACGCCCAAATCTTAGCGGGATCTTAATCACCATCGCTGAAACTATTTTTATTGTGTATTTGCGGCCTTTGCCGAAGGAGCCGGCTTTTCTTCTGTACACACAAAGGCTACAAGTATTTACTGCACGTCTTAACGGCAGCCACAAGGAGTGCGCCATGCGCCTGTTACTTATTGAGGATGACCCACTGATTGGTGACGGTATTAAAGCCGGATTAATCAAAATGGGGTTTGCAGTTGACTGGTTTAGCGATGGGCCAAAGGGGCAAGCCGCACTGGGCCTCGCACCCTACGACGCCGTGGTGCTGGACCTAAGCCTGCCCGGCATGGATGGTCTGGATATTCTGCGAACCTGGCGTAAAGAGGGGCACAGCCAGCCCGTACTAATACTGACAGCCAGAGACTCACTGGAAGAGCGTATTGAAGGATTGCAACTGGGTGCGGACGACTACCTTTGCAAACCTTTCGCACTGACAGAAGTGGCTGTCCGGCTGCAGGTACTCATCCGCCGGGCGCACGGCCACGCGCAACCAGAGCTGACCTATGGGAGTGTCGTGCTTTCACCGGTAAACCATACGGTATCTCTCAACGGCGAGCCCTTACAGCTAAAGCCTAAAGAATTCGCTTTACTCGAGTTGCTAATGCGTAATGTCGGGCGTGTTCTGCCACGCACCTTGATCGAGGAAAAAATCTATAACTGGGACGATGAAGTCT
Source organism: Cedecea neteri NBRC 105707 = ATCC 33855 (assembly GCF_001571265.1). Taxonomy (GTDB): domain Bacteria; phylum Pseudomonadota; class Gammaproteobacteria; order Enterobacterales; family Enterobacteriaceae; genus Cedecea; species Cedecea neteri. The sequence goes on along the minus strand of NZ_BCTL01000036.1, from coordinate 64,725 downwards.
CGCGTAACGCCCTTGAAGTTCACATCCACCATCTTCGCAAAAAACTGGGCAGCAGTTTTATTCGCACCGTGCACGGCATCGGCTATACGTTAGGTGACTCATGCTAAGCACCTTGACCAAAAGCCTGCGCACCCGCCTGACTGCAGGGTTTATTGTACTTACCCTTGTTGCAGCGGCCATTGCCAGTACCACCGCGTGGTATGAAGCCCGCAAATCGCTCAACAAGCTCTTCGATACGCAACAACTGCTTTTTGCCAAGCGGCTAAGCGTGCTGGATTTCAACGCCGCAAACACTGCCGATTCACAGCTTCCGCGCAGTAAAAAAATACTGAAAAAACATCGAGGTAAACTTGATGATGACACATTAGCCTTCGCCATTTTTACCACAGAGGGCAGGCTTGTGCTCAATGACGGCGACAGCGGTAAAGGGCTGACCTATTCATGGCATAGAGATGGATTTGCTGACGGGCGACTTGAGGATGATGACGATCTATGGCGCCTGGTCTGGCTGACTACGCCTGATGGGCATTATCGCATCGTGGTCGGCCAGGAGTGGGACTACAGGAACGATATGGCCCTGGACATCGTTTCCGCTCAGTTAACGCCCTGGCTAATCGCGCTGCCGCTGATGCTGGTGTTGCTGATTTGGTTAGTCAGCTCAGAACTGGCACCGCTGCGTAAGCTAACGCAAAAACTACAGCATCGTCCTCCGGGCGACAGCAGCAGGCTGGCGACACAGGCGCTTCCACTGGAGGTCAGGCCGCTGGTGGAAGCCTTAAATCAGCTTTTTGAGCGCACGGAAGCGTTTATGCAGCGTGAAAGGCGCTTTACGTCCGATGCCGCGCACGAACTCCGTACCCCGCTGGCCGCCCTGAAGGTACAGGCTGAGGTGGCTCAACTCGCCGAAGATGATACCCAGGTCAGAGATCAGGCGCTAAACCAGCTTCACCACGGCATCGATCGCGCCTCTCGTCTTGTTGAACAGCTACTTACGCTTTCCCGACTCGACTCCCTGGCTGAACTTAACGATGTGCAAGAAGTATCACTGCAGACGCTACTTCAGGAAAACGTGATGGAAGCGTGGCACGGGGCCCAGCGAGAACACATTGATATTCGCCTACAGATGTTGGAGCAATCGGTGATTCGCCGTGGCCAGCCACTTCTACTCGGGTTGATGCTACGCAATATCCTGGATAACGCCGTCCGTTACAGTCCGGCAGGCAGCGTTGTGAACGTCGTGCTAAACGAACATGACCTTGAGGTTATCGACAATGGGCCGGGCGTGAACCCTGAATATCTTGCCTCTTTGGGCGAACGTTTCTTCCGCCCGCCAGGGCAGCTAAAAACCGGCAGCGGGCTAGGGCTGTCTATCGTGAGTCGAATTGCGGCGCTGCACGGTATGAAGGCAACTTTCGGCAACGTAGAAAGCGGCGGTTTTAGGGTTCATATCAGTTGGAGCTGAGAGATTTCAGCCTGATTATTGCTTACACAGCAAAAGTCTTTGCACATTTTGGTCATTTTTTCACAGTAACGCGCTCATTATAATGATTGGCAAACGTAATTATTTAAGGGCTAACGATGAGCAACATCCTGATTATTAACGGCGGTAAAAAATTCGGCCATTCTAACGGCCAGCTCAATGACACCATGACTGAAGTCGCGGAAAGCTATTTGCGCGACCTCGGACATGATGTTCAGGTAACCCGCGCAGACAGTGAATACGACGTTAAAGCGGAAGTTGAGAAATTCCTTTGGGCAGACAGCATCATCTGGCAGATGCCAGGCTGGTGGATGGGCGCCCCGTGGACGGTCAAAAAGTACATTGACGATGTGTTCACTGAAGGCCACGGTTCGCTGTATGCGAGCGACGGCCGTACACGTTCAGACGCGTCTAAAAAATATGGCTCCGGTGGTCTGATTCAGGGTAAAACCTACATGATCTCCCTGACGTGGAACGCGCCTTTAGAAGCTTTCACCGAAAAAGATCAGTTCTTCCATGGCGTTGGCGTAGACGGCGTGTATCTTCCGTTCCACAAGGCGAACCAGTTCCTGGGCATGGAAGGGTTACCTACCTTTATCGCTAATGACGTTATCAAAGCACCTGACGTGCCACATTATGTAGCAGAATATCGCAAGCATCTGGCTGCTATTTTTGCTTAACTGTTGGCCGGATAACATAAGGAGTTAGTCATGCTGACAGTGATTGCAGAAATTCGCACGCGTCCTGGTTCACACCATCGCCAGGCGGTAATTGCAGCGTTTGAGAAAATTATTCCAACTGTGCTGCAGGAAAAAGGCTGCCACGGCTACGCGCCGCTGGTCGATCATAACGCCCAGGTAACGTTCCAGACAACCGCCCCGGACTCCATCTTCATGCTCGAAAAATGGGAAAGCGTTGCGCACCTGGAAGCGCATCTTCAGACCACGCACATGAAAGAGCATAGCGCCCGCGTGAAAGACGACGTGCTGGAAGTGCATATCCGCATTCTCGAAGAAGCCGTGAAGTAACAGGCGTCTAAGAATGCAAAAAGGGATGGCTTTTGCCATCCCTTTTACGTTTTAGAGAAAAGTGTTTAGCCCTCGATATCGGCCAGATCACCTTTTTCTTGCAGCCAGTTACGACGGTCTTCTGAACGTTTCTTGGCCAACAGCATATCCATCGTCGCCAGCGTGCGCTGATCGTCTTCATCGCTGATGGTCAGTTGAACCAGACGGCGGGTATTCGGATCAAGCGTGGTTTCGCGAAGCTGAAGCGGGTTCATCTCACCCAGCCCTTTAAAGCGCTGCACGTTTGGCTTGCCTTTTTTGCGCTTAAGCTGTTCCAGCACGCCCGCTTTTTCTTCTTCATCCAGCGCGTAATAAACCTCTTTGCCCAAGTCGATGCGGTAGAGCGGCGGCATTGCTACGTAAACGTGGCCGCCTTTCACTAATGACCGGAAGTGGCGGACAAAGAGCGCGCACAGCAAGGTGGCAATATGCAGACCATCGGAGTCCGCATCCGCAAGAATACAAACCTTGCCATAGCGCAGCTGGCTCAGATCTTCGCTGTCCGGATCGATGCCGATCGCCACGGAGATATCGTGAACCTCCTGCGAGGCCAGCACTTCGTCAGAAGAAACTTCCCATGTGTTCAGGATTTTCCCTTTCAACGGCATGATCGCCTGATACTCACGGTCACGAGCCTGCTTCGCTGAGCCGCCCGCCGAGTCCCCTTCCACCAGGAAAAGCTCGGTGCGGCTCAAATCCTGCGCGCTACAGTCCGCCAACTTGCCAGGTAATGCCGGGCCGCTGGTCAGCTTCTTACGTACAACCTTCTTCGCCGCACGCATACGGCGCTGGGCGCTGGAAATTGCCAGCTCGGCCAGCTGTTCTGCCGCCTGCACGTTCTGGTTCAGCCACAGGCTGAAAGCATCTTTCACTACGCCGGAGACGAAAGCCGCGCACTGACGTGAAGAGAGGCGTTCTTTGGTCTGACCGGCAAACTGAGGATCCTGCATTTTTACCGACAGCACATAAGCGCAGCGCTCCCAGATATCTTCCGCGGAGAGCTTCACGCCGCGCGGCAGAATATTGCGGTATTCACAGAACTCACGCATCGCGTCGAGCAGGCCCTGACGCAGGCCATTTACGTGAGTACCGCCCTGCATGGTGGGGATCAGGTTTACGTAGCTTTCCGTCAGCAGTTCACCGCCTTCTGGCAGCCAGAGCAGCGCCCAGTCAACGGCTTCGGTATCACCTGAGAAATTGCCGATAAACGGCGCTTCCGGCAGGGTAATCAGGCCATTTACGGCTTCGCACAGGTAGTCGTTAAGGCCGTCCTGATAGCACCAGCGCTGCTCGGTATTATTCACCTTATCGGTAAAAGTAATCTCGACACCCGGACATAATACGGCCTTCGCTTTCAGCAGGTGGCTGAGGCGTGAAACGGAAAAACGCGGGCTATCGAAGAAGCTTTCATCCGGCCAGAAGTGCACGCTGGTCCCGGTATTACGCTTGCCGCAGGTACCAATCACTTCCAGATCTTGCACCTTCTCGCCGTTTTCAAAAGCGATGCTGTATACCTGAGCGTCGCGGCGGACGGTCACTTCAACGCGTTTGGAAAGGGCGTTAACCACAGAGATCCCTACGCCGTGGAGGCCGCCGGAGAATTGGTAGTTTTTATTTGAGAATTTACCGCCGGCATGCAGACGGCAAAGGATCAGCTCAATGGCCGGTACCTTCTCTTCGGAATGGATATCAACAGGCATCCCACGCCCGTCATCAATGACTTCCAGCGACTGGTCGGCGTGCAGGATGACATCCACGCGCTTAGCGTGACCTGCCAGCGCCTCATCCACGCTGTTATCAATGACTTCCTGCCCTAAATGGTTAGGACGAGTAGTGTCAGTGTACATCCCCGGGCGGCGGCGAACAGGCTCAAGCCCGGTGAGTACCTCTATATCATCGGCATTATAGGATTGCGTCATGGTTTATTCATTCAGATAGCGAAACAGGAAATCGGCCGTCAGGCCTCAGCGCAAGCCGAGGAAGTCGACAATCTGTGTGAAATAATCTTCGAAGCCCGTAAAGGCATGATTGCCACCGGGTTTCACCGTCTGACGGCAGAGCGCGTAGTAGGCTACGGCCTGGCGGTAATCAAGCACCTCATCACCCGTTTGTTGCAACAGCCAAATCAGGTCCGGTGCTTCCAGCGGGTCAATCTGCATAACTTTCAGATCGTAAATATGGCGTGACTCTAGCACATATTGCTGCCCGGTGTAGGGGTTCTCGTTTTTACCGAGATAACCCACCAGCAGCTCAAAGGGGCGAACGGCCGGGTTGACCACCACCGCTGGCAGAGTAAAGCACTGCGAAAGCCAGGTCGCATAATAGCCGCCCAGGGAAGACCCCACAACGCCCAGCGGCTCTCCTCCACGCTCAAGCACAAGCGACTCCAGCAGCTCGGAGGCTTCTGCCGGGTACGGCGGCAACTGAGGCACAATCATTTCAATTTCAGGGTGATGCTGCGCCAGCCATGCCTTAAAAAGGGTCGCTTTTGCGGAGGCCGGAGAGCTATTAAACCCGTGCAGATACAGTAACGCAGGCATTAATAACCCTCAGAATCCGTGTCGGGGCTAAATTTACCGCTTTGCAGACGGCAAACTTCTGTCGTCAGGCTGCCGTCAGGGTAAAGATCGAGCCAGCGCCAGCCCGGCTCAATGGTGTCGAGCGTGAAATTGGCGCAGTGGGGTTTGAACTGGACGCATGTCGAAGGCGTGGCCAGCATTCTACGACCGTTCCAGTCGAGATCCAGTTCCTGATGAATGTGTCCACAAAGCAGAGTTTTCACCTGTGGCCAGGGCTTAAGCACGGCATCCAGTGCGGCAGCATTGCGCAGGCTGTGCTGATCCAGCCAGCTACAGCCGGCAGGCAGAGGATGATGATGCAGCAGAAGTAACGTGTGACGCTCAGGAGCCGCAGCCAGCTGACGCTCGAGCCATTCCAACTGGAAATCGCTCAGTTCACCGTGGGGAACACCAAAAACCTGGCTATCCAGCAGCAAGATTTGCCAGTGGTCGCCGATGTAAACGCGCTTTGCCGGGGAAATACCCGCGTCCTGCAGGGCGTTAAACATCGCAGGCTGAAAATCGTGGTTACCTGGCAGCCAAACGCAAGGCGCAGAAATACGGGAGATCCCTTCAGCAAAGTGCTGATAAGCCTCCACGCTGTGATCCTGGGCCAAATCCCCGGTTGCCACCAGTAAGTCGCAGGTACGCTGTTCGGCGAGAATGGCGGTCAACACCGCCTGATAGCTCTTCCAGGTATTTATGCCGAGCAGCGTTTCGTTCTTTCCGGCGAACAAATGGGTATCGGTTATTTGCAGTATCCTGATTCGGCCTCCATCGGCCACAGGAAGGGTTAACAGGCTTTCCAAATGGTGTCCTTAGGTTTCACGCACACTTACTACCCACCACACTTAAGCTGCTGATATCCAGGCGGCAGCTCGATTCATTCAGGGTATCAATATCATCCATTTATTCAGGGCGTTGTGCCGTTAGCCGTCCTGGTCCCTAAAAAACTAGGTATACACGGGCAAGGCCATTGCTCCATGCGCTAAACAGTAGCGCAGCCAATCAGCAAGAAACTGGTTAATTTGATGCTTTTCGTCGCGTTGATGCAACTTTTTATTCGGATAATCATATCGCGCTTTGAAGCGAAAGATCTGCTGGCTTGAACACACTTCCGCCACCATCGCATCGTGATACAGCCTGACCGACATTGACGGCAGGCTCCAGTAACTCACCGCGGGTTGCGTTTGTTCAATTTCCACTAGCGTTGTATAACGCGTTGATTCTGAGATAGTTAAGCGATATCTGGCGCTATTAACCTGATAGGTTACCGTTTCGCCCGCTGCATCATTTTTTGGCAACAGGCGGCGCAGCTGCGCGAAGTTGGTTTCGCACAAACGCATCATTTCGGGGAAGTCAGGGGTATAGCGCTTCATAATCAGTGGTTCCACTCTTTTCTTAGTTGCTCATAATGCAGCTGCAGCCATTGCAAAGCGATGACCGACGCCGCGTTGTCGATGCTCCCCTCTTCGACACACTGGTAAGCCTGCTCCCGGCTGACCACATGAACACGAATATCTTCGTTTTCTTCCACCAGGCCATGAATACCTTTGGCCTGAGTGGCATCCACTTCGCCGACTAAAATAGACAACCTTTCGCTGGTGCCGCCAGGGCTGGCTAAATAGCTCAGAACCGGTTTGGTCCGACCCACGGTAAGGCCCGCCTCTTCTACGGCTTCGCGGCGCGCAACATCTTCTATGCTTTCACCTTCTTCAATCATGCCGGCGATCATTTCCAACAGCCACGGGGTTTCACTGCTGTCCCAGGCGGCAATACGAATCTGCTCTATTAGCACGACTTCATCGCGCACAGGGTCATAGGGTAGCAGCACCGCAGCGTGACCGCGCTCAAAAATTTCACGCCTGACCTCACCACTCATTTCGCCGTTAAACAAACGATGGCGAAAACGATAAAGATCGAGTGAAAAAAAGCCACGATAAAGCGTTTCCCGTGCAATAATTTCTACATCCTTTTTGGCGAAAGTAGCCGCTAGCTTTTCTGACTTGTTCATAGATGATGTCCTGATGGCAAATGGGCGCTGGCTGGGCGATTTCAACCCTGCGTAACTGCCCTTTCAATTTTGATGTGGTAGATTGGTGAAAATTAAGGTAGATGGCACTTTACGCCAACCTGCCCGGCTGACGGAATCTGTAGAATCGGCGATCATCTTTGACTCCTGTCGGCGTTAAACAAAATAATTCTGCTTCACAACAAGGAATGCAAATGAAGAAACTGCTCCCCATTCTTATCGGTCTGAGCCTAACGGGTTTCAGCGCCATGAGCCAGGCAGAAAACCTGCTGCAGGTTTATCAACAGGCCCGCACCAGCAACCCAGACCTGCGTAAATCCGCTGCTGATCGTGACGCCGCATTCGAAAAAATTAATGAAGCACGCAGCCCATTATTACCACAACTGGGCCTGGGTGCAGATTACACCTACGGCAACGGTTTCCGCGATCAGAATGGTGTTAATTCCAACGCCACAAGCGCAACGTTACAGCTGACGCAAACCATTTTTGATATGTCGAAATGGCGCGCACTGAGCCTGCAGGAAAAAACCGCAGGGATTCAGGATGTCAGCTTCCAGACCGATCAGCAGTCGCTGATCCTAAACACCGCAACAGCCTATTTTAATGTGCTGAGCGCAATTGACGCGCTTTCCTATACTGAAGCGCAGAAACAGGCTATCTACCGCCAGTTGGATCAGACCACTCAGCGCTTTAACGTAGGCCTGGTTGCAATCACTGACGTACAGAACGCCCGCGCGCAGTACGACACCGTGCTGGCGAACGAAGTTACCGCCCGCAATAATCTGGACAACGCGGTGGAATCTCTGCGCCAGGTCACCGGTAACGACTATCTGAGCCTGGCTTCTCTGAACGTTGATGGTTTTAAAACCACCAAGCCAGATGCGGTGAATAACCTGCTGAAAGACGCTGAGAAACGCAACCTTAGCCTGCTTCAGGCTCGCCTGAGCCAGGATCTTGCGCGCGAACAAATTCGCCTTGCTGAAGACGGCCACCTGCCGACCCTGAGCCTGAACGCGTCCAGCGGCGTGTCTAACACCAGCTATAACGGTTCAAAAACAGCCAATAATTCGGCGTATGACAACAGCTACAAAGGGCAGAACCAGGTTGGCCTGAGCTTCTCCCTGCCGCTTTACCAGGGGGGTCAGGTTAACTCTCAGGTTAAACAGGCGCAGTACAACTTTGTTGGCGCCAGCGAGCAGTTGGAAAGCGCGCACCGCAGCGTAGTCCAGACCGTGCGTTCTTCCTTTAACAACGTGAACGCCTCTATCAGCACCATCAACGCTTACAAACAGGCCGTTGTGTCTGCGCAAAGTTCTCTGGATGCGATGGAAGCCGGTTATTCGGTCGGCACCCGTACTATCGTTGACGTGCTGGACGCTACCACCACGCTGTATAACGCGAAGCAACAGCTGTCCAGCGCACGTTACAACTACCTGATTAATCAGCTGAATATTAAATCAGCGCTGGGGACGTTGAACGAGCAGGATCTGATTGCGCTGAACAATGCGCTGGGCAAACCGGTTTCAACCTCTGCAGACAGCGTTGCCCCGGAAACCCCAGATCAAGATGCTCGTGCTGACGGTTACAACACCACGCCAGCGACGACATCCACTAAAGCGGCGCATGCCACTCCGGCAGCGGCCACCAGCGGCAAAAAAGCGAACCCATTCGCTAATTAATCGCCGGAATGCCAATGAAAGGGGCGTATTTTTACGCCCCTTTTTTTCTGTCTCGCATTTGAACGTAAGGCAACGTAAAGATCCCCTGCCAACAGGCCAACATCGCTTCAATTTCAACCGCTCATCCCCTATCCTTAGCACCAAACCTACTGGGCTCAGGACTGATTAAATGAAACGGACAAAAAATATAAATCATTCATCGTTCCGCAAAAGCTGGAACGCACGCCATTTAACGCCGGTGGCGTTAGCTGTTACCGCCGTCTTTATGCTGGCCGGCTGTGAACAAAACGACGAAACCGTCTCAATGTATCAAAACGCGGACGACTGCTCGCAGGCAAACCCGAGCAAAAGCGCGGAATGTACCACCGCCTATAATAACGCCCTGAAAGAAGCCGAACGCACGGCGCCGAAATATGCTTCCCGTGAAGCCTGTGTCGCCGAGTTTGGCGAAGGCCAGTGCCAGCAAGCTCCTGCTCAGGCAAGCCTTGCAGGTGAAAGCCAGGCTCAGGCACAGCCCCAGCAAAGCGGTAGCTTCTGGATGCCGCTGATGGCGGGGTACATGATGGGTCGCCTGATGGGCGGCGGCGCGGGCTTTGCACAGCAACCGCTGTTTACCTCGAAAAACCCGGCCAGCCCGGCTTACGGCAAGTACGCCGATGCCAGCGGTAAGAGCTACGGTGCGGCCACGCCAGGCCGGACGACGACCGTCCCGAAAAGCGCAATGGCGCCAAAACCAGCCACGACCTCAACGGTGACGCGCGGCGGCTTTGGTGAATCCGTTGCCAAGCAATCTACCATGCAGCGCAGCAGCGCCACCTCCGGCAGCAGCCGTTCGATGGGCGGCTGATCAATCATGGAAAGAGTTTCTATCGTTGAGCGTCCTGACTGGCGCGAAAAAGCCACAGAGTACGGCTTCAATTTCCACACCATGTACGGCGAGCCGTACTGGTGTGAAGACGCCTATTACAAGCTCACGCTGGCTCAGGTTGAACGCCTGGAAGAGGTGACTGCCGAACTTCATCAAATGTGTCTCCAGGTCGTGGAAAAGGTGGTGGCCAGCGACGAGCTGATGGCCCGTTTTCGCATTCCGAAACACACCTGGGAATTTGTTCGCCAGTCCTGGCGCAGCCAGCAGCCTTCCCTTTATTCCCGCCTGGATCTGGCGTGGGATGGCGTGGGTGAACCCAAGCTGCTGGAAAACAATGCCGATACGCCAACGTCGCTGTATGAAGCGGCGTTCTTCCAGTGGATCTGGCTTGAAGATCAGGTCGCTGCAGGTAACCTGCCCGAAGGCGCAGACCAGTTCAACAGCCTGCAGGAAAAGCTGATTGAACGCTTCGCCGAGCTAAAGCAGCAGCACGGCTTTAATCTGTTGCACTTTGCCTGCTGCCAGGACACCGTCGAAGATCGCGGCACAGTGCAGTATCTGCAGGACTGCGCCGCCGAATCTGACGTCGCCAGCGAATTCCTCTTTATTGAGGAAATTGGTCTCGGGGAGAAAGGACAGTTCACCGATCTGCAGGATCAGGTTATCAGCAACCTGTTCAAACTCTACCCGTGGGAATTCATGCTCCGTGAGATGTTCTCTACCAAACTGGAAGATGCTGGCGTGCGCTGGCTGGAGCCGGCCTGGAAAAGCATTATCTCCAACAAAGCCCTGCTGCCGATGCTGTGGGAGATGTTCCCGAACCACCCTAACCTGCTGCCAGCCTATTTCGCCGAAGATAACTTCCCGCCGATGGAAAAATACGTCGTGAAGCCAATCTTTTCCCGCGAAGGCGCCAACGTGAAGATCATCGAAAATGGGCAGGAGATCGCTCGCGTTGACGGTCCTTACGGCGAAGAAGGCATGATCGTCCAACAGTTCTATCAGCTACCTAAATTCGGCGACAGCTATACGCTAATTGGCAGCTGGCTGATTAACGATCAACCTGCTGGGATCGGTATTCGTGAAGATCGCGAACTTATTACGCAGGATCTTTCCCGTTTCTATCCGCATATTTTTGTGGAATAAACGTTAAAAAAGGCGCCATCCGGCGCCTTTTCTTTATCCCACCACAACCGACAGCATACTCAGCGATCCCATCTCAATTCCGTCGACCGGAATCGTGACCGGCTCTTTGCCGTCCCACGCGCCCAGCACATAAAGCAGCGGCAGGAAGTGTTCCGGCGTAGGGTTAGACAGTGAACCACCTTCATGGCTGAGATAGTTCACCAGCGGATGCTGCTCCGCAGGCCCCTGCCAGGTTAGGTTGGCTTTAACATAGTCATTAAACGACTCGGCCCAGGGATATGGCGTATTTTCACCGTGCCAGCGGGCGGTGCGCAGGTTGTGCACCACGTTACCGCTCGCCACCAGCATAATGCCCTGGTCACGCAGCGTGGCGAGTTTGCGGCCAACCTCCAAATGCCAGGCTGCCGGCTTCGTGCTGTCGATACTCAGTTGCACCATCGGGATATCCGCATTCGGGTACATCTTGATCAGCACACCCCATGAACCGTGGTCAAAGCCCCACGCCTCTTTATCTAACGCCACAGGCGTCGGGGCCAGCAGATCAACCAGCTGCTGCGCCAGTTCAGGCGAGCCGGGCGCCGGGTAATGTGTGTCATACAGCGCCTGCGGAAAACCGCCAAAGTCGTGAATCGTCTTCGGCGCTTCCATCGCGGTCACGCCTGTTCCACGGGTGAACCAGTGGGCCGACACCACCACAATCGCTTTTGGCCGCGGCAGCGTTTCGCCAAGCTGCGCCCAGGCACGGGTATAACGGTTATCTTCCAGCACGTTCATCGGGCTACCGTGACCAAGGAACAGCGCGGGCATACGTTGGGTTGTCATGAGGGTGTCCTTAAATGGCTAAGCTTTAATGAACACAGATTACGCCCAATTTTTAGGGGAAGAACTCAGATAAGCATGATGATGATCATCAGAAATTTTGAACAGGTCTGAAAAGACGAAAACAGCGGAAGTGAGGTGAAATACAAAAGCCCGATCGCGCTGACCGGGCTTTACTTTTTTAGCTGGCTTTGCGCGCTTGCGCCTGGCGATATTCCACCAGATCTTCGATGGTCACAACGGCCATATTGTGTTTGCGGGCGAACTCGATGCACTCCGGCGCGCGCGCCATGGTGCCATCGTCGTTAGTCAGCTCACACAGGACGCCAGCGGGTTTGAAACCGGCCAGAGAAACCAGGTCGATAGTGGCTTCGGTGTGGCCACCGCGGGTTAACACACCGCCCGGCTGCGCGCGCAGTGGGAAAACGTGGCCAGGACGATGCAGATCGCTTGGTTTCGCGCCGTCGGCAATTGCCGCGCGTACGGTGGTCAGGCGGTCAGCAGCAGAAACGCCGGTCGTGACGCCGTGAGCAGCTTCAATGGTCACGGTAAAACCGGTGCCAAAAGCGCTGGTGTTGTTTTCGACCATCATTGGCAGATCGAGCTGTTTACGGCGTTCGTCGGTCAGGCACAGGCAGACAATACCGCTCCCGTGGCGAATGGTCAGCGCCATTTGCTCAACGGTCATGGTTTCAGCCGGGAAGATCATATCGCCTTCGTTCTCACGATTTTCGTCGTCGAGAACCATGGCGCCACGGCCTTCGCGAAGCGCATCAAGAGCACGCTCAACGCGCTCAGTCGGGGTGCCAAATGCAGAAAGTAGCGTCTGATTCATGGTAAAAAAACCTCATTAAAATTATGGTTACCAGAATCAGGGCAGTCTTAGGAGCTAAAAAAATAACGCGGGCAGGCCGAAGCCTGACGTGATCGTTACTCTCTCCCATCCGGACTTTAACCGTCGGCCCCGGAATTACACCGGATCTGCTGACCTTCAGGCAAAGCCTGAAGCGCTCGCGGGCTTTCAGCGTTCGCTGATTTACCGCCGGTGGGGAGTTTCGCCCCGCCCTGAGAATAAGCAGGTTCACTATAGCGCTAATCATTTTTGTGGGCAACGATTACGCAGGCAACATTTCCAGTTTATCCCCTAGCAATCAGGCATTACAATTAGCCCAATAACCCGCCAGATAATGGAAGCCGCTATGATTGACCCGAAAAAAATTGAACAAATCGCCCGTCAGGTCCATGAGTCAATGCCGAAAGGGATTCGTGAGTTCGGGGATGACGTGGAGAAAAAAGTACGCCAGGTGCTGCAGTCTCAGCTAACCCGCCTTGACCTGGTAAGCCGCGAAGAGTTTGACGTCCAGACTCAGGTCCTGTTGCGCACCCGCGAGAAGCTGGCTCTCCTCGAGCAGCGCCTGACCGAGCTGGAAAACCGCGAAGCGCCTAAAGACGCAGAGTAATGGATATCCTCCCCCTAACGCTCCCACAAAGGAAAGCGTCAGGGGGAAAACCTCAGCGCAAAAATGCCTCGCTCAACCGCACCCAATAGGTTGCGCCCACCGATATACAGGCATCGTTGAACTGATACAGCGGGTGATGCACCGAGTAGTCATCTTTACCCGTCGCAGTTCCCAGCCAGATATAACAACCCGGCACTTCTTCCAACATAAAAGAGAAATCTTCGCTGCCCATCATGCTCTTAACTTGCTGAGGATCTGCCACTTTATCCGCACCGAACGTGTCCCGGGCAACCTGCAGCGCGAATGCCGTTTGCGCTTCGTTATTGATCGTCACCGGATAACCAAAATCCACCTCAATGCTAGCCTTCACGCCAAAACTTTCCGCCTGAGCATGTACAAGGGTTTCAACCCGCTGTTTAAGCGCCTCACGAACTTCCTCTTTAAAAGCGCGCATGTTCAGTTTCAGCACGGCACTGTGAGGGATAATGTTATGCGTTGTGCCGCTCTGCAGGCTGCCTACGGTGACCACCGCTGAATCCTGCGGATCAATATTGCGGGAGACGATAGTTTGCAACGCCATCACAATAGATGCTCCAGCAATGGTGGGATCAATACAATGTTCCGGCATCGACCCATGCCCCCCTTTGCCTTCCAGGGTAATCGTCATGCTGTCAGAAGATGCCATTAGCGCGCCCGGTTTCGTCACAATCTGCCCGGCAGGGATCAGTGGGAAATTATGCAGGCCGAACACCGCATCACACGGGAAGAGCTTGAACAGGCCATCGTCAATCATGCGTTTAGCGCCGCCGATCTTTTCTTCCGAAGGTTGGAAGATCAGATGCAGCGTGCCGTTAAAAGACTTTTTCTCCGCCAGATAACGCGCCGCAGAAAGCAGAATGGCACAGTGACCATCGTGCCCACAGGCATGCATCTTCCCCTCTACCTGGCTTGCCCACGGCAAACCCGTTTGCTCCTGCATCGGTAGCGCATCCATGTCGGCACGGATCCCCAATCTTTTACCACCGTTGCCCACCTTAAGCGTGCCAACCACGCCGGTGCCGCCCAACCCACGATGCACTTCGTAACCCCATTCAGTCAGCAGCCCGGCAATACGGTCGCTCGTTCGGAACTCTTCAAAACCCAGCTCCGGATGTTGGTGGAAATCGCGCCGAATGGCGATCATCTCTTCTTCACGATCCAGAATCTCTTTAATCAACATAATCAGCTCCTTGTGTTAAGCATCAGGTAGCGCTTTCCGTTCCCGCCAGGCAAGCAACGCCGCCAGAGAAACGAAAGAACAAAAAATCAGATACCAGGCCGGCGTCATAGGCTGGCCGGTTACTTTGAGTAGCCAGGTCACGTTAAATTGCGCAAAGCCGCCAAACAGCGTCACGCCAACGGCATACACGATGCCGATACCCGAAGCTCTCACCGTTTTCGGAAACGCTTCAAGCAGCAGCAGGAACAACACCACCGTGCAAATATTCGCCAGCACCTGATCGACAGCGATTAACGCAATAGTGACAAACAGCGGCATGCCGTTAAGGATCGATGCGAAGATCGGCCAAATCAGCAATAACGATACGGCAAAGCAAGCGGTCATGATCGGCTTACGTCGGGGCAGACGATCCGCCAGCTTACCGGCAAAAAAGGGGATCAGCAGCGTCATCAGCGCCGCCGTCAGGCTTACCCAGTAGGACGTTGCCGCAGGCATATGCAGCGTGTTCACCATATACGCAGGCATGTAATAGATAATGATGTAGAACGTGGTCGTGCCTTTCATGATCAGCAAAATGCCGAGCAACAGGGCACGTCGATGCTCTCGCCAGAGTATTTTGGCCGAATTCTCCCCCTGTGGAGCGGCTTCAGTATGATGGGTTTCCGGCAGGTGGCGGCGGATATACATGCCGATGGGCATGATGGCCAGACCTAGAATAAAAGGAACGCGCCAGCCCCAATCGTACAGGGCTTCTTCACTGAGATAATGACTCAATCCCGCCCCCATTGCCGCGCCAAACAGCGCCGCGCCACCCTGGCTGGTCATCTGCCAGCTCACGCGCTGCCCGCGTCGGGATTTATCTCCGGCCTCCATCAACCAGCTGGTTGCCGCGCCCACTTCACCACCGGCAGAAAACCCTTGCAGCAGGCGCCCGCAAATCAGCACCAGCGGCCCAAAAATTCCCGCCTGGCTGTAAGTGGGCGCAAACGCCACCAGCATCACACCAAGGGCCATCAAACCGAGGATCAGCGTCATCCCTGCACGGCGCCCATGCTTGTCTGCATAATTGCCAAGTACCAGGCTACCGAGTGGACGCATCACAAAGCCTACGCCAAAGGTCGCAACGGCCAGCAGCAGCGAAACATAGTCATTGCTGGAGGGGAAAAAGAGATGGCCAATAATGACAGAGAAAAAGCTATAAACCGCAAAATCATAGATTTCTAACCCGTTTCCCAACGTCACGGCCACCAGGGACTTAGCGCTGGTTTGCTCTTCCACCGGACGGGTTTGAGGCGGGATCGGGGCTATCAACCCGTTGGCCGCTGAGGCAGAACTGGCAGATGGTTTCATGCTCACTTCCTTCTAATTATATTTTGCATGTCGTGTTGTTACTCCTGGGAGTGATTCGACTATCTGCATAAAAAAAGAACATCGCAAACATAAAAATTGGTTATGGCTTTGGTTATATTCTTTGTATTCTGAGAGCACATTTTTTGCACTACGGCGGTGGTCTTTGGCAGGGTAACAAATGAAAATAAAGTTAAATCAGTTAGATGTGTTATTAGAAGTTGCCGCACAAGGCAGCATTGGCAAGGCCGCCCGGGCGCTACACCTCACCCAGCCAGCCATTTCCAAAACCATTCAGGAGATGGAAACTGAAATCGGCATGCCAATTTTGCAACGCTCATCACGGGGCGTGACGTTAAATGAGTACGGGCAGGTGCTGTTGCGCCATGCCAGAGACATCGATCGTTCGCTGCATCAGGCAAGGGATGAAATAGACAGCCTGCTTGGTAAAGCCATGCGTCAGCTGCGCATTGGGTTTACCTCAGCTGCCTCTTATGGCCCTTTCAGCACCACAATGAGCCAGTACCAAAGCCGCTACCCTGGCGTGAAACTCACCGCCATGGAAGGCAGGCCGCACCAGATTCTGGATGCCCTGGCTAATCAACGGCTGGATATGGCGGTGATGACCAGCGCCAGTGGGACCACCAGCGGCACGCTGTACCACGAGGCGCTCTACGCCCTGACTAACACTATTATTGCTGGCGAACATCATCCCGTGACCCACACCACGACTCTGAAGAGCCTGATGCAATTTCCCTGGCTGGACTGGGATGAGCCGGGGGAGCACTCTATTCTGGGCCAGGTTTTCCGCCGCTATAACCTGCCGCTGCCGCCGACAATTGTGCACTGCTCTTCGCCGTGGATTATGGCGCGCATGATGGAGCAAGCGCCCATTGTCAGCATGTGGACTTCGGTCAGGCTGCGTTTTCCCGGCTATGAAAAAAACCTTCGTCCACTCACGCTCAAAGAAGTATTACCGGCGACCAGCGTGAACATCGTTTGCCCAAGCATTGGGCGGCTTTCCACCGCAGGGAATACATTTATGGAAATGCTGAGGATAAATTCACGCGACTGGCTTCAGGATAGCGACGCTTTGGAAATGGTGGCCAGGGTATAAAAAAGGCGGACAGCTTTAAACTGTCCGCCTTATCGTTTCGAAAACTATTAAATCAGAAGGTTTCCCAGTTATCGTCAGACGCTGCGGCCACGGTTTTACGCGGTGCAGCAGTCGTCGCAGTAGCCTTCGGCGCGGCAGACTGTGCTTTTGCCTGGCGCTCCTGAGCGATACGGAACACGGAAACGGACTGCGTAAGACGGCTGGCCTGTTCTTCCAGCGCGGCAGCGGCAGCGGCAGACTCCTCCACCAGCGCGGCGTTCTGCTGGGTCACACGATCCATTTCTGCAACCGCTAATCCAACCTGATCGATACCGCGACTCTGCTCGTCAGAAGCAGAGGCAATCTCACCCATGATATCGGTCACGCGGGTAACCGCATTAACGATTTCCCCCATGGTTTCCCCGGCGCTTTCAACCAGCGTCGAACCGGTATCCACCTTGCTGACCGAGTCTTCAATCAGGGTTTTAATCTCTTTTGCGGCCTGGGCGCTGCGCTGCGCCAGGTTACGAACTTCACCGGCTACGACCGCAAAACCACGCCCCTGCTCACCCGCACGGGCAGCTTCAACGGCAGCGTTAAGTGCCAGAATGTTAGTCTGGAAGGCAATGCCGTCAATCACGCTAATAATGTCGGCAATTTTCTGCGAGCTGCCGGCAATTTCGCTCATGGTATGCACCACATTGTCCACGACTTTGCCACCACGCTGTGCGGTCTCAGAGGCGCTCAGCGCCAGCTGGCTGGCCTGACGGGCGTTCTCGGCATTCTGCTTAACCGTGGCAGTCAGCTGCTCCATGCTCGCGGCCGTTTCCTCAAGCGAAGCCGCCTGCTGTTCGGTACGAGAAGAGAGATCGTTATTGCCGATGGAAATCTCGCTGGCACCGCTATAAATAGCATTCGCGCCGTTGCGGACTTCACCCACGGTAATCACCAGCTCGTTTTGCATATGCCGCAGGTTCTCGGCCAACTGCCCCATCTCGTTGGTGCCTTCAACGTCGATTTTGCGCACCAAATCGCCGCTGGCAATATGGCGAATGCTTTCGATCAGACGATTCAGCGGAGAGATAAGCGTTGTGCGGATCCCCTGCCAGACCACAAGGATCACCACCAGCACCACAATCAGGACGCCAATCAGGATCCAAATCGCCATGCTGTAGGAACTGTTGCTGCTGTCGACAGCTTCCTGATAAAGGTGGTCGTTTTGCTGCAGATAGTTAACGTATTGCTTCTCAAAACCGTCCTGATACCCCTGGGTTGGCTGATCGAAGAATTCGTTAATTTTCCCCGCGCCAAGCAGCTGAATCAGCTCCGCTAGCGCGCCGTGATAAATGTCGTAGTTGCGCTTAATTTCTTGCGCGGCGGCATCGCTCTGGCGTGGATCGCGCGGCAAGGCTTCATAAGCCGCCCACTCAACTTCCGCCTGTTTCAGCGAGGTGCTGGCAATGGCCATCAGCTCTTCAACGGTCGAACCGCTGCCAATTTTATTGGCATCCATCATGTAGCGAATACCCGCTCGGTTCAGGGTATTACGGGTTTGCAGCAGCGCAACCCAGCTGCCGTTCAGCGTTGACTGCTGCTGACGAATGGTTTGTAAAACGGTGAAATTTTCTTTGTCCTGCTTCAGCGCGTTGAAGAACAACCCGCCAGAAGCTATCTGCAAAATGCCAAACAGCCCCAGGACGACCAGTAAGCTTGTAACGATTTTGATACGGTTTAACATTGCTTCTCATTCCCTGTAAGACAAGTCTTAATCATCGGCGTAACAGCAGAAAACTTTACCCAAAGCGTTTTTTTGCCGTTTTTTCTGCTACTCCCAGGAAATGGCCTGGCAATAATTCATCCTCCACGCCTGCGGGGTTAAGTCGTAACACATTCATAAACCGAGTTTTTTTCACTATCATTTTTTTAATAGTCAACCAGCCCGGAGGAAGGCATGCTTACCGTTGCTATCTGTGAAAGAAATAGCCATTTTGCAAATGGCATTAAAATTATTATCCAGCAGCTCTGCCATCAGTTTAGCGAGACTTATCATTTCCTACCGTTGGCGCACCAGGATGTCGCGGATCTGGTTTTTTTCGCACTCGATGACAACTGGTCAACGGCCAACTGCTACAAAATACCGCAGACGACGCGCCATCAGCGAGTGATCCTCATCTGCAAAAAGCAGGATCAGGAGAACCTGATGTTTCGCCCCTGCCTGTATATGCTGCCGTCTATCTACCGTGAGGATGAGGTCGAAGATGTCAGGCTCAAGCTGGCCCCCTGGGTAGATCCTGAACGCCGCAAAAAAAACACGCTGCCCGTGCCTACGTCTATTTGCCACTACTGCACAACACGGCATTTCAGCATGCAGGAGCGCGAGTTGCTGAAGCTAATGGCCTGTGGTTATTCGCTGATTGACGCGGCTTTTATTATGCATATCGATGAAAATGCAGCGCGGGATAAACGACTGTCGATTATGAAAAAACTGAATATCAAGAGCCAATATAAACTCATGAATTATATCAAGCTTAATTTGCCTTTCTTGCTGGATTGAATCCATTTATTAAGTACTTTCTTATTACGCCAGGGAATTACTCTTAATTATTAAAAAAACACTCCCTTCACACTTCAGGGTTGCGAATTTTCGCAACCTGGAATAAGCCATCCCTGCTATTAACCCCTTCGCGGCGCTGAGAGAATACACTCAGAATAATCTCCAAATTTGCTGACAGCACGCCACCTCTTTCTCTCAGGTCATTGATCGATCAGCAACTCCGTAATAATTGTCACAATTAGCGACAAAATAATGATAAATATTTCTAGTGATAACATTTTATTATCGGGTAACCAGCATATATCCGGCCTCCGTCTGGAACCGATTGTTAATTTATTTAATGGACGCGTTATTACTCACGAAGTACTCAGTCAGCTATCGCCGTCGAACGACGCTGACGATTTCTTTGCCCATCTGCCGGTTTCCGACAGCATGGCGCTTTTCTGCCACCAGGCCAGCCTGCTGAAGTCCCTGCCAGAACCCGGCGGGTACAGCCTTAACCTTCCCCTTATGGCGCTGATTGACGATCGGCTATTCACCCGGCTGCTTGATGTTTGTGAATCATGGATAACAATTGAGATACAGGATGCCCCACATTTTGGTATGTGCTCCAGGCAGCATCAACTTCGCCTGTGTGAGCGAATTAAGCTGTTACAGCAACGTAAGATTTCGGTATGGCTTGATGACCTTACCGATACCTGTATTGCAAGCTTCCACCGCTACGCCATTGATGTCGGCGGAGTAAAAATTGATAAACACGCATTCTGGACGCTCAGCAAAAACCGCCGGGCACTTCGGCAATTGGTTGCACAATGCGCAGATATATCGCCTCAGGTTGTCATTGAAGGTATCGAAGACACGCAACATCTCGAGCTCGCTCGCCAGTCTGGCGCCAGCCTCGGACAAGGCTATTTATGGCCGCATAAACGCAGGCTGCTCTCTGATACATTGTCATTGTGAGGAGGCTTATGTGCGCAGCTATGAGGCGAAATAAACACCGCCGTAGTCGGACTGATTATTTTCTAAACCCCGCCAACTACACCGCGCCGCTTTTTTTTGATCGTCTTGAATATCTTCAGCAGCAATTGATAGGGGGACAAAAACCAAAGAAGCCCGACGCCATTCTGATCTCTGCCGACAGCTTTCTCAGCAGCGCAATCACCGGCAACCTTTTTCAGCACCTTAACATTCCGGTTTCCTCTTCACTGGATGACGTTATTGCGCATCAGGCACTCTCCTCTGTGCCCCGTCTGATCATCGACCTCGACAGTCTGGAGACACCGACGTTTGAAGTTCTGCAGGCCATTCGTCAACAAATAATCACCACGCCGCAGCCCCAAATCACCTTGCTTAGCGCACTACGAAAACCTGAAGTCATGCGGTTTATCCTGCTGGCCGTTGACTGCAAACTTGTAGAGCGTCGTCTGCCGCCGGACAAACTAAAGCAGGCGCTGAGCTTTAGCGACACCGATTTACCCACGCGATACGACACACCCGGTTTTTCCATTAGAGAATGGGTGATTTTGCTGGCGCTAAGTCGCGGGGAGTCATTGAAATCTATCGCTCTTTTTCTGGAGAAACCCTATCATTACGTCGTTTATCGCTTCAACGTTTTGCTGGCCCGACTGGCGCTTGATAAGCGCAGTAAACTACTGCATCTGCTTCATGAAATTTCTGTTGCAAATAACGCACATTGGCGATCGAACTAACCTACTGAGTGGTAAGATATTTTAAGAATTTACTTAATTTTTATGTTTGGCCTGAGTTAAAAACCAACAAAATAATAACAATTACAACTATTCCTGGAAGCAATTCTTCCGCTATACCGCCATTCAGCACTTTTTGATCCAAAACAAATTAACAACAATCAGAACTAAATGTCATTTTTTCTGCAATAAAAAGTCTTTCAAACCAACCTAACTTAAAATTAAGGTGAGTTAATTCAATTTGGAAAAAGGCCCATTAACCAGACAGCATTTCGTATTGACTCAGATGCACGCCTGGAACATCAGACTTTTCCCACAAAAACTGCGCTGTATAATCACCTCATCACATATTTATATTTGCCAGGGCATTTATAACGTTTAAATGTGAAGTTATTTAGGCAGTCATTCTCCAGCCATGAATAACGAATTTAAAAAGGGATAAGTATTAATATAAACAAGGAGGTTCCCGCATAAAGACCGGCAACCGCCAACTCACTGTTTATCACTTTCGCTGCCATTGACGCTGTGTCAAAGCGATGTTTTTATCAAACACTCGAGGCAAAAAAAATGAAACCGGCATCCGTAATCATTATGGACGAACACCCTATTGTCAGAATGTCGATAGAAGTGCTGCTCCAGAAGAATAAAGATATTAATGTTGTTTTAAAAACAGATGATGGTCGGGAAGTTATCGACTATATGCGAGCAAATCCCGTCGACCTGGTGATTCTTGATATTGAACTCCCCAACACCGACGGCTTCACATTACTCAAGAGAATCAAAGGAATACAGGAAAAAACCAAGATCCTTTTCCTGTCATCAAAATCAGAGTCTTTTTACGCCGGGCGCGCTATTCAGGCCGGTGCCAACGGCTTTGTAAGCAAACGTAAGGAACAGGAAGATATATTTAACGCGGTGGAAATGCTGCTGTCAGGCTACTCCTTTTTCCCTTCGGAGACGCTGCACTTTATCAGCAGTCATAAATCACGTCGGGGGACAATGGACGATATGCCGTTATCCAACCGTGAGGTGACAGTGCTGCGCTATTTGGCGAATGGGCTATCAAATAAAGAGATTGCCGAGCAACTTCTGCTTAGCAATAAAACCATAAGCGCACATAAAGCGAATATATTCTCTAAACTCGGACTCACTTCCATCGTTGAGCTGATTGACTATGCCAAGGTGCACGAACTGCTATAAAGGATACCCACGCACAGGAAGCGGAAATACCGGGAACGCTCCTCCCGGTTATTTTCTGGAACCATTAAACTCTTTTAATTGTAGCTAATCAGAAACGTCGCATCCGCATTAGCCAGCCCGGCATCCGCATTATCTGCTGTGGCAATATAGTTGGCCCAGAATTTCAGCGTGACATCACCGTTAGCATCAACCGGCATCGTTTTACTGGCATCATTCAGCAACAATCGGGACTTATCCTCATTCATCAGCTCAATGGCCACATTCTTCGCCGTACTGGCAGCATTAAGCGCCAGTAGCCCCGTCCCGGTACTCTTTCCGTTAAAGGTGATAGAGGCGGTGCCGCCCGGCGGGCAGCCGGTTAGCTTGAGGTTGAACGGCATTGCCTGAGTTGTGCTCCCGGCGGTGCGCAGCTGTTTGGTCGGCCACGATCCCAGTTTCACGGTCTTGTTGTCGCTGCCCGTCTCTACAACGCAGGTGAAATCCACAATATTGCCACGTAGCTCAACGTTGATTTCCCCCAGAGGAGAGGCTGCTTTCACCGTGGGATTCAGCAACACTGAAAACAGCACCCACGCGGTCAGGGATAATTTTTTCATCCTTGTCCCCTTAATCGAAGTCAACACGCAGATAGCCACGGGCGGTGAACGGCCCTTCCTTCGGCTTGACGCCCGTTACGCTGACCGGCCAGGCGCGAATCCCCACCCTGGCCGCCGCCGTGTCATCAAGCTGGAAATTAATTTTGCTGCCCAGGTTATTTGGCGTCAGCGGCGTCCCGCTGGAATTGGCCACGATAAAGCCAAGATCGCTGTTATCGGACACCATCATATTGCCGTTAGTCTTCTCGGCCTCAAGGCGTAGCGTAAGGTAAGCCTGAGCGTCAATGTTGGTGCATTTGATGCCGACGGTTTTGCTCTGCGGCGTCACGCTTTGCGGGCGGTTACCGGCCCCGGCCTGGCTGAACAGCGAGGCACCAATACTGCCGAAGTCGAACTCAACCACCTGGCCGGCGTTGATTTCACAGGTCTGCGGCACTTCAACTTTGCCGCTATAGCTGATGGTGTAAACCACCGTACTTAACGGATCCCCGGTGGTCGTCGTCACGTAGACACGGAACATCGTCTGCCGTGGAATCGGCACCATATTGATAAAACGGCGGGTGACTTTAAGACGAAAAACCAGTTTCGAATCTGTGACCCCAAAAGGCTTATTTTTCGACACGTTAGGGTGCGAACCCATCTGCATGTAGTTCACCGGAGGATAAAAATCACCGGCATAGCTGTCGTTGATTTTCATTGTCCCATTAAGGTAATCGTTTATTTTCAGATATTTATAACTACCCACCACTTCCTGAATGGGTAAATCTGTCACGTAGCTACGCTTGGTGGTATTCCCCGACGTCCCCTTCGGGCAAATCGCATTCACGCCAATCAGGCCTGATTTTTCGGACAGGGTAACGATCTGTCCGACGTTGTTATTGCTGCTATTAAATTTGTCAGATAAATCATAAGCAATATCCGTCGGAATGCCGTTTTCATTCGAGCAAACCGTCGCCGCAGCGGGCCCCGCGCAGGCCAGCAGCAGCCCGCCGGTAATCAAGTTGTTCAGTTTCATCTTCATCTTCCTGAATCTCTCCGCACGCTATGAACAGGTGGCGGTTGCCATGACGACAGCCTGCTTCAGGCTCTCTTCCGGCAGGGAGTAGTTGGCGCGACACTGGGAGCCTTTTCCGTCGCCCCATTGGATCAACAAGTTCCCCTTCAACGGCAGGCCGCTGAGGTAGATTTGCCCGTCGTCGCCAGCCATGCTGGTCACGCCGCTTTGCACCTCACGCACCACTGAGCCAAACGGCACCGGGCGGTCACCGCGTTTAACGGTAATGATGGCGCGCACGCCAATACGCGCGTCGAAGGTGGCGCGAACCAGCGCGCCTTCCGTCGGCACCACGCTGCTGACGTTGTTTTCAATATCGGTGTGGTTATCCATCGTGTTGGTGTCCAGCGCTACGCGGTTGTAGCGGTAAACCGTGGCATACGGCATGACGGCATAACCACGCCAGTCCGTTTTCACGCCGGTCTGGTTTTCAACGCTGACTCCGGAAGCGCCTGGCGCTTTAATTAACACGTTGGTGTCGCCCAGCGGCTGGCTGAAGGTCACGCCATCTGAATGCCCCACCACGCCACCGGAAGTCTGCCAGTTAAAGTCATGCTGATTGCGGTCATAGTTGTAGCCCAGGCCGAGCGTGCCGTACGTAGCCTGCCAGTTGGCGGTAGCGCTGCCGGAATAACCGTTATTGCTGGTATGCCCCTGACTCACGCTGTAGTTCAGGTTACGGCCTTCCAGCAGCGTGCCGCCGACCCCGGATTGCCAGCTGTTTTTACCGTCAGAGCTGCGGCTTGTGGCCATCGTGGCATAGGCACGATCCAACGCCGTATCGCGCGAATAACCGTGACCAAGCAGCGTGCTAAACGGAATCGAAAGATTGAACGCGACAATCCGGTTGGTGTCTGCCAGGCCGAGCGACTTACTCCACGACCAGGAAAGCGAATAGCTGATGCCGCGCCAGCCGCTGGAATAGCCCAGTTGATACCAGGTATTGTCCTGATCGGTTCCCCAGTAAGTTTGCTGGCTACCGGAAACATAGACCGAGCCGTAATCCCCCAGCGACTGGGATATGTTGACCTGAAATCGGCCCTTTTTGTTGTAGCGCAGGTTGTGATAGCTGGTCGCCACCAGCTCCTGCCGGTTGCTGTCGTTGTTTTGCCACTCATACTGGTAGCCTTCCATATTCCGGTAAGCCACGTCATCCAGGGTGTAAAAACCGCGCGTAGAGTAGCGATAGCCAAGCAGCTGGAAGTTGGTCCCATAATCGCTCAGGGATTTCGCATACAGGAAGCGCAGCGACTGCCCCTGATGCTCGCTGTCATCCGCCAGCTTGCTGCGTGCATGGGTGAGATCGAGCGAAATAGCCCCCCAGTCGCCGAGGTTTTTACCGGCACCTAACGCGACTGCGGTATAACGATCTGCCAGCTGTGTCCCGCCATAGGCGGTATAGCCGTTCGGCAGACCGGCAATCAGCGTGCCCTGGGTAAAGAACGGTTTATCCTGCTGATTATTCCCGCTGCGGAAATCCCCCATCACCACGTCATATTTAAACCGGCCTTCACGCTGCAGCATCGGCACGGTGGAATAAGGCACGGTGTATTTCTGCAAAGAACCGTCTTTCTCTTCTACCGTAACCTCAAGGTCACCGCTTGAAGACGTCGGGTTAAGGTCGCTGATGGCAAACGCGCCCGGGGAGACGTAGCTCTGATAAATCACATAGCCATTCTGGCGGACGACGATTTTGGCGTTGGTACGGGCAATCCCACGCACGGTGGGCGCGTATCCCTGCAGGCTGTCCGGATACATGCTGTCAGAAGAGTAGAGGCGCGCCCCGCGAAACCCGAGACTGTCGAACACATCGCTGCCGGTGTTGCTGTCGCCCATGACCAGTTCGCCCTTGAGCGGAATAATCGTGCGCTGCAGCGTGGTGCTGATGTTCTGCCATTGGTTCTGATGGTGGCCATCACCGCTGGTATAGTTCCAGGCGCCGTTGTTACGCAGACGCCACGGGCCCAGATTCAGGCCGCTTTGCAAGTTCAGATAATAACTGTCGTTGTAAGTCCCGCGGTTGCCGGTGAAGGTGTAGTTCAGCAGCGCCGCAGGGATCCCTTCATCCCACTGATCCGGAGGGATGTAGCCGCGCGCGCTGTTGATTAAAGAGGCCTGAGGCAGGCTAATATCAAGCCGCAAACGCGAAAAGTCATAGCTCATTTCAGCGCCCGGCACCGCCGTTGTCACCGGTACGCACTCGCCGGATTTATATTTCGCCAGCTCAGGATACGCCAGCATATTCAGCCCAAGACGCTTGAGCCAGTCAACGTCCAGACAGGCCGTCAGCCCGCCGGACTTCACGGCTTCAGAAGCAGGGGCTTTCGATTCCGTGGCAGTAAAACGCACGTCTTCGGTGGCAACAAATTCATCGTTGCGCCAGATGTCCACGCGATAAACGCCCGGCGGCTGACTGCTGCCTTTTTCGAAACGAGACAGATCCGCCACCGCCGCGGTATCGTCCGACAAAAATGCCGGGTTGAAATAGCTCTCAGCGGCAGCGAACGCGGGCCAGAGTGAGGCCACAATGGTCACCGTCAGTGGCGCTAACCTAAACACCTTACGCGAGACTGATCTCTTCATGATTTACCTGCTTCCCTTTGCCAGCCTGGCGTTACTGCATGACACCCGCTTGTGCTTTGGTCACCGCGCCGTAGTCGTTAACGGTCTGGAAGCTCACCGCGCCCTGAACGCCGGACGGCACGGCAACCTGCACGCTATTTTTCGGTGCCACCATAGTGTTAGGCAGTTTTTCACTTCCCATCTTCAGGTTGACCAGCGAAACGTAGTAAGGCGAAGGGTTGCTTATCTTCAGGTACTGACCGTTACGCGCGAAGCGAATCTCTTTCAGCGCATCTTCCGGCTGCATCTGCAGATTTTTAGGACGCACGAACAGCTTAATGCGGGAGAGAACCGCCAGCTGGAGAACGTTTTTGCCCTCCACGCTGTTTTTATCCACTGAAGGGATCGCCTTAACGTTCATCCAAAAAATGGACTCGCGATCCGTCGGCAACGCGGGTCCGGCGTAGATAATACGCAGCGTGTTCTCGCTTTTTGGCTCGCTGACAAACAGCGGCGGCGTAACCACGAAGCTTTTCTCTTTCTGCCCCAAATCGTTCTCGATCCAGGAGTTCACCAGGAAGCGTTCTTTCGGATCGCTGTTGGTGATAGCCAGCGAAGTTTGTTTCGCGTCGGCCGGATAAATAACGCGCGTGGCCCCCAGGGCAATACCGCCCGCGGCCTGCGCATTAAAAGCAATCATCATTAAAGAGAGCATCAGTGCCGAAGCGGCTTTATATAATTTGTTCATCACGACAGGTACCATCAAAATAGCCAGAATGGAGAAGCAGAGGTTCAGGGATAAACCAGCGTGAACCAAATGTCGGAGCGAATATTTCCGGGCGACATATGCTTAGAAACCGAACGATAACGGGCAGTAAAATGAAAACTCATTTCCTGCGTAGTTATTTGCGAATAAGAAGCCGGTTCGCTATTGGGAATAATTAACTGCTGCTGCTGGTCGAATAACGCGAGGCCAATACCGCTGCTGGCGTCATTGCCACTTACGCTGGACGTGGCCAGAAAGACCAGAGGATCTTCCGCCGGGGTAGACCCCTGAAACGCGATGCCCACATGGTCATAAACCTCCGGGCGACAGTCCGTCAGCCGAAGGGTAAAAGGGATGCTGGGCGGCGCGTAGCTGCCAACATCTTTAAAAACGTTGCTCGGGTACTGGCCCATTTGCACGGTCATTTCCTGACTTTCAGGCGCGACGGCGCAGGCGCCGTTGACCAGCTCACCCTGCATATGCACTTCCCCACCGTGGATTACCACAATGCGCTTTGCCTGAACGGGATTCACCGCGGCCAGGATAGCCAGGAGCAGGATTTTCCTTATCATCATCGTCCTCTCTGGACTCGCGTCGGACAAGCCTCGTCCCTGAGGCTGAATCATCCCTGAGCAATCAGCCGTGGCTGATTATTCGTATTTCATTACGAAAGTTGCGTCCGCGTTCGCAGCACCGGCAGTGGCGGTAGCAGCAGTAGCTTTATAGCGAGCGGTGAACGGAATGGTATTCTCGCCGTCGTTCAGCGTCTGAGCGGTAGAGAAGGTAGAACCGTTCGGAGACAGGGTCTTAGAGGTACGATCCAGGATCTCGATACCTACGCCTTTCGCGGTGGTTGCGTTACCGCCGGAGTTTACCGCCAGCAGCGTTGGGTCGGTGGCGTCAGTCTGGCCGGTGAATGCCACAGAAGCGGTGGCCGCAACGGTGCTATCGCAATCGGTCAGTACGATGTTGAATGGGATCTGGGAAGAGGTATCGCCCACTTTGGTGAAAGCTGCGGTACGGTACTGGCCCAGTTTAACGATCTGGCCGTCGGACTGCGTGCTGACTGCGCAAGCGGCGTTAACCAGCTCGCCCTGGAAATGCACGGTACCGCCATTAACGGTAACAGGATCTGCTGCGTTAGCGGCGCCGCTGACCAGAGCAACGGTTGCGATCAGAGAAGAGGCGATTTTGCTTAATTTCATGGGTATTCCTTCATATATAAAACGCACATCGGAGTTATGCATCCTTCATGACTCCGTTTGAATCATCATCGGTCTTAAATGACCGCATAACGCATTCCCCACATCCTGTGGGAATTCCTTAGAATGCTTAGTGGTTTCATTAGAATTAAAGACGAACGCTTCCCCAGCACATTATTTCATGCACCGAACAACGTTATCCTTAATAATTCAAGATGAAATTTTATATATTCGTGATGGGTTACGAAGTGTGGCTAAATTAAGCCAAATTTGAATTAAGTAATAGATGCCAATTCTTTATGTTATATAAGCGAGGTCTTAATGAGGCCTAAGAAATAACCAGGGCAACCTTTCGGTAAAACGGGCATAAAGGGATAAAAGGCTCGTTAATTTAGGGGGTTATATTGTTCTCTGAGCACAAGAATATTGTTCACTTTTTGTTAAATTTGTTTATTTTTTGTTTTATCAAGGAAAGATGATTTTGAACACCTCATGCGCAAAACTGAGCGAAGTTGCCAAAACGTTAAAGCCGTTACGCAAGCGGTGATACACTGGAGGGCTTGCCATCAAAAAATTTACCCAGGACTTCAGGATGAATGAAACCGCTCCCCATGCCATTCCAGCGACCTCGATAACCCGCCCCAACTGGTCAGCAGTCTTTGCTATTGCGTTTTGCGTGGCCTGCCTGATTACCGTTGAGTTTTTGCCGGTTAGCCTGTTGACTCCGATGGCGCAGGAACTGAATATCTCCGAGGGCGTTGCCGGACAGTCGGTCACCGTCACCGCGTTTGTGGCGATGTTTGCCAGCCTGTTTATTACCAACTTGATTGGCTCTACCGATCGCCGCCGCGTGGTACTGCTTTTTGCCGTCCTGCTGACCGCCTCCTGCCTGCTGGTTTCGTTCGCGGGTAATTTCTCTCTGTTGCTGCTTGGTCGCGCGTGCCTCGGGCTGGCGCTGGGCGGTTTCTGGGCCATGTCGGCCTCACTGACCATGCGCCTTGTTCCTGCGCGCACGGTGCCTAAGGCGCTGTCCGTTATCTTCGGTGCCGTATCGATTGCGTTAGTGATTGCCGCCCCGCTGGGCAGCTTTCTCGGGGGGATCATCGGCTGGCGCAACGTCTTTAACGCCGCCGCCCTGATGGGTGTCGCCTGTATTGTCTGGGTCTGGAAAGCGCTGCCTTCCCTGCCGGGCGAAGCGGCACACCAGAAACAAAACATGTTTGGCCTGCTCAAACGCCCGGGCGTGCTGGCGGGCATGCTCGCCATCTTCATGGCGTTTGCGGGTCAGTTCTCGTTCTTTACCTATATCCGCCCGGTTTATATGACAATGTCGGGCTTTGACGTTGACGGCCTGACGCTGGTGCTGCTGAGCTTTGGTATTGCCAGCTTCGTCGGCACCTCGCTTTCCGCGCCTATTCTCAAACGATCGCTCAAGCTGGCGCTGGCCTGCGCGCCGCTGATCCTCGCTATCAGCGCCGCGGTACTGGTGCTTTGGGGGGCGAACAAAGTCGTGGCTTCGGTGATTGCGGTGGTCTGGGGGCTGGCTTTTGCCCTGGTACCGGTCGGCTGGTCAACGTGGATCACCCGTTCGCTGGCGGATCAGGCGGAAAAAGCCGGGTCGATTCAGGTAGCCGTGATCCAGTTGGCTAACACCTGCGGGGCGGCGATAGGCGGCCTGGCGCTGGATAACCTCGGCCTGCTGGCTCCGCTGATGCTGTCCGGCAGCCTGATGCTGCTGACGGCGATGCTGGTTGCGGTGAAAGTTCGAGCTTAAAAAAATCCAAAAATAGCGCCTGATATTAGGCGCTATTTTTTTATCAACTTCGCCAGAAAGGCTTATCACCTAAAATAGTCGCGCGGTGCATGATGCGACGAGCCGGGAGATAATCGGCGTTGGCATAATGCTGGGTGACGCGGTTATCCCAGATGGCAATATCGTTTTGCTGCCAGCGCCAGCGCACCTGGAACTCCGGCTTGGTGATGTGGGCAAACAGGAAGCCCAGCAGCGCCTCGCTCTCTTTTTCCGTCAGGTTAACAATACGCGTGGTAAAGCCTTCATTGACGAACAGCGCCTGCTTGCCGCTGACCGGATGAGTACGAATCACCGGATGGCGCATCGGCGGGTTCTTCGCCACGGCCTCGCGCCAGCGCTGGTGCTCAACTTCGTTGTGGGAATACTTGTACTCCTGGAACGATTTGCGGAAGTCATGTTCTGCCTCCAGCCCGGACAGCAGCTTTTTAAACGGCTCGGACAGCGCTTCATAAGCAGCAATACCGCTGGTCCACAGCGTATCCCCGCCGGTTTCCGGCAGCTGTTTCGCCGCCAGAATCGCCCCGGCAGGTGGCTTTTCAATAAAGGTCACGTCGGTGTGCCAGTTGTCGTTATCCGGTGGATTATCATTGTGGGTATCCAGCACGATAATTTCTTCCACACCTTCGGCATGCGGGTAAACCGGGTGAATGTGCAGGTCGCCGAATCTCAGAGCCAGCGCGCGCTGCTGAGAAGGCGTTATCTCCTGCTCACGGAAGAACAGCACCTGATGACGGATCAACGCGTGGTAAATCTGCTCGAACTGGTTATCGCTCAGGCCGCGTGTTAAATCCACGCCGCTGACCTGTGCCCCTATGTACGGCCCCAATGGCTTAACGTTCACTTTTTCACTCATTGCCCTTCTCCATGCCACGGGGTCAGGCGACGCTGTAGCGCCCGCAGCCCCAGTTCTAAACAAAACGCGATGACGGCAATTACGCCGATCCCGGCCAGTACCACATCCGTTGCCAGAAACTCACCGGCCGACTGCACCATAAAGCCCAGCCCGCGCGTGGCGGCGATGAGCTCTGCGGCCACCAAAGTGGACCAGCCTACGCCCAGCCCAATGCGGAAGCCGGTCAGAATTTCAGGCAGCGCACCCGGCAATATCACATGCCAGATGACCTGCAAACGAGACGCGCCCAGCGCCTGAGCGGCGCGAATACGTACCTGCTTCGCACTGCGCACGCCCGCCATAGTGGACATCGCCACCGGCGCAAAAATCGCGAGGTAAATCAGCAGAATTTTGGAGGTCTCGCCGATGCCAAACCAAATCACCATCAGCGGCAAATAGGCCAGCGGCGGCACCGGGCGGTAAAGCTCGATCAGTGGATCAAGAATGCCGCGCACGGTGGTACTGAGCCCCATCGCAATCCCCACCGGAATACCGATCAGTACCGCAGCGGCAAGCGCGGTAAGAATGCGCCCCAGGCTGGCAGCCAGGTGCTGCCACAGCGTGGCGTCCATAAAGCCCTGTGGCCCGGCAATGGTAATCAGCTTCGCCAGCACCTGCCCAGGCGGCGGCAGAAACAGCGGGCTGACCCAGTGCTGTGCCGCTACCCACCACCACAGCAGCACCAATACGACCAGCGTGGTTGCGCTCAGAGTGAGCTGACGAGAAAACGGCCAGCGCAGCGTAAGGCGGCGGCGCACAGGTTTGTCCTGAATGACTACGCTCATAAGAAGCCCTCCCGCTGTTCGAACACGCGGTTCAGCACGTATTCGCGCTTCGCGATAAATTCAGGGTCAGATTTGATGCTGCGGCACGGCTCTCCGTCGGCGAAACGACGCCCGAAATCAAGCTGCAAACGCTCCAGCACGCGGCCAGGGCCGGGTGACAGCAACACTAACTCCGTCGCCAGAAATACCGCTTCCTCAATGTCATGAGTAATCAGCAGCACCTGGCGGCGGCTTTCGTGCCACAGTTTCAGCAGCAGGGTTTGCATCTGCTCGCGGGTAAAGGCATCCAGCGCCCCGAAGGGTTCGTCCAGCAACAAAAGCTGAGGCTTTGTTGCCAGCGCGCGGGCGATGCCCACCCGCTGCCGCTGCCCGCCGGAAAGCTGCCAGATGGCGTTTTTCGCCTTATCTTCCAGCCCAACCTTACGCAGCATGTCGAGCGCAATCTCTTCCCGCTCGGGCTTAGCCTGCCCGGCAAGCTGCAGCCCGAAGGCCACGTTATGCAGTACCGAGCGCCAGGGCAGCAGCCCTTCGTTCTGGAAAACGACCCCGCGCTCGGCGCCAGGGCCCTCAACCGTTTTACCCTGCAGCGTAATACTGCCGGAGTAATAGGGGACGAAACCGGCGATCAGGTTAAGCAGCGTCGTCTTACCGCAGCCGGAAGGGCCGAGCACCACCAGCAGCTCGCCCTCATCCACCGTCAGATTAATGTCGTCGAGTACCGCTTTACCGCCGTACTCCGCGCTGAGATGCGAAACCTGTAGCATCGCCGTGCCTCCTGTTAACTGTTACTGCGCCAGCGGTTTCACAAAGCGGTCGGTCACAAACTGGCTATAGTCGGCTGCTACCGCAGGTACTTTGCCCTGCTCTTTCAGGAAGTGCGCTGTATCGACGATAGCTTTATTCACCGGGCCGCTAAGCTGCTCGACCTGCTGTTTGGCCGTCAGGTAGGTATTGCCTTTCACCAGCCCAGGGACGTCGGTTTCCGGCACGCCGCTCAGGCGCGAGAGCTTGCTCAGGTTGTCCGGCTGCTTGAGCCACTGTTCCGGGTTGTCGATGTAGCCTTTCTGGGCCGCAATGGCGCTGCGGGCAAAGGCGGTGACGACATCAGGATGTTTTTCGGCGAAATCTTTACGCACCACCCACACGTCGAGCGTTGGGGAGCCCCATTTGCCCACCTGCGCAGAGTCCGTCAGCACGTTGCCGTCCTTTTCCAGCTCATTCACTGCCGGAGCCCAGACATAGGCGGCGTCGATATCCCCGCGTTGCCAGGCGGCAATAATTGCCGGAGGCTGAAGGTTGAGGATTTGAACCTGATCCGGCTTGATGCCCCAATGTTTGAGGGAAGCCAGCAGGCTGTAATGGGTGGTGGAGATAAACGGCACGGCGATACGTTTGCCGATTAAATCCTGCGGCGTTTTGATGGCTTTTTTGACCACCAGCGCTTCGGAGTTACCGAGCTGGGAGGCCAGCAGGAAAACTTCAATCGGCACGTTCTGGCTGGCGGCAACGGCCAGCGGGCTGGAGCCGATATTACCGATTTGCACATCGCCCGATGCCAGGGCTCGCACCACGCTCGCGCCGCTGTCGAACTTACGCCATTCCACTTTCGCCCCGCTGTCTTTGGCAAAAGCGTCATCGGCTTGCGCCACTTTGGCGGGTTCGGCGGAGGTTTGGTACGCCACGGTGACGTCCACCGCGTGGGCCTGAGCCGCAATAAGGGCC
Organism: Cedecea neteri NBRC 105707 = ATCC 33855; assembly: GCF_001571265.1. Classification (GTDB taxonomy): domain Bacteria; phylum Pseudomonadota; class Gammaproteobacteria; order Enterobacterales; family Enterobacteriaceae; genus Cedecea; species Cedecea neteri. Next base: position 31,102 of record NZ_BCTL01000036.1, on the reverse strand, counting down.
AGTGCAACCAGCCAGAGTGAGTGTCGTTTTGCTGCCATGATTCTGCTCCTGTCTCGGGGGAGAGAGCAGTATTTCCAACGGCAACGATTCCATAAAAGAATAAAAAATTATCGCTAATGCTTTTCTGTCCTTAGAAAAAAAGTGGGTAACGATAGCTGTGAGGTGGGAATAATGCCGCCCGCAGAGCGCGGGCGGGCAGAGTTATATTAACTTAAGTTAAATCAACGTTCTTGCTGCCAAAGCACCAGGTCATGATAAAACCGGCGGCGTAGGCGATAACAATCCCGGCGACGTAAACCGCCATCCCGGCGAAGATCCCCTGACTTGAGGTCATCAGCGGAATCGACACTAACCCGGACGGGCCAAAGACGGTATTCAGCCCGACGGGCAGCCCGAGCCAGGCCACCAGCCCGATGAAGAACCCGCCGATACCGCCGCCGATACAGGCGGTGATAAACGGCTTAAGGCGCGGCAGCGTCACGCCGTAAATCAACGGCTCGCCGATGCCCAGCAGGCCGGGAATAATGGCCCCTTTGATTTGTGTACGCAGCACCGAGCCTTTCGGCGAGCGGGCAAACAGGGCCAGCGCCGCGCCCACCTGCCCCGCACCGGCCATCGCCAGAATCGGGAACAGCGAGTTGAATCCCTGGGCATCCATCAGTGCGAAATACACCGGGACAAAGCCCTGGTGGATACCAAACACCACGGCAATCAGGAACAGCCCGGCCAGAATCGCCGTCCCGAACGGGTTGCCGTTCAGGTGCATAAACAGCCACGACATGCCTTTGAACAGCTCACCGCCGAGGGGCATGATCGCCACAAAAGTGATAGCCCCGGTGATCAGCAAGGTGATCGTCGAGGTCAGGATCATGTCCAGGTTATCCGGGATCATCCGCCGCACCTGGCGTTCGATCCACGCACCCAGAATACATGCCAGCAGCACGCCAATGATGTTGCCACGCGGGTCGATTGTCAGCCCAAAGAAGGTATCCATCCCCGCGTAATAGCCGACTTTGCCTTCCGGCACGTAGCGCAGAATAAACAGCGAGGCGATGATGGCCCCGTTCACGCCGGTGCCGCCGAAGGCCTTCTGGGTATTGAAGCCAATCAGAATGCTCAGGAAGGTAAACAGCCCGATGCTGAACACCTTCATATAGGCAATAAGCTGGGTCAGCCACACCGCAGGAGTTGTGCCTTCCACCACCAGCGTTTGCTGCAGCAGCGTGGCAATCCCCAGCAGCAGCCCGGCGGCAATAAATCCCGGGATCAGCGGCGTGAAGATAGTGGCAAACTTAGTGAGGAAGTTATGCACCGCGCTGTTCTGCTTCGCCTTCATCTGCTTTTTGTTCTGGCTGGCGAGCGCGGCCAGATCCGCACTGTCGCCGTTCTCCGACTCGCTTTGCCCACCCTGCTTCAGCATCGAATTCATCAGCTCGCTGGCGGTTTGCGCTTTGCCGGGGCCGAGAATGATCTGCAGCTGATCGTCGCCGTTGACCACGCCCATCACGCCGGGAATTTTTTTCAGTTCGTCGTGCTGAACGAGATCTCTGTCTTTGAGCGTCAGCCTGAGGCGCGTCATACAGTTGCCACAGACAAGGATATTGCCGCTGCCGCCCGTCAGGCGCAGGACTTGTTCCATCATCGAGCCGGTGATTTTCGCCATAGCTATCCGTTTAACCCCTGCAATGCTTTACGTATAAAGCCCTGATTTTTTGCCAACAGCTCGCTGGCCTCTGCGGCAGACAGGCCGCTCAGCAGCATGAAGATCGCCGTTTTACAGTGCCGGTGGCAGGCATTGAGCGCCTCTTCTGCCTGCTCAGGGCTGGAATCGGTAGCCTCAACCACGATATTAATCTGGCGCTGAATCAGCTTGGCGTTGGTGGCTTCCACGTCCACCATCAGGTTGCCGTAGACTTTGCCGCTGCGAATCATCGACCCGGTGGTGATCATATTCAGGATCAGCTTTTGCGCCGTGCCTGCCTTCATGCGTGAAGAGCCGGTAACGACTTCGGGGCCGACCACGGGTTCGATGGCGATATCTGCCGCCAGGCTCATTTCGCTGCCGGGATTACAGGAGATTGCCGCGACGGTGGCGCCCACACTTTTTGCATAGGCCATGGCGCCGAGTACGTACGGCGTACGGCCGCTGGCGGCAATGCCCACCAGCACGTCACGCGCGCTGAAGTTCAGGTTCCGCAGATCCTGCTCGCCCATTTCACGGCTGTCTTCGGCGTTTTCCACCGCCTGCAGAATGGCCGGATGCCCGCCGGCAATCAGGCCGACCACCTGCTCGCGCGGGGTGCCAAAAGTTGGCGGACACTCACTTGCATCCAGAATACCCAGTCGGCCTGATGTCCCTGCGCCGCTGTATATCAGCCTGCCGCCCTGGGCGAACGCGGCCACCACTTGATCGACGACCTGAGCCACCTGCGGCAGCGTCGCCTCAACCGCCACCGGCACCTGTTTGTCTTCGTTATTGATAACTTTGAGCATGTCTAAAGTGGGCAGCGTATCGATTTCCACGCTCGCCGTATTGCGGCTCTCGGTGACCAGTTTGGTTAAATTAATCTTCATCGGGACATCCATTAGTGTGTTCTGCTGTGCATAGTATGGAATATTTTATTCCTTTGGTGTGATAAATATCACGAGATAAGGCTTATATTAATAACAAAGCCAGACACAGCAATGGAATAAATTATTCCAACATCTTGAAAGATAATGCCCTGGCTCAATATCCATTTTCTACCACACTTATCAGAAAGGGTTTTGCTTCCACGTGAAAATCCGGCGCTAACGGGCGCGATAACAATAATGATGAGTGAGCCTCGATGAAAAAGGTAGCGATTATCGGCGCAGGGCCAACGGGAATTTATACCCTTCTCGCCCTGGTCAAAAGCACCCCTCCGCTGGCCATTTCAATATATGAGCAGGCGCGGGAGGCGGGTATCGGAATGCCCTACAGCAACGAGGAAAACTCGCGGATGATGCTGGCGAATATCGCCAGTATTGAAATCCCCCCTGTTATTTCCTCCTATATTGACTGGTTGCGCAGGCTGAGTGAAAGCCGCCTCGCACGCTATGGCGTTGAGCGTGGCTCCCTGCACATTCGTCAGTTTCTGCCGCGAATTCTGCTTGGCGAGTATTTTCGCGACCAGTTTTTGCAGCTTGTTGCTCAGGCAAAACAGCGGGGTTTTACCGTAGAAGTCCATGAATCCTGTCAGGTAACCGACCTGAAGGCTACGCCGGAAGGTGCACAGCTGTGGGCCAGGGGGCAGCCTGTCGCAGAGCATTTTGATCTCGCCGTTATCGCCACCGGCCACGTCTGGCCAGAAGAAAGCAAATCCACACCAACTTTCTTTCCCAGCCCCTGGTCAGGGTTGATGGAAGCCAGAATTCCACCCTGTAAAGTCGGCATTTTGGGCACCTCGCTCAGCGGAATCGACGCCGCGATGGCCGTAGTGATACAGCATGGTGAGTTTGTACAGACAGATGACGGACACCTTGAATTTCTACTCGATGAAGGCAGCGAAGGGCTGGAGATCGTCTTGATGTCACGCTCGGGGATCCTGCCAGAAGCTGATTTTTACTGCCCGCTCCCCTATGAACCTTTATGCATCGTCACCGCGCAGGCGGTGGAAAAAGAGATTACCGCGGGATCAGAGGGCCTGCTCGACAGGATCTTCCGTCTGATGGCGGAAGAACTTGAGCTAGCCGACCCGTCGTGGAGCAGGTTGATCGGACTGAGCACGCTGGATGCAGACAGTTTTGCCCACGCCTGGTTTGCCGATCGCCGTAAAAACGATCCTTTCCGCTGGGCCTATGCCAACCTGATTGAAGTTGAGCGCAACAAGCGCGACAGGCGAACGGTGCCCTGGCGTTATGCCATTCTGCGACTGCATGAAGCCGTCCAGGACATCGTTCCTTATCTTAATGAAGAAGACAGTAAGCGCTTCCACGCGGGCATTGCGCGAGTGTTTATCGATAACTATGCGGCCATCCCATCGGAATCAATCCGCCGCCTGCTGGCCCTACGTGAAGCGGGATTAATCACTATATTAGCGCTGGGGCAGGACTATAAAATGGACGTCGAAGAGAGCCAGACGTCGATCGTCGCAGAAGGGAAAAGCCGGAGGTTCGATGTATTTATCGATGCGCGGGGGCAAAAGCCGCTGCAAACCAGAGATCTGCCGTTTACCTCACTAAGGCATCAACTAGAGGCCTGCGGTGATGAGATCCCGGACATCGGTGATGACTATACGCTGCTCTCACCCGAGTGCGCTCGCGGGCACATCGCGTTTGGTGCGCTACCTTACCTGATGCATGACCAGCCTTTTGTGCAAGGTCTTACCGAATGCGCAGCGATTGGAGCGGCCATTGCGAAGGCAATGGCAGAGCAGCCCTCACGAACGCGCAGGCGTTTACGCTGGAGCGAACTTTAACCAAGCGTGTTGCAGGATATTACAGATGAAATAATAATCAGATTATTCCCCCATAGTTTTTCTATGTTATTATCCGCCCGTTTCCTCAACCGAAGTCACTCAGAGGCCTGATGCTGGAGAATGTAATCATCAGATAATCAGCTCCCCGCCCATCAAAGGACGGACTGATTATCACTGCGCTTAATCCGTATGCGAACACACGCGTTGTGTTGGCACGTTTTGCACATGATGATGAAAAGGCTTTTCCAGTATGAATTTATCCCGTCAGGAACAACGTACCCTTCACGTTTTAGCGAAAGGGGGACGCATCGTTCACACCCGCGACAGCTCTGGCCGCGTCACCACCGTTGAATGTTATACCCGCGAAGGGTTGCTGCTCAGCGACTGCACGCTGGCCGTGTTCAAAAAACTCAGAACCAAGAAGCTGATTAAATCCAGCAATGGGCAACCGTACCGGATCAACACCACCGGGCTGAACAACGTTCGCGCCCAGTTGGATAACCGGTAGTACCAAAAAATGCCTCTGCTCTGCAGGGGCATTTCACGCATTGTCTGGCGGATGTATTAAGGTGCAGCGCTAACGGGAGCGATAGGTTTGATAGATGATTTGAACTTCTGGATCGTTAAGGCTTCCGTAGCTGACGTTTTCTTTATCCAGCCCATCTAACCCACGAATTTCGCCGATAATCTGCGGCCAGTCTTCACGACGTGAAATAGGCACGATATAAGGCTCGAGGTATTTATCCAGGTGCCTGCCGCCGGGCTCGTTGATTTCATGGCTCAGTGCCTGTAAATACTCATCCTTATTGGTTTGCCCCCAGTGAATGGCAAAACCAGCCCGAAAAGCCAGTTCCATAAATACCAGCAAAAGAGTTCGACCGTTACCATCAAGGAACGGGTGGGCAAAAGCCAGTAACCCCATAACTTCCCGCGGCTTTTGAAGAAAGCTGTCATGATTACCTGCAAGCGAAAGGGCATACTCACACGCCCGGCGGATGAGGGCCGGTTGCTCAAAAACGGTATGACGCGGGTTATCACTGGAACCTTTGAAAACGGCAAGTTTGGGGACGAGTTCATATCTGTCCTTCCCTGCCCAGGGATAAAAATCGGAAAACAGAATTTGATGAACACTAAGAATGGAATTGTAGTTAATGACTTTCTGACTGGACAAAAAGTTGAGAGCATCTGGAAGGCTCAATTCAAACGCAAGATGTTCAGATCTCTTGATTTTTTCAGGATCTTTTAATTGCAGTGAATTTCGAAGATAGCCAGCGGTAGAGAAATCGCCGAAAGGATCAAAGCTCATACACTGAGTTTCTTGCCAGCCGCCCCCTGCTCGTGAAAGTAACGCCCCTGCAGCTCAAGCGCTTCTGCTTTACTGAGGATCCCTTCACGTTTCAGATTCACAAGCAACTGCTCAACGTTGTCGAGCTCAACAACATCGTCCGAGAGGCGGGTGATGACAACGGCCATGCTGCTTGCTTCATCACGCCAGGCAGTAACATTATTGTCTTCAGCCATTTGTTTAACGTAGCTGGCTACACCATCGAGCATTTGCATGACCATTAAACTCTCCTCATTTATTGCTCAAATTTTAGCACAGCAGGCTAGTAATGTCTTCCATGGTGCGGTATCAACGCTACCGTACCGGCCTTGCTAACTGCGCTGCCTCCAGCGTCAGTTTCGCGGCGGTAAACCTGTCGCTGCGCACGCTAAGCACCTCTTTTTCCCACAACGGATTCAGCGGCACGTGGTAGCCCGCGTTCTTGGCCTGCAGCACCAGCTCCGCGAGATCGTCTTTATTCTCAATGATGCACAACGGTTCGAAGCGCCCGATTTTACCCGGCAATGCGAACGTGGCCGGGTAGTTGCTTTCCGGATCGGTGACAGGGTTAGCGCTGTCCGTCGCGTGATGCACCACTTTTTCGCCCTCTCCCACCAGCGCCTGGTTCAGCACGCCGATCATCCGACGGGCGCGCTCGCTCGTGTTGCCTGTTTCCTCGTCGCTCTTGCGGTAGAAGCTTGCCGGGTCGTCATAGTCCCCGCGCAGCGCCTGATGCTCCGGCAGCGTGCGGTAGTTTTCCAGCCGCTGGCGAAACACCTGATGGGACACATCCGGCACCTGTAAATTGTCTTCCGGCCCTAACTCGCTGACGTGCGGGGCAATAACCATCAGGTCATAATCTGCAGTAAAGGGCCTGGCTTCTGTATTCGGAGCAAGCACCTGCAGAGGCGCGCCGTGATGAGAGATCCGGTAACGCGCTTCTCCACTGCCCGGCAGACGCCGGGCTTCAAACGCATAAGGCTCCCCGCCTGGCCCGCAGGCCCTGAGATGACTCACGCCGCCGGTATTCTCCGGCGAGAGCTTGTCGATAAGCCCTTGCTCAAACAAGTCGTGCAGGCGGCTTTGGGAAACCTCTAGCGGCACGGCGACAGCATGCCCTTCGGCGATACAGGCCTGCGTCTGCAAGTTGAATTTCGTGATTCGCTCGGGCGAGGCGTTCTCCAGCTTGCTGAAACTCTGCTCCACGCAGATAAACCCCGCCTGCGGCCCCCACGAGGCGCTTTTTCCCTTGATGTGAAAACCTTTGGTCGGATGCCCGGCCTCAATCAGCGCCGTTGCCAGCTTGTCCACCGGGCGAACGCCAATGATGCAGTTGTGTTCCGAGGCGACTTTTTGAAGTGGGATAAGGTGTGCAGGCACGAGGCCGGTTTTATCTTTGATTTGCGAGACAAGCTGCCGCAGATCCGTGCCGGGGATTTCATTCTCTGCAGACAGGTGAAGTTCCGCATGGCGATATGCCGCAGGGGTTGATTCAACTTTCATTTTTACGGCCAGGCTCCCGGCGATAAACAACAAGCCATTGAGGCTGCGGCCGGGAAAAGGCGGCCGGGGCAGCATCACGCGAAAACATCACCCAGGTGAATGCTCGCGGATTGCCCCGCCGCCCCTGGTTCCTGTTAAGTCTTATCTTTCACCGTTTCGGTTCCACCGTTATTTTTCACCGAGGCAATGCCTTTATCCCTGGATTGCTCCGTGGCGTACATCTGGCTGGTGCCAATCACCTGATGATTCCCGGCCTTGAGGTTAAAGTAGAACTTCCCGTTGCTGGCGACCTTCTTGTCGAAGCGTTCATCCAGCGGGCTGTTGGTGCGCACGGAGGCGATGCCGTTGTCCGCCGAGGCGCGGGTTTTATACAGCTCGCTGGTGAGCACCACTTCCCCGTTGCCCGCCTTGAGCACAAACTTGAACTGCCCGTCGCTGCTTTTGCTTAATTCGAACCAACCAGACATGTTAACTCCTTGATTAAAATCATAAACAGTTAATAGATTGGGTGAGCTTCAAAAACAGTATGTACGAAAAACAAACAGATCGCCCACTCCGCCCGCGCATCGGCGGGACAAATGTCCCGGCAACGATACGGATTTCAGATCCCGCTGGCAGTTTTCACGCTAATCTGTGGGCAACGCGGGACGGGCGTCCTGTCCTTATTTGACGGGAAATTTTATAGTGAACAGCATGAAAAACGAGAGCAGACCCGGCGACTGGCTCAGCGTCATTGAAAGAGTGACCGGCGACCCAGCGCTGTATGAGCTGCTGAAGTATTGCCCGCTGGATATTCTGCGCAGCTGGCAGCTAAAACATTACCCTCGCGGCTCGCTGATTTTTCGCCAGGGGGAAATTTGCGATGAATTCCACCTGATCGTTAAAGGGGAAATAGACGTTTTCACTACCGCCGACGACGGGCGAAAATACTCCCAGGCGCGCTATAAAAAAGGCGACATGCTGGGCGAGCTGGAAATCTTCGAGCGACGGCAATACATCTGCTCGGTCGAAACGGTTAGCGACGCGGCGTTATTAGTGCTGACGCGGGAAGAGTTTATTCGCTGGCTGGGGTTAGACAATTACTTTAATCAAAAAATATTACAGGCCGTCAGCGATCAATATTATCAGCTGTCCAAAAAAGCCGGAGAAGACATTCTTTATTCGTTACATCAGCGTATTTGCCTGGTGCTGTGGCAGAAATACCAGCAAATACAGGGCAACATCCCGCTTAATAAACAGCAATTAAGTGAACAATTTGCGGTGGCTCCGCGCAGCATTAACCGCATTTTATCCGAACTGCGGGAAGACAATATTATTGCGATTCACGGCGAGCAGATTCAGGTTCTCGACCCTCAGCGCCTGCGTCAGTACGCCGAACATTAAATAACAGCAGTAAATCCTGGGCCCGTTTACAGGGCTCGTTTAACACCAGGTAAAACATCATGACCCAACTCCAGCCCCATATCCGGCTCAGCCGGGAGATGACGCACGCCCGTTATGCGCTCCTGCCGGGCGATCCTAAACGCGTGGAACACGTCGCTCAGTTTCTGGAAAACGTAGAAGACTTCGGCAGCAACCGGGAATATCGCGCCCTGCGCGGCTGGTTCCGTGGGGTGGAAGTGCTGGTGATGTCCACCGGCATGGGCGGGCCTTCTACCGCCATCGCCGTGGAAGAGTTGCGCCAGATTGGCGTCACCAACCTGATTCGCATTGGCAGCTGCGGGGCGATGCAAAACCACATCCGCCTCGGTGACCTCGTCATCGCCACCGCCGCCGTGCGGGACGACGGCACCAGCAATATGTACATCGCCAAAGGCTACCCGGCCTGCGCGGACATCGGCCTAGTGCATCACCTCGCTCAACAGGCCAAACGGCTGGGCTACGCCAGCCACTGCGGCTACGTGCGCAGCCACGACAGCTTCTATACCGAACGCGAAGATGAGATTAACCAGTTCTGGTCCGGCAAGGGCATTCTCGCCGCGGATATGGAAACGGCGCCGCTAATGGTAGTCGGCGCGCTGCGCGGCCTGCGCATTGCCTCCGTGCTGAACGTCGTGGTCGAACACAGCGGCAATCTGGAAGAAGGCATTAACAACTACCAGCAGCAGGAACAGTCCTGCCTGCAGGGTGAATCCCGCGAGATCTTACTCGCCCTCGAAGCGCTCTACCTTGACAGCCAGGAGCAGTAATCATGGATTTCTTCAGCATTAAGAATGTGATGGTCACCATTCCGCTCGGCGAAGGCGGCTACGCGCTCTCGTGGATCGAGGCCATCGGCACCGTTTTCGGCCTGCTCTGCATCTGGTTCGCCAGCAAAGAGAAAATCATCAACTACCTGTTCGGCCTGATTAACGTCACACTGTTTGCGGCGATCTTCTTCCAGATCCAGCTTTACGCCAGCCTGCTGCTGCAGGTGTTCTTCTTCGCCGCCAACCTTTACGGCTGGTACGCCTGGAGCCGCCAGAACGAAGCCAACGAGGCCGCCCTGAAGATCCGCTGGCTGCCGCGCAGCAAGGCGTTCACGCTGGTGGCGGTGTGCCTGGTCGCCATCGCGCTGATGACCTTCTTTATCGACCCGGTCTTCGCCGTTCTGACCCGCATTGCGGTGGGCATTATGCAAAGCCTCGGCGTGGCGGTTGAGATGCCTCAGCTGCAGCCGGATGCCTTCCCGCTGTGGGATTCCGCGATGCTGATCCTGTCGATTGCCGCGATGGTGCTGATGACGCGTAAATATGTCGAGAACTGGCTGTTGTGGGTAATTATCGACGTGATTAGCGTGGTGATTTACGCCATTCAGGGCGTGTATGCCATGTCGCTGGAATACATCCTGCTGACGGCAATTGCGGTGATGGGCTCTATGGCGTGGATTAAGAGCGCCCGAATGATTGGCTCCCGGCCGCTGGCTTAAATCTTTTTATTCACTTCAAGGGCCGCTAAGCGGCCCTTTTGCTATTCGGATATATCTTATTTATCAAGCCACATGAAAATTAAGGGCTTTTTAAAAATCTCGCGATTTTCAGCGACCGTATTCAACCCGCTCAGCGCAATCATCTATGCTTTATCTAAGGCATAGCAGCCAAATAATTTTTAACGATCGTTAGCCGGTCGTTTGCACTCTCTCTTATCACCGTTAAATACGCTTTCTTTTTCATTCAGGCCTCTCCCTTTAATCGTTCCCGACCACAGGATAAGCTCATGAAAATATTGTTTTTAAAAATCTTCACGCTGAATTTCAACCCACAATTTTACCTATCAGAGCAATCAAACACGCCGCAAAACGGTTTGTTATAACCAGCTTGCTGCCGCGCATAAGCCCGCAGCACAAAATTTTGCGACATCTGTCTCTTTGCATCATCCGATAAAAATACAGGGTTAAACGATGAACACGTTAAAAACGCTAAAACTGACGCTGTGTATTACCGCCCTCGCCTGTACCGGGCTGGCGCAGGCCGCCACCGTGACCATGAACACCGTGGATGCCAAAGGCACTTCAACGCCAGCGGGCACCATTGAATACCACGCCACCCAATATGGCGTGGTCTTTACGCCAAACCTGAAAGGCCTGCCGCCGGGCATTCACGGCTTCCACGTGCACACTAATCCGAACTGCGGCCCCGGCATGCAGGACGGCAAAATGGTGGCAGGCCTGGCGGCTGGCGGCCACTTAGATCCAGCCCACACCGGCAAACACGAAGGCCCGTGGGGCAACGGCCACCTCGGCGACCTGCCTGCGCTGTACGTCGACAGCGACGGCACGGCAACCTACCCGGTGCTGGCTCCTCGCCTGCGCATGTCTGACCTCAAAGGCCACTCGCTGATGATCCACGCCGGCGGTGACAACCACTCTGACCACCCCGCGATGCTCGGCGGCGGCGGAGCGCGTATGGTGTGCGGAGTAACGTCATGAGCAAGCGCTTCTTAACGATGGCGTGTTTCGCGCTGATGGCAGGCGGGCTTCCGGCCCTGGCAAACGCGGCAGAGACTTCCATCGACGCGCCAAAAGGCGAGCACCTACAAACCGAACTTTATGCCCGTGGCGTGCAGATCTACCGCTGCGCGGCGGCGGACGCAGAAGCGATAACCGGGAGCTGGGTGTTCCAGGCCCCGGAAGCCGACCTGTTCAGCGACAAAGGCCTGAAGCACCTCGTCGGCAAGCACTTCGACGGCCCGCACTGGCAGGCCACGGACGGCAGCGTGGTCGCCGGAACGCTCAGCGCCACTCGCCCGTCGAAAGATAAAGGCTCGATTCCGTGGCTGCTGCTAACCGGTACTTCCGAAGCGCAGCCAGGCCTGTTCGCCAACGTGAGCAGCATCCAGCGCGTGGACACGCGCGGTGGCGTAACCGGCGCAACGATATGCGACCCGGCAACGTTTGGCGCAACGCTGAAAGTGCCTTATACGGCGACTTATCGGTTTTATACGAAGTAGCGGCATGCAAAGTCCTGGCCGGGAGGCCGGGGCTTCTGTTTAATGGACGGGATTAATGAACCAGGGCAGGCATTTATGAAAATCATCAAAAGCGGCATCCGGGATGTGATTGCTGCTGACGACGTGACGGTTGTTGAGCCAGTTAACCTCTACGAATGCACGCTGCACAGCGGCGTATTCGTCGGGCCATTTGTTGAGATCCAGCGCCACTGCGTGATCGGTTCCGGCACCCGCATCCAGTCCCACTCGTTCCTGTGCGAAAACGTCACCACCGGCAAAAACTGCTTTATCGGCCACGGTGTCACCTTCGCCAACGACCTGTTCCGCAGCGGCAAGCCAGACCCCAACCCGGAGAGCTGGATAGCCATCACCCTCGGCGATAACGTCACCATCGGCAGCGGCAGCACCATTCTGACGGCGCATATTTGCAGCGGCGCGGTGATTGGCGCAGGCAGCGTGGTGACGAAAGATATTCTGGTGGCCGGGGTTTATGTTGGCAGCCCGGCGCGACTGGTGCGGGGGTTTTAACGGCTGCCGTTAGCCGTAAAGCTGATAACCGGCATAATCGCGACGCCATCGGAATAGAACAAGTCAGAGTTGGTAAACGAATACACGCGGCCAGTGAGCGTGACGTTAACGTGGCTGCCATAACCCGTAACCTTCGCATTGCTTACTGCTGATATCAAAAACGGGGCACGACTCTTCAGATGCTCCATTGGATCGCCCGATAGGTTGCCGTCCAGATAATAGCGATAGACCTCCGAAACCGTAGCGCCACCACCTTTGTAACGCGTGATATATAAGAACGTAGTATCGGTGACTTTTTGGCGGGAGAAAAACACATCATCCGGTGGGCCATTGAAGTAATACTGATATGCCGCATAGCCACCCACAAGCAATAAAAGCACAGCCGTTAACGTACAGTGCAGGCTCTTAATAACCGTGTTGTTTGGCATAATCTATTCCCTGTTTAATCCAGAATTGATCGTGTGGGTCGTCTCCAAGAATATTCACTGAATTTTGAGATCCTGATTATAACTCTGTAGCCCCTCGGACAGCCAGTATACAATCACCAACAATTTGCACTCCATTTCCGCCAAAAATAAACAAGCAGGAAAAGACATTATTAACACTTCGTATTTGTGAGCTGCCCGTTGTTGTCAATAAAAAATCGGTGTATATCACGCTTATCATTCAGACCATAAGAAATAGCATAGCTATAGCCGTACTTCCATTTCACATTAATACAATCACCAGGATATTTTAGATGTAACCCTTCATCATTTTTTATTACAATGCATCCTGTTTCCTGAATTGATTCTATTCGATAATAATTCAATACATCTTTTTTATCAACGCTGAAACATAGCTTTTCATCATTGATGTAAGTATATCTTACCTGTGGCGCCGGTTTACCCCCTGGGCAACCTGTAAGCATAATCACAACCGTAAATGTAGCAGCTATTTTCCTCATACAGGGAACCTCTTTAAAATCAATTTGCATCTTGAAATCAATGAATGAACAGGTTCATTAGTATTGTAATTACGATATTCATGCAAGTCGCTATGACCCTGTAAGCCATAATTCAACAAAAGCCAATAATCACTGACTATTGATGCTTACTGTTCTAATCCGTAACGAAGCAAATCAGCTTTATCCAGACTATAGCTATAATCGGCGAACCGGGAGAACATTCCTCTTGTTCTTACAAACATCTCTTTTTGGGATTGCCATACATGCATCATCTCATGCATAAACAGGTGCTTTTTTTGTATCTCTGTCTCTAATGAGAAATCAGGTGAATATGTACCTTCCCTGCACCACATCTCTCCATTTGGGCTCATAGCAACACCAACTGGCCGTAGATTAAAGGGAAGGTAACTTTTCCTATGAACCCAAATCCTGCTGTAATTTATACTGTTACCATAAAGAGTCTTAGCTAATGCAATCTCACCTAATGTTAACTGCCTGACTCCCCCGGGAGTTATAGGCGTGCCCGATGTAGGCTTTGTCCTCTCACCAACTACCATTCAAAATTCCTTTTCGTGTTATGAGTTATTATCCAGTGTACTACCCTGTGATAATTAAAGATAATGTCCAGTTGGGAGATTGTTCTTAAATAGTTAAAAGTTAGATAATGGTCACGAATATTAATCTCTTAAAAAGCACGGATAGCATATAAATTAGTTTTAATATGAACATCACTCATCGATAACCGCAATAGTTAACAGCAAACAATAAAGATAAGTATTAAGGATGATAATAGAACCAATAAGTTGGCTCTATTATTCAGAAATCAGGATGATTTGTTTTTTATGAAGGCAAAGATCTTGTCTTTTTCTTCATCAGAAAGTTTGGACCAATTAAGCGTCAATTCCGCCAGTTCATCATCAGCCATATAGAAGTATGCCAACGGCACTTCCAGAGCATTAGCAAGCTGTTGAGCAACATCAATGCTGGCCTGGTGAACGCCCTTTTCATAACGGTTAATACGAGTGCTCGCGACAAACTCATCGATCCCGGCAAGAATGCCGAGGCTCTTTTGTGATAGGCCTTTAGCCAAGCGCGCAGCTTTCAGTCGCTGGCAGAAAACGTCGAGATAATTAATTGAAGTATTCATGGCTACGATAGTCGTAGCTTTAAGACTCAACTACTACTACGAGTAACGTAGTTCGTTACAAATTTGAGTCTGCGCGCAGTCCTACAACCTAAGGTCAAAATAAACTCTTTTCATTTTTGAGATATGGATCGACCAAAGGCAAGGATCAACTCTGCAAGCTGATCGTCATCGGCATAAAAGTAGGCCAATGGCACATTCAATACAGTAGCCAGATGTTGGGCAGTCTGAACATCAACTTCATGGATTCCACGCTCATACCGATTGATACGTGCACTTGCTGCAAACTCATCTATACCCGCCAACATACCGAGCTTTTTCTGAGACAGGCCACTAGCAAGGCGTGATGCCCTGAGCCTTTTGCAGAATATTTCACGGTAATTTGGAGTGGTTCGCATAACTACGATATTCGTAGTTTTTGTTTAGACACGATACTACGAATAACGTAGCATTGATTTGTAGCACATCCACTTACAGGTAACAGTCAGGAGGGAATCATGACTAAAGGTTGGCATTCAGCGGATATCATCGCCGGTTTACGCAAGAAAGGAACATCGTTGGCGGCACTTTCACGAGAATGTGGCCTGGCTTCTTCAACGCTAGCGAATGCGTTAACGCGTCCGTGGCCAAAAGGTGAGTTTTTGATAGCCAGAGCGCTTGAGGTTCATCCGAGTGAGATATGGCCTGAGCGATATGTGGGGAAGGATGGGGAGATTGTTGATCGGGAGCGGTCTATGAGACGTAATCGGGAGTTAGTGCGTTCACCCACATGACCAGTTCGTAGTTAATTACTTTGGAGCAGGCCGCTTATATGCAGCCTGCTCTTTTTGGTAGGGTCGAAGGCCGCACCGCGCTTTAAGTCATAACCAATTGAAACAAATAGGTTTATAAAAACGATAAACCACGATATATACTCACATGTATACTCAACGCGATTCCCTGTGAATACGGCTAGCTAAAAACTACTCTTCATCTTCTTCCACAGGCTCCAGCGCGTCAAGTACGACTCGCACCATGGCAATAGAACCAATACGGATAAAAGCATCTTCACCGTCTTCATCGGTTAACATATAACGATCTGTGGTTTCAGGCTCGCAGTCCAGCTTTTCAAAGAACGCATTCAACTGACCGATATCATCCGTCTCCTCGTTTTGCGGTGCATCAGGCTCAACGCTCAGAGGAATCACTGGGCCACCGTTCACTAAGGTGATATGGACATTAAAATAATCATCTTCGTAATCATCATCTTCTTCAGCAACGATTGGCGGTAGACCATCAGACAAGAACTGGTGAAATACCACTTCACGCATATTTAACGCATAGCGATACTGGTCCGAGTCAAAGACAAAAAATCGCTCTACATTCGGGCTAACTGTTTCCTGAAAATAATAATAAAACCTCCGCTTATCCGCAGCAGAAATGGGCAACAATAAATAATCCTGCTGCCCCTGCAGCCAGAGTTTTACGGTCCAGAGACCGCTATCCATTTCAATACCGCTTGTAGCTATCTCCTCAAGATCATCATCGGTTTTACGGCGCTTCTTGTGAAAGTCGTTAATCAACTGATCGCTTTCCGGGAATACGATGTTTAAAGGCTTATCCAGAGCACTGCATATTGCCTGTGCAATGCCCAGCTTTGCTGCGACCTTTCCGGTTTCGATGCGTTGGATTTGCTGTTGGCTGGTGCCGACCATATACGCCAGCTCGCGCTGCGTAATCGACAGTTGAGTACGAAGCTGTTTGATGTTGTTCTGTATCATGGCATCGCTCTTCTCATGAGGTTGATGGCTAACAATAAAACACAAAAACGCGTAAATACACATTTATGTGTATTCAAATAAAAATTTGTCATAAGTATGGAAGATTTAAAAGGCCATCACCCAAAAGAGAAGATCTTTTACACTCACTTAGCAGCCAGCATCCCCGGATAGTGCTTCGCGATGATATCGTTCATCTTCTCTACCAGATCCATACGCTTAAACGTGATATGACCACTGCCCTTTTGGAAAAGGCGAATAGTGAAGAGATCATCTTCGAATACCTGCTGTCGTGGATTATCGCGTATGAAGTCCATCAGCCGTATAGTCACATCATGCCGATTATCGGGAATGGTTTTACCATCCAGCAGAAACAACATGCGCTCCAGGTCGGCTAACTGGTCACGCCGCCAGCCCCAGCTCAGGCTGTAACCCCATTTGTCGTATTTCACCAGATTGTTAACGATAATATTCTTGCCAAAATAACAGGGGTTATTGGTTCTATAGTCCCAACTTAACCCCTTGAAGACATTGATTACGCCACGCTCAAATACCTCACCTTTGCTCTGATGCAGTTGCTCAAAGGTACTAAGGATATTGTCTTCAGAGATCGCGGGAATATCGTCTTTCTCCAGGCTTTTGTGCCACTCGTCACGCGCCTGAGCATCCATCAGGCTCAGCATGCCTGATTTATTCATCAGATCGCGCCAGATACGGCGATCAATATTGCGGGTCATCGCTTTCATCGCTTTAACGGGTTTTTCCGTGAACCAGCAATCGTAGCGATGGCCCTCCCGCATTCCCCACTCTTGTCCTGTACCACCGCCGATATCGTGGGTCAGAATGGAGATATCATCAAGTTCACTGATAAGGCTTTCAATCCGTGTCAGCGCAGCATTACGGCCTGTAACAATACGTTCAATGCTGGTGGAGCAAATCACATCGGTGTGCCCGGTTAACACTTCGGGTTCATTAACATTTTGCACGACCATTAGTTCTCTCCTTTATAGTCAGAAAAACACCAGCCGTTCAGGGCTGGTGTTTATGTACTTGCGGGATGCGGTTCTTTTTATCCGAATCATCGCTTGCCTGAAGTGCTGGCCTGCGGATGTTGTCCTTCGGTAATAGCCGTCACGTCTTTATACGTGCCACGGTTCATCAGCCCTGTAGCCTTTCTGGCCCGGAGAATATCAATGGCCGTAATAAACGGAGACTGCGTCAGGATGCTGAAGCCTGGCCGGTCAGTGCGGACCAGTTCATACTTTTCAACAATAAAATTCAGGGCATCGGACAGTGAGATACCCGCCTCGATATGCTCCTGAATAACGCTGTCATCACTGAACGGCGTGTCGTTCAGCGTCAGACCATAGTGTTGTTCCAGCAGGCATGTAAGTAACGTTTGCCAGACAAGCGCTGGCGGCGGGCATGGCTTCGCCCCCCGCTGATTTGCAGGAAGAGTTTTCATAAGGTTTCTCGTTGGGAAATTGACTTAGCGTTGGGTGGGATAGATAGCGAGATAAACGTAGCCACAGCTACCAAGCGTATCCGCTTCGCAGGTCAGTCCTTTTGCATACAGCGAAACGCAGTGCTGGTACCGTGGATTAAGCTCGCCGCAGGTGAGCATCAGTTCCAGCTGTTTGAGCAGCACCGGAAATGCCTGGTCAAGATGGCGTAAATCCTCATCGCTGAATGTCCCGGAGATGCTGGCGCGGTCAGCCAGGTAATGCAGGCGGTTTACTTCCTGTACGAGCCGTGCGCCAAAGCATGGCGTGACGGTGGGTTTAAGTCCCCACCAGGGTTCAGCAATATCATGGTTTGCTACATTTATTGTGTTCTGCATTTAAGTAATCCTTAACTGTGCGTTAATTCAGGGTTACGCTGCGCAATACGACATAAGGACCGTTGCGGTCCTGACGGCGTTCTGCGAATACGGCCAGCACACCGCTGATATCCTGCACCTCCCGACCGGCATAGTGGCAGATACTGCCGGACCACGTGTATTTCCCGGTGCAGAAACGAAAGAGCCGGGACTGCGGGTGCTGACGGTATATCGTCATCGCCTGACGTTTGCTGATAATTTTCATCGCTATTTATTCCCTATAACCAGCCGCGTTCAGCAAACGAAACGATATCCATGCCACCAACTACCAGGTGATCCAGCAGGCGAATATCAACCAGTTCCAGCGCCTTTTTCAAACGTTCTGTAATCAGCCTGTCGGCTTTACTCGGTTCAGCCTCACCCGACGGGTGGTTATGCGCAAGAACGACAGCAGCGGCATTATTTTTCAGACCGGATTTAACGACCTCACGTGGATGTACAGTGATAGAGTTGATCGTACCGAGGAACAGCGTGTCGTGGGCTATCAGGCGATGCTGATTATCCAGCCACAGGACGGTGAAGGCTTCGCGGTCCTGTGTGGCGAGCTGCAGACGAAGCCAGTCGCGGACTGCATGGCTGGAGGTAAATGCCGCGCCTGGCTCGCGTAACTGACGTTCCAGCAGGGTCAGTGCGCGTCTGATGGTACGCTGTGCGGCGGGAGATATCCCCCTGCTGTCGGGGGCACAAGTGGTAATGTTCATTTGCTTTTCCTGTCTGTTAATGCGTCCGGGACGTATGTGTTGTACAGTTTCGCGGCAACGGCGAACTCGTCGTGCAGGGATTCAAACCATGACCAGATATGGAAGAGAGGGGTACCCGTCGGGAAATGCAGGAAGGGTTCGTCGGTCACAACATCACCGTCCTCATCCCTGACAGTTGTTTTCCCCAGTGCATCCCACAGGGCATTAAGGTGAGACAGTTCATGCTGCATGGCGGGACACTCAGTCGATAATGCGCATGATGGTGCTACATTCTGCGTGATTGAGCGCATAGTCACGGAGACGCCAGTAATGTTCCGTCATGGCGTCGCATTCTGTGCGGCATGCATGATGACTGTAAGCGACAAGACAGACTGCAATCCCGGCGGCTTCGGCGCTCGTGTCTGCGGCGTTGCCATTCATGGCGTTGAACAGCGACCAGAATTCATCACTGTCTGTTTCCGGAGCCATGAAGACCCCACCGTTGCTGAGAGTATAAAAATTCCAGATACCGCCGCTGTAGTCAGCGCAGAACCGGTCCATCCATGCAAAGACCTGCGGTTCAAGGGTTATCCACTGCGGTATGCTGCCAAAGTGCTGCGGCCAGAATTCCACACGCTGTTCGTCCGGTACGGGCGTGGCTGTCAGTGCCGGTGCAGAACCTTCATCTATAGCCTGCAGAGGTAGCTGATTGTTATCGTTGATATTAATTATGTCGGTCATGTTAATTTTTCCTTATGCATGAATATGTTGAATGGAAGTGTCGGACCGGGGATTGATTTCGGTGGCTGGGCGCGGGTTATTACCTGCCCAACAGGTTCATCATGTTCTCTGCCATCACCCAGAGCGCACGGTTTAACTTAACGTCGCCATCAATCCCGTTTATTGCGCGGGTGTGGGTGCGTTTACCCTGCGCGGTACGCCCGCTTAGCCCGCCTTTCAGCAGGTTTTCCTGAATGCGCTGGTAGGTGGTCCACAGGTCATCGCTCTCGTCCTGCCAGCGACGAGGTGCAAGAATTTGCGATTCAGTTACTGGCTGGTACTCTTCTCCAAATCGGTAGGTCAGCGCCGCTTTAGCCATAGCCTGTTGTGCAGGTGCTGGAAGCATTAATGCCTGCATTTCCTCACGTCGTTCATCTACGCGACCAAAGATCCCCAAAACCTCATAGGCACCTTCAATGACTTTCTCAACAACATCTCCTTTATGGGGGACACGCACTTCACCAAAGGACTCACCGCAAATTAACCCGTTCTGACATACAGCCCTGAAAATCCCAGGTAACATTTGATAGCTGCTCGAACCGTCATGGCTGTTAAGAAGAATGATCTCCGGCACTTGCTTACCCGTAATCTGGCCTTCCCGGCGTAACCGCAGCATATGTTTGGTATGCTCGCGCTTACTCAGGTCACGAACGCGAGTCTGACACGCAAAGAACGACTGAAAACCTTCACGTTGCAGGTTATCAAGAAGGGTAATTGTCGGGATGTACGTGTACCGCTCGCTGCGGGATTCATGCTTTTCTCCGCTAAACACGCTGGGAACGTGACTAATGAGCTCCTCGCGAGTTAAAGGACGGTCGCGGCGAATCTGATTCACTCGACCAAAACGGCTAATTAATTTCATAAGAAAACTCCTTCTTCGCACCATTAACAGAAAAGGCCATACCCGCGAGGGTATGGCCTTCAGTAACTATCATGATTTTATTTGATAAATAAAAAACTGCTTAACTCACATTGATTATATATGTCTCATTTTTTATGCATGTGATTAATACACTCTTTAATTTCTTAACTCTCTACTAAAACGAATCATTCATGATTGTATCGTTTTTTTGCTTTTTCAATGCCATATTGAAAGCCATCCAAAAGGTTAGGGATATAAGGGTCTTTATCGTCCTTTATTTGATATTTTTTTAGTTTAAAAGCTCTGTGTGCGAAAAATATCTTCGTTTCAGTATCAAATAGTTCCGCGCGACTTTTTTCCTCATCACTTTTAAAAAGGCCATTATCTTCATACTTAACCCCAATAAAAAAACCACCAGATTTTGAATTGGAAGCACGATCAATATAAATAAGATGTGAGTGCTTCCTTCTATCCCAGCCATCTTCAGCATAGCTTTTAAATGTTTTAAATCGGATATAGTCAAAGTCAAGATAGCGCACAAACTCATTATTATTTTTTTCATCAAAAACGAAAGGAATAGTGTGGACATATTTGCTAATAAAATCTATATGTAGATAATCACTTTGTGGGTAGTATACAAAACTAACATTAACATCATTAATAAATACAAGGGTGAGATTTGAATTAAATGATGAATACCCATTATCAATCCAATTTATAGTGCTTTGCGTTTCTATATATTCACGAACACATTTAAAAATTGTTTTGGTTAGCTTATCATATTTAATTTTATCGTTCTCAAAATCATCAATATCGCCACTACGAACCTCTGTGACAAAAGATCCCCTTAAAATATCTGTAACTTCCGCTGTAGACACATTAAATCTAAATTTGCTTCTTTTTATAGCGGACTCAAACCCATCGCTAGGAAGCATATTTCTATTTTTAACATAATTACCTCCCTCTAACTTCTTAAGAAGCTCCTTGGAATAATCTGAGTCATACAACCTAAATGAAATTAGATCTTCGACTAGCTTTGATGCTGACAAGTTATTTATTTCTGCAAGTTCTATTATTTTTTGTTTCATTGCTAATGATGAAAAGTGAACTGAAAGTCTTTTGTTAATCATAAAACCACCTGTCAAGTTAGTTCAGATCCTAGTATATACTATTTTTATGGTGATGCTGTTTTTATGTTATTGCTGATAATAAATAACTTAGTTACAAATACATGTCAAAAGAATCCTGTAATTGCAGCTTCCGAATGCGCCTAATGCGTCTGTACATTAGGGTAAAAAAATACTACAGAGCACGCGGTTTGCAGATAATCAGTTTTGAGTACCATCCCCAGATGTTCGTAAATGACCAGATTTTCTCAGAGTAACTAGAGAGCGATTTCAGTCGGTTTTGGTAGCTGTTTTCCTTCGTTTTTGAGCTTTCTTTCTTCTATTGAGATCACCTTCCTTTTCCCCTCTGTTCCTTCGTATTGTTAATAATGGGCGTAGATGTAGTAGACGTAGATATCAATAAGCAACAAAGACATACGGAAGTAGATCTACATAAGGGGATATGAGTACCCGTAACCATCCCGGTAGGGGAAATCTATAGGAAGTGGAGTAGTGGCATATCGCAAGGAGAAGAGATTAGTAGATTTCAGCATTCCTTAAATCATTACTAGGTATCCGATGAGCTGAGTTCAATCAGCTAAGGACACCACGTAATGAGCATCAAGAACCAGAATTGGTATGGGGAACTTAATCAAGCCTATGTGCACGGTATAACCAAAACAATCGACAGAGCGTTAAAACAGTATCCCCGTCTATTGGCAATCAGATTCGATCTGCGCTTCCCTGACGAAGAAGAGCGTCCAGATTGCCCTACACAGTGTTATACAGGCCCTGAGGTCATCACTCGCTTCATCAACTCGGTAAAAGCACAGATCAAAGCGGACATTAAACGTAAGAGGAAAGCGGGGAAGAAAACGCTGACATGCAACATGAGATTTGTATGGGTACGGGAATTTAATAAGGAAGGGAGCAAGAAACATTACCATGTATTGCTTTTGCTAAACAAAGACGCCTATGCGTGGCCGGGGAAGATTAAACAAGACCCTAGTAATACCTTCAACCAGAGTGTTTTTAATATGGTTGTTCGGGCATGGATACGGGCAATCAAACGAGAATACGCGGAAAGCAAGTATGTGGGACTGATTCACATCCCACCAAGCGGGTTTTACCAGTTAAACCGTAATAACCGTTACTTCGAGGACACTTACGAAGATTTGACCTCAAGAGCGATGTATATGGCTAAAGAGTACAGCAAAGACAATTCAGATGGTCAGCGTAACTTTGGCTGCTCAGTTCGGTAGCGGGAACAGATTATTTTATTACTGCCGTCTGGATGTTGAGAAGGAGAATGCGTCAATGGTTAACCATCACCAGTACAGGCGCTTCTCCATATCTCTCAACATGCATATGGAAACAGTCATCATGACCACCCAGAACAACAATACCAGCCTGCTTAACGACAAAATGGTCGATATGGCATTCATCACCAGCTTCACGGGCTTAACCGATAAATGGTTCTACAAGCTGATTAAAGACGGTGAATTTCCGAAGCCAATTAAACTGGGTCGCAGCTCCCGCTGGATGCAAAGTGAAGTAGAAGCCTGGCTTCAAAACCGCATCAATCAGTCACGGTAGTAACACAACTGAGAATGAACCTGATAAGTTGACTCCAGCTACTGACTCAAACCGCCCCAAAGCCTTCATTGAAGCTTTACGCTTTAAAACCAGAAAGTTATCAATCTTAAAAAGTAAATCGGTCAGAAATGCATCTAGCGCATTCTACGCATATCGAAAATACCGACAGAAATACAATGAGCATTTACACATCCCCTGCGACCACCATTGTTGAATCATAAACATCATGTCTGGTGGGGGCACCGTACTAGCCTTATCTGTCTCATCTGTATGAAACTAAGAGGAATCATAGCCATGCCCAAGATAAACATATTGCGGGTAAAGCAGTATCTGGCACTCGACGCTGACAATCATTACGTTCCTGCAAAAGAGGTTAATCCCGGGACTGACAACCTGTGGCGTTGCCCTGATTGCCATTGTCCGGTAAGGCTGCAGGACAACATCATCGGTGAAGATGCCTGGTTTGAACATCTTCAGCCCACTGAAATCACTAAAGCCGATGTGTCAAAATGCGGTTACATTCGGGCAGAAATCAGGAGACAGGCTTTTCTTCTACGATTACGCGCACTGGTTGACAGTATGGATACCATCAACCCGGTTACGCACTGGTTCTGTGTCTGGTGCAATACTCACTATCGGGGGGAGAAACATTGTAAGACCTGCAAAACGGGGATATACAGTATCAGCCGGAGAGACTGGAGCTGGAATTATAATCAGCCGGAAGGTAAATCGAATTCGGGGAATAAAGCGACAGCTCAGATACCACCTCCAAGCGACCGGTAAGCCATCCTGAAGTCGTTGCTCACGCGGACATCCTACAGCCAGGAATGCGCTTACAGGCCCTCACTATCCCTTTATTTTGACCGCCTTACTGGTAGCGAGAGAAGGGTGAAATACAGAACTCAGTCCACCTTGCTGAAAAGCATGGATAATTTTGGTTTTATTTTCAACGTCCAAAGCGTCGAAAATAAGGCCCCACCATTTTTTGATATCTTCTTCTGAAAAGTGTTCCTGCCTGGCGTTGTCCGTAAAGGGGTCGCCTTCCCCCGTAATAAGCCAGGTCAGAGAACGCCCCGTACAGGAGGCAATCATAGCCACGCTATCGATACCCGGCACGGTATCAGTTTTCAGGTATTTCCTCATGGAGGCTTCGGAAACCCCACAATCCCTGGAAAAAGAGGCGACAGACTGTTTCCCGATAACAGTTTTCAGACGCTCACCAAAGTGTTCAGGTCCTTTTGGAAGAGGAGGCTCTCCCCAAGTCATATTATTCTGATAGCTCTCCATACAAATTTACTGCCTCATTGCATTCTAACCATTTAAGATAAATCAATATCATTAAAACGTAATAAAGTAATTAAAAATCGCATTAATCATTCAAATTTAGTAAATAACTGGAATTTAGTACGTAAAATTTTCAATAAAGTTACTAAGTAAGTAACATGCAACTCTCCAACGTGACTCCTCCGATCTGGCCTGAAAACGAGAGTGTTACGTAATAAAATTAAATTCAGTTGACCTCACCGTATAGTTCGATACACTCATTAAACACATTGTAATTTAAGTTTATTCAATGAAAAATGAGCCAGTACCCTATTCCACCGTTGCTTCATTTACTCCCGGTGCCCATGTCAGTCGCATCAGACAGAATGATGAGGCTAAAGCATGTCGTTTTTACGCCACCGAGCAGTTTATGAGTGACTGCTGGCAACCGGGTAATACCATCAACGGTGATAAAGAGCAGGTTGTACGCCCCACTCAAGCTGTTCTTTCAGTCCGGACGGGAGGTGTGGTCATTAGCCTGATTCATGGTAAGGCCGCTATCGTCAGCCCTGAGCATGCCGGTCGTCTGCTCAGTAATAACTATGTCAGGGTCGAAGTTGACGGCGGTAAGGTTGTTCCTGCGTGGTTTGTCTGGCACTTCAATGAAAGCAGGGAAAGCCGCCGCCAGCAGGCTCTGGCAACGCAGGGGTCAACGTTTGTATTGCGTTTGTCTCTTACTGAGGTACGTCAGTTTACCGCAACGCTGCCTCCCCTCCATAAGCAGGAGGCAATCGGTGGGCTCTATCTGGCAACCCTTGAAAAACGCCATTACCAGGAACGCCTGGCCGCCCTTAACGAACAACAGATCCTGAGCCAGCTCAGTGATATGATTCAATAATTATCCCTTAACCGGGACTGATAAGAACAACAGGAAGAAGTATGTCGCCCCAGATTGAAGCACAGAATTTAAGTGAACTGCAAAGCCGCCTTTGGAATATTGCAGATACCCTGCGTGGCAAGATGAATGCCGATGAATTTCGTGACTATTGCCTTGGTTTCATCTTTTACAAGTATCTTTCCGAGAAGTTTGTCACTTATGCCAACAAAATCCTGAAAGAAGACGGGATTAAGTATAACGAGCTGACCGCTGGACATCCGGCTTATCAGGACATCATTGATGCGGTAAAAGACGACAGCATTCAGACGCTGGGTTACTTTCTGCCCCCAACTGACCTGTTCCACACTATGGCTCAGCGTGTAGCGAAAGATCAGAAAGGTGCTGGAGAAGGTTTTATCCTTGAAGATCTTGCTACCACTCTGCGCAATATTGAGCAAAGCACCCTGGGCACTGACTCCGCAGATGACTTTAGCAACCTGTTTGAAGACCTGGATTTAGGCTCCAGCAAACTGGGTAATACTGCCAAAGCCAAAAATGAGCTGATTGGTAAGGTTATTACCGAACTCGACAAACTGAGTTTTAACCTGAGTGAAGCCAGTTCTGACATTCTGGGCGATGCTTACGAGTATCTGATTGGTCAGTTTGCATCCGGTGCAGGTAAGAAAGCGGGCGAGTTCTATACACCGCAGCCAGTTTCTACGTTGCTGGCAAAAATTGTTACCACACATAAGCTCAAACTGAAAAACGTCTATGACCCGACCTGTGGCTCTGGCTCTCTGCTGCTGCGTGTAAAACGTGAAGCCTCTTCCGTAGGTAAAATCTACGGTCAGGAAATGAACCGAACCACCTACAACCTTGCACGTATGAATATGATTCTGCATGGCGTTCACTATGCTGACTTTGAAATCATGCAGGAAGATACACTGGAGCATCCGCAGCACACGCATCTGAATTTTGATGCTATCGTCGCCAACCCGCCATTCTCCGCCAAATGGAGTGCCAGCCCGCTGTTTATGAACGATGACCGCTTTGCGCAATACGGTAAGCTCGCGCCGTCCAGCAAAGCGGATATGGCATTTGTGCAACATATGTTCTATCACCTAGAAGATGATGGCACAATGGCGGTTGTCCTGCCTCATGGGGTCTTATTCCGTGGTGCGGCAGAAGGACACATCCGCAAGTTCATGATTGAACAGCTGAACTGTATTGATGCCGTTATCGGGCTACCTGCGAATATCTTCTATGGCACCAGTATCCCAACCTGTGTGCTGGTGTTGCGTAAGTGCCGCAAACACAACGACGGTATTTTGTTTATTGACGCAAGCAATGACTTTGAGAAGGTGAAAACCCAGAATCGCCTGCTACCGGAACATATCGACAAGATTGCAGATACTTACAACGACTGGAAAGCGCTGGAAAAGTACAGCCATATTGCGACTCTTAAAGAGGTCCGGGATAACGATTACAACCTTAATATCCCTCGCTATGTCGATACCTTTGAAGCGGAAGATGAAATTGACCTCAACGCCGTGGCGCAAGAGATCCGTGAGCTGGAAGGGAGAGTAGCTGAGCTTGATAAGACCATTGCTGGATTCTGTAAGGAACTGGGGATTGATGCGCCGTTTACTATCGTTGAGGGGGATAAGTGATGGTGCCAAAACTAAGATTTACATCGTTCAAAGATACTTGGACTTCGGCTTATCTCAGTAAATTAGTTGTATCTTTGGATGCTGGTGTGTCTGTTAACTCTATAGACGAATTACCCGGCGATAATGAATATTCTATTCTTAAAACAAGCTGTGTATCATTTGGATATTTTGATGAAAGAGAGAGAAAAAAAGTTGTAAATGATGAGGTTTCTAGATTAAAAGAAATGCTAGTGAGTAATAGTATTTTAATAAGTCGAATGAACACCCCAGCATTGGTTGGAGCTAATGCTTATATTAAAGATGCTCCTAGAAATACTTTTGTTCCAGATCGATTATGGCAAGTTAAAGTAAAAGACAATATTTGTAATATTAAATGGTTAGCTAGCTTTTTGAGTTCAGATAAAGGTAGGTCTTTACTTAAGGAGCAAGCATCAGGGACAAGTAATAGCATGAAAAACATCACTAAAAAAGATGTTTTTCAAATCATGTTAGCTTTCCCCTGCAAGGAAGAACAAACCATAATCGCCGATTTTCTGTCCTCTGTAGACGAAAAAATCACGTTACTGCACAAGCAGTACGACCTGCTATGCCAGTACAAAAAAAGCATGATGCAGAAGATTTTTAGTCAGGAACTGTGGTTTAAGGATGATAATGGTGGGAATTTTCCTCAGTGGGAAGAGGTGGAGCTAAAAAAAATAGCCTCTAAGGTAAATACTAAAAATAGAGATAATTCAGTAAGTACAGTTTTAACCAATTCTGCCACACAAGGCATTGTTAGCCAACAAAGTTATTTTGAAAGAGAGATTGTTACAGAGAGCAACTTAACAGGATATTACGTCGTTAGAATCGGTGATTTCGTATACAACCCGCGAATATCTTCAACGGCTCCCGTTGGTCCTATAAAAATGAATGAATTGACACAAGGAGTTATGTCTCCTTTGTATACCGTTTTTCGTTTTGAAAAAGGATTGTTGAAATTTTATCAATATTTTTTTGAAAGTTCAGTTTGGCATGATTACATGAAAAGTGTAGCGAATAGTGGTGCCAGACATGACCGTATGAATATTTCAGGAGCAGATTTCTTCGATCTTCCGGTACCCCAACCTTCTGATGAAGAACAAACTAAAATTGCTAGATTTCTCTCTGCCATTGACGACAAAATCACTACCAAAAAAACAGAACTGGATAAGTTAAAAACTTGGAAACAGGGCCTGCTCCAGCAAATGTTTATATAAAAATCATCCAGGCGGGGGCACTCTGGAGCAGAAAAAATAACAAAAGGCACCATACACTGATGGCAACGCAAAGCGAATACGAGTTAGAAACACAGCTGATTAACCAGTTGGTGGGTATGCACTACGAACTGGTCAATGTCACCGACGAAACCAGTATGAAAGCCAACCTGCGCAAGCAGATTGAAATACACAATCGGCTGGAGGCTGCCCCACTCACTGACAGCGAATTTAACCATGTTTTTCTGCATCTGACCAAAGGTAATGAAGTGATCGATCGCGCCAGAATCCTGCGCGATCGCTACCAGTTGCTGCGTGATGACGGTACTGAGAAATGGCTCAGTTTTATTAATAAAGACGAATGGTGCCAGAACGAGTTTCAGGTCACCCGTCAGGTTAAGCAGTACAGCGCAGAGCAAAACACGCGCAAAACACGCTTTGACGTTACGCTGCTGATTAATGGCCTGCCACTAGTACAAATTGAGCTAAAGCGCCGTGGACTGGGCCTGAAGGAAGCCTTTAATCAGATTGACCGTTACCATCGGGATGCATTCTGGGTAGGCAGTGGTCTGTTCCAGTATGTTCAACTGTTTATTATTAGTAATGGTGTTGATACTAAATATTACGCCAATAACCGCACTAACCATTTCGAGCAGACCTTCTTCTGGACAGACGAGAAAAATGAACCCATTAAGTCGCTGGAGAAGTTTACAGAAGCCTTCCTGAAAGTTTGTCACATTGCAAAAATGATCACTCACTACACGGTGCTGAATGAAACCCGTAAGTGCCTGATGGTCATGCGTCCCTATCAGTACTATGCCTGTGAAGCTATGATCCGCCATGTTAAGGACAGTCTTCACCTACATCGGAAACCCCGTAATGGCTATATCTGGCATACTACAGGTAGCGGTAAAACGTTGACCAGCTTTAAGGCGAGCCAGGTAATCATGTCGATGCCTGAAGTTGATCGGGTTATTTTCGTCGTCGATCGTCGCGATCTGGATTATCAGACAGCCAAAGAGTTTAACAGTTTCGCTAAAGACAGCGTAGATACGACTAACAATACCAGTACGCTGATTAAGCAACTCAAGGCTAACAACAGTAAACTGATACTGACCACCATTCAGAAACTGAACAATGCCATTACTCATGAAGGCTATAAGGCACAGCTGGAGCACCTACGTAAGGAACGGATTGTCTTTATCTTCGACGAATGCCACCGCAGTCAGTTCGGTGATACTCACAAGGCTATCGTGAATTTCTTTGAAAATGCACAACTGTTTGGTTTCACAGGTACACCGATCTTTGCCGATAACGTGAACATCACCAATGGCATCAAGCAGACTACTGAAATGTTGTTTGATAAATGCCTCCACAAGTATGTCATTGTCGATGCCATCCGTGATGAGAACGTATTGCGCTTTGCTGTAGAGTATGTAGGAACTTATCGCCGTAAGGAAACCAGCAACGAGATTGATATCGATGTGGAAGATATCGACACCAGAGAGGTCATGGAAAGCGATATCCGGCTGGGCAAGATAACCGACTACATCCTGGCTCACCACAATGCAAAGACCCGAAACCGGGAGTTTACCGCGATGTTCTGCGTGGGCTCGGTGGACATGCTGATTAAATACTACAAACTCTTTAAAGATAAACAAACAGAGCTTCAGCAGGCAAATCCAGATTACAAGCCGCTGCGTATCGCAACAATCTTTACTTATGCAGCAAACGAAGCGGACAAAAGCGATAAGGAAGCTGTTAACGGCTTACTGGATGAAGAAGATATCAGCCTGCCTCAAGGCGGGAAAATCGATATATCCAGTCGGGACCATCTGGACAACTTCATCAAAGATTACAATACGCTGTATGGCACCAACTATTCAGCTAATGATTCGCAAAGCTTTTACAATTATTACAAGAACATTGCACAGCGAACCAAAGAAAAAGGGATCGATATCCTGCTGGTGGTCAATATGTTCCTGACGGGATTTGACAGCCCGGCTCTCAATACGCTTTACGTGGATAAAAACCTGCGTTATCACGGATTAATACAGGCATTCTCCCGTACCAACCGTATTCTTAATGAGAAGAAAAGCCACGGTAACATCGTCTGCTTCCGCAACCTCAAGAAAGCCACTGATGATGCCATAGCGCTATTCTCGAACAAAGACGCATCCTCAGTCGTGCTGGTTAAGCCTTTCGAGGAGTATCTGAGCGACTATCAAGCTGCTGTAGATACCTTGATGACCCTGACACCTACAGTGGAAAGCGTGGACAGCCTCCCTGATGAAAAAGCTCAGCTTGCTTTTGTGACAGCTTTCCGTGACATGATGCGACTGAAGAATATCCTAGAGAGCTTTGCTGATTTTGATGAAGTGAGTAAGCCTTTATCGGATCAGACTCTTGCCGATTACACCAGTAAATATCTCGATATTTATGACAAGGTGAAAAAACGCACTGGCAAAGATAAAGTCTCGATTCTGGATGAGGTCGATTTTGAAGTGTCACTGATTCATCGGGATGAAATTAATGTCGGCTATATCCTGAGGCTACTGGCTGGCATACAGGCCATGCCACCCGAAGCGCAGCAGGAGCAGAAGAAGAAGGTCATGGATATCGTTGACAGTGATGTCACGCTACGCAGCAAACGCGAACTGATTGATAATTTCATCGAAGAAAACCTATTGCATGTATCTCACGATGAAGATATTGCCCAGATCTTTGAAACCTACGTTGAACGTGAAAAACGTAAAGCGGTTGCAACGCTATGTGCTGAAGAAAATCTGGATGAAAGCAAAGTTGCCGCCCTGCTGGATAACTACCTGTTTACCGATGTGACCCCACGCGAGGACGAGGTAGCCAGGGTTCTAACGTGGACACCAAGGATCCTTGAAAGGAAGACGGTGCTTAAACGTGTCTATGATAAGGTTTGTAGCGTGATTGATACCTTTATCAATGGAATGCGTGGGTTCTGAGGGTAGTGAAGCCCCACTTGGGGCTACGCTATCAATATTTTACCCGGTTGAGCGAAATATCGTATAGTAGAAAGTAAATGATTAATTGATATAGTATAAAAAATTGTATG
>NZ_BCTL01000035.1 GCF_001571265.1 Cedecea neteri NBRC 105707 = ATCC 33855 | reverse complement strand
AAACCAACCTTTAAGAAAATGCACATCCTGCCTCTCCGTGGCATGCTTTCAGCCTTTTATGAGGCAAAACTTCATGCTGGTAGGGTACGTCAGGGTGTCAACAAATGACCAAAACACCGCGCTGCAGAAAAATGCGCTGGAGTGCGCAGGATGTGAGCTGATTTTTGAGGATAAAATCAGCGGTAAAACGGCGGACAGGCCAGGGTTAAAAAAGGTACTCAAGACGCTCAGTGAAGGCGACACGTTGGTCGTCTGGAAGCTGGACAGATTGGGGCGCAGCATGCGCCACCTTGTTTCACTGATTGAAGAGCTGCGTTCGCGCGGGATTAACTTCCGCAGCCTGACGGACAGCATTGATACTTCCACGCCGATGGGGCGCTTTTTCTTTCACGTGATGGGTGCGCTAGCCGAGATGGAGCGCGAGCTTATCGTCGAAAGAACCCGGGCCGGTTTGGCTGCGGCCAGAGCGGAAGGGCGAATTGGGGGGCGGCGGCCGAAACTGTCGGCAACGCAATGGGCGCAGGCCGGGAGGTTAATTGCTGCCGGAGAAACCAGGCAGCAGGTGGCGATTATTTACGATGTCGGTGTTTCCACGCTGTATAAAAAATTTCCGGCAAATGCGAAACCCTAAACCAGCTTCTTCACCAGCGCCTCACTCTGGCGGATCCGCTCCGGCGCGTTTTCCAGATCCTGCTGCACCAGGGCCATAAATAGCAGATCTGTCAGCATCATCTGGGCGCTGGTGGAGGAGATGGCCGCGCTACGCGTAGCCTGTTCCTCTGCGATGGTGTAGAGACACAGGCTGGCGCGTTGCTGCAGAGCGTTAGGCGTGAAGCCGGTAATCGCGAGGATTTTCGCCCCGGCGTTAAGCGCTTCATCGGCGGCCAGGTTGATCTCCCGGCGCTCGCCCGAGTAAGAAATAGCAAGCAGCACGTCTTCCGGCGTCATCGCCTGCACGGTTGCCAGCAGGGCATGCATATCCTGCTCGGCGACGGCATGGATGCCTATTTTCATCAACTTCCACGAAAAATTCTTCGCCACCAGGCCTGATGCGCCGATTCCTACCAGCAGCACGCGCCGCGCATTGCGCAGCAGCGAAACGCTCGCCAGCAGTTTCTCTTCCGCATTAATATCCAGCGTGGCATGCATCGCCGCGATATTCTCTTTAATCAATTTCTCGCCAACAAGCCTCAGCGGATCGTCACCTAAAATTTGGTTGTGAACCGGGACGGAGTTGGGATTTTGGCCGCTCGCCAGCGCTTCGCTGATGGCCAGTTTCATCGCCGGAAAGCCCTTGAACCCCAGTTTCTGCGCGAATTTCACGACGCTGGACTGGCTGACGCCGGCTTCTTCCGCCAGCTGTTGTGAACTGAGATGGCGTGCGCGATCGGGCTCAGCGAGCAAAAAGTCGGCCAGCTTGCGGTCACTCTGGGCCAGCATGGCGTAACGGCTTCGAATGCGCAGTAAACAGTTCATTTCACCTCCGGGGCGGCACTTCTGATAACGACTTGCTCTGGTAAGCATCTGAGCGAATTATAAATTCCATTATAGAGCAATGTTTCCGAATTAAATATTCTGTTGTGTCATGAGCGTCGGTCTGGCACGAGCGCGGAAAACCGCAGGGCTATCTGTTAGGCTTTAGTTTGCGCTGTTTCGTGAACGCGAGTCTTAAAGGAGCCCGTATTGACAATTCATCACCCTCGCCGCGTCGTCTTTTTTGACCTGGATGGCACCCTGCATCAGCAGGACATGTTCGGCAGTTTCCTGTTTTATCTCCTGCGCAGCCTGCCGCTGAACGTGCCGTTGGTTATTATGTTGCTGCCGCTGATTGGCGGCATGATGCTGATCAAAGGGAGCGCAGCCCGTCAGCCGATGAGCCTGCTGCTATGGGGCATCACATTTGGTCGCAGCGAGACCCGGCTTGAGCAACTGCAAAGTGAGTTTGTCGCCTGGTTTCGGCAGAAGGTGAGAGCATTCCCCGTCGTCCAGCAGCGTCTCACGGAGTACCTGCACAGCCCGGACGCCGACGTCTGGCTGATTACCGGCTCGCCGCAGCCGCTGGTGGAAAAAGTCTATTTTGATACGCCGTGGCTGCCGGAAGTGAACGTGATTGCGAGCCAGATTGCGCGAGCTTACGGCGGGTGGATACTGACCCTGCGCTGTCTCGGCCATGAGAAAGTGGTTCAGCTGGAGCAGCATCTCGGTGCGCCGCTGCGGCTTTATAGCGGCTACAGCGACAGCCATCAGGATAATCCGCTGCTGTATTTCTGCGAGCACCGCTGGCGCGTCACGCCTCACGGGGAGCTGCAGCAGCTCGAGTGAGGCGTTTTGAATCCGTTAAGCGGTGTGTATAATGCGCCGCCCACTTTTGCTGCGGAGAGCATTGTGTCAGACACAGAATTTACCCATGAACACTGGATGCGTCACGCTCTGACCCTCGCTCAGCGAGCCTGGGATGAAGGGGAAGTGCCCGTTGGTGCGGTACTGGTACACAATAATCAGGTCATAGGTGAAGGCTGGAATCGCCCGATAGGCCGTCACGATCCTACGGCTCACGCGGAGATCATGGCGCTGCGCCAGGGCGGGCTGGTACTGCAAAATTACCGTCTGCTGGATACCACGCTCTACGTCACGCTTGAACCTTGCGTCATGTGCGCTGGGGCGATGGTGCATAGCCGCATTGGCCGCTTAGTGTTTGGGGCGCGCGACGCTAAAACCGGGGCGATAGGCTCGCTGATGGACGTTCTCGGTCATCCTGGGATGAACCATCAGGTGCAGGTCAGTGAAGGGGTGCTCGCGTCAGAGTGCTCAGCCATGCTGAGCGATTTTTTTCGCGCTCGTCGTCTTGAGAAAAAGGCCCTAAAGGAAAAGGCCCGTAAGACGGACTAGCCAACTCAACCGGGGCAACCGCAGGGTAGGCCTCGGCAAACTTGTCCACCTGGAGCGCCTTCTTCTGTTTCTCCTGCAAATACCCTTCCAGACTTAGCTGATACTTGCGGATGTTTTCCACATACGCGTAAGCCTCGTGCCCACGAGCATATCCATAGGTTGTTTTGCTGTAATAAGGCTTCAGGCTCAGCAGCGGCAGGCGTGTTTTCACCTCGGCCCAGCTGTCCGGGTTGCCTTTCTGTTTGGCCGTTAGCTGACGGGCATCCAGCATGTGGGCATAGCCCATGTTATAAGCCGCCAGCGCGAACCAGATGCGCTCGTATTCCGGTACCGTGGCCGGCACTTTGCTCATCATATCTTTCAGATAGCGACTGCCGCCGCTGATGCTCTGTTCTGCATCAAGTCTGTCGGTGATGCCGAGGCTCTGGGCCGTATTCTTCGTCAGCATCATTAACCCGCGCACGCCCGTTGGTGAGGTGGCGTGAGTATCCCAGTGGGATTCCTGGTAGGAAATCGCGGCCAACAACGGCCAGTCAATATCGTCAGAATACTTTTCAAACAGCGGCTGAAGTTCCGGTAAAACGGCATCCACCGCGTTCAGGAAGGTTCGGGTATCGACGTAATCAAAATCGCCGATATGCCCCAGGTATTTCTCTTCAACCCTTGCCAGCGTACCGTCGCTGCTGATCTTATTATAGAAATCGAGCAGCGCGGCGCTCATGCTGTCGTCGCCATCACGTTTTGAGAACCAGGTGACGGGTTGCTCATCGGTAACGTCCAGGGCAACGGCCAGTTGAGGATGTACGCGCTGGAAAAGGCTGATGGCGATGGAGTCCGAGATGGTAAACGCGATATTGCCATCAACTACCTGCTGCAAGAGCTGGTTGCTGGTCTGTTTGGCGTCAATGCTCCAGCTCAGTTCGGGGTACTGAGCCTCTTTTAGCTTTTGAAGATCGCTCACCACGGCCTGGCCGGAAGAGAGCACCAGCTGTGAAGGCTTGACGCCACCGAGCGATTTAGGGCGCGGGCTGCCCACGCGGTAGACCATCTGCTGCGAAACGGAATAATAGGTTGGCCCTGCCTGGTAGTCGCTGCTGCGGCGAGAGTTATACACCAGTCCTGCGGCAAGCAGGTCGGCATTGTCATTATCCAGGTCATCAAACAGCGCGTTGATGTTTGGCCGCACGACCACTAACAGCTTCACGCCCAAATAGTCTGCAAACTGTTTCGCGAGTTCGTAATCGAGGCCCGTTGCCTTGCCGTTAATCATCGTCCAGGTGAGCGGCGATGAAATGGTACTGACGCGCAAAACTCCCCGCGCTTTGATCGCGGCGATACGGTTTTCGGCCTGATTGAAACCTGGAATGGAGGGCCATAAAGCCACTGCCAGCAACAAGGTGACGATACCGATAAGCAGATAATTAATCTTTATTCTTTTCAAATAGATAACATTCTGCAGCAGGATAAGCCTTAGCCAACAATAACCATGATTTGTCTGAACCCCGTCAGTGAATGAGGCGCATTTTGCGTAAGAAAACGCCAGTAAGCAACTTTTAAGAATATATCGTTTACTTTTCGTGCAATAAAAACTTCTGCTGTTATTTCTACGCAAACGGTTTCGTCATGGCGGAGGATTCTCTATAATGACGCCCGTTTTCCCCCCTTCGCCCTGAAGACGAGAGATCTTTAATGATGGAAATTCTGCGTGGTTCGCCTGCTCTTTCGGCATTTCGTATTAACAAACTCCTGGCCCGTTTTAACGATGCTAACCTCCCGGTAAGCGATATTTATGCCGAGTATGTTCATTTTGCCGACCTCGAGGCGCCGCTGAACGCCGACGAGCTTGCCCGCCTGCAGCGGCTTTTGAAGTATGGTCCAACCCTCGCAGAGCACGCGCC
Source organism: Cedecea neteri NBRC 105707 = ATCC 33855 (assembly GCF_001571265.1). Taxonomy (GTDB): domain Bacteria; phylum Pseudomonadota; class Gammaproteobacteria; order Enterobacterales; family Enterobacteriaceae; genus Cedecea; species Cedecea neteri. The sequence goes on along the minus strand of NZ_BCTL01000035.1, from coordinate 80,442 downwards.
GGAAGGCACCCTGCTGCTGGTTACTCCGCGCCCTGGCACCATCTCCCCCTGGTCTTCTAAAGCTACCGATATCGCCCACAACTGTGACCTGCCGCAGATTAAGCGCCTTGAGCGCGGCGTGGCCTGGTACGTTACCGGCAGTACGCTGACCGCTGCACAGCTGCAGGACGTTGCCGCGCTGCTGCACGACCGCATGATGGAGAGCGTGTTTACCTCTCTGAACGATGCGCAGCAGCTGTTTACCCAGCAGCAACCGGCTCCTGTGCAGAGCGTAGATCTGCTCGGCAAGGGGCGTAACGCGCTGGTGGAGGCGAATATTCGCCTCGGCCTGGCGCTGGCGGAAGACGAAATCGACTACCTGCAGGATGCGTTCAACAAGCTTGGCCGCAACCCGAACGACATTGAACTGTACATGTTTGCTCAGGCGAACTCCGAACACTGTCGCCATAAGATCTTTAACGCCGACTGGATCATCGATGGGCAGAAGCAGCCAAAATCGCTGTTCAAGATGATCAAAAACACCTTCGAGAAAACGCCAGATTACGTGCTGTCTGCCTATAAAGACAACGCGGCGGTCATGGAAGGTTCAGCCGTCGGCCGTTTCTTCGCCGACCGTGAAGCAGGGCGCTATGACTTCCATCAGGAAGAGGCGCATATCCTGATGAAGGTTGAAACCCACAACCACCCGACCGCTATCTCTCCGTGGCCGGGTGCAGCAACGGGTTCCGGCGGTGAAATCCGCGACGAAGGCGCTACCGGGCGTGGCGCTAAGCCAAAAGCGGGTCTGGTCGGCTTCTCCGTTTCCAACCTGCGCATTCCCGGCTTTGAACAGCCGTGGGAGCAGGACTTTGGTAAGCCAGACCGCATCGTTACCGCGCTGGACATCATGACCGAAGGCCCACTGGGTGGGGCGGCATTCAACAACGAATTTGGCCGTCCGGCGCTGACCGGCTACTTCCGTACCTACGAAGAGCAGGTTAACAGCCACAACGGCGTAGAGCTGCGCGGCTACCACAAACCTATTATGCTCGCCGGCGGCATCGGTAACATCCGGGCCGACCATGTGCAGAAGGGCGAAATCACCCCAGGCGCCAAACTGATTGTGCTGGGTGGCCCGGCGATGAACATCGGCCTTGGCGGTGGCGCAGCGTCGTCGATGGCGTCCGGCCAGTCCGATGCCGATTTAGATTTTGCTTCCGTTCAGCGTGATAACCCAGAAATGGAACGCCGCTGCCAGGAAGTGATCGACCGCTGCTGGCAGATGGGCGAAGACAACCCGATTCTGTTTATCCACGACGTTGGCGCGGGCGGCCTGTCCAACGCTATGCCTGAACTGGTTAGCGACGGCGGCCGCGGTGGTCGCTTCGAACTGCGCGATATTCTTAACGACGAACCGGGCATGAGTCCGCTCGAAGTCTGGTGTAACGAATCTCAGGAACGCTATGTGCTGGCCGTTGCGCCAGAGCAGCTGCCGCTGTTTGACGAACTTTGCCGCCGCGAGCGCGCGCCGTATGCGGTGATTGGCGAAGCCACCACCGAGCAGCATCTGACGCTGAACGACAGCCACTTTGATAACCAGCCTATCGATATGCCGCTGGACGTGCTGCTGGGCAAAACGCCGAAGATGGAGCGTAACGTCGAGACGCTGAAAGCCAAAGGCGATGCCTTCAACAGCAGCGAAATTTCAATTGCCGATGCTGTGAAACGCGTTCTGCACTTGCCGACCGTGGCTGAAAAAACCTTCCTCGTGACCATCGGCGACCGCACGGTAACCGGTATGGTGTCCCGCGATCAGATGGTTGGCCCGTGGCAGATCCCGGTCGCAAACTGCGCGGTGACTACCGCCAGCCTGGACAGCTACTACGGCGAAGCGATGTCTATTGGTGAACGTGCGCCGGTTGCGCTGCTGGACTTTGCGGCATCCGGTCGCCTGGCCGTAGGTGAAGCATTAACCAATATCGCGGCAACCCAGATTGGTTCCCTGAAGCGCATTAAGCTGTCTGCGAACTGGATGGCCGCAGCCGGTCACCCGGGCGAAGACGCTGGCCTGTATGAAGCGGTTAAGGCCGTTGGCGAAGAGCTTTGCCCGGCGCTGGGGATCACGATTCCGGTGGGTAAAGACTCCATGTCGATGAAAACCCGTTGGCAGGAAGGTAACGAGCAGCGCGAGATGACTTCTCCGCTGTCGCTGGTGATTACCGCCTTTGCCCGCGTGGAAGACGTGCGTGGCACCGTGACTCCGCAGCTGAGCACTGAAGATAACGCCTTGCTGCTGATTGATTTAGGCAAAGGTCATAACGCGCTGGGCGCGACCGCGCTGTCTCAGGTTTATCGTCAACTGGGCGACAAACCTGCTGACGTTCGCAGCGTTGAGCAACTGAAAGGTTTCTGGGACGCGATGCAGGCGCTGGTTGCGGATCGCAAACTGCTGGCCTGGCACGACCGTTCCGACGGCGGGCTGCTGGTGACCCTGGCTGAAATGGCCTTTACCGGCCACTGCGGCGTGGACGTTGACATCGCAAGCCTCGGCGGCGACCGCCTGGCCGCATTGTTTAACGAAGAGCTAGGCGGCGTGATCCAGGTTCGGGCTGAAGATCGTGAGGCCGTCGAGGCGCTGCTGGCTAAGCATGGCCTGGCAGACTGTGTGCATTATCTTGGTAAAGCCGTCGAAGGTGACCGCTTCACCATCAGCGCTGACGGGCATGCTGTGTTCAGCGAAAGCCGCACCACGCTGCGTATGTGGTGGGCAGAGACCACCTGGCAGATGCAGCGTCTGCGGGATAACCCGGACTGCGCCGACGAAGAGCACAACGCGAAGGCGAACGATAACGATCCTGGCCTGAACGTGAAGCTGAGCTTCGATATCAAAGAAGATATTGCTGCGCCGTACATTGCTACGGGCGCGCGTCCTAAAGTGGCTATCCTGCGTGAGCAGGGCGTTAACTCCCACGTTGAGATGGCGGCCGCCTTCCACCGCGCGGGCTTTGACGCCATCGACGTGCATATGAGCGACCTGTTGGCTGGCCGCACCGGCCTGGAAAGCTTCCATACGCTGGTGGCGTGCGGTGGTTTCTCCTACGGTGATGTGCTGGGGGCTGGTGAAGGTTGGGCGAAGTCCATCCTGTTCAACGCTCGCGTGCGCGATGAGTTTGAAACCTTCTTCCATCGCCCGGAAACGCTGGCGCTTGGCGTCTGTAACGGCTGCCAGATGATGTCCAACCTGCGTGAACTGATTCCAGGCAGTGATTTGTGGCCGCGCTTTGTGCGTAACCAGTCCGATCGCTTTGAAGCGCGCTTCAGCCTGGTTGAGGTGACCTCCAGCCCGTCGCTGCTGCTGCAGGGCATGGCCGGTTCCCATATGCCTATCGCGGTTTCTCACGGCGAAGGTCGTGTGGAAGTGCGTGATGCCGCTCATCTCGCCGCGCTTGAAAGCAAAGGGCTGGTGGCGCTGCGCTTCGTGGATAACTTCGCGAAAGTGAGTGAAACCTACCCGGCTAACCCGAACGGTTCGCCGAACGGGATCACTGCGGTGAGCAACGAAAGCGGGCGCGTCACCATCATGATGCCGCACCCAGAGCGCGTGTTCCGTACCGTGAGCAACTCCTGGCACCCGGCAGAGTGGGGCGAGGACAGCCCGTGGATGCGCATTTTCCGTAACGCGCGTAAACAGCTGGGCTGATTACCCTCACCCCGACCCTCTCCCTAAAAGGAGAGGGGGAAAAGAGCTGAAAGGCTTCGATTCCGTTCCCTTGCTTCTGTAGAGCAAGAAGCTACCAAAAGGCTCCGATCCGTTTCCCTCGCCCCTCTGGGGAGAGGGCCAGGGTGAGGGGCTTTTTTTGTCACTAAATCCCGACACACTTGCTTTTAATATGTCTCCAAATGGAGACATTTAAGTGATTGATTTATAATGGTGTAATGAGAGATGTTAAAGAGTGTTGTTAAATGGCGACACTGAGAGCAAAAAAATAGCAAAATATATCCTCCATGAATTAGTATTAAGCTTAATTAAAACAATTTGTTATGTTTTATTTTATAAACTTGGCACGATACATGCTTAATAACAGCCAGTGGCTCATTCAATCTCTTATGTCAGCGTCTTCTTAGACAGACTACATAAACCGCCGAATGACGCACAAAAAGGTGCCTGCCGTCCAATTTTTGATAAATGCCTTATGGCTTATCATGCTCCGGGCGAAACGTTGAGTAAGGCGCCGCCTAATTCCTAAGCAAAGGCAGGGTTTTTGACCCTGCCTTTGTCATTTCCGGGAATCGCACCTTTCCACCACGCGCAATCGCGGCTAGCATCGTGTCATACAGGTAATGTGAGATGAAGCTATTGAACCAGTGGCATTTTTTCCCTCGATCTTTGCGCCAGCTTGTCATGATGGCCTTTTTACTGGTGCTGGTGCCGCTGCTGGTGCTTGCGTGGCAGGCGTGGCAAAGCCTGAACGCCCTGAGTGCACAGGCCGCGTTGACCAATCGCACCACGTTGATTGATGCCCGGCGTAGCGAGGCAATGACCAACATCGCGCTGGAAATGGAGCGAAGCTACCGGCAGTATTGCGTGCTCGACGACTTGCGCCTTGCCCAGCTTTATCAAGGGCAGCGTCAGCGTTACGCTCAAATGCTTGAGGCACACGCCTCCGTATTACCCGATCCGAAACTCTATCAATCGCTCAGCCAGTCTTTGAGCGATCTGGCGGAACTCAAATGTAAAAACAGCGGGCCGGAAGCCCCTGCGGCAAACCAGCTGGAACAATTCGCCTCAACCAATGCTGAAATGGTGCAGGCCACGCGGACGGTGGTGTTCTCTCGCGGGCAGCAACTGCAGCAGGAAATTGCCGAACGAGGCCAGTTCTTCGGTTGGCAGGCTTTAGTGCTGTTTCTGCTCAGCCTGGGGCTGGTGATCGTCTTCACCCGCATGATTATCGGCCCGGTTAAAGGTATCGAGCGGATGATCAACCGGCTGGGAGAAGGGCGCTCGCTCGGCAACAGCGAAGTGTTTAAAGGGCCAAGAGAGCTACGTTCCGTTGGGCAGCGCATTGTCTGGCTCAGTGAACGCCTGTCCTGGCTTGAATCCCAGCGCCACGAGTTTCTCCGCCATCTTTCCCATGAATTAAAAACCCCTCTTGCCAGCATGCGGGAAGGGACAGAACTGCTTGCCGACCAGGTTGCCGGGCCGCTAAATGCCGATCAGAAAGAGGTTGTTGCCATCCTGGATGACAGCAGCCGTCACCTGCAGAAATTGATCGAACAACTGCTGGACTATAACCGCAAGCTGGCAGACGGGACGGTCACGCTGGAAAGGGTCGAACTGGCCCCGATTGTGGAAATGGTTATCTCTGCCCACAGCCTGCCGGCGAGAGCTAAAATGATGCATACCGAGATTCAATTAAGCCCAAAAGCCTGCCTGGCAGAGGCTACGCTGCTAATGAGCGTGCTGGATAATCTCTACTCCAATGCGGTGCACTACGGCAGTGAATCCGGTACCATTTACCTCCGGAGTTTGCAGGTGGGCGCGAGCCTGTATATTGAGGTCGCGAACACCGGCGAGCCGATTCCGGCCACGGAACAAGAGATGATTTTTGAGCCGTTCTTCCAGGGGAGTCACCAGCGGAAGGGCTCCGTAAAGGGAAGTGGCCTGGGATTAAGTATCGCCAGGGATTGCATTCGACGTATGCACGGAAAACTTAGCCTGATTAACGCTAACAGCGCGGAAGTGTGCTTCCGTATCGAATTACCGGTTTTCCCTGAGAATGACTAAAACGATGAAAGTACTTTTATTGCGTGAACCACGCCGCGGGTCTTTGGCTCGCCTGATTTGCTGGGTATCTGGGGCGCTGGTCGGCGCGACGTTGTTGGCAGGATGTGCCCCATCAAGCGTGTCCAGCAGCCTGGATGAGGCCCACAAACCGCATATCCCGGAACAACAAATTCCTGATTATCTGTCCACGGACTGTAGCGAAATATGGGCGCTGACGGGGCATGACGTCAGCAGTAACCCGCTTTACTGGCTCCGCGGCATGGACTGTGCCCAGCGCCTGCCGCCGGCAGAAGCCAGGGCGGAAGCTCGCCAGTGGCCGGCAGAAACCTGGCAGGATACGTTTAAGCGCGGCATTTTGCTCTCTACGGCTAAAATTACGCCGACCGAGCGCCGCCGCTACATGACCCAGCTCGACACCATGACCCATGAAGTGCCGGTGCAGGTTCGCTCTCTGTTTGAGATTTGGCGTGACGGGCAGCTGTCGCAGCTTAAGCTCTCAGATGAGCGTACGCGCTACAGCAAGCTGCAGCAGTCAACCGATGGCGAACTGGATACGCTGCGGGAGCAGCAGCAGCGCCTTCGCGGCCAGCTCGATCTCACTACGCGCAAGCTGGAAAATTTGACCGACATTGAGCGTCAGCTTTCAAGCCGCAAGCCGGGAAGTAATCTTGCACCCGACACGCACAGTTCGGATGACAATGACGACGACGATAGCGGCGCTCCAAACAAACCGCAGCCGGAGGCAAAACCATGACGCAAAGGAAACCCGCGCGCTTATTATTAGTGGATGATGACCCAGGCCTGCTCAAGCTGCTAGGGATGCGCCTGTCGAGCGAGGGCTATACGGTCACCACGGCTGAAAGCGGGGCTGAGGGGCTGAAAGTCCTGGCGCGCGAAAAAATCGATCTGGTGATAAGCGATCTCAGAATGGATGAAATGGACGGCATGGCGCTGTTCGCGGAGATCCAAAAAGGCCAGCCCGGGATGCCGGTGATTATTCTGACTGCGCATGGCTCTATTCCTGACGCGGTGGCTGCGACCCAGCAAGGCGTGTTCAGCTTCCTCACCAAACCGGTGGACAGGGACGCGCTCTATCAGGCTATCGACAATGCGCTTGAGCACACGGTCATCGCCGGGGATGACATGTGGCGCGACACCATCGTGACCCGCAGCCCGATTATGCAGCGTTTGCTCGAGCAGGCGCGCATGGTGGCGCAGTCGGACGTCAGCGTGTTGATAAACGGCCAAAGCGGCACCGGGAAAGAAATTCTGGCCCAGGCGATACACAACGCCAGCCCGCGCAGTAAAAAAGCTTTTATCGCCATTAACTGTGGCGCGTTACCGGAGCAGCTATTGGAGTCCGAGCTGTTTGGTCATGCACGCGGGGCGTTTACCGGCGCGGTCAGCAGCCGTGAAGGGCTGTTCCAGGCGGCGGAAGGCGGGACGCTGTTCCTCGATGAAATTGGCGATATGCCTATCCCGCTGCAGGTGAAACTGCTGCGCGTTTTACAGGAGCGGAAAGTTCGCCCGCTCGGCAGTAACCGCGATCTGGATATTGACGTGCGCATTATATCCGCTACGCACCGGGATTTGCCGAAAGCGATGGAGCGTGGGGAGTTTCGTGAAGATCTCTTCTATCGCCTCAACGTCGTGAACCTCAAAATTCCTGCCTTGCACGAACGTGCTGAAGATATCCCGCTGCTGGCGAATCATTTATTGCGTCAGTCCGCTGACCGGCATAAGCCGTTCGTTCGTAGCTTTTCGACCGACGCCATGAAGCGCCTGATGACGGCGAGCTGGCCGGGTAATGTGCGCCAGCTGGTGAACGTCATTGAGCAATGCGTGGCGCTAACTTCGGCTCCGGTGATTGGCGAAGCGCTGGTGGAACAGGCGCTGGAGGGTGAAAACACCGCCTTGCCGACATTTGTCGAAGCCCGTAACCAGTTCGAGCTAAACTATTTACGTAAGCTACTGCAAATTACCAAAGGAAATGTCACCCATGCCGCGCGCATGGCGGGGCGTAACCGAACCGAATTCTATAAATTACTGGCCAGGCATGAACTCGAGGCCAATGACTTTAAAGAGTAGGCTGTGATAGTGTGAGCAACCGATTACTAACAGTACAAAACGCCGCGCGGGGATACCGGTAATACCATGAAAAAAATTGATGCGATTATTAAACCTTTCAAACTGGATGATGTGCGTGAAGCGCTGGCTGAAGTTGGCATTACCGGCATGACGGTGACGGAAGTCAAAGGCTTTGGCCGTCAGAAAGGGCATACCGAGCTGTACCGCGGTGCCGAGTACATGGTGGACTTCCTGCCAAAAGTAAAAATTGAAATCGTGGTCACCGACGACATCGTTGATACCTGCGTGGATACCATTATTCGTACGGCTCAGACCGGCAAGATAGGCGACGGCAAAATTTTCGTCTTCGATGTGGCGCGCGTGGTGCGTATTCGTACCGGTGAAGAAGACGACGCGGCGATTTGATGTAGATTTTTCCCCTCTCTCTGGACAGATCCTGTCCTTCGCCCCCTCGCCCCTTTGGGGAGAGGGCTGGGGTGAGGGGAATTAGTACTGAACTACATCACCTTATGCGGGCCAAAACACTCATAGTGAATACTGTCTTTATCCACGCCAATTTTCACCAGTTGTTCTGCGGCAAAACGCATGAAGTTGATCGGGCCGCAGAGATAGAACTGCATCGCCGGGTCGCTTAACTTCCCTTCAATTTCCAGCAAGTTCATCAATCCTGTGCGGTTAAAGCGCGCCTGAGCACGATCCTCTGCGGACGGCTCGCGGTACCAGACGTGGCTTTCAAACTTCGGCAGCTTCGCGCCAAGGCTTTTCACTTCCTCGTTAAACGCGTGGACCTCGCCGTGTTCGGCGGCGTGCAGCCAGTTGACCTGCGCCTGATGGCCGCTGTTGGCCAGCGTATCGAGCATGGAGAGCATCGGCGTCTGGCCCACGCCCGCGGAAATCAGCGTCACCGGCGTTTCTGGTTTCACGTCCATGAAGAAATCACCTGCCGGCGAGGCGAGGTGCACCCGATCCCCGGCCTGTGCGTGATTGTGCAGCCAGTTTGAGACCATGCCCTTATCTTCGCGCTTAACGGCAATACGGTAGCTTTTACCGTTCGGCTGGCGGGTCAAAGAGTACTGGCGAATTTCCTGATGTGGGAAACCGACGGGCTTCAGCCAGACGCCAAGATACTGCCCCGGCTGGTAATCCGCCACCGGGCCGCCGTCGAGCGGAATCAGTTCAAAGCTGGTAATCAGCGAACTTTGTTCTTTTTTCTCAACGATGGTGAACGGCCGAGTGCCTTCCCAGCCGCCCTGCTTAGCGGCATTATCCTGATAAATTTCCGACTCGCGGTTAATGAAGACCTGCGCCAGCACGCCGTAGGCTTTTCCCCAGGCGTCCAGCACTTCCTGCCCGGGGCTGAACAGCTCGTCTAAGGTGGCCAGCAGGTGACCGCCCACAATGTTGTACTGCTCTGGCTTTATCTGGAAGGTGGTGTGCTTCTGGGCGATTTTCTCTACCGCAGGCAGCAAGGCGGCCAGGTTTTCAATGTTAGCCGCATAGGCGCAAATGGCGTTGAACAGCGCTTCACGCTGGTCGCCGTTGCGCTGGTTGCTCATGTTAAAAATCTCTTTCAGCTCAGGGTTATGGCTGAACATACGCTCGTAGAAATGAGCGGTAAGCTTGGGGCCGGTGGCGGCCAGCAGTGGGATGGTCGACTTAACAACGGCGATGGTTTGTGCGTCTAGCATGGTGGTCTCCATAAACAGCGTAGTTTATAAATTGCATTTTAAATGCATCTTATAGAAATGGCCTTATGTTGTAAATGGGTTATCGTTCTTAACGACCAGGCTCACAGAACATGAAAAATACGCATATCATTGATGAAGAAATATCCGGCAAAAAAGCGCTTCTTTTATTGCCTGAAAGCCTTATTTCATGCCTGGGTAATCGTTTGCGTAAAAACCTCTGTCAAGCCCTATCACCCGAAAGGGTTTCGGTTTACACTGTTGCCCGTCGCCCAAATGGGCCCCCTCATTGCAGTAAAATTTTTACCGTTAGCTGAGTCAGGAGATGCGAATGTTAAAGCGTGAAATGAACATTGCCGATTACGATGCCGAACTGTGGCAGGCCATGGAGCAAGAGAAAGTACGTCAGGAAGAGCACATTGAACTGATCGCCTCCGAAAACTACACCAGCCCGCGCGTGATGCAGGCTCAGGGTTCTCAGCTGACAAACAAATATGCTGAAGGTTACCCGGGCAAACGCTACTACGGCGGTTGCGAATACGTGGACATCGTCGAGCAGCTGGCTATCGACCGTGCAAAAGAGCTGTTTGGCGCAGACTATGCGAACGTGCAGCCGCACTCCGGTTCCCAGGCTAACTTCGCGGTATACACCGCGCTGCTGCAGCCGGGCGATACCGTGCTGGGCATGAACCTGGCACAGGGCGGCCACCTGACTCACGGCTCCCCGGTTAACTTCTCCGGTAAGCTGTACAACATCATTCCTTACGGTATTGATGAGTCCGGTAAAATTGACTACGAAGACATGGCGAAGCAGGCTAAAGAGCACAAGCCGAAGATGATCATCGGCGGCTTCTCTGCCTACTCCGGCGTGGTTGACTGGGCTAAGATGCGCGAAATTGCAGACAGCATCGGTGCTTACCTGTTTGTCGACATGGCGCACGTTGCGGGCCTGATTGCCGCAGACGTTTACCCGAACCCGGTGCCACACGCTCACGTTGTGACCACCACCACCCACAAAACCCTGGCAGGTCCACGCGGTGGCCTGATCCTGGCGAAGGGTGGCGACGAAGATCTTTATAAGAAACTGAACTCTGCCGTATTCCCTAGCGCCCAGGGCGGCCCGCTGATGCACGTTATCGCGGCCAAAGCCGTAGCGCTGAAAGAAGCGATGGAGCCAGAGTTCAAGGTTTACCAGCAGCAGGTTGCCAAAAACGCCAAAGCGATGGTGGAAGTGTTCCTGAACCGTGGCTACAAAGTGGTCTCCGGCGGGACTGAAAACCATCTGTTCCTGCTGGATCTGGTGGATAAAAACCTGACCGGTAAAGAAGCTGATGCAGCCCTGGGCCGTGCCAACATCACCGTGAACAAAAACAGCGTACCAAACGATCCGAAGAGCCCGTTCGTGACTTCCGGTATCCGTATCGGTTCTCCGGCTGTGACTCGCCGCGGTTTCAAAGAAGCCGAAGTGAAAGAGCTGGCTGGCTGGATGTGTGACGTTCTGGACAACATCAATGACGAAGCGGTCATTGAGCGCGTTAAAGGTAAAGTGCTGGATATCTGTGCCCGCTTCCCGGTTTACGCATAACCGTTAAGCTGAAATGTAGAAGGCTCCCAATCGGGAGCCTTTTTTATTTCTGCTGGCTGAGCGTCAGCCCAACGTCCCCGCCGGGATGAACCGCCAGCAGCGTCTCTTTCGAGTAGCCGCTCTCGCTCATCAGGCAGGCGCAGGCGGCGTCAAAAATCGCCAGCGCCAGGATTATTGACGTGGTCGCCAGCATGTTAAGCGGATCCATTTCTTGCTTCACGCCGGTAGAAATCACCAGCCTGGCCGCTTTGGCGATGGCCGAATCCGGGTTCTCAGTAACGCTGACGAGCGGCACTTTTCTGGCCGCCAGGCCCGGCAGCAGACGCGTTAGCTCGTCAGAATTTCCTCCGCGCGAAAGCATAATCATCAGATCGTCTTCACGTAAGAAACCCAGGTCCCCATGTGCCGCATCTGTTGCGTTGAGATAGATGGCCGGGTGCTCGACGCAGGCGAGCATATGGGCAATTTTCCTCGCCGCGATACCGGAAGTGCCGACGCCGGTCACCACAATCTTGCCTTTACAGTTTCTCAGTTCGGCCAGTAAGGCGAGCCACTGCGGCTCGCTCAAATGCTGTTCCAGCGCCGCAAGCTCGCGGCTGCAGGTTTGCCACGCGTTTACGGCCTGCTGCCATGAGTGACTCATGCTTCCTCCTGCATCAGCTGGCGGTATTTCATGTGGTCGAGATACATCTCGTGGAACACTTTGTATTTACGGTCGTAGTACTGTTTGATGCGGTTGGTCTGCGGGGTGACCGTTTTACCGATGCGGCTCATCACCGACATCGCCTCGGGGAAGGAGTCAAACACGCCGGCCGCCACGGTGCCCATCATTGCGCTACCCAGCAGCATCGCCTCACTCTCTTCCGGCAGCAGCATGGCACAGCCGGTGGCGTTGGCGTGCTCCTGAACGAAGATAGGGTTTTTGGTGCCGCCGCCGCTCGCCATGACGGTGTCGATGGTGTAGCCGCTATGGTTCATGGTTTCGATAATATGGCGAGTGCCAAGCGCAATCGCCTGAATCGTCGCCAGATACTGCAGGGCCATATCTTCCGGCGTGCGGGAAAGCTTCAGCCCGCTGATGACGCCGGTCAGCGTCGGATTTGCGCGCGGTGAGCGGTTGCCGTGGAAGTAGGGCAGGATGTGCATATCCTTCGTCAGGAAGGCGATGTTTTCCGGCTCCCCGGCCATTTTACGCAGCAGGGCGTTGAGCAGTTCGTAAATGGTTTGCCCCTGAGTCTTCGCCTGGGCAAGCAGCGTTTCATAGCACGGGTGAGACTGAATAATATGATCGATCAGCGCCCCGGTGGCCGACTGGCCGCCTTCGTTTAGCCAGTAGCCCGGCAGCACGGCGGAGTAGTACGGGCCCCAAACGCCGTTGATAAAGCGAGCCTCTTTTGAAATCGCCATATGGCCGGTCGAGGTGCCGCCGATGAGTGCCACGCGGCGGTCAAAGTCTGCCACTTCACCTGAAACGCCGCAGGCGCCTAGCGTGCCGAGCGTCCCGGCGTGGGCATCAATAATCGAGACGCTGACGGCGGTACCGGCAATCAGCCCCATTTCGCTGGCGGCACGCTGGGTCAGGCCGTGGCCCAGCGGCTCGCCCATAGTTTTTACATAGCGGCCAATTTTTTCTGCGTCGTGCTCCAGCAGGTCTTCCAGCCCAATCTGGCGGAAGTAGCTGCTGTCCCATTTGTCTTCGTGGCCCATGTAGGTCCATTTACAGACGGTGGAACAAAGCGAGCGGGTGTCATCCCCGGTGGCACGCCAGGTCAGGAAATCCGGCAGGTCAAAATAGTAGCCCGCGTTCGACCAGGTATTCGGCATATGCTGCTTGAGCCACAGCAATTTTGGCGTCTGCATCTCCGGGGAAATGATCCCGCCCACGTAGTCCAGCACGCGGTGGTGCAGGGCATTAATTCGATCGGCCTGGGTGATGGCCCGGTGATCCATCCACACAATGATGTTTTGTTCGCTGCGTCCGGAAGGGCTCACGGTCAGCGGCTTGCCTTCTTTATCCAGCACCACCAAAGAACAGGTGGCGTCGAAGCCCAGCCCCTTAACCTGAATCGGGTTAATATCGGCCTGGTTTACCGCATCCCGCACCGCGTTGCAGACCGCCTGCCAGATGTTGTCCGAGGATTGCTCAACGAAATCTGCCTGTGGGCGATGAATCTCAATCGCCCGGCTGGCCTGGCCTACCATTCTGCCATTCAGGTCAAAGACGCCCGCGCGGGCGCTTCCCGTCCCTACATCCACCCCAATGAAGTAACTCGCCATAATGATTCTCCTGAACTCAGGCTTTACGATTCTGTAATGCGATAAAGAGGATTAGCACCGCGCCCCAGAGCGCCATCGTCAGATAGCTGCTGATCCCCAGCAAATTAAAGCCACTTTCCAGCATTTGCAGCACGATGAGCGCCAGCACCAGGCCGATAATGCGGCCAAAACCGCCGTCCGGGTTAATGCCGCCCAGCACCGAGGCAAGGATGGTCACCAGCAGGTAAGACTCGCCGTACCCGGCTTTGGCCGAGTTGAATTTAGCCATCATCAGAATGGCCGCCACCCAGCCGAGCAGGGCGGAAATGACGTACACCGATATCTGCACCCGCACGGTGTTGACGCCGCTGTAGCGGGTCGCCTGTTCGTTGGAGCCGACCAGGTAGAGACTGCGCCCGAGCGTGGTGTGCTCCAGCAGTACCCAGAGTAAAACGGCAACCAGCAGGAACAGCAGCAGCGCGACCGGGATCCCGAGCAGCGTGGCGTTGCCCAGGTACTGAATCGCCGCCGGGAAGCCGGATATCACCGTGCCGTTAGACAGCAAAATGTTGAGGCCGGAAATCAGCGTCATGGTGCCGAGCGTCGCCAGAATAGGCGAAACGCCGACCCAGGCGACCAGCGCGCCGTTTAGCGTGCCGATAGCCACCGCGACGGCAATACCTGCCAGCAGCGCCAGCGCGAAGAACAGCGGGTTATCCGGGTGACTGACGATAATCGCCGCCATCACCAGCGAACAGGCGTTCGCTCCGGCAATAATCGACAGGTTGATCCCGCCGGTCAGCATCGTCATTCCCATCCCCAGCGCCAGCATGCCGAGAATAGGCAGCTGAGAGCCGATGGACTGGAAGTTGGCGAGGCTAAAGAAACGCCCGCCCAGCAGCAGCGAAAACGCCACGGCGACCACCACAATAATCACGCACTGCAGCCGGATGATGGCGTCACCGGGTAAAAATCTGGCGAAGGTTTTCATCTCAAAGCTCCCTTGCGAGTTTGCGTTTTTCATTCCAGGCCGTGGCGCTGATGCTGACCAGGATAATCACGCCGCTGAACACGGCGTGCCAGTAAGAGGACACGCTCAGCAGCGTCAGGCCGTTTTGTAAGAAAGCCAGCAGGATAACCCCGAGCAGGGTGCCGGTGAGCGTCCCGCGCCCGCCGCTCATGCTTGTCCCGCCGAGTACCACCGCCGCCAGCACCGTCAGCTCAAAGCCCAGCAGCGAGTTTGGGGCAACTGACTGAGTGATCTGCGCCTGAACGACGGCGGCAATACCGGCCAAAATCCCCATGTAGCCGTAGACGTAAAAATGCAGCTTAAGCAGGTTCATCCCCAGACGGGACGCCGCCTCGCGGTTGCCGCCCATGGCATAAATCTGGCGGCCAAGGCGCGTGTAGTTCATTAGCACGGCGGTAAAAATGATAACTGCAGCCAGGCACAGTAGTGGCAGGGTTAGCCCATACTGGTAACCGTCATTGGCGGTGAAAGAGAACCAGTTAATGCCGTTCATAAACCAGTCCGGGAAGCCGTACAGCCACGTGCCTTTGGTGAGGTAAACCAGCAGGCCGTAGTAAACGTTGAGGGTGGCAATGGTGATGATGATCGCCGGGACCCGCAGCCAGTACACCAGGAAGCCGTTGATAAGCCCGAGCAGCAGCCCCACGGCAATAGAAATCACCAGCGCCAGCGCAAAGTTACCGCCGTGGGCGATCACCCAGCTTGCCATTACGTACTGGGCAATCGCGGTCATCGCCGGGAACGAAATATCAATCCCCCCGGAAATAAGCACCACGAAAAGCCCGCAGGCCAGAATGCCGAGAATGGCGTAGCTGGTGGCGACGTCCGTCAGGTTACCGAGCGACAAAAACTCATCGGTGCTTATGCTCAGGCCAACGGCCAGCGCAATCACCAGCAGCCCCAGCCAGAATTCATGTTGCCCGACCAGGCGCGAAAAACGAGGGTTATTCATTGACCACCTCAGCAATGTCCTGCTCGCTACTGCGATGAGGATTAAATTCTGCGACCAGCTCGCCCCGGCGCATCACCAGCACGCGGTGGCTGTTGTAATACGCTTCCGGGATTTCATCGCAAATCATCAGCACCGCCAGCCCCTGTTCCGCCAGAGAGCGGGCGATTTGGTAAATCCCTTCTTTGTTGGCGATATCCACGCCCACCGTGGGCGAGTCGAGAATTAATATTTGTGGATTAGTCGCCACCCATTTGGCGATGGCGATCCTCTGAGCGTTGCCGCCGGAAAGTGTTTTTACCGGCAGTCCGGCATCGGAGACTTTAATGTTCAGTTCGCGAATGAGATCGGCCACCAGGTTGCGGGCTTTTTCATGATCGAGCAGGCCGCTGCGGGTATGGAGCCGATCGAAGACGGTAACGATGGTGTTGTCGTAGATCGACTGCTCCATGATCAGTCCCTGGGTGAGGCGATCTTCAGAGACGTAGCCGATGCCGTGTTTTATCGCATCGTGGTTATTACGGAACGTCACCGGCACGCCGTCGATCAGCATTTCACCGCTCTGCGGCTGCGTCATGCCGAACAGGCTCATGCACAGTTCGGTACGGCCCGATCCGAGCAGGCCCACGATGGAAACAATCTCGCCGCTGCGTAGCGACAGATTGATATTGTGATATTTGCCCTTGCGGCTGAGGCCTCGCAGCTCCAGCATCGGCTGTTTTTCTACCGGCGGTTTTTCCGGGAGAGGGCTGTAGTGGAAGCGCTGCCCGGTCATCAGGAAGGCAAGCTCATTGCTGTCCAGCTCGCTGGCTTGCCAGGTGCCGACCAGCTTCCCGTCGCGCATGACGCTGATGCGGTCGGCGACTTCCATCACTTCGTCCAGGCGGTGGCTGACAAAGACCACGCAAATTCCGTCCGCTTTGAGTTCATTCACTACCCGCAGCAGGCCGTTAACCTCCTGGCGAGTCAGAGACGCTGTCGGTTCGTCCATGATAACCAGCCGGGCATCGGCGGCGATGGCTCGGCAAATCGCGACCAGCTGGCGGTCGGCTATCGACAGTTTTTCCACCTTTTTGTCAGGATCTAGCGACACGCCGATGCGTTTCATGGCCGCCAGCGCCTGGGCTTTCATCGCGCTACGGTTAACCCACAGACTGCCGCCGGGCTGGTAGCGGTGCACGGCGATATTCTCGGCCACGCTGAAATTGGGGAACAAAGAGAGATCCTGGTAGATCACCTGGATGCCGTAATGAGCGGACAGCGTGGGTGTCAGGCTGTGGAACAGTTTGCCGTCGAGGGCAATCTGCGCTCCTTTTTCCGGGTGATAGACGCCGGAAATTACTTTGATGATCGTGCTTTTACCGCAGCCGTTTTGTCCGGCCAGGCAATGGACTTCGCCTTTTTTGAGCGTCAGATTGACGTTATCCAGCGCCCGCACGCCCGGGAATTCCTTGCTGATATTCTCAAGAGTGATAAATGCGGAAGTGTCGGTCATGGGTAATGCCCCTGCCGGCGCCCGACGTGGGCGCGACAAAATAATCTTGTTGGAGAAGGCCGGCCAATTGACCGGCGTTCCGGTTTACCTGGTGTTGGCTTAAGTGCCTTAGAAACCGAGTGACTGAGCGTTATCTTTGGTGACTTCGAGGATCTTGTTAAAGCGGATCACTTTCTTATCCATGTCGACATCGGCCTTGCCCAGACCGTCAATGGTCAGGTCTTTGGTGACGGCTTTGCCCTGCAGCAGCTGGTCGGCCACGGTGACAAGCGCATAACCGGCATCTTTAGGATCCCAGAGCAGCGCTTTTTTAATGTCGCCGCGCATCAGATAAGGTGCCGCCTGGCCCGGCATGGCAATGCCGACCACCGCCAGTTTATCCTTAGCGCGTTTCTTCTGTACTGCCTGGCCCGCACCGATTGGGCCGAGGGAACCAAAGCCGATAACGCCTTTCATCTGCGGATACGTTTTCATTAGATCAAGGGTAGTGGAGTAGGATTTGTCGATGCTCTCCGCCACCGGCAGGCGCGAAGTTACTTCAAACATATCCGGGTATTTTTCTTTCTGGTATTTAATGGCGGAATCCGCCCAGGCGTTGTGCAGAGGCACGGTCAGCGACCCGACGTAAATGGCATAGCCGCCTTTGCCGCCCATGTCTTTCGCCAGCTCGTCCATGTTGGCCTGAGCATATTTTTCGCTGTCGATGGTTTCGATATCCCACTGGCCGATCTGCTGGTCAGGGGATTCATGCGTCAGCACCACGATGCCCTGATCGCGCGCTTTTTTCAGCACCGGCTCCAGCACTTTGGCGTCGTTAGGCACCACAATAATGGCGTTTACTTTCTTGGCGATCAGATCCTCAATCACCTTCACCTGCTGAGCGGGATCGGGCGTAGCGGCACCGGTCTGGTACGCGTTAACGTTGAGTTTTTTCGCGGCTTCATTGACGCCGGTTTCCATCCGGTTGAACCATGGGATCCCGGTGACTTTCGCCACCACTGCGATTTCATACTTATCCGCCGCAACGGCCGTACCGGACAACATGCATGCAGAAATCAGGGTTGCACTGAGTAATGCGAGTTTGAATTTCATAGGTGTACCTTTTTTATTAGGGACTGAGGCATGTCACGGAGAGGAGACTAGCAACGAAGGGAAGAGGGAATGAATCGCAGTTTTTCTAAATGTGATGCACGCCCATTATTGTTTTTTTTTAGATCTAATTTGGTTAAAAAATGGTTAAATATATGATGTTTTTTTAAACTGGACGGACATGGTAGTGTTAATTAATAGTCAGAAATGAAACATATAAATAACAATTAATAAACAAATTGCCGTTCTGGGGATGTTTTTGACACCAAAGAGGCGGTCAGTCAGCAAAAGAATGTTACTAAATTGTGAGCTGAAGCGTATCAAGCAAAATGGACGGGAAACGAATGAAAAAGGCCGCATAAGCGGCCTTTGAGTGAGGAAGAAATTTAGCGCTTGTCGACGGATATCGCGCCAGGGCCGGTGACCGCCAGCAGCAGGAATCCGCCAGCTATACTGATGTTTTTATAGAAGTTAATCATGTTAGGCATCACGGCATCCCCGGTCATACTCCAGTAATGGTGGCCGATAACCGCCGTCCCGAGGGTATAAAACACAAACAAAATGGCCAGCGGACGGGTAAAGAACCCGATGATGACCAGGATAGCGGCAACAACTTCCATAAACACCGCAATCGCGGCGGCAAGCGTAGGGAGTGGTGCCCCAAGATGCTCCATATAGGCCACGGTCCCGCTGAATCCGCTGATCTTCGGCAAGCCGAAAATAATGAACAGCAAAATCAACGCAATACGGGCAATAAGCAAGATCAGGGCACGGGATTGACCAAAATCGAAATAGCGTAGTGTGTTCATAGCGGGCTCGCCTGTGGTGGACTCAAGTTAAAGTTAATACACAAAACCGGAGCCTGCCATTGCCGCTGCGCCTCTACCACGCTGTTTGTGTTAGTGAATGTTTTTTATTGATGACGCCCGACGCCATCCCGTTATTCCATCAGCGCAGTCTCGGCATATAAATAACCTATCCCCATCACCTGTTGGGCACGTGTTAGCTGGCCGAAGTTTATTTGTGTGGCGTTACTCTTCAGGCTATCACCGTGGTCGAACGGATTAAAACCAATGCGCTGTTTAATCGCGTTCAGCCAGCTTTCGCCAAACTCGCAGCTGCGGCCATAGAACCAGATCTGGTTAATATTGAGAATATTAAGGAAGTTATACAGGCTAAGCCCAATCGCATTTGCTGAATCTTCCACCCAGCGAGCCACTCTTTCGTCGCCCGCATGCAGCGCCTGAACCAACTGCCGGGAAGTCAGTTTTTCTGGGTCATGCCGCTGTACCTCAGGATGCGTTTTGAGCCAGATACGGGCCTGCTTTTTTAGCGCGCTTAATGAGGCCACGGTCTCCAGGCAGCCGTAGCGCCCACAGTCGCAAGCCATGCCGTCGGGGTTGACGATGGTGTGGCCAATTTGTCCACTGCCGTAGAGATTGCCGCGATAAATTTGCCCGTTAATCACGAACGAAGAGCCGATGCCGTAATCGACGTTGAGCACGCAAAAATCCTCCCGATTCCCGGCGTTTTGCCATTTTTCCGCCAGCGCCAGCATCACGCAGTCGTTATCCAGCAGCACCGTGACGCCGAGCTTCTCTTCCAGCAGATACTTAATTTCCACCGCTTCGCGCCACGGCGCCTGGGGCATGGTCTGCGACACGCCGGTCACGGGATCGACCTGTCCGTGTATGCCCAGCGCAAGGTTGATAGTTTTTCTCGGCCGGCTTTTTCGCTGCTGCTGCCAGATTGCCTCAATGGCCGACAGCAGCGCCGAAGGAGAGGGCGCCACAATAGCGCGGCGTTCAAAGTCGGCTATCGGCGAAAGCTGAGCGTTGCACAGCTGGCTTTCAATGCTGGTTGGGGTGACGTTCATACAGAGGATGTAATGCCCTTCCGGAGGGATCTGGTAGCTGCCGCCGTTTAGCCCCCGGCTGCTGAGATTTTCGCTGGAATGGCTGAGTTTTCCCTCTGCCACCAGTTCTTCCAGAATGTTGCTGACCGCCGGAATCGACAGCCCGGTGTGCTGAGCAAACTGCGACTTACTCAGCCGCTTGTGCCGCCATACCAGCTTCATCAGGGTTTGCCGGTTGAGCTGGCGCACCCGCTGATTGTTGAGACCCGACTCCTGCATTTTTACTAAACCTCATTAACTGTATTGCGTGAGCATTCAGCGATTAAATCACAATCAGCTGCTTCAAACTGTCGGCAATCCCCCATTCACTGTTATTTATTTACTGGAGAGTTGCTATGTACGGAGCGGTAAAAGTCTGGCAGGAAACCCTTTCACTCCCCACATGGACCACCGGCGCAGAAGACCCTAACCCGATGTTCCTCGAGCATCGCGTCTACCAGGGCTCTTCCGGGGCGGTTTATCCTTACGGCGTGATTGACACGCTGACCGGCAAGCGCGAAATGCGTGAGTACCAGGCGGTATGGCTGGAAAACGATTTTATTCGCGTCATGTTGCTGCCGGAGCTGGGCGGACGTATTCATCGCGCCTGGGACAAAGTGATGGAGCGCGACTTCGTTTACTACAACGAAGTGGTTAAACCCGCGCTGGTGGGCCTGGTCGGGCCGTGGATTTCCGGCGGGATTGAATTTAACTGGCCGCAGCACCACCGCCCGACGACCTTCATGCCGGTGGACGTCACCTTCCAGCAGCACGAAAGCGGGGCGCAAACCGTCTGGCTGGGTGAAGTTGAACCTATGCGCGGCCTGCAGGTGATGACCGGCTTTACGCTTTACCCTGAAAAAGCGCTGATTGAAATTACCGGTAAGGTCTTTAACGGCAACGCCACGCCGCGCCACTTCCTGTGGTGGGCTAACCCGGCGGTGAAGGGCGGTGACGAGCACCAAAGCGTCTTCCCGCCGGACGTTACCGCGGTATTTGACCACGGCAAACGCGACGTTTCTGCTTTCCCGATTGCCCACGGCACCTATTACAAGGTGGATTACTCCGCAGGCGTGGACATCTCCCGCTACAAAAATATTCCCGTGCCCACCTCCTTTATGGCCGATAAGTCCGATTACGACTTCGTGGGGGCTTATCATCACGGCGAGCAGGGTGGGCTGCTGCACATTGCCGATCACCATGTGTCACCGGGCAAGAAGCAGTGGACCTGGGGTAACTGTGACTTTGGCCTGGCCTGGGACCGCAACCTGACCGACACCAACGGCCCCTACATCGAACTAATGACCGGCGTGTTCACCGACAACCAGCCGGACTTCACCTGGCTGGCGCCGTTTGAAGAAAAAGTGTTTGTGCAAAACTTCCTGCCTTACAGCAAGCTGGGCACGCTGCAAAATGCCAATACCGAGGCGGCAATCAAGCTCGAACGCCAGCCTGGGAAGTTAGCGCTTGGCGTCTATGCGATTTCCCCGCTGGAGCAGGCCACGCTGCGCCTTGAAAGCGACGGCCAAATCCTGTGGCAATCTCCGCTCAGCTTGAAGCCAGCGGAAGCCTGGCAACATCAGCTGGCGGACGACTGGCCGCAGCGGCTGACTCTCACCTTGCTTAACGAACGTGGTGAAGCGCTGCTGAGCTACCTTGAGCACGTCCCTGAAGAGCTGCCTCTGCCGCAGGCGGCGCAGGCGCCGGCTAAGCCCGAACAGATTGATAACTGCGATGAGCTTTATTTCATTGGGCAGCATCTGGAACAGTATCTGCACGCCAGCCGTTCGGCCTTCGACTATTACCAGCGAGCGCTGGACATTGACCCGCTTGATTACCGCAGCAACGTCGCGCTGGGGACGCTCGAATTCAACCGGGCCAACTGGCAGAAGGCGAAAGAGCATGCTGATGCGGCGCTAAAACGCGCCCATTGCCTGAACAAAAACCCGCAAAACGGCGATGCCAGCCAGCTGCGCGGCTCGGCGAAAGAGCGTCTGGGCGACTACGAAGGAGCCTTCGACGATTACTACAAGGCGAGCTGGAGCGGCAACTGCCGGGATGCGGCCTTTTATGCCCTGGCACGCCTGGCGATGCGCAAAGGGGAAACCGCTCGGGCATTAACGTTGGTGTCCCAAAGCCTGCAGTTCAACGCCTCCAACAACCTGGCCATGGCGCTAAAAGCGCTGGCGCTGCATCAGCAGGGTGAAAAAGCCGCCGCGCTGGCGTGGACTGAGCAGCAGCTGGCCGTCTGGCCGCTGAGCTATGCCCTGCATTATGCCCGCTGGGCCATTACCCCAAACGAAGGCGACAAGCAAAAGCTGCTGCAGGTCACCGGGCAGCGTGGCACTAACGCCAGCGTTTTGGCCGGATGGCTGATGAGCTTTGGCGCAGAAACCGCTGCTCGTGAGCTGCTGGAGGTGCTCAACGCTCAGGAAGCAATGCCGCTGCTGTGGCAGGCCTCGCTGGAAGCTGACCCTCAACGCCAGCAGAGCTATCTGGCGCAGGCTCGCGAAAGATTTACCGCCCGAGTTCGTTTCCCTAACACGCTGGATGAAGTGCAGATGCTGATGCGCCTGCCGCAGGATGGCTTTGCGCAGTATCTGCTGGGCTGCTTCTGGTACAGCAAGCGCCGCTACGATGAAGCCCTTAGCTGCTGGGCGTTCTGCGCCGAACAAATGCCGGAGTTTGCCTCCGTGCAGCGCGTGCTGGCCATTCATGCCTGGAATAAAGAGCAGGACGCTAAACGAGCTGAAACTCTGCTGCAGCGTGCGGTAGAGCTTGAGCCAGAGAATGCCCGCTTCCTGTTCGAACTCGATTTCCTGCTGAAGCTTAACGGCCGCTTGTCGGATGAGCGTCTGGCTCGCCTTGAGGCGAAACGTGAGGTGGCGCTGAAGCGTGACGATCTGACCGCTGAATTACTCGGTCTGTGGAACCTTCACGGCAAGCATGACGAAGCCGCTAAGGTCCTGGCTGAACGCAAGTTCCATCCGTGGGAAGGCGGCGAGGGCAAAGTGACGGGGCAGTATCTGATCAACCAGCAGCGTCGTGCCCTCGCAAACATGGCTGACGGCAAATATGGCCAGGCGGAGGAATTGCTACAACAGGCGCTGAGCTACCCGGAAAACCTCGGTGAAGGCCGCCTGGTTGGGCAAACCGACAACGATATCTGGTATTTGCTTGGCCGCTGCGCCCAGCTTCAGCAGCGTAACGAGATGGCCAACTCATGCTACCGGGAGGCGTTGAAAGGCGGGAGCTCTTTAGCCGCAGGACGCTATTACAACGATCAGCCGCTGGATTACCTCTTCTATCAGGCCATGGCCCGCAAGCAACTGGGCGAGCTTGAAGTAGCTCACCAGCAGTTCAGGACGTTTATCGACTGGGCTCAGGAGCACAGGGAAGACGTGGTTGAGGCCGACTTCTTCGCCGTTTCTCTGCCGGACCTGATTGCGCTTAACGGGGATTCGTGCAGGCAGCATCGTCAGCATTGTCTGTTTGTTGAGGCGCTTGGGCAACTCGGCCTGGGGAATATCGCCACGTTCAATCAACTGGTGGAGGAATTGCTGGCGATTAACCCGGCACACGACAAAGCGCATCTGCTGCGTCAGGCCCTTAGTACCGGCGTGTTCTAACCATAATTCGCGGGCGACGATGAGCGCCCGCTCCTTACCCTACAAATACAAGATGAGGATCAACCATGGAACGTATGCAATCGCAATTACGCATGGGTTACGTCTGGACCATCTGTCTGGTGGCCGCCTGTGGCGGGCTGTTGTTTGGTTATGACTGGGTGGTTATCGGCGGGGCAAAACCTTTTTACGAAGCCTATTTCTCGATTACCGATCCGGCCGTTTCCGGCTGGGCGATGAGTTCCGCGTTAGTGGGCTGTGTTATCGGGGCGCTGCTCTCCGGCTGGTGCGCCGATAAGTTTGGCCGCAAAATTCCCCTTATTATTGCCGCGCTGCTATTTACCATCTCAGCCTGGGGCACGGCGGTTGCAAGCAACTTCGACCTGTTTGTTGTATGGCGTATTGTCGGCGGGGTGGGTATCGGCCTCGCTTCGGCGCTTAGCCCGATGTATATCGCAGAAATTAGCCCGGCGGCACAGCGCGGGCGTTTTGTCGCGGTTAACCAGCTTACCATTGTTATCGGGGTACTGGCGGCGCAGCTTATCAATCTGATGATCGCCGAACCGGTGGCCAGCCACGCAACGATGCAGGAAATCAGCGCGAGCTGGAACGGACAGGCGGGCTGGCGCTGGATGTTTGGCTCGGGCGTAGTGCCTGCTGCGGCGTTTTTGATCCTGATGTTCTTTGTCCCTGAATCACCGCGCTGGCTGGTGCGAGCCGGGAAAAGCGAACGTGCTCACCAGATGCTGAGCCGCATCGGCAGTAAAAGCTATGCCGATGAAACGCTAAAGGATATTCAGGAAACGTTAAGCAAGGACACGCAAAAAGTATCGTGGTCCGCGCTGTGGGAGCCGAAGGTTCGCCCGATCATCGTGATTGGTATGGTGCTGGCGGTGTTCCAGCAGTGGTGCGGGATTAACGTTATCTTCAACTACGCGCAGGAGATTTTCGCCTCTGCCGGATTTGATATTAACAGCACGCTGAAATCGATTGTGGCTACCGGCCTGATTAACCTGGTCTTTACCGTGGCCGCGTTGCCGCTGGTGGACAAAATCGGCCGCCGTAAACTGATGCTGTTCGGTGCCGCAGGGTTGACCATTATCTATGCGCTGATTGGTGCGGCTTACGGCCTTGGCATTCTGGGGCTGCCGGTGCTGATTCTGGTGCTGGCCGCTATCGCTACCTATGCCCTGACGCTGGCGCCGGTGACCTGGGTGCTGCTGTCGGAAATTTTCCCCAACCGCGTTCGCGGCCTGGCGATGTCGCTGGGCACATTAGCGCTGTGGGTGGCCTGTTTCCTGCTGACTTACACCTTCCCGCTGCTCAATGCAGGCCTGGGCGCATCCGGTAGCTTCCTCCTTTATGGCGTTATCTGCGCCGCTGGCTTTATTTACGTGCGCCGTTTCGTACCAGAAACCAAAGGCGTGAGCCTTGAAGCGCTGGAGCAGCAGCTTGCCGAAGGGCGAGTACATGCCTCGCCAGCGCCTGCGGCAAAGGCGTTGCGTTAATGGACGCGCTGCATCTGCAAAATGCTTTTCTCCGTTTAGCCGTCGCCCCGCAAGGGGCGTCAGTCGTCAGCTTTGAATCTCTGACGCACGGGAAAGCGATCTTCCATCCTGCTGAACCGGCTCTGTTCCCTATGCTGCCGCTGGCGAACAGGGTGGCCGGAAACGCCTTTCAGCTGTACGGCGAGCAAGTTTTGTTACCTGACAGCCCTGTCGATGAGCATTTCTTTCTGCACGGAGACGGCTGGCTAAAGCGCTGGGACGTAGAGCATCACGATGAAGAACGTTTGACGTTAAGCTTGCGCAGCCAGCATCCCTGCGGCTTTCACTACCTGGCGACGCTGACCTGGCGGCTGGTGGGAAACAGACTGCTGATCCGGCTTGAGCTCACGCACACCGGAGAGAAGCCGATGGTTTACGGCCTTGGACTGCATCCGTATTTTGCGCTGGACCCGGGCAGCCGGGTGCAGTTTTCCGCCAGCGGGTTCTGGCCTGAAGGTGAGCAGCATCTGCCTTTGGCCTGGGAAGGAACGTTCACCCCTCAAACTGATTTTTCCCGCGCCAAAACGCCGGAGAACAAATGGCTTAACGTGGGGTACTCAGGCTGGAGCGGGCTCGCCCTGATTGAGCATTCGGACATGCGAGTTTGCCTGCGTAGCCCAACGCCTTATTTAATGGTGTTCAGCATGGCAGAGCAGCCGTTTATTTGCCTCGAGCCGCAAACGCACCCGGTCAACGCGCATAATCAGGTGGGAATGCCCGGTTTAGTGATGCTCGAGCAAGGTCAGTCAACGAGTCTGTCAATGGAGGTTGAGGTGAGCTAACTCGCAATATCCATTATCTTGATGTGTGTTATTGCTCTGTTAATGTTTGCTTGCATGCCGGCCGGCTATCCCCGACACTATCGCCTCCAAAACGGGAGGGATCATGGTTTTGCATTCCACGCGCTGGCTGGCGCTCAGCTACTTTACCTATTTCTTTAGCTATGGCGTGTTTCTGCCCTTCTGGAGCGTCTGGCTCAAAGGTGTCGGGCTTCCCCCTGAAACTATCGGATTACTGTTAGGCTCAGGGTTAATCGCCCGTTTCCTCGGCAGTTTGTTGTTAGCTCCACGCGTGACCGATCCTTCCCGCCTTGTTTTTGCCCTCCGTCTCTTAGCCCTTGCCACCTTGATTTTTGCCGCCGGTTTCTGGCTGGGCCATGCTGCGCTCTGGCTGCTGCTAACGATGGTGGGCTTTAACCTGTTCTTCTCACCGCTGGTGCCGTTGACCGATGCGCTGGCGGGCACCTGGCAGCGGCAAATGCCGCTGGATTATGGCCGGGTGCGGCTCTGGGGATCGCTGGCATTTGTCATCGGCTCGGCCATTACCGGCAAGCTGGTGAGCGAATTCAGCTACCAGGCTATTTTGGTGCTGTTGACCATCGGAGCGGCGTCGATGCTGATTGGCATGATGCTGCGGCCTTCAATCATGCCGCAGGGGGAAGTGCGTCACCAGGCGTCGGCAGGCTGGCCGGCCTGGAAAGGGCTGATTATTAGCGCCTGGCGTTTCCTGGCCTGTGTTTCTCTGCTTCAGGGAGCGCACGCCGCTTATTATGGTTTTAGCGCGATTTACTGGCAGGGGGCGGGCTATTCCGCTTCGGTGGTGGGCTATTTATGGTCGCTTGGCGTAGTGGCGGAAATCGTTATTTTTGCCCTCAGCAACAAATTGTTCCGCCGCTGGAGCGCCAGAGATTTGCTGTTGCTGTCCACCGTAACCGGCATTGTTCGCTGGAGCCTGATGGCAAGCACCACAGAACTTCCGTGGCTGATTGTGGCGCAGATCCTGCACTGCGGCAGCTTCACCGTTTGCCACCTGGCGGCGATGCGCTATATCTCTGCCCGAAAAGGTGGCGAAGTGATTCGCCTGCAGGCCGTTTACTCCGCCGTGGCGATGGGCGGCGGTATCGCCGTGATGACGATTTTCTCCGGCTTCCTCTACCAGCATCTGCATGGAGGAATGTTCTGGGTCATGGCATTGGTGGCGGTGCCGGCGCTGTTCCTGCGGCCAAAAGTGACCGCAGTTAATTCCGCTGCGGAAAGCTAAGCTTCGAGCAGCGCTTTAATACGCTGTTGCTGGTGCTCTCCCAGCGGCAGCGTGGCGTGAATGAGCGGAGGGGAAAACAGCGGCAGCGAGGTCGCGTAGGGAGTAATGACCAGCACCACTTCACGCGGCGCGCCCTGGCTTTGAAACTGCTGCACCGCCAGATGCTTAATGTTGAGCGGCAGCAGGGTCAGCTCGCGCAGCTGCTGCTCAATTCTCTGCTCCAGCTCCGGATCGTCGGCGGTCAGCAGCAACACCTGTTTTTCCTGAATGTCACTTTCCTGCATTAGCCAGGCACCAAAAATCACCGCCACCAGGCCCGTTTCCGCGTCGGAAAACTGAATCCCGTAATGCTGTTCAAAATCCGTAAGTACCTCTCGTGAGGTTCTCATCAGCCTTGGATAGAGCCGAGTGATCTCTTCGGGCAGGCTGTGGTCAATGCCGATATTAAACTGGCAACGATTCAACGCCTGGGCGAGGTGAATATAAAGCTGATCGCTTAGCCCTTGTTCATCGCTAAAAGAGAGCCCGGCCTGCCGGCGGAAGCGTTCAATCATCCGCGCGATTTCGTTGTGTAAACGGGCATCCTGTTCGTGGTCGTCATTTATCGGATCGGGGATCCTGAGCAGTTGAAACAGCAGCGCCAGGAAATGCTGTTCGTCGATATCCGCGGGCTGCATTACGCGGCGCTTCCAGTGGCGAGCGATTTCCTGGGCGACAACAAACTCGGGCCGCATCTGGCTCCATTCGCGTTGTTGCGGCGTCAGGACTGGCGCGTTGCCGGAGTGATGCTGGTGCAGACAATACTGCAAAAACAGCGTCAGGAACTGACTGTCCCGGCTGTCGTACTGCCTTTTCAGGCGCCGGGCGCACAGATTAACCAGCGCCCGTAAATTGGTCTCGTCATACAACGCCTTGATAAGCCCCAGCTGATTTAACTCAGACTTGAGCGCCGGGCTGAAGTGATGTTGCACAAACTGCGGGCAGAGGCGCAGGGAGCGCCGCAGCCAGTGCAGCAGGCAGAGGCGGCGGTCAAGGACTGTGCCTTCAATCCGATAGCTGCCGTCCTGCTGCTGAGTCAGGGAGAGACGGTGATAACTCTGGATCTCGTGGCCCGTGTCGGCTATATCTTGCAGGGTTTGCCTCTGATCCACGCCATTCAGGCTGGAAACCACCTCCGGCGTAACGATCTGCTCCGGAAGATAGAGCATCAGAAGCAGGTGGCAGCGGCGCTGCGAACTGGAGAGCACAGAGGGTGGCGGCGTCAGTAAAGTCATCATCTGGCTGTCCCAATGTGGTGTCAGAAGTTAAGAATAGCTAAAGGTTTCGGCCAATATATTGCCCTTTTTAGTTTTTCATCACGGAATTACGGCTGGCTCACAGAATTTAAATCTTGAGGGAAGCATGAGCGACAAAAGAATCAGCCTGAAAGGAGTAGCCATACTGCTGGCAGGGCTTTCAGCGGCGAGCGTGCAGGCGCATCCCCACAGTTTTATCTCCATCGTCACCACGCCAGAGGTGGATCAGGGGCTGCTGACCGGGTTAAAAATGCAGTGGACGATGGACGATATTACTTCAGCAGATCTGTTGTATGACGCCGGCGACGCGAAGCCGGGTTCTCCGGTGTGGAAGAAACTGGCTGCGGAGGTGATGGCCAATGTGCTGGGGCAGCACTATTTTACCGAGTTCTGGCATAACAAAGAGAAGGTGAAGTTTGGCAATTTACCGCCGGAATATGGCCTGAGCCGTAACAATCATCAGGCGGTGCTAACGTTTGTTCTGCCGCTGGCGCATCCGCAGCCGCTGAAAGGCCAGACATACCGTTTCTCGACCTTCGACCCGACCTATTTTGTCGACATGAGCTATGACCACGATACGGACGTGCATTTGCCGCAGGCGCTGGCCTCAAACTGTAAAATTTCCGTTCATACGCCCAAACCGAGCGAAGAGACGCTGCTGTTCGCGCAGTCGCTGGATAAAGCCGACGCGCCGCCGGAGGACATGGACTTGGGGAAACAGTTTGCTCAGGAGGTGACGCTGTCATGTCAATAATCACCGTTTCTGCTCCCGTTCGCCGCTGGGGCCATCTGTGGCCGCTGGGGCTGTTTATTCTGCTTGCTGCCGCCGGGCTTTACGCCCTGTGGTTCTACTGGCCGCAAATCCTGCTTAGCTCGGCTACCTGGCAGCGCTCAATCAATCAGGAATTGAGCGGGCTGCTGCGTCAGGTCGCCGAAAACCCTGCTCGGGCGGGTCTGTCACTGCTCTCGTTTAGCTTTGTGTATGGCGTGCTGCATGCGCTGGGGCCAGGGCACGGCAAGATAGTCATCAGCACCTGGCTTGCGACCCATCCCTCAAAAATTAAAAGCAGCCTCGGTTTGACCTTTGCCGCCTCTTTATTGCAGGGACTGGTCGCTATTGTGCTGGTGGTCGTGGTGCTGGTCGTCCTAGCCTTGCCCTCGCGGCAGCTTCATCTCAGCAGTTTTTGGCTGGAGAAGGGCAGCTATCTGCTCGTCGGGATGCTGGGCGTTTTGCTGAGCTGGCGCGCTTTACGCCGCTTACGCGCTCAGCTGCGTCGCAAGCCTAAGTTCACTTCGTTTACGCCGCATCATGTGCATGACGCTAACTGCGGCTGTGGGCATCAGCACGTCCCGGATGAAAAACAGCTGGTGGCGGGAAGCGACTGGCGGGCCAGGCTAATGATTGTTCTGTCGATGGGCATGCGCCCCTGTTCTGGCGCGATCATGGTGTTGCTGTTCAGCAAGGTGATCGGGGTGTTTGGCTGGGGCGTGCTGTCTGCGCTGGCGATGGCGGCGGGCACGTCGATCACAATTTCCGGCCTGGCGCTGTTGGTGCACAGCTTCCGAGCGCTGGCGGTTCGCTTAAGCGGGAACCGGGCACCGGTGCTGTGGCGGCAGGTTGGCTGGTCTACGCTCGCGCTGGCGGGGGGCGTGATCCTGGTCGTGGCCGCGCTGATTATGTGGCTGAGTGCACAGCCGATGGCGAGAGGTATTCGGCCTTTCTGAACGGGCAGCTAAATTCAGGCATAAAAAATCCCCTCGCCGTAAAGCTGAGGGGATTTTTGTTTTTGCCTCTTCTTTATTAAAGAAGGCGAGGCAAAAGGCTTAGCGCTTCAGCGCCTCGCTCAGTTCTTCACGCATGGTAGCGAGCATGGCTTTCACTACGCGTGGGTTACCGGCGACGATGTTCCCGGTCGTCAGGTAGTTATGGCCGCCGGTGAAATCACACACGATGCTGCCCGCTTCACGAGCCAGCAGTTCACCTGCGGCGAAATCCCAAGGCTTCAGGCCAATTTCGAAGAAACCGTCCACGCGGCCAGCGGCAACGTAGGCCAGGTCCAGCGCAGCGGAACCGGTGCGGCGGAAGTCTGCGCACTGGGTGAACAGTTTGCCTACGATATTGATGTAAGAGGTAGCGTGTTGCTTCACTTTGAACGGGAAGCCGGTCGCCAGAACGGTACCGTCCAGGTCGCGTGCGTTGCTGCCGCGCAGGCGGTAGCCGTTAAGCTGGGCGCCCTGGCCGCGAACGGCGCTGAACAGTTCGTTACGCATTGGATCGTAAACTACCGCGACTTCGGTGCGGCCTTTGATACGAACAGCGATAGAAACGGAGAAATGCGGCAGACGTTTGATGAAGTTGGTGGTGCCATCCAGCGGATCGATAACCCATTGCACATCCTGATCTTCCCCAGCCAGTTCACCGGATTCTTCGGTGATGATGGTGTGTTTTGGGTAAGATTTACGAATCACTTCGATAATCAGACGTTCGGCGTCTTTATCGACGTTGGTCACGAAGTCATTGCTGCCTTTCTGGCTAGCTTCTACCGCGTCTGGAGTTTCGTAATTTTTGGCAATTAAATTACCCGCCTTGCGTGCAGCACGCACGGCGATGTTGAGCATCGGATGCATCGGTCTCTCTCGCTGGATGTTAAAGAACGGAAAACGCGGCGGAGTATAGCAGAGCGTTCGGAATATGTCTCAGGGATATGATAAGATATTGCGATATTCTTCCCAGGCTATGAATGATAATGCTGCAAAACGTACGAATTGTGCTGGTCGAAACCTCGCATACCGGCAACATGGGCTCCGTGGCTCGTGCTATGAAAACCATGGGCTTAACTAACCTCTGGCTGGTCAATCCGCTGGTCAAACCGGACTCTCAGGCCATTGCCCTGGCGGCGGGCGCCAGCGACGTCATTGGCGATGCTCACATCGTCGATACGCTCGATGAAGCGCTGGCAGGATGCAGTCTGGTGGTCGGCACCAGCGCGCGTTCCCGTACGCTGCCGTGGCCGATGCTGGATCCGCGTGAATGCGGTTTAAAAAGTATCAGCGAAGCGCAGCACGCGCCGGTGGCAATTGTGTTTGGTCGCGAACGCGTGGGCCTGACCAACGAAGAGCTGCAGAAGTGCCATTATCACGTCGCCATCCAGGCGAACCCGGAATACAGCTCCCTTAACCTCGCTATGGCGGTGCAGATCCTCGCCTATGAAGTGCGCATTGCCTGGCTCGCCACGCAAGAGCAGCCGGAAGCGCCGAAAGAAGACGAAGACGCGCCTTATCCTCTGGTCGATGACTTAGAGCGTTTCTATGTGCATCTTGAAAAAGCGCTGCAGGAAAGCGGTTTTATTCGCCCAACCCATCCGGGCCAGGTGATGAACCGACTGCGTCGTTTGTTTACCCGCGCACGCCCGGAAAGTCAGGAATTAAACATCCTGCGCGGCATGCTGGCGTCGTTGGAAAACCCGAAAAAATCGGGCCAATAATACTTGAGTAAAATGGTAGGTTAAATAGTTGACCATTTTACTCAGGAATGTCAGACTTGCGTCCTGCTATGTGACAATCACACTTTTAAAAAACCCCCGGCTCGAGGGGCTATTTGAGGTTAAGTAAGACATGAGACTGACATCAAAAGGGCGCTATGCCGTAACCGCGATGCTTGACGTTGCGCTGAACTCTGAATCGGGCCCGGTTCCGTTGGCTGATATTTCTGAACGTCAGGGAATTTCACTCTCCTATCTGGAGCAGTTGTTCTCCCGCCTGCGTAAAAATGGCCTGGTAGCCAGCGTACGCGGTCCAGGCGGTGGTTATCTGTTAGGTAAAGACGCGAGCAGCATCGCCGTAGGCGAAGTGATCAGCGCCGTTGATGAGTCCGTAGACGCCACCCGTTGCCAGGGTAAAGGCGGCTGCCAGGGCGGCGATAAGTGCCTGACTCACGCGCTGTGGCGCGACCTGAGCGATCGCCTGACCGGCTTCCTGAACAACATCACCCTTGGTGAGCTGGTTAACAACCAGGAAGTGCTGGACGTGTCCGATCGTCAACATAGTGAAAATCATCGCAGCACCCGTTCTCAGGACGCTATTGACGTCAAACTGCGCGCATAAGCAGAAGAACAAGAATTTTAGAATCAGGTTGGGGGAGCGGTGCTCCCTGTCTATAACGGCAACATATTTTAAGCCTGATTCTTCGTATTGAAGTGATGTACGGAGCTTAAGAGCAATGAAATTACCGATTTACCTCGACTACTCCGCAACCACGCCGGTAGACCCGCGTGTTGCTGAGAAGATGATGCAGTTTTTAACGATGGACGGCACCTTTGGTAACCCGGCCTCCCGTTCCCACCGCTTTGGCTGGCAGGCTGAAGAAGCCGTTGATATAGCCCGTAACCAAATCGCAGAACTGGTTGGCGCAGACCCGCGTGAAATCGTCTTCACCTCCGGCGCGACCGAGTCAGACAACCTGGCCATCAAAGGTGCGGCTAACTTCTACCAGAAGAAAGGCAAGCACATCATCACCGCCAAAACCGAACACAAAGCCGTGCTGGACACCTGTCGTCAGCTTGAGCGTGAAGGGTTTGAAGTGACTTACCTGGCGCCGCAGAGCAACGGTATCGTTGACCTGAAGCAGCTGGAAGCCGCTATGCGTGAAGACACGATTCTGGTCTCCATCATGCATGTAAACAACGAAATCGGCGTGGTGCAGGATATCGCGGCTATCGGCGAAATGTGCCGTTCCCGTGGCATTATCTTCCACGTTGATGCTACCCAGAGCGTGGGCAAACTGCCTATCGACCTGAGCCAGCTGAAAGTTGACCTGATGTCCTTCTCTGGCCACAAAATTTACGGGCCGAAAGGCATCGGCGCGCTGTACGTGCGTCGTAAACCGCGTATCCGTATCGAAGCACAGATTCACGGCGGTGGTCACGAGCGCGGCATGCGTTCCGGTACGCTGCCTGTGCACCAGATCGTCGGCATGGGCGAAGCTTACCGTATCGCAAAAGAAGAGATGGAGACCGAAATGGCCCGTCTGCGCACGCTGCGTAACCGTCTGTGGAACGGCGTGAAAGATATGGAAGAAGTTTACCTGAACGGTGACCTGGAGCACGGCGCGCCAAACATTCTTAACGTGAGCTTTAACTACGTTGAAGGCGAGTCGCTGATCATGGCGCTGAAAGACCTCGCGGTCTCTTCAGGTTCTGCCTGTACTTCCGCTAGCCTCGAGCCATCCTACGTGCTGCGCGCGCTGGGCATGAGCGACGAACTGGCACACAGCTCTATCCGTTTCTCTCTGGGTCGTTTTACCACTGAAGAAGAGATCGATTACACCATCGAGCTGGTACGTAAATCCATTGGCCGTCTGCGTGACCTTTCTCCGCTGTGGGAAATGTTCAAACAGGGCGTGGATCTTAATTCCATCGAATGGGCTCATCACTGATCGTTCGTCAGGACGTCGATTTCAGATTCTGGAGAAGTAAAAATGGCTTACAGCGAAAAAGTAATTGATCACTACGAAAACCCACGCAACGTTGGCTCTTTCGACAACAGCGACGACAGCGTAGGTTCCGGCATGGTGGGTGCACCGGCCTGTGGCGACGTGATGAAGTTGCAGATCAAAGTCAACAATGACGGTATCATTGAAGACGCGCGTTTCAAAACCTACGGCTGTGGCTCGGCGATTGCTTCCAGCTCGCTGGTCACCGAGTGGGTGAAGGGCAAGTCCCTGGACGAAGCGCAGGCGATCAAAAACACCGACATCGCAGACGAACTCGAACTGCCGCCGGTGAAGATTCACTGCTCAATCCTTGCAGAAGACGCAATTAAAGCGGCTATCGCGGATTACAAAAGCAAACGTGAAACAAAATAACTCTAACTGATTCGAGCTGGCTGCCCGGCAGCGGCTCGAAGTATGACGAGTTAAATATCTGATTGAGGTTGTTGTATGTCGATTACCCTTAGCGACAGCGCTGCTGCCCGTGTAAATGCCTTCCTGACCAACCGTGGTAAAGGGTTTGGTCTGCGTCTGGGCGTGCGCACTTCAGGCTGCTCTGGGATGGCTTATGTTCTCGAATTTGTTGATGAACCGATGGCGGATGACACCGTGTTCGAAGACAAAGGCGTGAAGGTGGTTGTCGATGGTAAAAGCCTGCAATTCTTAAACGGGACCGAGCTCGACTTCGTGAAAGAAGGCCTTAACGAAGGGTTTAAGTTTACTAACCCGAACGTGAAGGATGAGTGTGGCTGCGGCGAAAGCTTCCACGTCTGATCCCACGCATTTCCCCATTGGCCCTGGTCCGTGGGGATTTTGCTTTACCACACAGCACTTACCTGACATGAACCCGAGTCTGTTATGGATTATTTTACCCTGTTTGGGCTAACGCCAGGCTATACCCTGAACACCGAGCAATTGGCTAGCCGTTACCAGGAGCTGCAACGCCAGTTCCACCCGGACAAATACGCCAGCCGCCCTCAGGCAGAACAGCTTTTGGCTGTGAGCCAATCCGCCACCATCAATCAGGCCTGGCAGACGCTGCGTCACCCGCTTGCCCGCGCCGAATACATCCTGTCCCTGAACGGTTTCGACCTGGCGAATGAACAGCATACCGTGCGCGACACCGCGTTCCTGATGGAACAGCTGGAGCTGCGTGAAGAGCTGGACGATATCGAACAGGCGAAAGATAGCGACAAGCTTGAAAGCTTTGCCTCGCGCGTAAAAACGATGGTGAAAAACCGCAGCGCACAGATGGTACAGCAGCTGGATGACCAGCAGTGGGAACAGGCGGCGGACACCGTGCGCAAGCTGCGTTTCCTCGACAAATTACAGAGCCAAATTGAACAACTAGAAGAAAAGCTGCTCGACTTTTAACGCCTGAACTCAGGCCCGATTTTTGGAAGCGATACATGGCCTTATTACAAATTAGCGAGCCAGGCATGATGGCCGCGCCGCACCAGCGCAGGCTGGCCGCAGGTATTGACCTTGGCACCACCAACTCGCTGGTGGCTACCGTTCGTAGCGGCCAGGCTGAAACGCTTGCTGACCGTGAAGGCCGCCATCTGCTGCCTTCCGTGGTGCATTACCAGCAGCAAGAACATGTTGTTGGTTTTGATGCTCGCGCGCTTGCCGCGCAGGATCCTGCGAATACCATCAGCTCGATAAAACGTATGATGGGCCGTTCTTTGGCGGACATTCAGACACGTTATCCTCATCTTCCATATCGCCTGCAGGCCAGTGAAAACGGCCTGCCGATGATTGAAACGCCTGCCGGCCTGCTTAACCCGATTCGCATCTCTGCCGATATCCTGAAATCACTCTCTGCCCGCGCCACTGAAACGCTGGAAGGGGAGCTTGATGGCGTGGTTATCACGGTTCCCGCATATTTTGATGACGCACAGCGTCAGGGCACCAAAGACGCCGCACGCCTTGCCGGGCTGCACGTTCTTCGTTTGCTGAACGAACCAACCGCCGCGGCGATTGCCTACGGCCTGGACTCCGGTAAAGAAGGCGTCATTGCCGTTTACGATCTGGGCGGCGGGACTTTTGATATCTCCATCCTGCGCCTGAGCCGGGGAGTGTTTGAAGTGCTGGCCACCGGCGGTGATTCCGCGCTGGGCGGCGATGATTTCGACCATCTGCTGGCCGACTGGCTGCGCGAACAGGCCGGTATTGCCGACCGTAGCGACGATCGCGTACAGCGCCAGCTTCTGGACGCAGCCATCGCCGCCAAAATCGCCCTCAGCGATGCTGCCACCGCCAGCGTCGAAGTGGCTGGCTGGCAGGGTGAAGTCACCCGCGAACAGTTCAATGAGCTTATTTCTTCCCTGGTTAAACGGACGCTTCTGTCCTGTCGTCGTGCGTTAAAAGATGCGGGCGTGGAAGCAGAAGAAGTGCTGGAAGTGGTGATGGTCGGCGGTTCGACCCGAGTACCTTTGGTGCGTGAGCGCGTAGGCGAATTCTTTGGCCGTACGCCGTTAACGTCTATCGACCCGGATAAAGTCGTTGCCATCGGCGCGGCAATCCAGGCTGACATTCTGGTGGGCAACAAGCCGGACAGCGAAATGCTACTGCTGGACGTCATCCCGCTGTCCCTTGGTCTGGAAACGATGGGCGGGCTGGTTGAGAAGGTTATCCCACGTAACACCACCATCCCGGTGGCGCGCGCGCAGGAATTCACCACCTTCAAAGACGGCCAGACAGCGATGGCTATCCACGTGCTGCAGGGCGAGCGCGAACTTGTCCAGGATTGCCGTTCACTGGCTCGCTTTACGCTGCGCGGCATTCCTGCAATGTCCGCTGGCGGGGCCCATATTCGCGTCACCTTCCAGGTAGACGCCGATGGCCTGCTGAGCGTAACGGCGATGGAAAAATCCACCGGCGTTGAATCCTCAATCCAGGTGAAACCTGCTTATGGCCTGAGTGATGGCGAAATTGCCAGCATGATTCAGGACTCCATGAGTTACGCCGAGCATGACGTGCAAGCACGCATGCTGGCCGAGCAAAAAGTCGAAGCTGCCCGCGTGCTGGAGAGTTTGACCAGCGCGTTGACGGCGGATGCCGCGCTGCTAAGCGCCGCAGAGCGTGCCGACATTGATGCCGCGATGGCCGCGTTAAGCGCTGCCGCCGCGAGTGACGATGCCGACGCTATTCAAAATGAAATCAAAAACGTAGACAAGCAAACCCAGGAATTCGCCGCACGTCGTATGGATCAGTCGATCCGTAAAGCGTTGACCGGCCATTCCGTGGACGAGGTTTAATATGCCAAAGATTGTTTTTCTGCCTCATCAGGACCTGTGTCCGGATGGCGCAGTTCTGGAAGCGAAGCAAGGTGAAACCATTCTCGACGTTGCGCTGCGCAACGGTATTGAGATTGAACACGCCTGTGAGAAGTCCTGTGCCTGCACCACCTGTCACTGCGTTGTGCGTGAAGGTTTTGATTCCCTCGCGGAAAGCACCGAAGACGAAGACGACATGCTGGATAAAGCATGGGGTCTGGAGCCGGAAAGCCGCCTGAGCTGCCAGGCTCGCGTCAGCGACGAAGATCTGGTGGTTGAGATGCCGCGTTACACCATTAACCACGCACGCGAACACTAACGGGAGCCGCCATGGGACTGAAGTGGACCGACAGCCGTGAAATCGGCGAGGCGCTGTACGACAGCCGTCCGGATCTCGATCCTAAGACGGTGCGTTTTACCGATATGCACCAGTGGATCTGCGAGCTGGAAGAGTTTGATGACGATCCGAACGCTTCTAACGAGAAAGTACTGGAAGCGATTTTGCTTGTCTGGTTAGATGAAGCTGAATGATACACGGGCTGCCTTGGGCGGCCCGTTTTTGCATTTTGCCTGTGCTGAACAATGAAGGATTGGAAAATGACTGAAGCGATGAAAATCACCCTTTCCACGCAGCCAGCGGACGCACGCTGGGGCGAAAAGGCGACGTATAGCATTAACAATGACGGCATTACCCTACACCTGACCGGCAAAGACGATCTCGGTCTTATCCAGCGCGCAGCGCGCAAAATTGACGGCCAGGGGCTGAAGCACGTCCAACTGGCTGGCGAAGGCTGGGACATAGAGAAGAGCTGGGCCTTCTGGCAGGGCTATCGCGCACCAAAAGGCACCCGCAAAATTGACTGGGCCGTGCTGAGCGAAACCGAGCAGAAAGAGCTGGATAGCCGCCTGAAAGTTATCGACTGGGTTCGCCACACCATCAACACCCCGGCAGAAGAGCTGGGCCCGGAGCAGCTTGCTTCCCGCGCCGTTGACCTGCTGTGCGACGTTGCCTGCGACCACGTTTCTTACCGTATTACTAAGGGCGAAGACCTGCGTGAGCAGAACTATGCCGGGATCCACACCGTTGGCCGTGGTTCTGACCGCGCGCCCGTGCTGCTGGCGCTGGACTTCAACCCAACTGGTAACCCGGACGCGCCGGTTTACGCAAGCCTGGTTGGGAAGGGCATTACCTTTGACTCCGGCGGCTACAGCATCAAGCAGACCGCGTTCATGGATTCTATGAAATCCGACATGGGCGGTGCCGCGACCATCACCGGCGCGTTGGCTCTGGCCATTACCCGTGGCTTGAACAAGCGCGTTAAGCTGTTCCTGTGCTGTGCAGATAACATGATCAGCGGCAACGCCATGAAGCTGGGTGACATCATCACTTACCGTAACGGCAAAACCGTTGAAGTGATGAACACCGATGCCGAAGGCCGCCTGGTGCTCGCCGATGGCCTGATTGATGCTGCAGCTCAGAAACCAGAACTGATCATCGACTGCGCGACCCTGACCGGGGCGGCGAAAACGGCCTTGGGCAACGATTACCACGCGGTATTCAGCTTTGACGAAAAACTGGCTGCCCGTCTGCTGACAAGCGCCGCCGAAGAAAACGAGCCGTTCTGGCGTCTGCCGCTGGCGGAATTCCACCGCAGCCAGCTGCCGTCTAACTTCGCCGAGCTGAACAATACCGCGAACGCCTCTTATCCGGCGGGTGCAAGCACTGCGGCAGGTTTCCTGTCTCACTTTGTGGAAAACTACCACCAGGGCTGGGTACACGTGGACTGTTCTGCAACTTACCGTAAAGGCGCGGTTGAGCAGTGGTCTGCCGGTGCAACTGGCCTGGGCGTACGTGCGATCGCCAATCTGTTGTTAGCGAAGTAATACTGCCCCTCACCCCGGCCCTCTCCCCATAGGGGAGAGGGGGAAAGACAGTCCTGAGCAGTCCCCTCTCCCTCCCAGAAAGGAAGAGGGAGGAAAGACAGCTCTGAACAGTCCCCTCTCCCTCCCAGGGAGAGGGTTAGGGTGAGGGTAAAACCTCTTAAGCTTTATCCCGGAATCACAATGTCAGAAACAAAAAACGAACTAGAAACCCTGCTTGAGCAGGCGGCAACCGAACCGGCCCACCGCCCGGCATTTTTCCGCACCCTGCTGGAATCCACCGTTTGGGTGCCGGGCAACGC
Source organism: Cedecea neteri NBRC 105707 = ATCC 33855 (assembly GCF_001571265.1). GTDB lineage: Bacteria > Pseudomonadota > Gammaproteobacteria > Enterobacterales > Enterobacteriaceae > Cedecea > Cedecea neteri. Next base: position 41,150 of record NZ_BCTL01000035.1, on the reverse strand, counting down.
AGCGGAAGGTGAAGCTATCGACGCTGACAGCGCGGTTGAACTGCAGCACTGGGAAAAAGAAGACGGTACTTCGGTGATCCCTTTCTTCACATCCCTTGAAGCCCTGCAGGGAGCCGTGAGCCATGAGCAAGCGTTTGTGGTGATGCCCGTGCGCACTTTATTTGAAATGACGCTGGGTGAAGCTTTGTTCCTTAACGCCAAACTGCCGACTGGCAAAGAATTTACGCCAAACGAAATCAACCATTTGGTCAGCGCAGAGAGTGACCCTCTGAGCCAGCAGGAAGTGCTGGAGGGTGGTACCTCGCTGCTGCTTTCAGAAGTTGCCGAGCCGCCAGTACAGATGGTCGACTCGCTGACGACGCTGTTTAAAAACCTGAAAACGGTAAAGCGGGCGTTTATCTGCTCCATCAAGGAACAGGCAGACGAAGAACCAAACCTGCTGCTCGGTATTGAGGCTGACGGCGACATCGAGGCGATTATTCGCCAGGCCGGGAGCGTGGCCACCGATACATTACCGGGCGATGAGCCGGTTGATATCTGCCAGGTTGTGGAGGGCGAGAAGGGCATCAGCCACTTTATGATTGCCCACATCACGCCGTTCTACGAGCGCCGTTGGGGCAGTTTCCTGCGCGACTTCAAGCAAAATCGCATTATTTGACGGCTGTTTGTCATCAATTTGAAGGGAGGCGCTATGCCTCCCTTTTTGTTTTTATTGCGCAGGTTCAACCGGCAGGTCAGGGCGGGCGCCCCATTCACTCCACGAACCATCGTAAAGCGACACGCCGTTCACGCCCAGCGTAGTCAGCGCCAGTACCACGACGGCAGCCGTGACGCCGGAGCCGCAGCTGGCAATGATTGGCCGCTCGAAGCTTACGCCCTGGCGCTCGAAGATTTCGCTCAGTTTGTCCGTGGTCTTCAACTGGCCGTTTTCCACCAGGTCCACCCACGGCACGTTAAGCGCCCCAGGAATATGGCCGCGTTTCAGGCCCGGGCGCGGCTCATCGGCTAGCGCGTTGAAACGTGGCGCAGGGCGGGCATCAACAATTTGTGCAGTGCCTTCGTGGCTGACCAGCAGCACGTCGGTAAGGCGTTTGATCACCAGCGGATCGAAGTTAACCTCGAACTCACCTTCCGGCAGCTCCACGTCCCCTTGTTCCAGAGGCAACGCTTCACGTTGCCATTCCGCCAGCCCACCGGCCAGAATCGACACTCTTTCGACGCCAAAGGTGCGCAGCATCCACCAGGCACGAGGCGCGGAGAACAGGTTGCCTTCGTCGTAGACCACCAGGTGCTTATCGCTGCTGACGCCCAGTTCGCGCATAGCAACGGCAAATGCTTCAGCACGCGGCATCATGTGGGGAAGGGGGCTGGTGTGATCGGAGAGCGCTTCAATGTCAAAATAGACTGCACCTGGCAGATGCCCTGCACGGTACTCGCCCGGCAGATCGCGATGCTCCTGTCCTGGTGGTGCCATACGGGCATCTAAAATCTGGATATCGTCATCGTTAATATGTTCTGCGAGCCAGTCGCCCGCGACGAAGAAAGAGGTGGACATAGTGAGCCTCCGGTTCATCAAAGAAAAATGGATTGTCGGTGTTTTTCTATAACCCGGCAAGCGGCCTTGCCTGACATCGCGAGATACTTCGTAAAACTTATTGAATGCAGTCGCTAATTTACCGTTGCCTGCGAGATATCGCGCAAGGCAGAAGATTCTGACTTTCGCTTTTCTGGCTAATCCGCATAATACTTGCTCTACGTAATGTTTAGCGGCCCTTATTGGCCAGGGATGAAAGAATGAATGCACTACGTTTGACGAGCCTCGCCGCGCTGGTTTGCGGCCTGCTGGCGCTTTCGGGCTGTGACGATAAAAACAATCAGCAAACCGTTCAGCCTACAGCTTCTGCGGGGGCGGAACAAAGCAGCAAAGCTGAAACTAAACCGGATGCCGCCCAGCTAGAAAAACTGGCGCAGCAGTCCGCGGGGAAGCCGCTGAAGCTGCTTGATGCCTCCGAAGTTCAGCTGGACGGTGCCAGCACGTTAGTGCTGACCTTTTCTCTTCCGCTCGATCCCAATCAGGACTTCAATAAAGTCGCCCATCTGGTGGATAAAACCAGCGGCAAAGTGGACGGTGCCTGGGAGCTTTCCCGGGATCTGAAAGAGCTACGCCTGCGCCACCTGGAGCCAAAACGCACGCTGATCGTGACCGTAGAAAGTGGCCTGCTTGCACTGAATAAAGCGACGCTGGATGCCAGTTTCGAAAAACAGATCGCCACGCGTGACGTGCAGCCGAGCGTAGGTTTTGCCAGCAAAGGCTCGTTACTGCCGACCAAAGTGATTGCGGGTTTGCCTGTTATGGCGCTCAACGTCGATAAAATTGACGTCAACTTCTACCGCATTAAGGACAGCTCGCTCAGCGCGTTTGTCAGCCAATGGCAGTATCGCAACTCCGTCTCTAACTGGGAGTCCGATAATCTTCTGAAGCTGGCCGATCTGGTTTACACCGGTCGTTTTGACCTCAACCCGGCACGCAACACCCGCGAGAAACTGATGCTACCGCTGGGGGATATCAAGCCCCTGCAGCAGCCCGGCGTTTATCTGGCGATCATGAATCAGGCGGGTCATTACGCCTACAGCAATGCCGCAACGCTCTTCACGCTGAGCGATGTGGGTATTTCTGTGCACCGCTATCACGACAGGCTGGACGTCTTTACCCAGAGCCTGGAAAACGGTGCCGCGCAGTCGGGCGTAGAGATTGCGCTGCTGAACGAAAAAGGCCAAACGGTAGGGCAAACGAAAAGCGACGGTGACGGGCATGCCACGCTTGATAAGCTGAATAAAGGCACGTTACTGCTGGCGCGCAATGGTGAGCAAACCACGCTGCTGGATCTCGGCCGCCCGGCGTTGGATCTGGCGGAGTTTGATATTGCCGGTGAGCAAGGCTATAGCAAACAGTTCTTTATGTTTGGCCCGAGAGACCTCTATCGCCCGGGAGAGTCGGTCATCGTTAATGCCCTGCTCAGGGACGGTGACGGTAAACCCCTGCCGCCGCAGCCGGTGAAGCTTGAGGTGGTGAAACCAGATGGTCAGGTTGCCCGCACCGAAGTGTGGCAGTCGGCCAACGGGCTTTATCAATTTACTTATCCTCTGAGTGAAAGCGCGGCAACCGGTAACTGGCAAATGCGGGTCAACACCGGAGATAACCAGCCGCGTATCTGGACATTTAAAGTTGAAGATTTCATGCCGGAGCGTATGGCGCTGAATCTCACGGCGCAGAGTGCGCCGATATCGCCTGAAGATACCGTCAACTTTGACGTTGCCGGGCGCTATCTCTACGGTGCACCAGCCGCGGGTAACAACCTTCAGGGGCAGCTCTTCCTGCGTCCTTTACGTGATGCCGTTGCAAAACTTCCGGGGTTCCAGTTTGGCGACATTAATGAGCAAAACCTTTCCCGTAGCCTGGACGCAGTTGAGTTAACGCTTGATGAGCAGGGGCATACGACCGTCAGCGCGGAAAGCCAGTGGGGAGACGTGCATTCTCCGCTGCGCCTTATTTTGCAGGCTAGCCTGCTGGAGTCCGGCGGTCGCCCTGTGACACGCCGCGTAGAGCAGGCAATCTGGCCTGCTCAGGCGATGCCGGGGATCCGTCCTCAGTTTGCCAGTAAAGAGGTCTATGACTACCGGACCGACACTACCCGCACTCAGCCCATCGTCGATGAAGACAGCAGCGCAGGTTTCGACATTGTTTATGCCGATGCGCAAGGAGAGAAGCTGGCGGTAAGTGACCTGGACGTGCGCCTGATTCGCGAGCGGCGGGACTACTACTGGAGCTGGGAGGAAAGCGAAGGCTGGCAGTCTCAGTACGACCAAAAAGACCTGGTGGAAGCCGAGCAGAAGCTGACGCTTGTCGCTGGGGAAACGGGCAAAGTGGCCTTCCCGGTGGAATGGGGTTCCTACCGCCTGGAAGTTCGCGATCCAGAAAATAATCTCGTCAGCAGCCTGCGCTTCTGGGCCGGTTATAGCTGGCAGGATAACAGCGATGGCACAGGTGCAGTACGCCCGGACAGAGTGACGCTAAAAATAGATAAGCCGTCTTACAAAGCTGGCGATACCATCAATCTGCATATTGCCGCGCCTGCCGCAGGTAAAGGCTATGCGCTGGTGGAGTCCAGCGATGGGCCGCTGTGGTGGAAAGAGATCGACGTTCCGGCAGGCGGGATGGATCTCGCTATTCCGGTGGATAAAAACTGGCAGCGACACGATCTTTACTTAAGCACCGTGGTTATTCGCCCCGGAGACAAGGCGCGTTCTGCCACGCCTAAACGCGCGGTTGGGATCCTTCATCTGCCACTAGGGGACGAGAGCCGCCGCCTCGATCTTACGTTGCAAAATCCGGCCAAAATGCGCCCTAACCAAAACCTGACGGTTAAGGTAAAGGCCAGCGTGAAAAATGGCGAAGTGCCGAAGCAAATTAATGTGCTGCTGTCCGCCGTGGACAGCGGCGTGCTTAACATCACCGATTACAAAACGCCGGATCCGTGGGATGCCTTCTTTGGACGCAAGCGTTATGGCGCAGACATCTACGACATTTACGGCCAGGTGATTGAAGGCGAAGGGCGGCTGGCTGCGCTGCGCTTTGGCGGTGACGGAGATGAAGGCGATGAGCTAAGCCGTGGTGGTAAAAAGCCGGTAAACCACGTGACTATCATCGCGCAACAGGCTCATCCCGTAGCGTTAGATGAAAACGGTGAAGGAACGGTGACGCTGCCAATTGGTGATTTCAATGGTGAACTGCGGGTTATGGCTCAGGCCTGGACCGACGATCGCTTCGGTAATAGCGAAGAAAAAGTCACGGTTGCCGCGCCTCTGGTGAGCGAGCTGGCCGCGCCGAGATTTATGGCCGGGGGAGATACCAGCCGCCTGGCGCTGGATCTCACCAACCTGACGGACAGGCCTCAGCAGCTTAGCGTGGCGCTCAGCGCTCAGGGGCTGTTAGCGCTAAACGGAGCGTCGACGATGGACGTGAAGCTGGCCCCGGGTGCTCGCGGCACGCTGTTTATCCCCGTGCGTGCGCTGGAAGGTTTTGGTGACGGCGAAATCAAAGCCGTGATTAACGGACTTGCTCTGCCGGGAGAGACGCTGGCTACACCGGATAAACAGTGGAAAATCGGCGTTCGTCCTGCGTTCCCTGCGCAGACGGTGAACAGTGGCGCGGTGGTTAAACCGGGCGAAATCTGGACGCTTCCACCTGCGCATCTGTCAGGGATTGCTGCTTCGACGCTGGAAGGTCAACTGCTGCTGAGCGGGCGCCCGCCTCTAAACCTGGCGCGCTACATTCGCGAGCTAAAAGCCTACCCGTACGGCTGCCTGGAGCAGACGACCAGCGGCCTGTTCCCGTCGCTGTACACCAACGAAGCTGAACTGAATGCGTTGGGCATCAAAGGCATTACCGACCAACAGCGCCGGGCTGCCATTGATGTGGGCATTGCCCGCCTGCTTGAAATGCAAAGTGATAATGGCGGTTTTGGGCTGTGGGATAAATCAGGGCCGGAAGAATACTGGCTAACGGCCTATGTTACGGATTTCCTGGTCAGGGCCAGCGAGCAGGGCTACAGCGTTAATGGCGATGCGCTCGGTAAGGCTAACCAGCGCCTGCTGCGCTATCTTCAGGATCCGGGCATGATTGCCCTGCGTTATACAGACGATGCTCCGGCCAGCCGCTTCGCGGTTCAGGCTTATGCCGGGCTGGTGTTGGCTCGTCAACAAAAAGCGCCGCTTGGGGCTCTGCGTGAACTTTGGCAGCGCCACGAACAGGCTCGTGCTGGACTGCCGCTGGTGCAGTTGGGTATTGCCCTGAAGCTGATGGGAGATGAGCCGCGTAGCCAGCAAGCGATTGCTCTGGGGCTGAAAACTCAGCGCAGTGATAAACAGATCTGGATGGCGGATTACGGCAGCGAGCTGCGGGATAAAGCAATGATGCTTAGCCTGCTGGAAGAGAACAAGCTGCTGCCGGACAGCCAGAATCAGCTGCTGCTTGGGCTGTCGGACATGGCCTGGAGCCAGCGTTGGTTATCCACTCAAGAAACAAACGCGTTGTTCATTGCCGGCCACGGTCTGCAAAACGTGAAAGGCGACTGGCAGGCGCAGACCTCGTTGGGCGCGGAGCCGCTGGCGTCCAGCCAAGCGGTAACCCGTAATCTGACCGCGCAGCAGCTTTCTGGCCTGCAGGTGACCAACACCGGGATGTCCAGCCTCTATTTACGCCTCGACAGCGCGGGGTATCCGCAGCAGGCACCGGCTGCCTACAGCAATGTGTTGCATGTTGAACGCCACTTCCTTGATGCGAAAGGTAATACACGATCACTTTCATCGTTGAAAAGCGGTGAACTGGTCATGGTCTGGCTGGACGTTTGGGCTGACAAAAACGTGCCGGATGCGCTGGTAGTCGATTTACTCCCTGCCGGACTGGAGCTGGAAAACCAGAATCTGGCGAACAGCAGCGCCAGCCTTAGCGACAGCGCGAGCGAAGTGCAGACGTTGTTGAACCAAATGCAGCAGCAGGACATACAGCATATGGAGTTCAGGGATGACCGCTTTGTGGCCGCGCTGCCGCTGAACGAGGGCCAGCACGCCACCCTTATCTATCTGGCTCGAGCCGTTACGCCGGGAACCTACACCGTGCCTGTCCCGCAGGTGGAATCAATGTACGTTCCGCAGTGGCGGGCAACCGGTAACAGTACCGGCACGTTGACCGTTGTGCCGTAAGCAGAACGTCGGTGCTGAACGGATCAAGGCTACGCTGGCGGCGGCGCTATCTCTGGTTGATAGTGCCGCTGCTGGTTGCCTCTTTTATCTGGCTGGCGGATAGGCTCTGGCCTCTGCCTTTACATGAGGTCAACCCGGCTCGGGTAGTGGTTGCTGAAAACGGTACTCCTCTATGGCGGTTTGCGGATGCGGAAGGGATCTGGCGTTATCCGGTGGAACTGAATCAGGTTTCTCCCCGTTACCTTGAAGCGCTTATTGGCTATGAGGATCGCTGGTTTTGGGATCATCCTGGCGTAAATCCTTTCTCGATCTTGCGTGCGGCCTGGCAGGATCTGCGTAATGGCGAAGTGATCTCCGGCGGCAGCACGTTGACGATGCAGGTTGCGCGCCTGTTGGATCCTCATCCTCGTACTCTCGGCGGGAAATTTCGGCAGGTCTGGCGCGCCTTCCAACTCGAATGGCATCTTTCCAAAACGGAGATCCTGACGCTCTACCTCAACCGTGCTCCCTTCGGCGGCACGCTACAGGGGATCGGCGCGGCAAGCTGGGCCTATCTCGGCAAAGCCCCTGCACAGCTTAGTTATTCAGAAGCGGCCTTACTTGCCGTGCTGCCTCAGGCTCCCAGCCGCCTGCGACCTGACCGCTGGCCTGAACGCGCCCAGCAGGCGCGGGATAAGGTATTGCACCGTATGGCCGAGCAGGGCGTGTGGCCACAGAAACAGGTTAAAGAGTCTTTGCAGGAGCCTGTCTGGCTGGCACCCCGGCAGATGCCGCAGCTGGCTCCGCTACTGTCCCGGTATCTGACATCGCGCACCAAAGATACGCTGATCTCTACCACGCTGAATGCTTCTTTGCAGCGTCAGATGGAAGAGCTGGCCCTGGGATGGAAATCACGTTTACCGCCTCGATCTTCACTGGCCATGCTGGTGGTTGATCACACTACGATGCAGGTTCGCGCGTGGGTTGGCTCAGCGGATATCAACGATGACAGCCGATTCGGGCATGTCGATATGGTCACCGCCGTTCGCTCGCCGGGCTCCGTGCTGAAGCCCTTTGTTTACGGCATGGCGATGGACGAAGGGCTGATTCATCCGGCTTCTTTACTGCAGGATGTGCCGCGCAGGTTCGGCGACTATCGGCCTGGGAATTTCGACACCGGTTTTCACGGGCCGGTAAGCATGAGCGATGCCCTGGTGCGTTCGCTGAATTTGCCTGCTGTTCAGGTTCTTGAGGCTTACGGACCGAAGCGTTTTGCCGGGCAGATGGGCAACGTGGGGCTCAACCTTCGCTTCCCTCAGGGCAGTGAACCCAATCTGTCGCTTATACTTGGCGGTGGGGGGGCCAGGCTGGACCAGATAGTCGCGGCCTACAGCGCGTTTGCCCGTCATGGCAAAGCCGCTCAGCTGCGGGTATTGGCGAATGATGCGCTGCGTGAGCGTCCGTTGATGTCGCCGGGTTCGGCCTGGATCATCCGCCGAATTCTTGCTGGAGAAGCCCAGCCTCAGCCGGATGCGTCTTTACCCCCCGTCGTCCCTCTGGCGTGGAAAACCGGGACCAGCTACGGCTATCGTGATGCCTGGGCCATCGGCATCAACTCGCGCTATCTGATTGGTATCTGGACCGGCAGGCCTGATAGCACGCCGGTGGCTGGGCAGTTTGGGTTAGGGAGTGCCGTACCGCTGCTTAATCAGGTGAACAATTTGCTGCAGGCTAATTCACGCGTGCAGCAGCTTCATTTGCCGACGGATCCTCGTCCGGCTTCGGTCAGTGCCGCAGAGATCTGCTGGCCCGGTGGGCAGGCATTGCCTGCGGGGGATAGTAATTGCCGTCGTCGCCTGACGACCTGGCTTCTGGATGATGCTCAGCCGCCTACCTTGCTGGCTCCGGGGCAGGAAGGCGCGCAGGGCACGCGTCAGCTTATCTGGGTTGATGCGCAGGGTGAGCGAGTGGCACCCGACTGCCCAGGGGCTCGCCAGCGGACAGTCGCTCTCTGGCCGCTGCCCCTTGAACCCTGGCTACCTCAGGCTGAGCGCCGTGCCGCTCGTTTGCCAACCGTTTCGGCCAGTTGCCCGCCTCTACAAAAAGAGAGCGTTACGCCGCTGCTTTTGCTGGGTGTGCGTGACGGAACTATTTTGAAACGCTTACCGGGTCAGATGCAGCTCCCTCTCAGGCTTTCCAGCCAGGGGGGACAGGGCCAGCGCTGGTGGTTTATTAATGGAGAAAGCGAAGAGAGTCAGGGCGATGGACTGGCGTTAATGCTTAATAAACCGGGAGAATATCAGGTGCTTGTGATGGATGAATCCGGGCAGGTAGCCAGTGCGAATTTCATTCTGCAGTAACGGCAAAAGATGAAATACCGCCTGCTGCATCGATTGTGTTGCCAAAACTAATCTTATTTTAAAAAAATGTTATCTTCATCCATAGGCAACGACAAACTTGCTCTTTATAATCTGCGCCAATTTCATAACCGGGTTTCCCGGACACACAGAACATCTACAGAGGTAATCATGGCTATTGAACGTACTTTTTCCATCATCAAACCAAACGCGGTGGCAAAAAACGTTATTGGTAACATTTATGCTCGTTTTGAATCTGCAGGGTTTAAAATCGTTGGCGCAAAAATGCTGCACCTGACCGTTGAGCAGGCTCGTGGTTTCTACGCTGAGCACGACGGCAAGCCTTTCTTCGACGGTCTGGTTGAGTTCATGACCTCCGGTCCAATCGTGGTTTCCGTACTGGAAAGCGAAAACGCAGTACAGCGTCACCGCGACCTGATGGGCGCAACCAACCCGGCTAACGCGCTGGCAGGTACTCTGCGTGCAGACTACGCTGACAGCTTCACCGAGAACGGCACCCACGGTTCTGACTCCGTAGAATCCGCCGCTCGCGAAATCGCCTATTTCTTCGGCGAAGGCGAAGTGTGCCCGCGCACGCGCTAAAATTTCCTAATCTGTAAGTAAACTTACACTTAATTTTTTGTAGTTCGCTTTCAGTCGTGGCATCTATGCCCTAGAATTTGTACAATACAACGCCCCCGGAAGAGTCAGCTCACCGGGGCGTTTCTTTTTCTAACCCTCCAGGGGCCATAACGTGTAACAACGAGGCCGGAAAACATTATGTCTGAAATGAACACGCCTGAAGCAGCACCTGTTGTTGTTTCCAATAAAGCCGAAAAAATTAACCTGCTCGATCTTAACCGCCAGCAGCTGCGCGAATTTTTCGCCGAGCTGGGTGAAAAGCCGTTCCGCGCCGACCAGGTCATGAAGTGGATGTATCACTATTGCAGTGATGACTTCGATGAAATGACTGACATCAACAAGGTCCTGCGCAATAAGCTGAAAGAGATCGCCGAGATTCGTGCACCTGAAGTTGCGGAAGAGCAACGTTCTGCCGACGGCACCATCAAATGGGCAATCAAAATTGCCGATCAGCTGGTTGAAACGGTATACATCCCGGAAGAAGACCGCGCGACGCTGTGCGTCTCTTCACAGGTAGGTTGTGCGCTGGAGTGTAAATTCTGTTCCACCGCGCAGCAGGGCTTTAACCGCAACCTGCGCGTGTCAGAAATTATTGGTCAGGTCTGGCGTGCTGCGAAGATTATCGGTGCGCAGAAGAAAACCGGCGTGCGTCCTATCACCAACGTGGTCATGATGGGCATGGGCGAGCCGCTGCTTAACCTGAACAACGTCGTTCCGGCAATGGAAATCATGCTGGACGACTTCGGCTTTGGTTTGTCCAAACGTCGCGTAACGCTTTCCACCTCTGGCGTTGTGCCGGCGCTGGACAAGCTCGGGGATATGATTGACGTCGCGCTGGCTATCTCCCTGCACGCGCCGACCGATGATATTCGCGACGAAATCATGCCGATCAACAAAAAGTACAACATCGAAACCTTCCTGGCGGCCGTTCGTCGTTATCTGGAGAAATCCAACGCCAACCAGGGCCGCGTGACGGTGGAGTATGTGCTGCTGGATCACGTCAACGACGGCACAGAACACGCGCATCAGTTGGCCGAATGCCTGAAAGATACGCCATGCAAAATCAACCTGATTCCGTGGAACCCGTTCCCGGGTGCACCTTATGGCCGTAGCTCCAACAGCCGTATCGATCGCTTCTCTAAAGTATTAATGAGCTATGGTTTTACTACCATTGTTCGTAAGACCCGCGGTGACGATATCGATGCCGCATGTGGTCAGCTGGCTGGTGAAGTTATCGACCGCACCAAGCGTACTATGCGTAAACGTATGCAGGGTGAACCTATTGCCGTGAAGGCCGTCTGATAAGAGATGGCTATTTACCGCGCTGGGCGAGGGTGTTCCGCGCGGTATAAAAAACGGGCAAAAGTGTATGGGCCGTCAATAACGTGGCCTAATACATCATTCAGCGTAATAATTACGGTGCGTTTCGGGCGGCTTTAAGGCAGTATGTAGCCGCACAACAACAGTTTAGTTGTTCCCATTTCGTAAAGTTAACGGACAGCTTGCCGAAGGGTAGCTATGGTTAACTCACCGGCTGGTCCGGTAGCCCAGGAAAACGCCAGCTCAGCGTGAATTACGCTGCTGACACCGGGTATTTTTGCTGAGGGTTTGCCTTCAGGTATCAGATTTGTTTCGCGGTGCGAGTCAATCTGACGTAGCGGAGACGTTGCGGTACAGGACTCGTGCCAAATTCTTTAATTTGAACAGTACCAGCAGTTGTAGCTAATGAATACTGAAGCCACTAACGAATCAAATGCAGCACAAACAACAGGTGAGCGTTTACGTAACGCGCGTGAACAGATGGGTCTCAGCCAGCAGGCTGTGGCTGAACGCCTGTGCCTGAAAGTTTCCACCGTCAGGGATATTGAAGACGACAAGGCGCCTGCCGAGCTGGCGTCTACGTTCCTGCGTGGCTATATCCGCTCTTATGCGCGACTGGTTCGTATTCCTGAAGAAGAGCTGTTGCCGATGATGGCGAAGCAGGCCCCGATTAAGGCGGCCAAAGTTGAGCCTATGCAAAGCTTCTCACTCGGTAAGCGTCGTAAAAAGCGCGACGGCTGGCTGATGAGTTTTACCTGGCTGATTCTGTTCGTTGTTATTGGCCTGACGGGCGCGTGGTGGTGGCAAAACCACAAGGCGCAGCAGGAAGAGCTGTCTACGATGGCCGATCAGTCAACCACCGATCTCTCAACCAGCAGCGGCCAATCTGTGCCGCTGAATACCGGTAGCGATACTTCTACCGATGCAGCATCTACATCAACCCCGGCACAGCCTGTCGAACTGCCTACGCCAGTGGAGAACAACGCTTCTTCTTCTGCGTCATCCCAGCAAACTGCCGCTGCAGATGCCACTCAGCAGCCGGCCGTGGTTGCGCCAAGCCAGGCACCAATTGATAACGCACAAACTACGCCGGCAGCGACTGCCGGACAGCTGCCAACCGATCAGGCTGGTGTGAATCAGGCGGCGGATACCGCTCAAGGTCTGGTGCTGAACTTCACCGCTGACTGCTGGCTGGAAGTCACCGACGCTAGCGGTAAAAAGCTGTTTAGCGGCCTGCAGCGCAAAGATGCGAAGCTCAATTTAGCGGGCAAAGCGCCTTATAAACTGAAAATTGGCGCACCGTCAGCAGTACAGGTTCAATATCAGGGCAAACCTGTGGACCTGAGTCGTTTTATCAGAACTAACCAGGTTGCACGTCTGACTGTTGGTGCTGAATAATCAGCGCCAGTCCAGACGCGTAATTGTGGAGATTTACCATGCATAATGCCGCACCCATCCAACGTCGCAAATCCAAGCGGATCTACGTCGGTAATGTGCCAATCGGCGATGGTGCCCCTATCGCCGTTCAGTCGATGACCAATACGCGTACCACCGATGTGGAAGCTACGGTTAATCAAATCAAAGCATTAGAACGTGTAGGCGCTGATATTGTTCGCGTATCCGTACCGACAATGGACGCCGCAGAGGCGTTTAAGCTTATCAAGCAGCAGGTCAACGTTCCGCTGGTCGCCGATATCCACTTCGATTACCGTATTGCGCTTAAAGTCGCAGAATACGGCGTCGACTGCCTGCGTATTAACCCCGGCAACATCGGCAACGAAGAGCGTATTCGCACCGTGGTTGACTGCGCGCGCGATAAAAATATTCCTATCCGTATCGGCGTGAATGCCGGTTCCCTGGAAAAAGATCTGCAGGAAAAATACGGTGAGCCAACGCCTCAGGCGCTGCTCGAATCCGCTATGCGCCACGTCGATCATCTCGATCGCCTCAACTTTGATCAATTCAAAGTGAGCGTGAAAGCCTCTGATGTCTTCCTGGCCGTTGAGTCCTATCGCCTGCTGGCGAAACAGATCGATCAGCCGCTGCACCTCGGGATCACCGAAGCAGGCGGCGCGCGTGCGGGTGCTGTGAAGTCAGCGATCGGCCTGGGTCTGCTGCTTTCAGAAGGGATCGGCGACACGCTGCGTATCTCTCTGGCGGCGGATCCGATTGAAGAGATCAAAGTCGGCTTCGACATCCTTAAGTCGCTACGGATTCGTTCCCGCGGGATCAACTTTATTGCCTGCCCAACCTGTTCTCGCCAGGAGTTTGACGTCATCGGGACGGTCAACGCGCTCGAACAGCGCCTGGAAGACATTATCACCCCGATGGACGTTTCCATCATCGGCTGCGTGGTGAATGGCCCTGGCGAAGCGTTGGTTTCCACCCTCGGGGTGACCGGCGGCAATAAGAAAAGTGGTTTCTACGAAGATGGCGTCCGCCAGCGAGATCGTATGGACAACGATGACATGATTGCGCAGCTTGAAGCGCGTATTCGTGCCAAGGCCAGCATGCTGGATGAAAAGCAGCGTATTGATATCCAACAGCTGGAAAAATAATGCGAAGCATGGGAAGCACAGGGCTTCCCGTGTATGATTGAACCCGCACGGCCGTTTACCTGAGTAAATGGCCTGATTTCGGGTTCATTTTTTGTATATAAAGCAGAGAAAAAACGTGGCAAAAAACATTCAAGCCATTCGCGGCATGAACGATTACCTGCCGGGCGAAACCGCCATCTGGCAGCGTATTGAAGGCATTCTTAAGCAGGTGCTCGCGAGCTACGGTTACAGCGAAATCCGTTTGCCGATTGTAGAGCAGACCCCGTTATTCAAACGCGCTATCGGCGAAGTCACCGATGTGGTTGAAAAAGAGATGTATACCTTTGAGGACCGCAACGGCGATAGCCTGACCCTGCGTCCTGAAGGCACCGCGGGCTGCGTGCGTGCCGGTATCGAACATGGTCTTCTGTACAATCAGGAACAGCGCTTGTGGTACATCGGGCCGATGTTCCGCCACGAACGTCCACAGAAAGGGCGCTATCGCCAGTTTAACCAGTTGGGTGTTGAAGTCTTTGGCCTGAACGGCCCGGATATCGATGCCGAGCTTATCATGCTGACCGCTCGCTGGTGGCGCGCGCTGGGTATTGACCAGCACGTCAGCCTCGAGCTGAACTCCATCGGTTCTCTGGAAGCTCGCGCTAACTACCGCGATGCGCTGGTTGCTTTCCTGGAGCAGCATAAAGAGAAGCTGGACGAAGACTGCCAACGCCGCATGTACAGCAACCCGCTGCGCGTGCTGGACTCCAAAAATCAGGATGTTCAGACTCTGCTGAACGATGCGCCTCAACTGGGTGATTACCTTGATGAAGAGTCTCGTGAGCACTTCGCCGGTCTGTGCCAGTTCCTCGATGCGGCGGGCATTGCCTACACCGTGAACCAGCGTCTGGTTCGCGGCCTGGACTACTACAACCGCACCGTGTTTGAGTGGGTGACCAATAGCCTGGGCTCTCAGGGCACCGTGTGTGCCGGTGGCCGCTACGATGGTCTGGTTGAGCAGCTTGGCGGGCGCGCGGCGCCGGCGGTTGGTTTTGCCATGGGCCTCGAGCGTCTTGTTTTATTGGTTCAGGCGATTAATCCTGAATTTAAAGCAGAATCCGTTGTCGATATGTACCTGATATCTTCAGGTCAGGGAACGCAGGGCGCGGCAATGCTGCTGGCTGAAAAGCTACGCGACCAGGTGCCGACCCTGAAATTGATGACTAACTACGGCGGCGGTAACTTCAAGAAGCAGTTCGCTCGTGCCGACAAGTGGGGCGCTCGCGTTGCATTGGTGCTGGGTGAAGATGAAGTCGCTAAAGGCGAAGTCGTGGTTAAGGATTTACGCACAGGTGAGCAACAAAACGTCGCACAGGCCGACGCTGCCGCCCATCTGCAGGCGTTACTGGGTTAATCACCCGGTGATTATTCGTTAAGGAGAAGGACTGCGTGGAAGTTTACGAGAACGAAAACGATCAGATGGAAGCGGTCAAACGCTTCTTTGCAGAAAACGGCAAAGCGCTGGTAGTCGGGGTTGTGCTGGGTATCGGCGCTCTGGTGGGCTGGCGTTACTGGAACGGCCATCAGGACGACTCCATGCGCGAAGCCTCTCTGGCCTACCAGAATGTGACCAGCGCGGTCAAAGCAGACCAGCCGCAGACGCTGGAAGCGGTCGAGAAATTTGCCGCTGACAACAAAAATACCTATGGCGCGCTGGCGGCATTAGAGCTGGCGCAGCAGTTTGTTGATAAAAACGAGCTGGATAAAGCAGCCACCCAGCTGCAAAACGGCCTTAGCAGCACCAAGGACGCGAACATGCAGGCGCTGATCAATCTGCGTTTGGCTCGCGTTCAGATCCAGCAGAAGCAGGCTGATGCCGCGCTGAAAACCCTGGATAGCGTGAAAGGCGAAGGCTGGGTAGCGATGGTTGCCGACCTGCGCGGCGAAGCGCTGCTCAGTAAAGGGGATAAGCAGGGCGCACGTGATGCGTGGAGCAAAGGTTCACAAACCAATGCTTCTCCGGCCCTGCGTGAAATGATGCAGATGAAAATCAATAATTTGTCCAGCTAAGAGGGACCCGATGCAATTGCGTAAACTATTTGTGCCTGGGCTGCTCTCTTTGACGCTGCTCAGCGGCTGCTCCCTGTTCAGCGGCGAAGAAGATGTGGTTAAAATGTCTCCGCTGCCAACGGTGGAAAACCAGTTCACTCCGGAAAAAGCGTGGAGCACGTCCGTGGGTGATGGAATCGGTGATTTCTACTCTAACCTGCATCCGGCCTGGCAGGGCAGCACCATTTATGCTGCTGACCGTCGCGGTACCGTTAAAGCGTTGAATGCGGACGATGGCAAAGAAGAGTGGAAGGTCGATCTGTCAGAGAAAACCGGCTTCTTCTCCAGTAATATCCCGGCTCTGCTGTCTGGCGGCCTGACCGTTGACGGCGGCCACGTGTATGTCGGTACCGAAAAAGCGAAAGTCTTCGCACTGAACACCTCCGACGGCAGCATCGCCTGGCAGGCAAAAGTGGCTGGCGAAGCGCTATCTCGCCCGGTCGTTAGCGACGGCGTTGTGCTGATTCATACCAGCAACGGTATGCTGCAGGCGCTGAACGAAGCCGACGGCGCGGTAAAATGGAGCGTTAACCTCGATATGCCAGCGCTGTCCCTGCGCGGTGAATCGGCTCCGGCAACCGCCTTTGGCGCAGCTATCGTCGGCGGGGATAACGGCCGCGTAAGCGCAGTGTTGATGCAGCAGGGCCAGCTTATCTGGCAGCAGCGTATCTCCCAGGCGACTGGCGCGACAGAAATCGACCGCCTGAGCGACGTTGATACAACGCCGGTTATCGTTAACGGCGTGGTTTACGCGCTGGCTTACAACGGCAACCTGACGGCGCTGGATCTGCGTTCAGGCCAGATCATGTGGAAACGTGAGATGGGCTCGGTTAACGACTTCATCGTGGACGGGAACCGCATTTACCTGGTGGATCAGAATGACCGCGTTGTGGCGCTGAACGTAGACGGCGGCGTAACGCTGTGGACGCAAAGCGATCTGCTGCACCGCAACCTGACCGCGCCAGTGCTGTACAATGGCTACCTGGTCGTTGGTGACAGCGAAGGCTACATGCACTGGATCAACAACGATGATGGGCGCTTTGTTGCCCAGCAGAAAGTGGACAGCTCCGGCTTCCAGACGACGCCAGTGGTTGCCAGCGACAAACTGCTTATCCAGGCAAAAGACGGCACGCTGTACGCCATCAAACGCTAAACTTGTCGGATAATCGTCACGTTTGAAACGGTTCCCTTAGTTCGGGAGCCGTTTTGGCTTTTTAAAAACAGCCGAAAATTGACGCTGTTTTATTAATAAATTTTGAGTAATGAGGCTTTTATAATGGTACCTGTGGTCGCGCTTGTTGGGCGCCCTAACGTCGGTAAATCGACCCTGTTTAACCGTTTAACGCGTACCCGCGATGCGCTGGTTGCGGATTTTCCGGGGCTGACTCGCGATCGCAAGTACGGTCGTGCGGAAGTCGAAGGCCGCGAGTTTATCTGCATTGATACCGGCGGTATCGACGGCACCGAAGACGGTGTGGAAACGCGTATGGCCGAGCAGTCGCTACTGGCGATTGAAGAGGCGGATGTTGTGCTGTTCATGGTGGATGCACGCGCGGGCCTGATGCCTGCCGATGAAGCCATCGCTAAGCACCTGCGTTCTCGTCAGAAGCCGACTTTCCTGGTGGCGAACAAGACCGATGGTCTTGACCCTGACCAGGCGGTTATCGACTTCTATTCCCTGGGCCTCGGTGAAATTCACCCAATTGCTGCTTCTCATGGCCGCGGCGTGACCAGCCTGCTGGAACACGTTCTGGTGCCGTGGATGGACGATATCGACCCACGTGAACAGCCGGAAGAAATCGACGAAGACGAAGCCTACTGGGCCGCGTTTAACGCTAAAAACGGCATTGTTTCCGACGACGAAGAGTTCGAGGAAGAAGAGGAAGAAGAAGCCTTCAATCCCCAGGATCTGCCGATTAAGCTCGCTATCGTCGGTCGCCCTAACGTAGGTAAGTCCACGCTAACTAACCGCATTCTCGGCGAAGAACGCGTGGTCGTTTACGACATGCCGGGCACCACTCGCGACAGTATCTACATCCCGATGGAGCGCGATGAGCGTGAATTCGTGCTGATTGATACCGCGGGCGTACGTAAGCGCGGGAAAATTACCGATACGGTAGAAAAATTCTCGGTAATCAAAACCCTGCAGGCGATTGAAGACGCGAACGTGGTGCTGCTGGTTATTGATGCCCGTGAAGGCATTTCCGATCAGGATCTCTCGCTGCTGGGCTTCATCCTGAATAGTGGGCGCTCACTGGTTATCGTGGTCAACAAGTGGGATGGCCTGAGCAATGAAGTTCGCGAGCAGGTGAAAGAGACGCTGGACTACCGTCTGGGCTTTATCGACTTCGCCCGCGTGCACTTCATCTCCGCCCTGCACGGCAGCGGCGTAGGTAACCTGTTCGAGTCCGTGCGTGAAGCCTACGACAGCTCCACGCGTCGCGTAAGCACCGCGCTGCTGACCCGCATCATGAACATGGCGGCAGAAGACCATCAGCCGCCGCTGGTTCGCGGTCGTCGCGTTAAGCTCAAATATGCTCACGCCGGTGGCTATAACCCGCCAATTGTGGTGATTCACGGCAACCAGGTGAAAGACCTGCCGGACTCCTACAAGCGCTATCTGATGAACTACTTCCGCAAATCGCTGGACGTCATGGGTACGCCAATCCGTATTCAGTTCAAAGAAGGCGAGAACCCGTTCGCCGGGAAACGCAATACCCTGACGCCAAACCAGATGCGTAAGCGTAAGCGTCTGATTAAACATATCAAAAAGGGCAAGTAAGCCCTGATTGATAGCCGATGAGCTCCCCACCAGAAGGGGAGCGCATTGGTTTAAAGGTTAAACTGCCAGCGCGGATGTTTTGCTGGCAAGCCCCTCCAGTAAAGTCTCTGAACTCGCCACTGCGCCAAAAATCCCGCCCTGCATATGAATCATGCTTAACGCCGCTTCGTGGTGTTTCCGTTCCGTGGCCGCGCAGCAATCGGTCAGTACCAGGCATTCAAAGCCTCTGTCATTGGCTTCACGCAGCGTGGTGTGCACGCAAACATCCGTCGTAATGCCGCTCAGAATTAGGTTGCGGATCCCCCGGCTGCGCAGAATAAGCTCCAGATCGGTGGCGTAAAACGACCCTTTGCCAGGCTTATCAATAATCACTTCCCCTTCAAGCGGGGCCAGTTCCGGAATGATTTCCCAGCCAGGCTCCCCGCGCACCAGAATGCGGCCACACGGGCCCGCCGCGCCGATTTCTGCGTTCATACGTTTTGAACGCCAGCGCTTATTCGCCGGCAAATCGCTTAAATCAGGGCGATGTCCCTCGCGGGTATGAATAATCGGAAAGCCCAGCTCTCGCAGGCGTGCCAGTACCTGCTGGAGCGGCTTTATCGGCGCCCGCGTGAGCGCAATGTCATAGCCCATACTGTCGACGTAACCCCCTTTGCCGCAAAAATCGGTCTGCATATCGATGACGATCAGCGCGGTGTCGTGGGCGCCGTAGTGGCCGTCAAAGGGCCAGGCGTATGGTGTTGAGTTAACGGTGTAATCAGGCATTTTTTCCCTCCATGATGCTCGCCGGGGCTTCATGTTTGATTTTCATTATCAGGGTGTAGCTGATTGCGGCGGTGACCAGGCCAATGACCGCTTCGCCAAACTGCGGGAACAGCAGGTGAGCGACCACTGCGCAAAGGCTGCCGATAGCCCAGGCCGCAAAGGCGCTGCCACGCATGCGGCTTGTCTTACGGTTTTCGCTAATTTTGGCCATAAAAATCAAATCGACGATCATCACGGCGCCAAACGGCGGCACGACAATGCCGAGCAAACTCAGCCATTCAAGGAAGTAAGACCACACGCCCGCTAACGCCAGCGCGCCGCCCGCAACGCCCAGAATAAGCGTCCAGAGCCGCATTTTGCTGTGGAACAGATGGCTGTAGCCCACGGCCCCGTTGTAGAGGCAGTGCGTACAGACGGAGCCGAGGTTGATAAAAACGAACAGACAGGCGATGGCAGACAGCAGAGCGCCGTGTCCCATCAGGATCGGCAGGAAGTTCCCGCCGTTGGTCGCCGGGTCGACGGCCGCGCCCACCGCCACGATAACCACGCCAAAAAGATAAGAAATGACGTTGGCAACGGGGAATGCCGAGAAAGCGGCAATCACGGCGGATTTACCGTTTTTTGACCAACGAGTGAAGTCGGCGGTCATGGTGCCTGAATCAGCAAAGCCCGCCACCACCATGGTAACGGCAGTACCCATACTCATGGTGCCCACAGCGGCGGGGCTGCCGTGCCACTGAACGACAGCGCTGAAATCATGCTGCTGGCTAATCAGCCACAGCGCCACCAGGCCAAGCACCACAAACAGCGGGGCCGCAACCATGCCCAGAATCGACAGCGCGCGAACGCCCAGGAACGTGACGCCGGTATAGAGCACGATGGCGAACGCCGTCACCGCCAGCGCGTTCCAGCCGAAGGTCTGATTAATCACCGTGCCGGTAAGGCCGGTCTGGAAGGCGTACCAGCCAATCACCACCGTGGAAAGAAAACCAGAAACCAAAATGTAGCCTTTGGTGCCGAAGGTTCGTTTTGCCTGTAAGGCGAAGTTCATGCCCGTCTGCCCGGCAAACCAGCTGAGGGAACCCACGTAGGCAAACAGCACCAGGTTGCCCAGAAGAATGGCAATAATGGCCGGCCAGAAGCCGAGAGACCAGGTGATGATGCCGCCAAACAGCGCATTGGTAAGGATCATAGGGAAACCAAACCACACCGCAGAGACGGAGCCCGTAGAGTGGCGATGGCTAAGCGGCACGGGCTCGTGCTCAAATTCCTGCTCCAGGGCAGGGGACGATTTCTTATTCATGGACAACTCCGAGTGAAGCAGGATAGATGTGATTCCATGGTTGAATGCGCTCGAAAGCCGCGCTTGCCGCGAGCACCAGGCCATCGTCCAGGTGACGACCTACGATTTGCAGTCCGACGGGCAGGCCGTCAGCGGTAAAGCCAGCGGGCACCGAAGCAGCCGGCTGGCCGGTAAAGTTGAACGGGAAGCAGAACGACAGCCAGTGGTCGCTTCTCACCATGCGCCCGTCGATGATCTCCGGGCCCTGCATGTGGAGCGGAAACGGCGGCACGGCGAGCGTTGGGGAAAGCAGCAGGTCATAGCGCTGCATAAAACGCCAAAGCTGATTGCAGATTTTTTTACGCTGGGTATTCGCGTCGGTGAATGTTTCGGCCCGCCACTCGTGCTGCAACATGGCGCTCAGGTGCGGCGACATTCGCGGCCCCAATTCGGCCTGCATTTTTCGCATGCCGGTCAGATCGCTTTCAAAGGCAACCAGAGCGGCAAACGTTGAGACTTCATCGGCGATACCGGGGTTAACTTCTTCCAGTTCAGCGCCCAGCTCACGCGCGAAACGGTACGCCGCTTCCGTCGTTACCCGGCGAACTTCGCTGTCCACGGCGACGTAACCAAAATCGGCGCTAAAGGCGATTCGCAGGCCGCTCAAGGGTTTATCTAACGAGGCCAGCCAGTCAACGTCAGAACTGGGAATAGAGTGGCGGTCGCGCATATCCGGGCCAGCCAGCAGCGACATCATCAACGCAGCATCCCGCACGGTGCGGGTCATCGGCCCAATGTGTTCCAAAGACTCCCAGCTGGAAACGCCCGGATAACGTTCGTCGCGGCAGCCGGGCCAAAGTGGCACACGCCCCATAGAAGCTTTCAGGCCATAGACGCCGCAGTGGGCGGCCGGAATGCGCACAGAGCCACCGCCGTCACTGCCTAGCGCAATCGGGCACATCCGGGCAGCGAGCGCTGCACCTGAACCCGCGCTGGAGCCGCCGGGCGTTTTGCTCAGATCCCAGGGGTTGCGCGGGGAAGGATACAGAGGATTGTGCCCCACGCCGCTGTAGCCAAATTCGGGGGCGGTGGTTTTACCCAGCAGGATGGCATCCGCAGCCAGCAGGCGCTCCACGGCGATATCGTCCTCTTCCGGCACAAAGTCCTGGTAGGCGGCAGAGCCTGAGGTGGTTTTCACCCCGGCGGTACAAATCAGGTCTTTCACCGCCAGGGGAACGCCCGCCAGAGCACCTAATGGTTTCCCGCTAGCACGCCTCGTATCGACGGCTTTCGCCTGAGCCAGCGCGAGTTCCGGCGTTGGGGTACAAAACGCCTGAATCAAGGGCTCACGAGCCTGCTGGCGGTCAATGGCTGCCTGAGTAACTTCACGGGCTGAAACCTCGCCACAGCGAATCAGTGCGGCAAGCGCAGTGGCATCTTTATCTAACAGCTCATCAAACATGAAAATCCTCCCCGATTGACCACGTAAAGGGAGTGATTCAATTATCATGCCAATGACTTCAAAAAATTGAAGGTTCAGCCGTGGCGCCGTCTGGGATACCAGTCTGGATACAAGCGCTAATCAGCGAGGGAATAGATTGGGCAAAAACGGTGCATTAATGCGCTAAACTTGCCAGCCTTTTGCACAATAGCGAAGTGAATCCATCTTAACGTTATGGGTATATAATGGGGCCATTAATGACTTAGTGGGAGGGAAGGATGATGCTTAATTGCCCCGAATGTAAAAACGAACTGAAACAAACGGACGGCGGCGCGCGCTGTGATGCCTGCGGTAAAGACTTCTGCCTGGAAGCACTTTGCCCGGACTGCCATAAACCGTTGCAGGTACTGAAGGCGTGTGGGGCGGTGGATTATTTCTGCCAGAACGGCCACGGGCTGATTTCTAAAAAGCGCGTGGAATTTATTCCCACTGCGCTCTGAACGGTTTATTCGTCTTTCGCCGCTGGCTTACGCTTACGCGGCGCTTTCACCGCTTTAATGCCCGTCACCTGACTCTCAACCCAGCCGTCATCCAGGCGCGTAGTCAGCGTATCCCCGGACTTCACCTGTTTGGTTTTCTTCAGCACTTTGCCGTCTTCGGCTGTTGTCACGCTGTAGCCACGCGCGAGCGTCGCAAGCGGGCTGACGGCTTCCAGCTGAGCCAGCGCGGTGCCAAAACGTTGTTTCGTCTGGCTGAGCTGAGCGCTTACTAACTGCGACAGGCGGTATTCCAGCTGCTGTAAGCGAGACTGGGCGCGGTGAATGCGGGGCTGAGGCTGCTGTTGATTAAGGCGCTGAGCCAGGCGCTGCTGCTGCTGACCGGCACGGCGAACTTTCCCGTCTATTGCCACATTCAGCCGCTGGCGCAGGCGATCAAGCGTGGTTTGCTGGCGGGCTAAACGTAGCTGAGGATGCTGCTGTTGCAGGCGATGGTGCAGCTGGGTAAACCGCCGCGAGCGCTGGGCGAGGTAATAGTCCATCGCCATTTCCATACGCTGCTGCTGGGACTGGATTTGGCGCAGTAATTCGAGCTGATTGCGGCTGACGATTTCCGCCGCGGCGGAAGGGGTTGGCGCACGTAAATCTGCAACAAAATCGGCGATCGTGACGTCAGTTTCATGCCCTACGGCGCTAACGACCGGGATCTTACTTGCGAAAATTGCCCGTGCAACTCGCTCATCGTTAAAGCTCCACAAATCTTCCAGCGAGCCGCCGCCGCGCCCGACAACTAGCACGTCACACTCGTTGCGCAGGTTGGCAAGCTCGATGGCGCGAACGATTTGCAGCGGGGCGTCTGCGCCCTGAACGGCAGTCGGATAAATAATGACCGGCAGGGACGGATCGCGACGCTGTAATACGTGCAGAACGTCGTGCAGGGCTGCGCCGGTTTTAGAGGTAATGACGCCGACCTGGCGAGCCGGAGCGGGCATGGCCTGCTTGTGCAACTGGTCGAAAAGCCCTTCAGCGCTCAGCTTCTGCTTGAGCTGCTCGTACTGCTGCTGCAACAGCCCTTCACCGGCGGGTTGCATGCTTTCGACAATAATCTGATAGTCGCCGCGTGGTTCGTAAAGGGTGATGTTAGCGCGCACTAACACCTGCTGCCCGTGCTGCGGGCGGAAGGTCACGCGGCGATTGCTGTTACGGAACATCGCGCAGCGAACCTGGGCGGTATCGTCTTTTAGCGTGAAGTACCAGTGGCCCGAAGAGGGCTGGCTGAAGTTAGAGATTTCACCGCTGATCCAGACCTGCCCCATTTCCTGCTCCAGCAGCAAACGCACCGTCTGATTCAGGCGAGAAACGGTAAAAATTGAAGGGGAATTCAGTGTCGACATGTGAGCTGGATCAAATTCTAAATCAGCAGGTTAATAGGTCGATACTACAGCCCGGTGCGCTATTAGCAAGGAGTTTTGCGAAAAAAGTGTGGATGCAATCGCTTACGCTCTGTATAATGCCGCGGCAATATTTTATCTGTTCTCATTCACCCCCAGGTTGAGATATTGCCATGCTACGTATCGCTAAAGAAGCACTGACGTTTGACGACGTTCTCCTCGTTCCAGCTCACTCTACTGTTCTGCCGAACACGGCCGATCTCGGCACCCAACTGACCAAAACTATTCGTCTGAATATCCCTATGCTGTCCGCAGCGATGGATACCGTGACGGAAGCGCGTCTGGCTATCGCCCTGGCGCAGGAAGGCGGTCTTGGTTTCATCCACAAAAATATGTCGATTGAACGCCAGGCAGAAGAAGTAAAGCGCGTTAAGAAACACGAAAGTGGCGTCGTCACTGACCCGCAAACCGTGCTGCCAACGACCACCCTGCGTGAAGTGAAAGAATTAACCGAGCGTAACGGCTTTGCCGGTTACCCGGTAGTGACTGAAGAAAACGAACTGGTTGGCATCATCACCGGCCGTGACGTGCGCTTCGTGACCGACCTGACCCAGCCTGTTAGCGTGTACATGACCCCGAAAGAGCGTCTGGTTACCGTGAAAGAAGGCGAAGCGCGCGACGTCGTGCTGTCTAAAATGCACGAAAAACGCGTTGAAAAGGCGCTGGTTGTGGACGCGGGCTTCCACCTGCGCGGCATGATCACCGTCAAAGACTTCCAGAAAGCAGAGCGTAAACCTAACGCCTGTAAAGACGAGCAGGGGCGTCTGCGTGTTGGGGCTGCGGTTGGCGCAGGCGCAGGCAACGAAGAGCGTGTTGACGCGCTGGTCGCCGCTGGCGTTGATATTCTGCTGATTGACTCCTCTCACGGCCACTCCGAAGGCGTTCTGCAACGTATTCGCGAAACCCGTGCTAAATATCCTGACCTGCAAATCATCGGCGGTAACGTAGCAACCGCCGCTGGCGCTCGCGCCCTGGCCGAAGCTGGCTGCAGCGCGGTTAAGGTCGGGATCGGTCCTGGTTCCATCTGTACTACGCGTATCGTTACCGGCGTAGGTGTACCGCAGATAACCGCCGTAGCTGACGCGGTTGAAGCGCTGGAAGGCACCGGTATTCCGGTCATCGCCGACGGCGGGATCCGCTTCTCCGGCGACATCGCTAAAGCTATCGCCGCTGGCGCAGCTGCTGTGATGGTTGGCGGCATGCTGGCAGGTACCGAAGAGTCTCCGGGCGAAATCGAACTGTACCAGGGCCGTGCTTTCAAATCCTACCGCGGCATGGGTTCTCTGGGCGCGATGTCCAAAGGCTCTTCTGACCGTTACTTCCAGACCGATAACGCAGCAGACAAACTGGTGCCGGAAGGTATCGAAGGTCGCGTAGCGTATAAAGGCCGTCTGAAAGAGATCGTGCACCAGCAGATGGGCGGCCTGCGTTCCTGTATGGGCCTGACCGGCTGTGGTACTATCGACGCGCTGCGTACCAAAGCGGAATTCGTACGCATCAGCGGTGCCGGTATCCAGGAAAGCCACGTCCACGACGTGACCATCACTAAAGAGTCTCCGAACTACCGCATGGGCTCCTGATTTCACTAGCCCGGCCACGCGCCGGGCTCTTTATATTCTCGTTTCACTTGCCTCGGAATTAACGTCAATGACGGAAAACATTCATAAACATCGCATCCTGATCCTCGACTTCGGTTCTCAGTACACTCAGCTGGTGGCGCGCCGCGTCCGTGAGCTGGGCGTTTACTGCGAACTGTGGGCATGGGATGTTACCGAAGCTCAAATTCGTGAGTTCAACCCAAGCGGTATCATTCTCTCCGGCGGCCCGGAAAGCACCACCGAAGAAAACAGCCCGCGTGCGCCTGAGTATGTGTTCACCGCCGGCGTGCCGGTGTTCGGCGTTTGCTACGGCATGCAGACCATGGCCATGCAGCTGGGCGGCCACGTTGAAAGCTCTACCGAACGTGAGTTTGGCTACGCGCAGGTTGAAGTGAAAACCGACAGCGCGCTGGTTCGCGGCATCGAAGACTCCCTGAGCGCAGCCGGTCAACCGCTGCTGGACGTCTGGATGAGCCACGGCGACAAAGTGACTGCTATCCCGTCCGACTTCGTGACCGTTGCCAGCACCGAAACCTGTCCGTTTGCCATTATGGCCAACGAAGAAAAACGCTTCTACGGCGTGCAGTTCCACCCGGAAGTGACCCACACCCGTCAGGGCCAGCGTCTGCTGGAGCGTTTTGTGTTGGAAATCTGCGGCTGTGAAGCGCTGTGGACCCCGGCAAAAATCATCGAAGACGCCATCGTCCGCATCCGCGAGCAGGTGGGTGACGATAAAGTTATCCTCGGCCTGTCCGGCGGCGTTGACTCTTCCGTGACCGCAATGCTGCTGCACCGCGCCATCGGCAAAAACCTGACCTGCGTGTTCGTGGACAACGGCCTGCTGCGCCTGAACGAAGCCCAGCAGGTGATGGACATGTTCGGCGACCACTTCGGCCTGAACATCGTTCACGTTGAAGGCGAAAACCGCTTCCTGACCGCACTGGCGGGCGAAAACGATCCGGAAGCCAAGCGTAAGATCATCGGCCGCGTGTTCGTGGAAGTGTTCGACGAAGAAGCGCTGAAGCTGGAAGACGTTAAATGGCTGGCGCAGGGCACCATCTACCCTGACGTTATCGAGTCTGCGGCCTCCGCGACCGGGAAAGCACACGTCATCAAATCTCACCACAACGTGGGCGGCCTGCCGAAAGAGATGAAGATGGGACTGGTTGAGCCGCTGCGCGAGCTGTTCAAAGACGAAGTGCGTAAAATTGGTCTCGAACTGGGCCTGCCGTACGACATGCTTTACCGCCACCCGTTCCCGGGCCCAGGCCTCGGCGTTCGCGTGCTGGGTGAAGTGAAGAAAGAGTACTGCGACCTGCTGCGCCGTGCCGATGCAATCTTCATCGAAGAGCTGCACAAAGCCGACCTGTACAACAAAGTGAGCCAGGCGTTCACCGTGTTCCTGCCGGTCCGTTCCGTGGGCGTGATGGGCGATGGCCGTAAGTACGACTGGGTTGTTTCCCTCCGTGCGGTAGAAACCATCGACTTTATGACCGCTCACTGGGCGCACCTGCCGTATGATTTCCTCGGCCGCGTGTCCAACCGCATCATCAACGAAGTGAACGGCATCTCCCGCGTGGTTTACGATATCTCTGGTAAACCGCCTGCTACGATCGAGTGGGAATAATCACTCTCTTAGCTGATTAGATGTGCTGAAAGCCCGCAATTGCGGGCTTTTTGCGTTTTTGACCTGAGATTATTTGACAAATTTTTTCATCGCATGGGCTAAGTAGTACATCCAATTAATTCTCTACAAAAACGAACCTTAAAAAATTAAAATTCATAAGACTAAGCATGCTTTTTCATGATGTTTTTCAACTCTTTCAAAGAATATGGGGGGACTCGAGTATGCGCAATTCGATGACATGTTGGACACAACGAAATTAGGTCTTCTAATTTTGTTGTTCTTTTCCCTAAATTGATTGGATGTAAATGATGACATTCAATAATGTATTTATTATTTACGAAATATTGTTTGTTACATGACTGGCAGGTGTAATTATCATTTTTCTTCCGCGCATTAGCTAGTTGTCTATCTCTTTCGCTCGTCATTCGATTGGAGTCTTTTCTATACCCTTCTTCGGCTTCAGTAGAATCAGGATCTAGGTATTTAGGCTTTACCTGTCCTTCGTTTTTCAAATAAATCCGCTCGAAACCACCATTGTTTTTACCTACGAAAGAAGTCCAGGTTGTATTTGTTGTAAGAGCTAGCTCTAAGTTTTTAATAAAAATTCGATAGCGTGGATATTTTTTTCCTTGCCGCTCGGTATATCCTTCAGCCTTTTTTTCGACAAATTCACCAATGTAAACATCGTTAACGGAGTTTGTTTGGTGAAAAACGATCACATAATCATCGACCCTATCTTTTGATACAACCCAACAACCAGTAGATGATATTCCCTCATTATTAATGAGAAAATTATGTCCCTTTGTTTTCACTGCAACAGCTGTAGAACCTTTAGGTAAAATATCTAAATATGAATCCATTACAACTCCATGTGAGTACATTTAACAGCATTTTTCCCACTAGTGTGGTTTTTAAGGCCCTCTGGGAATATAGACTTAATTTTGACGAGAACTTGCCCTTACAGATTTTTGAATGCTGAAGAGAATATATTGAATAATATACTTGTATAAACATCTAATGCACTGCTTGGATCATAATCTGCTATTAGTATAAGCAGGTCAAGGACTGACAATATAAAGAAGTCAGGAAGCTAGTGTTGGATAATATTGAGGCAGAGGCTAGCAGGCTTTTTAGTAACAAAAGCCAGTATAACTACTCTAACTCGACATTTGGGTTAAGTTATAAGTCTCCCGCTTAAACTAAAGCATGTGACTCATAGTCCGTGGAGTATGCAGCGAACAAAGGCGATGCTTATCCGTGTTGAAACATCAAACACGGGAGAGAGAGCATGAAAGCACAGGACTGGCATCCGGCGGATATCATCGCTGGCATCAGGAAGAAAGGCACGTCGCTGGCGGCGTTATCCAGGGATTCCGGGCTGGCGTCTTCGACGCTGGCAAACGCGTTAACCCGACGCTGGCCTAAGGGGGAGCGGCTTATTGCGGAAGCGCTGGGCAAGCAGCCTCAAGAGATTTGGCCTTCGCGCTATCCGGCTTTGAATACAGGTGCGGTGGAAGAGGGTGATATTCACTCCCACAGTGATTGATCGTAGAAACAGGTCGGTTCCGCTGAAGAAACTGACCTGTTCAACATCTAAATACTACTTATGCAGCTTCATCCCCTTTATCACCTTATCTACCACCTTCTTCGGGCCGCGCATTGCCAGGCCGACCAGGTTCATGCTGTCGGCATCTTCCGCCTGAAATACTTCCCGGTTGGCTGCATCATGCCCGGTGGAAAACATGCCGTGTACGTAAGGGATCAAGGTTAGGTCGCGTTCGAGGCCTTTGCGGTGTGCGGTTTGCAGCCCGGCCAGGTCGGATTCGAAAATCAGCATCGGCTGGCCGGACAAATTGCCGTATTCGCGGCCTTTCGCGTCTATGTAAGGCGCACCCATGATTTCCGGGGAGGCAGCGGCTACGCCGGTGCCGAGAAAAGCCACCACGTTCAGGCGCTGCCAGGTGGGTAAATCGTCGCGTACGATAAAGGCAATTTTGGTATCAAACATCTGTCCTGCTTCTCCGTTCATCTTTCTGAGAAGACATCATCGAAGATGGCAGGGCGGTCAGTATAGAACGTTTGTGCAACGGCGCTGGTAGGCGACGGGGGAGAGGCGATAGGCGCGCTGGAACCAGCGTCCCATGTGGCTTTGGTCGGCAAATCCGGTTTGTGAGGCGACCAGCGCCGGCTCTTTCCCCTGGGCCAGTAGCGCCCTGGCGGTGCGCAGGCGAAGCCGCACAAGGTAGGCATGGGGCGACTGACCAAAAGCCCGCTTAAACTGGCGGTTGAGCCGGAACCTGTCGATGCCGGAGTGTAGCGCGAGTTCGTCGAGGCCGATGTCCAGATGCATCCGATCTTGAAGAAAATCCCGAACCTCATACATTTGCCGAAGCGCATCGTTTGAGGCAGAAGGCGGCCTGAGGCTGATATGGCGGGAAAGCAGGGCTACAAGATGGTCGAGCGTCTGATCGCGGGCGAGTCGGCCTTCGCGATGGTGGACGGCAAAAAACGCCTGCTGAATAGCAATGCTGAGCTGCGGGTCGTCCGCCAGGGTGTTATGGAAAGCGGCTTCCAGCGTGGCGATGTTGCCCAGCCCGCGGCGCTGCATGTTCTCGCTCACCCAGGCTTGCGGCAGGTAGAGCATCGCGTAGGTAAAGCCTTCGGCTTCGGGAGCGTGGCCGTCGTGCACCGCGCCCGGCTCAATCAGAATTGCTCTGCCCGGATGGCTGGTGTGCGTGGTGCGGTGGCAGTTAAAACGCTGGAGCCCTTGCTGCGTCACGCCGACAAGCACTTCGTCGTGATCGTGTGCGTCATAAGCGTGGCCGGAGAAATGGGCATTAATGCTCTCAATGCCGCTCTCGTCATCGCGATTGATATCAACCCAGTCACTGCTTTTTTTGCCTGATGTTTTCACCGCACTGGCCCCGTTATCGTCTTTGCTGAGCGTCCAGCATAGCGATAATCAATAATGATTGCCTGGAAAATACTCAATCTGATGGGGTGCAACAAAGCCTCCCACCGTAAGCCCGCTATATAAATCCCGATTGATCTGCTAAAACATCTGGCGATCCGACTACGGCAAAAGTTAAACAAGATTGAGGTAACGAGCACCATGAATAAAGCAGATCATCTCCAGGCGGTCACGGCCAAAGCCAGAGCAATCATGGCCCGGAATAATATTGAGGCTTTGGTGGTGACCACCCCGGACAACTTTTGCCATGTCACCGGGTTTGCCAGCTTCTTTATGTACACCTTCCGCCACACCGGCGCGGCGCTGGCGGTCATTTTCCGCGATGAAAAGTTGCCATCTTTGGTTGTGATGAACGAGTTCGAGGCGGCAGGCCTGCAGTTTGAGCTGGCGAACTATGAGCTGAAAACCTTCCCGGTTTGGGTGGATGTCGATGAGCCTTTCAACCCACAGCGGGTGATTAAAGAACGGCCGATTGGCCCACCGGTTGAGGCGGTTTTCACGCTGCTCAAGTCCACTTTAGCGGACGCGGGCGTGCTGGATAAAAACATCGCTATCGAGCTGAATGCGATGAGCAACGGCGGCAAGCAGGTTCTGGATAAGGTGATCCCGAATTTACGGCTGGTGGATTCCACGGCAATCTTCAATGAGCTGCGGATGGTCAAAAGCCCGTGGGAGATAGCCTTTCTGCGTAAAAGCGCTCAGATTACCGAGTATGGGATTAGCGAAGCCTTTAAGGCGATTGGCGAGGGCTGTTCGGCGTGGGATCTCACTGCCGCCTATAAAGCGGCCGTCATGCAGCACCCGGAAACCAACCTTTCGCGCTTCCATTTGATCTCGGTGGGCGATGACTTTGCCCCTAAATTAATCCCGAGTCGTGAACCCGTTAAACCGGGGGATTTAATCAAATTTGACTGCGGCGTGGATGTCGCAGGCTACGGCGCGGATTTGGCGCGTACCGTGGTGTTCGGCCAGCCAACGGCAATGGCGGAGCGGATCTACCAAACCATCCTGCAGGGCCACGAGCATATGCTGAGCCTGATTGGCCCGGGCGTGAAGCTCAGTCATGTGTTTAACGACACGATGAGCAAAATCAAAGCCAATGGCTTGCCGCACTATAATCGCGGCCATTTAGGGCACGGCGACGGGCTGTTTTTAGGCCTGGAAGAGGCGCCATTCGTGAGCGCTGCGGCCACCGAAACCTTTGAACCGGGCATGGTCTTTAGCGTGGAAACGCCTTACTACGGCATCGGCGTCGGGGCTATCATGCTGGAAGATATGTTGCTCATCACCGACGACGGCTATGAGCTGTTTAGCCAGTTACCCAGAACGTTACAGCGTTTTGAGTAAGCTTAATCCGGGGCATTAAGTTGCCCCGTTAATATCTTAAGTGCAATATTATTTCAAATGTATGTTGCCCAGCGCGACTAAATTAAGAAATAAAACATCTTATTTTTTGGCGTGGTTGGATGGTGCATTATTCAATAAAAAATAAAGGAACCCATAGAGATTAGCTTGTGAATAAAATGGTCATAAATAATGATGGGCTATACCAGAATGGTTCCTTTAGGTAATAGTTAACTATTTTTAGTATAAACGGCTAACGTCTATCATTTTTGCATGGGCAAGAGAATATTCAGCAGGCCTTAATCTCATTCTTTGCTTTGCCAAATTCATTGCCTGTTGACTGGCGCCGGAGAAATCTTTCGGGTTTTGCCCCTCCGAGATACCGCAGCCTTTTTGATAGTGAAAGTTGAATGTTTTGGGGATAAGGCCAGAGTAAAACTCATTTGAATAGCTGGCGCTGCCTCCCTGCGCTTTTATAAAGCTGACAATGTCATTCCCTATGTGGCTGCTGGGAGGGGAGCATCGGGCATAGCTTTGCTTTCCGTCACCGCCAAAGACCGTTGCCTTAAGGCTGCTCATGCTGATATTTTTAGCCTCTAAAGCATTCTTAATTTCTCTTAAATTTTGCTGTAACCCGACATCTGAATCAAAATGCGCACAGAGAAGATAATCATGCTGCTCTGATACCGCATAAAGTCCCAGACAGGTTTGAATTGCAGGCATGGAAAGATCAAGCCCTTCTTTTTTGAACAGGCCATATTGGCCCTGAAATACGACGACTCTCATATAATCAATTTCCTTATCGGATGAAATATCCGCATAAAGAATATAACAATATGAAAATAATAACACCTGACGATAAGCAAGATATTTCTGTAAAACGTCAGGTGTTGAATCAGAATAAATACAGTGCGGTCGGGAATAAATAATCTCTTCAGCCTCAGCTAAAAAACGCCAGCTTCACCGCAAATATCGCCAGGAACAGGCCGGTGGCCTTCCCCAGCAGATAAACCATGCCCGGCCGCGACCGCACTTTCTCGGCAAGCGACGTCGTCAGGAAAATCATTATCGAACAGTAGATAAAGGTCAGCGCGGCCGCCGTGCCTGCCAGAATAGCGAACGTCGGGATCCCCAGGCTGCGCGCCGGGTCGATAAACAGCGGCAGGAACATCACATAAAACAGAATGGGTTTGGGGTTCATCAGGGTGATGACCATGCCCTGTAAAAACGGCGTTCTTTTGCCGGTCACCGGCGGCGGCGGTGCGCCGGTTTTTGCCTTCAGCAGCAGCTGCGCGCCCATCCACAGCAGGTAAGCGGCGCCCAGCCACTTGATGACCTGAAAAACATGCGGTGAGGATTCGAGCAGCGCCGCCACGCCCGCGATAGCCAACCACAGCAACACCTGGTCGCCCAGTATAATCCCCATCAGGCAGAGATAACCGCTGCGCGCGCCGCCTTTGCTGGCGCTGGTTATCAGGATCAGATTGCCGGGGCCGGGAATGATTAACAGCAGGATGAAAGAGACGACAAAGGTGCCGTAATGGATGATGCCGGGCATGCTCAGGTTTTCCTTAAAGTGCTTGGTTCAGGTGGTGCGTTCTTGCTTTTATCCGCCGTACTGGCTGGCTTTATGATGGGAAGGAAGGCCGGTAGGCGGCAACCGAAAACCGTGATATGTTTTCCTTATCTATGAAGAAATTCGATTTGTCGAAGTCTGTCCTTTCTAATAACTGACTGAAAATATGGCCGGAATAAAGCTAAATCAGCTGGAAATGCTGATAGCCGCAGTGGAAAACAATGGTTTTAGCGCCGCAGCCGCAGCATTGGGCTGTACGCAGTCGCGCATCAGCCACGCCATTGCCGAGCTGGAGCAGCATCTCAACGTTCGTCTTCTGCACCGCTCGCGC
Source organism: Cedecea neteri NBRC 105707 = ATCC 33855 (assembly GCF_001571265.1). Taxonomy (GTDB): domain Bacteria; phylum Pseudomonadota; class Gammaproteobacteria; order Enterobacterales; family Enterobacteriaceae; genus Cedecea; species Cedecea neteri. The sequence goes on along the minus strand of NZ_BCTL01000035.1, from coordinate 7,782 downwards.
AGCGGATGTACACCGACTGCCGCCTGCACGCAGATCCTCAAAGATGCGAAAAAAATCATGCAGCTGCTGGAAGGCATCGAGCAGACGGCGGCGGAAACACCGCAGCTTGCCGGGCGGGTGCGGGTGGCCTGTTTCCGCAGCGCGACGGCTAACTTGCTGCCGCCTTATTTTGAAGCGCTCGCCACGGCCTTGCCCGATATCCATCTGGATATTGATGACAGCGCGACGGAATACCATCACCTCAACGACGCGGTGGTGTCCGGGCGGGCGGATATCGGTATTACTATTCAGGGCTACCCGGACTCGCTGCACGGCGTGCCGTACATCAGCGATCCTTACGTGCTGATGCTGCCCCGCAGCTTCCGCCTGCGGCAGCCTTTTAGCTGGCAGCAGTTAGAAAACCTGCCGTTTATCCAGCCGAACGCCAACACCTTAAGCCCCGCCGTGGAGCGCTGCCGTGAGATGGGGCTGCGTAATGAGGTGGTGCATAAGCTGGCCAGCGACAGCGGCATTGTCGGGCTGGTGAATCAGGGCCTGGGGTTCTCCATTATGCCGTGGCTGTCGGTGCTGCCGGTGCCGGAGAATATGCGTATTCTGGATTTGCCCCAGCCGCTGCGCCGCCATTTGTTCATCGTCACCCGCCCCGAGCTGCGCCATGACAAAGTGATCGCCACGCTGATTAACTTCCTGCGCGATAAGGCGCTGATCCGCACGACCAGCGTCTGGCGCTCGGGCATGCTGGCTTTCGATTACTGACCGGTTTTTGCCAGGCGCTCTTGCAGACTCGCAAGATCCGGTAAAAACCAGCAGCTTTTGCCCCGATTGCATTCCACGATCAGTGCATCGAGCGCCTTGCTCTTCCCTTGCCAGGGTTCAACGTCTCCGAGGATCGCCAGCCCAAGCCGGTAATTCACCAGTTTTTGCAGCCACAGGCCCGCCACGCCGGTGCGCAAATCGAAAAAGCTTTCTGGCAGCCGCGTGACGGGAATCGCGATCCACTTCGCCTGCTGCTCAATGGCCTGGCTGATGCATTCCCGCATTGCTTCGTCATCAAACGTGGTGCCTTGCTCAGTAAAACGGAGCACTTTGGTTTTCCCTGCCTGGATGAGTTCTTCAGTCACCGTCGCGACTCCTCTCTTTTATGCCAGCCATTGGCTGGTCAGTGAAATGGCTTGAGTGTCAAAGTCGATGCGCATCCGCACGCCGAGCGGGAGCGTCAGCATTGGGTGCGTGTGGCAGCAGTCAAAATCGGACACGATGGGGATCTCGCGGTCGTTCAGCACTTCCCTCAGGATCTGCAGCGGCGTTTTTCCGCTGCCCTGATCGTCAAACAGCTCGTGCCTGCCGAGCACAATGGCGGCGATGCGGTCGAACACGCCGCACAGCAAAAGATGGGAAAACTCTCGCTCCAATTCCGCCGCGCTGTGCAGGCTGTCTTCAATAAACAGAATATCGCCCCGGTTGATATCGGGCATGTATTCGCTGCCCCAGATGCCGTAAAGCGTATTCAGGTTGCCGCCAATCACACGGCCTTCTACCTTGCCTTCGCCCTCGAAGCACCAGCTGCCTGGCTGTAGGTTTTTCGCCCGGGACTGCGTTTCCCAGTCGAGCATCTCCTCGGTCCATTCTGCGGGCTGGCTCAGGGTGTACGGCAACGCCTGCGGTCGGCTAAGGATATTGAGGAAATAGTCAAACGTGCTGTCGACCAGCGGAGGGAATTCACCCAAAGAAGCCACCACCGCCGGGCCATAAAAGGTAATCAGCCCAATTCTCTGATAGATACCCGCCAGCAGGGCGGTCACGTCCGAATAGCCGATGATAATTTTGGGATCTTTCATCAGCTGTGCATAGTCGATATAAGGCAGCAGCGAGTTGCTGTTTAAGCCGCCGATGGCCGAGATAATGCAGCGCACGTTGGGGTCGTGTAAAAGGGCATTAAACTCATCCGCCCGCTCGCGAATGGAGCCTGAACGCCAGAAATCCTTTTTGCCCGTCAGGCTGCCTTCCTGCAGAAAAAATCCTTGCGACTCAATAAACGCTTTTGCCCTTTGGTAGCGCTGCGGGGCAAACGCGGTAGCCGCTGATGAGGGGGAAAACACGGCGATCGTGTCTCCCACCGTTAATGGGCGAGCATAAATCTGTGGCATGGCGGCTTCTCCCTGTTGATCGGCTAACGTTTAGCGGAAGCTGGAAAAATAAATTCAAACTCTTCCTGTTCAAACTCATCTGGCTCTTCCCACATACTGCTGGCGATTTCAAAAATATCGTCCGGCACCACCATCGAGAACGTTTCGCCTTGCTCAGTATTGCGGCGCTGCACGCGCTCGCGGCGAACGCTTTTTGGCGCGTCGAGGACGTGTACGCAAAACGGAACACCTTCTTCCTGCAGCTGGCGGAGCAGGGCTAACCTTGGGCCTTGCTGAATCAACCCCAGCTCCAGCGCAATGCTGTGGGTAGCAAGCACGGTGCGGGCATAGCTCAGGATAAGGTCGATAAGCCGGTCTTTGCGCGCCACGTACCAGGGCACAAAATTCCCGGCCGGGCGGTCGGGGCTATAGAGCCGCACGAACCACTCGTCCAGCGCGATATGGGTAAAGCCGCCGCTTTTGGCCAGGGCTTTGGCGTAGGTCGATTTACCCGCGCCAACCGGGCCTTCAATAAAGTGTATTTGGTTCATCATGTAAGCTTTTTGTAGGAGGAATTATCAGGCGCGTTTGGGCGCATTCTCCCCAATAGTAACGGGAGAAATGGCGTTTAAATAGCTACCTTATTTGTTGTTTTTATAAGAAATAACCCGATGATTGCTGATAGTTATTTTCTGGCAATTCTTAGCATCATGTTGAATTTGTGAACGCTTTTTCCTCTGCAATACTGCCCTGGCGTGTGCTGAAACGTATAAGCCCGAAGGGCAAAATTGCGCGGTATGAGGAAGTGCAGAAGCATCATGATTCAACTAGAAAACATCAATAAGATCTATCCGGGCAATGTGCAGCACGCGATTAACTCGCTGAATATGACCATCAACGAAGGGGAGTTTTGCACCTTTGTTGGCCCCAGCGGCTGCGGGAAAACCACCACGCTGAGAATGATTAACCGCCTGGACATCCCGGACAGCGGTGAAGTCTATATTCAGGGGGAACCGCTCTCCCGCGCTGATATCATTCAGATTCGCCGAAAAATTGGCTTTGTGATGCAAAGCCCGGCGCTGTTTCCGCATCGTACAGTCGCGGAAAACATCGCTACTGTGCCGCGTCTTTTAGGCTGGGATAAGCGAGCCATTTCCCGCCGCATCGACGAGCTGGTGGCGCTGATGTCCCTGAACCCGTTGGTGCTGAAACGCTATCCTCATCAGCTTTCTGGCGGGCAGCAAAGCCGGGTGTCTATCGCCCGTGCCCTTGCGGCCGATCCGCCGATTTTGCTGATGGATGAACCTTTTGCCGCCATCGATCCCGTCGTGCGCGACAGGCTGCAGGGCGAGCTGCTGGCGCTGCAGGCCCGGCTGCATAAAACCATTATTCTGGTGACCCACGACATCAATGAGGCGATTCGCCTTGGCGACCGGATTGCCATTTTCCGCGAAGGCGGGCACCTCGCGCAGTTCGATACCCCAGACAACATTCTTTCCTGGCCCGCCAGTGACTTTGTTCGCGACTTTATTGGCCCTGAACCCAATCTTAAGCGCCTCGGCATGATGCGCGTGGGCGATCTGCCGCGCCGGGATGTACCGGTTGTTACGCATGGCGATCCGCAGCTTGCCGATGTCAGCCCGCGTGCGCTGGTTCTGGACGCCGAAGGACGGCCTCAGCACTGGCAGGAAAACGGGCAGCGGCTGGCGGTCCATATTGCCCAAGAAAGTGAGTCCCTGCGCCACGTTTATAGCGCCTTGCTCGACGTACCGCAGGGCGTGCTGGTGCGCGTCACCGCTGAAGGGCACTACGCCGGAACCGTAGACAGCGCTCTGTTAAGCGATGCGCTTAACCGGCATCAGGAGCTGCACCGCAATGATTGACTGGCAATGGGTGACCGACAATCTCGACATGATAGGCGAGCTGATGCTGCAGCATTTGCAGATGGTGCTGCTGTCTCTGGCGATGGGCACGCTGCTGACCGCCGGGATGCTTTTACTGTCTATCGTCTGGCCCGCGCTTTCTGGCCCGCTGATTTCCCTTAGCGGGGTGCTGTTTACCATCCCGTCGCTGGCGCTGTTTATTCTGCTGCTGCCGTGGACCGGGCTGTCTGTCACCACGGCGGTAATTGGCCTGACGCTTTATTCGCTGCTGATCCTGCTGCGTAACGTGTTGGCGGGGATGCAAAAGCTGCCCGCCGACGTGCTGGAGTCTGGCCGGGCGCTGGGCTACACGCGCTTTGGCCGCTTTGTCGACGTGGAGCTGTTTCTGATCCTTCCCGCGCTGTTTGCCGGGCTGCGCATCGCTTCCGTGACGCTGGTGGGCTTAGTGATTGTGACCGCGCTGATAGGCCAGGGCGGGCTGGGGCAGCTCATGATCCTCGGTTTTAACCAAAACTTTTTAACGCCGATTCTGGTCAGCCTGGCGCTGAGCCTGGTGCTGTCGCTGGTGCTTGACCTGCTGATCGCGCGTCTCGGCTACAGCCTGACGGGGTGGACGCGCTGATGGATATCGTACATCAAACCTGGCTTTGGTTTTTGCAGGCCGACCACTGGGGCGGCGATCTCGGTATCTGGCACCGCTTTGGCGAGCATCTCTATTACGTGCTGATAAGCCTGCTGCTTGGGGCGTTGATCGCCCAGCCGCTTGGCATTCTGCTGGGCTACTGGCGGCGTGGGGCGTTTTTCGCCATCAACCTGTTCAACATTGGCCAGGCGTTCCCTTCGCTGGGGATCATCTTGCTGTGCATCATGCTGTTGGGTTTTAACGATGTGCCGGTGTTTATCGCCCTGGTCGCGCTGGCGATTCCACCGATGCTGACCAACACCTACGTCGGCATCAGCCACGCCGATCAAAGGCTGTGCGACGCCGCGAAGGCGATGGGCATGACGCCGCTGCAAAGCCTGATCAAGGTCCGTATTCCGCTGGCAATGCCGCTGATTTTTGCCGGCATCCGTACCTCGTTGCTGCAGCTTATTGCGACGGCGGTGGTGGCCGCCTATGCCGGGCTGGACGGCCTCGGGCGCTTCCTGATCGACGGCCTGGGGCAGCGCGATTACCCGCAGGTGATCGCCGGTTCGGTGGTGATTTCCCTGCTGGCGGTGGGCTGCGAGCTGCTGATGTCGCAGGTGGCAAAACGCTGGCTCAATTTTGCAATACCAACCGCGGGCTAACCCCTGCGCACAACACAACATAAAAGAGAGAAGGGTGATGATGATGAAAAACTGGCTGACGACAGCAGGCAAGGGATTCCGGCTGACTTTACTGGCGGCAGGGCTGGCAAGCGTAGGGTTTGCGGCGCATGCCGAAACCGTCACGATCGGCGGGGCAAACTACTCAGAACAAACGATCCTGGCCAACATCTACGCCAGCGCGCTGAAACAGCAGGGCATCGAGGTGAAAACCCGCCTCAACCTCGGAAACCGCGAAATTATCATTCCGGCGCTCAAAACCGGCGAACTGGACGTGGTGCCTGAGTACCTCGGCGCGCTGCTGAACTACTATCACGGCGGCAGTAAAGCGACGACCGAACAGGAAGTTTCTGCTGAACTGCAGCAGGCGCTGCCCGCGGATTTAGCGCTGCTGAAACCGTCCTCGGCGGCCTCCATCACCGCATGGGGCGTGCGCGAAGAGACGGCCAAAAAATATAACCTGAAAACGCTGTCCGACCTGGCGAAAGTTGCCCCTGAACTGGTGGTCGGTGGCCCGCCGGAAGTAGCGACCCGCGCCCTTGGCCTGCTTGGGCTGGAGCGCGTGTACGGCATCAAATTCAAATCCTTTAAGTCGCTGGATATCGGTGGCCCGCTGAGCCGCCTGGCGCTGAACTCCGGCAAAATCGACGTGGCGACGCTGGTGTCGACCCAGGGCGATCTGCTGAAAGAGAAGTGGGTGGTGCTGGAGGATGACAAACACGAGCAGCCAGCTCAGAACCTGGTGCCGCTGGTGCATAAAGGCGCGGTTTCACCGAAGGTCGAGGAAGTGCTCAACGATATCTCCGCTAAGTTGACCACCAAAGATTTGATCCAGCTGAACAAGCTGGTGGATGTCGATCATAAAGATCCGGCTAAAGTTGCCGACCAGTGGGTAAAAGAAAAACTGGCCGCTAAATAACGAGTCCCCGGCCAGGGAGGGCCATTTCACAACGAGTATCCCGCCATGCCGCAAGCTACCGCCATTTTTAATCTGTTCTTCTTCAACCCGCAGGGCGATTATCGCTTTTCCTGGCGCCACCCGGACGCGCCGGGTAAAGAGATTTTTACCCTGAAGTATTACGCCGACCTGGCGCGCAGGGCCGAAGCCGCCGCGCTGGATAACATTTTTATTGCCGACCATGTCGCCATCTGGGACACGGTGCCCAGCGGCGTGCCGCATTACGCTAACCCTCGGCTCGAACCGATCACTCTGCTGGCTGCGCTTTCGGCGGTGACCGAAAACATTGGCCTGATGGCGACGGCCTCGACGTCCTATACCGAGCCTTATAACCTGGCGCGTTATTTTGCCTCGCTTGACCATTTGAGCGGCGGGCGAGCGAGCTGGAACGTCGTCACCTCCTGGCTACCGGAAGAGGCAGCTAACTACGGGCTGGACACCTTGCCGGAGCACGGCAGGCGCTATGAACGCGCCGCAGAGTTTATCGACGTGGTGCGCAAACTCTGGGATTCCTGGGAAGATGAAGCCGTGCTTATCGATAAGCAAAGCGGCTATTTTGCCGATCCTGAGCGTGTGCATCCGCTCAACCACGAAGGTGAATTCTTTAAGGTGCGTGGCCCGCTGAACGTGCCGCGCCCGCCGCAGGGGCACCCGATTGTGGTGCAGGCTGGTTCTTCTGAGTCCGGCAAGCAGCTTGCCGCCGCCCAGGCGGATATTCACTTTGTGTTTATGAGCAACATTGAGAAAGGGCTGGCCTACCGCGCGGATATGAATCAACGCCTGCGCAAGCTTGGACGCGAGCCGGAACACTTTAAGATCCTCGGCGGTGTGCTGCCGGTGGTGGTGAATACCCCGGAAGAAAGAGAGCAGCGTCGGCAGCTTATCCAGACGCTGATGAACGACCAGATGGCGTTGGATCTCCTGAGCACCTACCTGCGAATGGATATGGGGGAATACGATCCTGACGCGCCGCTGCCGCCTTTGCCGGATGAACAGGGCTTTGACGGGCTGAGAACCGCGCTGCAGATAATCAAAGGCTACGATCCGAAGCTGACGGTGCTGGAGCTGGGCAGATTGCTGCTTCAAAGTTCCGACAGCTGGCTGGTCATCGGCACCGCGCAGGAAGTCGCCGACACGCTGAGCGAGGCGTTTCATGCCGGGGCCGTGGACGGCTACAACCTGATGTTCCCGTTCCTGCCGGTGGATTTCGATAATTTTGTCGACCAGGTTGCGCCGATTTTGAAGGAAAGCGGGGTGATGCAGCGGGCTTACCGGCCAGGTACTTTGCGTGAGAAGCTGGGGCTGCCGCCGGTGGGGAATCAGTTTAAGCGTGGGTGATGGGGGCTTGTTCTTGGCCACAAATATTGTCTATGAAGGGGTGGGTGAGGTTCCGTTCACCTCCAGTCCATATTTATATGTAGTTACCGTACCGGTGAACGTGTCCGGGGGATAACGCCATCCCCCGGACAGCCCCGGCGCCCGGCAAGCTCATAGCCGCTAAAGCGGT
>NZ_BCTL01000034.1 GCF_001571265.1 Cedecea neteri NBRC 105707 = ATCC 33855 | reverse complement strand
AATCCCCCAGCTTGTGGCCGTGTTAACCACTAGCCCCGGGCATTCTTGAACGGCAGAAATAATAGGTGACTCATCCGGCGCGACGGCCATAGCGCCACTCCATCGGTCAATCACTGTCGAATGGTTAAAAGCAGGAAACTCTGCCCTTAGTCGGGCAAGTGACCTGTCTAAATCTTTGATATCCGGGCAGGCAACCATATCCCTGTTGCTCTCGAAAGGTGATATTTCATCCAGCTTCCAGTTCTTTTTTTGCTTAAATGAGTTGAGCAATTGTTCGTTAATTGACAGATGGACTGCGGCATCGGGCTGAGCCAGTAAGGGCAGATATTTATAGCCATATTTAAATGAGTCTTCGACGATAGGGATGACCTCAATGCGAGGCGAGGTAGCATAGGTCCCATCAGCCTGCTCGCGGAAAAACAGATTACCCGGTAAGGCAACATTCCCGCCAGGCAGCCCTACTGTGCCTGAAATCAATTGCTGGGACTGATATGCCGGCAGCGTTTCCAGATCCACGCCGAGGTTTTGCATAAATAAACGTGACCATGCCCCGCCGCAGAGTACAACGCGAGCTGTTTTTATCGAGCCTCTTTCGGTGACCACATCGGAAACAGCACCGCCCTGGGTTTCAATCCCCCGGGCGGCGCACTGCGTATAAATTCTGATCCCAAGTCTTTTGGCATACTCGGCAATCTTAAAGGTCGCAATTTCAGGATCGAGGCTGCCGGAATCCTCTTCAAAACCTGCCACCTTCCAGGTCGAAACAGCCCCGGTCAGACGCCGTTTTAACTCATTGCCCTCGATAATTCTGGTCTGAAGAGGATTCGTGCCCCCAACTTCCTCCTTCTTCCGGGTAATCCACTTCGTCACATTATCTAAGTCGTCGTCGTCAAAGGGGACTTCAACTCGCCCCTGGGTTCGGTAGCTGGTATCTGCCCCGATCATGGCATTCATCTCACGCCAATGCTGTTTCCCCAGATGATGGAGCATGAATGTCTGGCCTTCCATTTTATAGGTAATAAGCTGGCCATAAAAACGAGATGATTGCTCCCCTGCAATATTACCTTTCTCCAGAATAACAACGGATAATCCTTTTTTCGTCAGATTTATCGCTGTCATAATCCCAAGTATGCCCGCGCCAATCACGACGACATCTGCTGCCTTTGGAATATTACCTTCCGTGCCCGAAACAAAACCATATCTTGGTTTGCCTGCGACCAGTCTTCCCTCTTGTTTGAGCATTGGGGGAAGAACTCCGGCTACCGCACCTGCAGCGCATATAGCCGCCCCGCCTAATATTAACTTTCTCCTGCTTATATTCATACATCCGCCTTAGCAAGGTTGCTTTAGAGTTTAATAAGTTAATTTGGTTACTAATAAATAAAAGCCACTCGCCTATAAATGCAATTATATAAACAGGCGAACAGTTTTATTTTTTAACGTCATCTCGCCATGATTGCGTGGTGGGGGTATAAACTACCTTAAGCGTGCCGGAGTAACGCCCCTGGCTCTTTGATGATATTTTGAACTCCGGCACTCTGAAGGTTAATGGTGCCGGCACGCATTGAGCCAGGCCGTTTACGCCAGGCAGATTGACCAGTTTAGTTTTAACTTTCCCTTCATCTGCACTTACGCCGGTCCAGATAATCGGCTCGCCATTTTTAACTGTTTGGGCCCCGCCTGTAAGGGGGTTGATAACAGAAAGATTGTAATCAAGCCGTTTGTCAGGATCTGTGGATGCACCCGGCGCGTATATTGAAAACTCTCCGGTTTTTCTTCCCGGCGCCTGTTTTCCTTCATCCGTGAATAACAGACTTATCTGGTTTGAACTTGAGTTGCTGCCATCGTATAAACACATATCTATTGTCCTGTGTGCATCAGCCATGGCCGTGCGATCGCCAAATTTTTTTATTCTTAGCCCAAGATCAACTAAGGGTGTTGATGCGCCATATTCAGGGAAATAAATTTGCTGTGTGCCATAGTCGGTTATTTTTAGCGAAATATTTGAATTCCATGTGCCAAATTTGCTGCCGCTACATCCCTGACTTGCCTGATTTTTCCCCGGAGCTGGACAATCTCTAACCCATTTAGTCAGATACATTATCAAATGTGCATTCCATGTCCCAGGAGTTAGCTTTAAAAGCTCCGAGCGATTTATCTTCAGTGAGAATGTAATTGGATTGTCAGAAGTATAAGTCGTGGAATTCCAGAGGCTTACTTTAAGTGAGGAAGGGATTCTCTTTGCACCATCGAGCGTTAAATTTACAGCCTTTCCGATCTTCTGATTAGTGAAACTCAATACTAATTTTCCATCAAAAAGAGGGCCAGATATTCCATTACCCCAATATGGATTTGTTGGGCATGCTCCGTTTGCAGGATCGGTACGCGTATAACAAGTTAAAGTATTATTTCTATTTTTATTAACCTCAGCGCTATTGGCGCTTCCGCCTGGGGGGGACATGCCACCAAAAACATTATCAAAGATAATTACTGAGTCTGGTAGTGATGCTTTATCCATTGTGGCTTCGGCACTAAATTCATGCGAGGGGGGCGCTATTTCATCGGCCCGCAGTGCGGGCGTGTACAGACCATAAAATATCGTTGTAGTCATCAAGAGTATGAACTTGATAAAAGAGTTCGAGAGCATTTCAGGTGTTTGCTTTTTGAGGGGCTCTAAAATAAGGCACATTAAGCATTACTCCTTGTTCATAGCCGTGGATTTGGTCTGCTGCGTCATTCCCGCGGTCATTAACTCAGCCTGTTTTTGTTCGGCTGCAGGTAAACTTGCCAGCTCTGTGCGTTGGCATGATGTTGTCCCCACATAGCGAATAACATCCCGCATCACGCTAACGTTCATTCTGCATTGCCAGTAAGCGTTGTCTTTCATTACGTAAAGGGTCTTAATATTGTTTGCTGTCTCAAGCGTAAAGTTGCCCCTTCCTAAAGGTGTCCATGACATAACATTTAATGGAATGGCCCCTTCCAGCGGTCGTCTGTCGTTATCCATTAATCTGCCAAGCCATGTATAACGGGCATCGACTTTCACTTCTCTGTTAAATGTTTTTCCCGGTGTCATAAAGACTTTTCTTGCACCCGTTCCTTTGCTTATCTCGCTGCTTATGCCTGCGGAGGAGGCCTGTGACTCAGTGACATCAATCGTGCTTTCCCTATAACCGGGAACGGTAAAGAGCGCCCGGCTGTTGCTCTGGACGTCACTTCTGCCGCTGTTATCTACTGACACATTCACACGTGACTTTTCTGGCTCGTTGTCCTCTTCCACATTGACGGTTATTGCCGAAGATGGGGCTCCACCGCTCCAGCGGCCGACAACAAACCCTTTCCGATCGAGGATCAGTGATGAGCTGTAATTGCCGCTGCTATTGAGGATGTGCCCGCTTGTCGTGCGATCCCATGCATCACTTAGGGTCAGTGAGCCCGTGCCGTACTGGCCTCCCATACGCCCATAAACTGAAGACGTAACGTTATCGGTGTTCACGCCATTGAGTGATATACCCGTCTCATTTTCACCGCTCTCATCGCTATATTGGCTATAGGCTGCGTTATACCCGAGTTGGGTATTACCTTGTTTACTGGCCTGCCAGCTAGCTCCCCCAGAGAATGAACGGCGCTTTCCGCCCACGTCATTGCGGCTGCCTGAGAAAGATAATGTGATGAAGATGCCTTTGTCCTGAGCGTTAAACGCGCTTTCGTTTCTTATAAAAGCATTCAGGCTGGAGGTGAGGTTGATATCACGGATGTTAAAAGTACGTGTGACACCCGCTTGCCAGGTCCTGCTGCGGGAATGGGTCTGATAAATCTTTTCCCATGGAACACCCGCCGGGTTATGGGGATCATAATCGACCAAATCCCTGCGGTAGACATAGCGGCCCTGATTACTGTTAAGCGAATAACCCAGCGTGCCGTACCATTTTTCAAGCGGGACTGAAAGCATCACATTTGTACTTTTATAGCAGCCGTTAAAACTGTACCGGTGCAGTCCCTGGGCGTTACATTGAGCTGCCGTCATTGCACTACGATAAAAGCTCAAGGAAAAACCATCGTTGTAATTGAGTTGCTGAATATTGCCTCTTGATCCTTCGCTCCCGTGCAGATAGCTCGCTCTTGACGTCAAGAGACCGTCCAGCCAGCCTGAGTCAAAACCATGTGACCAGTCAATAGCGCCCTCCCAGTAGCTGGCGCTATTAAACAGTGCCGTACCGGCAGTCAGGGCAGTGTTGTTATTTATCGGTAATTTGAGCCCGGCCTGAATTACCTGCTTATCGGTGTCGTTTTCAAGCGAGTCATCCGTATCCGGCGAGCCCGCCTGGAGAAACCACTGCGGGGTGATGGATGAAAAACCGCCCAGGCCGGTATAAGGCACCGTCTCGGTCCTTACCAGTTGATTATCCTCATATACCCGGAGGGTTAATGTGTAGCTGCCCATCGGGAATGAACGGGTGTCGAGTTCCTGTGGTCCGGATTTTAAATAGAATGAAGCGAGTAGCTGACGATCTCTGTAAGCATCAACTCTTGCCTCTCTGGACAGAAAAATATTGACCGGTGTACCGGAGGAAACATTATCCATATTGACCCAGGCGAGGGTGGAGCCGACTCGTATCCCACGCATTTTCCCCAGCGGTAACTGGCTAAGGTTGATATTCCCACCGCTGTTACTAAAAATATCCTGCGAATCCATAACGCCAGCCTGCACATAAAACCGCTTTAAAAAATCTTGCCTGAAGTAGGCATTATTGATGGCGGTATCATGGGTGCTTTCCTTGCCCGAACGTTGTCCCTGCCAGTTCCAGTCAACATTCAGGTAACCATTGTCCGTAATACCCAACGAACCATTGCCCTGCACTGAAGCTGACTGATAGTGCCTGTCTGTCACAAAATTAATATTTTGCTGGTGAATAAAAGCATTGCGACTTTCTACGCTGGAGACGTAATAAATATTCTTCTGCTTTTTTTCCGGAAGATAGTGGTTACTTATAAACAGGATAGTCCTGGCATTATTTTCGTCATAGATAATGTCGGCAGTATCCGTTTTGAGAAAGTCGCACCCAGGCGTGTCGCCGCTGCTGCTGCATGAAAGCTTGCTGTTACGGTTGAAACTTTTTTTTAGTTCTTTATGCAGCATTGCGTTGAGGTCAGGATTATCCGGATATATTTTATTGATGGCAGAAGCGACCGCGTCGGGTTGTAAAAACTGGATGTTTTCGAGGTCCACATGAGTCTGGAAAACCCCCAGAGGCTGACCATAAAGATAAACATCGGTGAGAACCGTTTGTCCCCTGGCAAGTTCCTCAAAACCCTGTGGAATGCGCATGGATGCATGAAGCGTGCATGATGCTGAATAAGCGAAAAATAAAAAGAAAACGGGTAAAGGCCGCATGTTCATCCCTGAACTCCCATTAGAAATGACAGGGTTAGCACCCTGTCATTTGAGTTGGCTAATTACTTATTTCCACCAGGCTTTTCTGCTGGGGCAGTGGCCTGCGTGACCACCATGCTTACGATCCCTGTGTAAGAACCCGCTGCAGCTACTGGCCCTGGATTGTCCTGTGCAATCACCAGAGGCATGGTTGAAGAACCGTTAGCAATCCCGCTCGGGAAGGCAGTGGCGTATTCCAGAGTGATAGGGGTGGTAGACAATTTTGTACCATTAACAGACACGCTTAATGGTATAGCATTGCTGCCATTAGCATCTGTCAGGGCGGGGGTATTAGCCAGGCTGACGCTGAGTGCTTTATCTTCTTTGTTCGACCAGAATTTAATATTTTCTTTATGTGCCGCAAGTCCTTTCCCCGGCAGATATTGCATCGCAACGGAAGAAGGGAGAGGAGAGCCATCGGCATTGGTAACGTCAACCGTCGGGTCAATATCTGCTGTTACCGTAATATCCCTTTGTACAGCATTAGCGCAAAAAGTGGTTGCCAGAAGGCCGCCTAAGCAGAGCAGGTTAAGTTTGTTTTTCATTTAACATTCCTTTTGTTGTTTTCCCGTTTCCGGGAAGGGTTAATTCGTCTGCGATGCAGACAATGGAGCTTCTTCCATTTTTTTAGTAATCCAGTTGAAATATTTAATTCGATATGTTTTTGCGTGTGAGAAGGTCATCTTCGGAATGTCTACCTCCATATCCGGATAGACGGTGACGACTTTCTTTGTCCATTGGCACTGGCCGTCCCGATGACATTCTCCCACCTCTTTGATAGGAATACGGATGCTTCCATCATTAAAAACCTTGCCGTTTTTTGGATTTATCTTTAGGCTCACGGTCACATTTTTAGGCGCTACGTGGATCAATGCTCCCCAGACAATATTCACGCCAACGTTGGCGCTGTTGTTGCTTTTTCCATATTTGTCTTGATCCAAAAAATTGTTTTCATTTACGCTTTCAAAATAAGCTCGCCATGTGGTTTCCTTTTGTGGCGGCTCGACGGAAACAAGCCTCACAACTCTCTCACTGGCTGAAGATAGGGCTATTTTTCGTGGCGTAATAATGAGTCCCGCTGGATTGTCGGCCAACGTTTCTTTTTCACTCTCTTCCATTGTGCCTGGGTTAAGCACTTGCTTGAGGCTTACTCTAATAAACTGAACGTCAGTATCCTGAGATATTACTTTTATTTTTGATGCGCCATTCATCCCTACGGAAACCTCCATGGGGTAGACATACATGGCAGCATTTACCCTACTGCTAACGGACGCTAACGACAGGATAATAATGGATGCTGAACAAATGAAAATGTTCTTCATAGGTATTTCTTCCCTGTTAAGAATTAGCTCTTTCCATGATGGATAAATATCGATTTCGTTGAGAAACTAAGCAGATTCTAGAGGACAAATTGACAGCGATCAAGTATTTTGATCGTCAAAACCGATCGGTTACATATTACTAAATAGGCAAAACCTATCAATCAGGAGGTGTGATCGATATGTTTTTTGGTTTTTTAGTCTTATAAATCATAAGAATTTTTGGTTGATGATAAGGATTATCTAATATGAATTTGACGATTTATCCAAATAAAGATGCCTATTTCAATATAGGATTGAAGTACGTTTTAAGTCTGTTTAAGGAGTGTGATTACAGCTGTGAAAATATCATTTTTTTAAACCTTTCAACATGGTCAATGAAACAGTTAGTGGTCAATGATTGGGTTGATTGTAATATGAGTGAAAGAACTGTAATAATATCTCAGCCCAATCTTCTACCGCTTGCTAACTATTTTTCTGGCTTGCGGGATAACACCTGCGTGGTCAGCCTTGATAGTATAAAATTAACGCGAAAAAACGCTGATGACATTGCCAATGAACTGTCTTTTAAATCCTTTAGAAGAAATAGTGTTACATTCACAAAGAAAGAGTATCAAATATTAAAAAACTTACTTGTTAATATTCCTTTAGGGCTAGAAGCCTTTCATTTAGGGGTGTCAACCAAAACGGTTTATAGTTTGAGGAGAAATGTTGCAAATAAGCTAAGCATCAGAAATATAAGGGATGTTTTGTTTTGGTGACTGTTTTGTCTTTCTGATTAATGGCATTTTTATTTATTTGTAACCTTAGCTCTTTAACTATAAATTCACCTTTCTACTTTATGATGTAGAAAGGTGTTTCCATTTGTCTTGATGTTGCTTTTAGTTATGTGCGCTTATACTGAATTAACTCGTGGTTTTTTGTTTTTTATATAGTGCGCGTGCGCTATTGATAAGTTTTATAAGATATTTTTATTGCATTTTGAACGAGGGTTTTTTAATTAGTGGCATAGGTTTTTATTTTAAAAGGTGATCTTGTAAGGCACCTCATGTTGCAGGTGTCTGAGTTTAATGCCTGATTTTATCTTCTGATTTTGCTATGTTTTATTGTATCATCGTTTAACTATCTTTTAATTAATGCTTGGGTGTTTATTAATTTTATGAGCTAGATGGCGTCATACGTGGAAGGCTAATTAATCTCGCTGATTATTTCCGGATAAGACAAATGAGTACTTTGCGCAGACACTCTCCAGACCCTTATTTTTCTGATGTTCAGCAAATGCCAGTGAGGCACAAATAAACATAAGTTATTTGCTCGTGCCCTGAAATACGATGAACAAAGACTGCTTATTACCCGCTGATAAGGCTTTTGGGGAGTGATAATGCCCGTGTATCAAGTCAATCCGAATGTGCTCTGCAATAGGTTAATTAACAAAAATCATCCTGTTTATGATTTAAATTGTGCTCAGTATAACCCTGTTTTTTAAATGGGAACTAAACAATGAATATGCAATGCGGCAAACCGTTAATAAGTTACATTTCTCTACATAAAAATTACAAAAACTCATTTTCCACCATTTTGAAATGAGAGATTCTAATGTTTGGGGAGTGATTATTTATGCACGGCAAAAGGATTGTTATTTAGTCAGGCATAATGGCATTCGGGTCTCCATGTAAACTTCACTGTTGTTTAATAGCCTGGACTTCTACTGCAGGAATAACTTGATGAAGGTATGCCAAAGTTTTTGCCGTAAGGGAGGCAAAAGCCACATTGCGACCTAAACCGCGGGCATTGCCCGTGTATGAAATAACTCATCCCTGAGTAGAGGGCCTAACTGGCCATGTCCGGGAATGTGGCAAGAACAAAGTGGAGTACCCGAGCGCCATCCAGTGACGCATACGGCAGACTTTCTATCACGGCAATCGGTCGTCGTTCGCCGACCGTGGCCTTGATTTCGTCGAGCTTGTATTGAATGTGTGGTGCTAGCAGAAAAGCATCAAATGCAGGCTGGACGCTGGCAAAGCTATCCAGCCCCACGGCGCTGACCAGCAGCTTATAACCTCCATCGTCCGCCACTTTCTGCATTTTCTTCGCCAGAGAATGGGCTGTATTCCCGAACAAGCAGCATATGAGTAACTTTGTCATGAGTATGTCCTCTTGATAACTGAGGCATACACTATTCTTGATGTTAACCATAAAGTGTGTGTGGGTTCATATTTTCAGACAAAACTGCCAGGTATAGCGCTATGCCCAAATTGCCACCGACAGGCACATTTTGGCGAACTTGAACTGGCCAAAGTAAACGTTGCTATTAAATAACAACTCGAGTGCACTATAATCCCGGCACTAAAAATACCTCAGGGAATTTATAATGAAGTCAATTATTGCTGGCAGCACCATCGTTGGGGCTGCGCTTATCGTTTCATCCTTAATTAGTTCCGGCCCGGTTTTATTTAAGAGTGAAAATATTATTTCCGTCACCGGCGGTGCAGTGAAGCTCGGTAACATCTACGATGAACACAAAGTTGTCTCCGTGAAAATGATTTTTGATGACAACGTCGCAAATCAGGAATTTTTGGAGCAGGCGAATGCGGATGATTATAAAGTCGCCTTTAAAGGCAAACTCACCGAGCTGGCGGATTTAATCAATAAAGGCCGCAAAGAAGACGAGAAAACGACGGCAGAAAGTCTGAAACTGACTAAAGCCGCAAAATTAGAAATCACCACCGCAGTAAGGTACCGCAGCGAATACCAGCCGGTATTCACCCTGGTGCTGGGCACGAAAATGGTTGATTTACCGGTTGGCACACACCTCTACGCAAAAACTATTGAATCTATGGATGCCTTCCTGAAGGAGCAGAAACCGCAGTTTGACTCAGCGCTGTACCTCAAAAAGTAGGGCATTGAACCTGGGTAAAACCCCCTTCGCTATGCAGAGGCGGTTTTACCCAGGTTGTGCATTGTTAACGGTCATGGATCCCCGAAGCCTGGATTAAGACTCCATTTTGCTTTTCACCATCCCACCGTCAATCAGCAGATCCTGGCCGTTGATATAGGCGGCTCCGGGGCCAGCCAGAAACGCAACAACCTCACCAATCTCATCGCCGTTGGCAAAGCGCGAGAGTGGAACTTCTTCACGGCGGCGGCGAGCTTCATCAGCCGGGAGCATCTCTTCGTTAAAGAGTGGCGTATTGACGTAACCGGGGCTGATGGCGTTCACGCGGATCGCTTTATCTGCCAGTTCCGCCGCCAGGCTCTGCGCCAGGTTAGCCACTGCGGCTTTAGTGGCCGCGTACAATGCCGCCGAGCCCATCGGGCGATGGCGGGTCCAGGAAGCATTAATGAGCATCGTGCCGCCAGGGCGAATCAGCGGCAGACTTTTCTGCAGGGTAAAAAAGACGCCTTTAAAATTGGTATCCACCTGCTGATGAAAATCCTCTTCAGTAAATTTACCGAATGATTTGAATATGCCGTGGCCTGCGTTAGCAAAAACAATATCAATCAGGCCCACGCGCTCTTTTATTTCGGTCATCAGACGAGAAAGGCTGTCGAGGGAAGTCACGTCCACGACCATAACGCTGGCCTGAGGCCCCAGCTCTGCGCAGGCTTTTTGCAGTTTACTCAGATCGCGTCCGGTAATAATAACCCGGGCGCCTTGCTTAATCATGGCTCGCGCGCTGGCGAGCCCAATGCCCGAGCCACCGCCGGTGATAAGCGCAATTTTGTTTTCCAGGTTAGGTGAGTAAGTCATTGTTACGGTCCTTAATGTGTCGTGTGTTGAATCAGCGTGGCAATGTCGTCGTAATGCCAGGTGCGTGCCATATCGAGCGCTGTACGGCCATCATAGCCACGTATGTTAGTGTTCACTTTCGCTGCCAGTAGCACAGCTGCAGCATCCCGGTGCCCATGCCAGACGGCATCGTGCAGCGGCGTATAGCCGTTGTTGGGGCCCTGAAGATCTTTAATGGCATCAAAACCCGGCGCGGCAGCTAAGAGACGAAGTATCTCCGCGTGTCCCTGGTAGGCGGCCTTATGGAGGGGAACGGCCTGCATGTAGTGGTCGCCGAGAGTCTGATCGGCACCCAGTTGCAGGAGTGTGGCGGTAGTTTCTGCCAGGCCATCGCGTGCGGCGATAAGCAGTGGCGTGTGGCCGTCGTTCCCGGAGGCATCTACCGGCCAGCGAGCGTTTATCTGGCTGGCGTCAGGAGACATCGCCAGAAGCTCCTGGGCGATTTGCGTGTCGCTCAGTGTCCTGCCCACAAGCAGTTTGAAAACCTCCAGTTTTGCTACCGCAGCTTGTTTATTTTCGGCATAGCCAGCAAAGCACTCCCGAATCGTTTGCTGCTGCGCTTTTGCGAATTCGTCGACTGCCACCGAACCGAAGCCAATAAACTGCTCCGCTTTCAGGCCAAAATAAGATGAAATCTCCGGGTTAATCTCTTTAAGAGATAACAACAGCCTGACCATGTCTGGCTGGTGATGCCACACCGCAACCATTAATGGGGTTACGCCGTGCTGCGGTGTTTGCAAATTAATAAACGCGCCTGCGTTAATAAGTTCATTGGCTATCGCCGTATTATTTCCCTGAACCGCAAGGTGCAGAGGGCTATTGCCCATCAAGGGATCCAGC
The DNA here is from genome assembly GCF_001571265.1 of Cedecea neteri NBRC 105707 = ATCC 33855. GTDB lineage: Bacteria > Pseudomonadota > Gammaproteobacteria > Enterobacterales > Enterobacteriaceae > Cedecea > Cedecea neteri. The sequence goes on along the minus strand of NZ_BCTL01000034.1, from coordinate 74,824 downwards.
GTATTGACTGAAACGCCCTGGGCCAGCACTTCACGGACACCGTTTATATTTCCATGGATAATATTTTGAAAAAGCGGCATTAACATTTAAACCTCAGCCAGTCGGAATGCTTTATTTCACGAGGGGCAGTATTGGCTTTTTCACATTGACGAACAATGGCGGTTTACTTCAGAATCAATAAGTATAATTTATCGATCGCAAGGGAGAAAACATGCTGGAACTCAGTGAAATCAAGGCATTTCTTGCGCTTGCGCGTCATCATCACTTTGGCAAAGCGGCGGAAGAGTGTGCCGTTTCGCAGCCCCGAATAAGCCAGCTCATCAGGGGTATCGAAACGAAAATTGGCGGGTCGTTATTTAACCGTACCAGCCGACAGGTCACGCTCACTGTATTAGGCCAGCAGCTTTTTACTTCACTCGAGCCGGCTTATGGCAGGTTGGAGGCGATTTATTATCAGGCTCAGAACGCTGCCAGAGGAGTAACCGGCATTTTGCGGCTGGGATTCATGGGGTCGGGCGCGAATGAACTAATGGCGCCTTTGCTGACACGGTTTCGGGAACGCTACCCCGATTGCGATATTGAACTGGTGGAAACGTCGTTTTCCGATCCTTTAGGCCCGCTTCGGCGTGGAGAGGTGGATGTGACCCTAACACGCCTGCCGGTACAGGAAACCGATCTTACCGTTGGGCCCGTTATGATCTCCGAAGGCTTTATTCTGGCCGTCGGTTTGCAGCATCGTCTCGCGACCCGCACTCACGTTAGTCTCGAAGAGTTAAAATCCGAGACCATGTTTGCTATCACCGGCAATGCCCCCGATTACTGGTGGGATCACCACGTGCCGAGGGAAACACCCTCCGGTGTGCCAATTTCAAGAGGCGCAAAAGTGGGCAGTTTTCAGGAGCTGTTAACGCTGGTGGCCGCGGGTAAGGGGGTGTCCACAATGGCGGCCTCCGTTGCCGTCTATTATCCCCGGCCGGATATTAAATACATTCCCGTGGTTGACGGTGGGGAGAATGAAGTGGCGCTGGTATGGCGAAGCGGGGAGCAGCTTTCACGGATAAAAGCGTTAGTTGATGTAGCCAGAAGCCTCCTGGTTACAAGTCGATAAACGCCAGCTTGTCCGCCACATAGTGACTTGTGTTTCCGCTGTTTGTTGGCGGCGTAGCCGTACATCTTCCCTTTATCACCATTTATATTCATCGCTACCAGAAAACAGCCATTCACCGCAAAGTTGTCATAACTCCCCCTGGTCAGGCTTATCCGGCAGTAGCCGGAATGAACCTGACCAAATTTGCGGCAATGAATGAATACAGCAGGCCATTTATTTACTCATGACATGTAAATATGCCGGGTGATATGTTAATCACCAGCCTGGAAATAAACAAAGTACCTGAGGCAGAGTATTTTATGTATGTCTGTCAAATAAATGAGAGATGTGGAGTCGTTTTAATAACCAAAATAGCATTGTTAAATATATGGATTATTGAATGCCACGAAAAACTAACGCATCTAACTCCTCACTTAATACCGGTTTCGAAATATAATATCCCTGAAATAAAGTGACCCCCATTTGCTTTAGCATAATGAGTTTTTGTAGGCTATCAACACCTTCCGCCACGCACTGGCTGCCTGTCACGTTGGCATAATAGATTAAACCGTCAATGAGGTTTTTATCATCGAGATTATTGATAAACGTTTCTATAATGTAGCGATCAAGTTTATAGCTATTGAATTTTATCTGCCTGACTGGAAATGCGACGCTATTTTTAGCGAAGCAGTCATCCAGCGCAAGTTTTACGCCCAGACCGGCAAGCTGATTTAATACGCTTACCGTTTTGGACTCATAGCTTAAATCCACATTTTCGTTGATATCCAGCACCAGGCAGCGTACCCAGGCCTGATCAAGCAACTGGGCCCTGGCGGCTTCAACAATGTTAAACAGGGCAGAGCTCTCTGTGAGGGCGCGTGGAATATTGACTGAAAACTCCAATTTACCTGCATAGTTATTTATATTCACCACGGCTTCTCTGATGATATAGGCCGTAAGCATGATCCACGTTTCTCGCGTTCTGATCTCATGAAAAAAGTCCTTAGGTAACAATACGTTGCCATTGGTATACCAGCGGCAGAATATTTCAAAACCGACAATCTGCATCTCGCTGTCTACGATGGGCTGGAAAACGGGAAAGATCAGACCATGCTGCAGGGCATGGGTGATTTTTCTCTCCTCGCCGCTTAGCATTCTGGTCGTTAAACCCCGGGATTTTGACTGGCGCTGTGCCTTACGGTGCCTGCCCGGCAGCAGTCTGGCCATCATCGGGTGAATGGCCGCCAGTTTTTTTAACCCGCTCGAACGCAGGTTATAGAGCGTTTTTGTACTGAAGCTTTTTATTGTCGTAGCATCTTCATGGTCAGGGGGGCTAAAAAGCTCCAGCAGCGTATTGACCTCATGGATAGTGAGCCCTTCGTGGCGCAAGCCGCCATTGCGCTCCTCCTGCCTGGCAAGTGAGACAAGCGTGGGGATGTTTTTAATGTCTTTATGGAGCGTATTTCTGAGTTTAATCACGCTGGTATAGGTACTGACGACCCTGATGGTGCTGAGGTTCGTATTTCGCGGTATAACATTTTTAAAATAACTAAACAGCCAGGAGGATGACAGTCCACTTAAGATCAATATATTTATCTTATGGTGATGCATCTGCAATAGCGATAGCAGGCTCTTCAGCGTCATCAGCATCTGAAAAGGATCTTCAGGAATAAAGACAATCAGATAGTTAAAATCATCGGTTTCATTCTTTTTAGAAAGCAGCCTGTTGTTTTTTTCCGGGCTGATCAGTTTTGCATTCATTCCATTTTCATGAAGCAATGCGGCAAGGCCTGTTGCAGAAAAATGACAGGCGGAAAGTATGTGATAAACAAACTCAACGTGAGAGTGTTGAGATAGCACAGGCAATAACGGTGAGGTTATATTCATATCAATATCCATTAGTCATTATTTTCTATACCCGACGCAATGGGGTTTATTGCGCGGTATATCCTCGCCAGAGGTATTTTTGATATGTGAAAGCCCGGCCGGCGCAGCATGAAAGTTGTCTGCGTCAGGTGTTACAGTTTTAATGTGCAAACTAAGATTTGCGGTGTAATGACTGATTAAATCTGCATATTAAGTTCCTTTTAATAACCGCCGCTGGGGAAAGTTGCCTGCAATATTAATGATAAATTCAATACAATGAGTGTTTTATAATTATTTTAAGCGGAAACATCTCTGATTTTTTTGGGCTTAGCCTGCTTTTTTGAATTTTTGGGAACGTTACTGTGTCGCCTCTAGTTTCTTTACAGCGTCTGGAATGTCAATAGAAATTAATTTTAAAACGGTGATTGAGAATAACCTCAGGGAAAATTCCTAATAGGATTAAATATAAAAAACATTTAAAATCAATGCAATGTGATGATATTGATGTTTTGTTAAATATAATTTCAAAAAAAATTTAAGATACTTTATTAATATTCTATCCCGGCTCCCCACCAATATTGAGAGGGTAGCTCTCTTAGGGGCGAGCTTATGTGAATAGGCGATCGTTTCGTGAAGCTGAAACATAGGTCTTATGGAAGGCATAGCGACTGCCGGTTCTGATTCGTTTTAGTGAAATTGTTTAAAGGAATAAATTATGAAAATCAAAAATCTGGCTCTCGTTGTACTGTCAGCCCTCTCTTTGAGCTCGGGAGCGGCTTATGCCGTTACGGTTAACGGTGGCACCGTTCATTTCAAAGGTGAAATTGTTAACGCAGCCTGCGCCGTTGATGCGGGTTCGGTGGACCAGACTGTTCAACTGGGTCAGGTTCGTTCAGCCCGACTGGCAGCCGTAGGTAATACCAGCTCTGCGGTGGGTTTCAACATCCAACTGAATGACTGCGACACCACTGTTTCTACCAAGGCCTCCGTTGCGTTCTCTGGCGTAGCCGTAACCGGTAAGCCCGACACGCTGGCAATTCAGGGCCCTGCGGCGGGCGGTGCGACTAATGTGGGGATTCAGATCCTCGACAACACCAGCACACCGCTGGCACTGGATGGGGCAACCTTCAGCGCCAAAACTACGCTGAATGATGGCACCAACATTATTCCTCTGCAGGCTCGTTACATCGCGTTGGGCGCGGCTACTGCCGGTACCGCTAACGCGGATGCGACCTTTAAAGTTCAGTACGAGTAATCAGTCAGTCATACAGGGAAAGCACTCGGGGCCAGGGACGGCCCGTCATCTACTACGGATTTGAAGGTGATAATGATGAGAGGAATAAAGCTGGTTGTATTGAGCGTTCTTCTGCCATTTCTGGCACAGGCCGGTAACCGAACGCATGTGATGCTACCGGGCGGCAGTATGCGCTTCCAGGGCACTATCGTTGCCGAATCCTGCCGCGTAGAGGCGGGTGACCGTCAAATGACGGTTGAAATGGGCAGGATCAGCAGCAATCGCTTCCATGCGCCAGGCGAAGACAGCGACCCGGTGCCTTTCGCTCTTCACCTTCAGGACTGTAATACCAATGTTAGCCGGCACGTTGGCGTGGCGTTTATGGGCGTTGCTGACGGTAAAAATCCGGCGGTACTTTCGGTGGGCGAGGGGCCCGGCATAGCTGAAGGCGTGGGCGTTGCCCTTTTTGATGCCGAGGAGCGCCAAATCCCGCTGAATGCCCCTGCAAAGACCTGGACCCGGATATACGCCGGGCCAAACACTTTCCATTTTATCGCCAAATATCGCGCCACCGGGCATCAGGTCACCGGGGGGCTGGCGAATGCCCAGGCCTGGTTTTCTTTGACCTATCTGTAGCCTGAATACGGGCGTAGTGGACACAAACAGCAACGACAAGGACAAGGTGCGAGCGTGACAAAAAGCTTATTAAGAGGTCGTGGTTTACTGGCGGCGATGATGATAGCTGCGGCAATGGGCTTTATGGCTCGTGCAGAGGCCGGGGTGGCATTAGGGGCGACTCGCGTTATTTATCCTGAAGGGCAAAAGCAGGTTCAGCTGGCGGTAACCAGCAACGATGAAAAAAGCACTTACCTTATTCAGTCGTGGGTAGAAAACGCCGATGGCGATAAAGACAGCCATTTCGTGATTACCCCGCCGCTGTTTGCCATCAAAGGGAAAAAAGAAACCACATTACGCATTTTAGATGCGACCAATAACCAGTTGCCGAAGGATCGGGAAAGCTTGTTCTGGCTGAACGTGAAAGCCATTCCTTCCATGGAAAAAGCAAAGCTGAATGAGAACACGCTTCAGCTGGCGATCATTAGCCGGATCAAACTGTATTACCGCCCGGATAACCTGGCGTTGGCCCCGGAGAAAGCGGCAGAAAAACTGACCTTTAGCCGCGGCAACGGGCAATTGATACTGAACAATCCCACGCCGTATTACCTGACGGTGACGGATATTAATGCCGGCACCCGCGTGCTGGATAATGCGCTTGTCCCGCCGATGGGGAAAACCTCCGTGAAGCTACCGGCCGATGCCGGGACCAACATTACTTACCAGACCATTAACGACTACGGTGCGCTAACGCCACGGATGCAGGGCGTTATGCAGTAATTCAGGACAGACCGTCCTGCGTTAAATAACAACGAAGAACTGACTGCCGGGCGAATGCGGACCGGAGGGACAATGTCACATCTAAAATATGGATTAGCGCGTTTTGGCTCCCGTCGTCCACGGCGCAAATTAGCCTCTTTTTTTACTCTGGTACAAACGCCGCTGGCGCTTTTAATTGCTATGCAGGCCTGTTCCGCCCACGCGGATTTATATTTTAACCCGCGCTTTTTAGCCGACGATCCCTCGGCGGTGGCCGATTTGTCCAGTTTCGAAAGTGGGCAGGAAGCGCCGCCGGGGACTTACCGCGTCGATATTTATCTCAATGAGGGGTTTGTCACTACGCGGGACGTTAAATTCGATGCAGCAAAAAGCAGCAGCGGCCTGGCTCCCTGCCTGACGCGTGATCAATGGGCTCAAATGGGGGTTAACGTGGCGGCCATTGCCGGCATGAATGCCCTGGCGTCGGACGCCTGTGTGCCGATGACTGAACTGATCCCGGAGGCCACAGCCGGATTTGATGTCGGCCTGCAAAGACTGAATCTGACGGTGCCGCAGGCGTTTATGGGCAACCGGGCAAGAGGGTACATCCCGCCTGAACGCTGGGACAACGGTATTAACGCCGGCCTGCTGAATTACAATTTCACCGGCAATAGCGTGCAAAACGATCGCGGTGGCAACAGCAATTATGCGTGGCTGAACCTGCAGAGCGGGATCAATCTCGGGGCATGGCGACTGCGTGACAACACCACCTGGAGTTACAACAGCGGCGGCGGCAGCTCAGCGAACGAAAATAAATGGCAGCACGTAAACACCTGGCTCGAGCGCGATATTATTTCGCTGCGCTCCCGTTTAACGCTGGGCGACAGCTATACAGACAGCGATATTTTTGACGGGATAAATTTCCGGGGGGCTCAACTGGCCTCCGACGATAATATGCTGCCCGACAGTATGAAAGGGTTTGCGCCGGTGATTCGCGGGATTGCCCGGGGCACGGCGCACGTCATCGTCAAACAAAATGGCTATGAAATTTATCAGGGCACCGTTCCGCCCGGCCCGTTCACGATTAACGATCTCTACGCTGCCACTAGCGGCGGCGATCTGCAGGTCACTATCAAAGAAACCGACGGCAGCAGCCAGATTTTTAGCGTGCCGTGGTCATCCGTGCCCGTTTTACAGCGCGAAGGGCGCACCCGTTTTTCTCTGACCGCCGGGGAATATCGCAGCGGCAATCGGCAACAGGAAGAGCCTAAGTTCTTTCAGGGCACGGTGCTGCAGGGGCTGCCTGATGGTTGGACGCTTTATGGCGGAAGCCAGCTGGCCGACCGTTACCGCAGCTTTAACCTTGGCGTAGGGAAAAACATGGGCGTGCTGGGGGCGCTGTCGATGGATGTCACCCAGGCCAACGCCAGGCTTGCGGATGACAGTGAGCACCAGGGGCAATCGCTTCGCTTCCTCTATAACAAATCGCTGAATGAACTTGGCACCAATATCCAACTGGTGGGCTACCGGTATTCAACCAGCGGCTATTTTACGCTCGCCGATACCGCTTACAGCCGGATGAGTGGTTACCGCGTGGAAACGCAGGACGGTGCGATTCAGGTTAAGCCTAAGTTTACCGACTACTACAACCTTGCTTACAACAAGCGCGGCAGGGTGCAGCTGAGCCTGACCCAGCAGTTGGGCAGAACAACCACGCTTTATCTCAGCGGCAGCCACCAGACCTACTGGAACAGCAGCAGCGCCGACGAGCAGATGCAGGTGGGGTTGAACACCGCCGTGGATGATATCAACTGGACGGTCAGCTACAGCCTGACGAAAAACGCCTGGCAGGACGGACGCGACCAAATGCTCGCGCTAAACGTCAACATCCCGTTCAGCCACTGGCTGCGTTCCGACAGCAAGTCAGCCTGGCGTAACGCCAACGCGAGCTACAGCGCATCACACGATCTTAATGGCCGCATGACCAACCTTGCCGGGCTGTACGGCACGCTGCTGGAGGACAATAACCTGAGCTATAGCGTGCAGACAGGCTATGCGGGCGGTGGGCACGGGAACAGCAGCAGCACGGGCTATGCCGCACTGAACTATCGCGGCGGATACGGCAACGCGAACGTGGGCTATAGCCGCAGCGACGGCATGAAACAGGTTTACTACGGCGCGAGCGGCGGGGTGCTGGCACATGCGGATGGCGTGACTTTCAGTCAGCCGCTGAACAGCACGGTCGTGCTGGTGAAAGCCCCAGGAGCCGGTGACGTCAAAGTCGAAAACCAAACCGGCGTGCGTACCGACTGGCGTGGTTATGCCGTGCTTCCGTATGCCAGCGATTACCGTGAAAACAGAATCGCGCTGGATACCAACACGCTGGCCGACAACGTAGACCTTCAGGATGCAGTCGCCAACGTGGTGCCAACCCACGGCGCCGTGGTGCGTGCGGAGTTCAAGCCACAGGTTGGGGTAAAAATGCTCCTGACGCTAACCCACAACGGTAAGCCTGTGCCTTTCGGGGCCGTTGTGACCGCTGAAGGCCTGCCGGTGAGCAGTATTGTGGCCGACGGTGGGCAGGTCTATCTAAGCGGGATGCCGCTGGTGGGCAAGGTGTTGGCCAAATGGGGAGACGGGCCGGGCGCCAGCTGCGTGGCGGATTACCGTCTGGGGGAAGAGAGCCAGAAGCAGATGCTGAGCTCACTTTCGGCGCTGTGTCGCTAAGGAATAAGCATGACTAAATCTCTTTATATCATCGGCATTGCCCTGTCGCTGTTCGCCGCCGCTGCCGAAGCGGCAGACAGCACTATTACTATTCGCGGTAATGTTCGGGACAACGCCTGTGCGGTTGCGGCGGAGTCAAAAGATTTCACCGTCGACCTGATGAACAACCCGGCCAAACAGTTTTCTGCGGTGGGTGCCACCACGCCGCTGGTGCCTTTCCGCATCGTGCTTTCCCCGTGTGGCGGCCTGGCTACCGCGGTGAAAGTGGGGTTTACCGGCGTGGCCGATAGCGTCAACACCAGTTTATTAAAGCTGGATAGCGGCGCAGCCGCGGCGGCGGGTATGGGGATTCAAATCCTGAACAGCGCCCGGACACCGATGCCGATCAACGCGGGATCGTCGGCTATTCAGTGGACTACGCTGGTGCCCGGCCAGACCAACGTGCTCGGTTTTTATGCTCGCCTGATGGCAACGCAGCTGCCGGTCACCGCCGGGCACGTCAATGCGACCGCAATATTCACACTTGAATTTCAGTAACCGGAGGCAGACATGAAATGGATTCTACCCGGGAGGGTGCTTGCCGGAGTGCTGATAGTGCTCTCTTCTGCGGCAAAGGCGGATGACGTCACGATTACCGTGAACGGAAGAGTGGTAGCCAAGCCTTGTACGATTTCGACCCCCACGGCCACGGTCGATCTGGGCGATCTCTATACCTTTAGCCTGGTACAGGCCGGCGCCTCATCCGCCTGGCACGATGTCGTCCTCAATTTGACCAACTGCCCGATCGGGACCTCTAAAGTGACCGCGACGTTCAGCGGCACGGCGGATGCGACGGGTTATTACGCCAACCAGGGGACGGCGCGTAACCTCCAGCTTCAGCTGCAGGACAATGGCGGCGCGAGGCTAAATAACGGCGCCAATAAAACCGTTACGGTGGATGCCGGCAGCCAGGCCGCGAGTTTTCCCCTTCAGGTCAGGGCGTTAACGGTCAACGGCGGGACGACCCAGGGAACCATTCAGGCGGTGATCAATGTCACTTACACCTGGTCCTGATCGCAAGGAGGATGGAATGAAAAAAGTCATCGCGTTATTGGCCGCGCTGGCCGGTCTGGGTTGGTCAACCGCAAGCCAGGCATTTACCTGCCAGTCGCTTGGCAACACCATCAGTGGCTCCGGTACCGTTACCGTCAGGGTTAATCTTGTGCCGTCCATTTCGGCAGGGCAAAACCTGGTGGTTGACCTTTCCCAGTCGATTCAATGTAAAAACGATGCGCCCTCGGTCTATCTTGATCCGGTGCGGATCAGATCGGGTTCTGCGTACCAGGGAGTGCTCTCTGCTTTCAGAGGAACATTAGGTTATTTCGGGGTGCAATATCCTTTCCCGACCACAACGGAAACCGCATGGGTGAACCATACCTGGGGTGATTACCGTGGCTGGCAGGCGGTGCTGTATTTAACGCCTATCAGCACCGCCAGTGGCGTAGTCGTTAAAGCCAACACCATGATTGCCCAGCTTATTCTGGAAAAAGAAGACTCCCTCAACGGGAATCGGCAAATCATCAACTGGAATATCTACGCCAACAACGATGTCGTGGTGCCTACCGGGGGCTGTGACGTGTCCGCCCGCAACGTGACGGTGAATCTGCCTGATTACCCTGGCACAGCACCTGCGCCTGTCACCGTGCGTTGCGCGCAAAATCAGAGAATTGGTTACTTTTTGTCAGGGAACACTCAGGGCACCGATAACACCATCTTTACTAATACGTCGGCCAGCTCACCCGCCCAGGGTATTGGCGTCCAACTGCGGCGTAATGGGGCTGCCATGAGGACCGGGAGCGCCAACACCGTTTCGCTGGGAACGGTAGGATCGACCCCCGTTGATCTGGGGCTGACGGCGACCTACGCGCGCACTACAGGGCAGGTGACGGCGGGTAATGTACAGTCGATAATTGGGGTGACGTTTGTTTACCAGTAGCGGCATGCCCGCAAAGGCGAGCGAGCGTGTGCACTACATTCTTTCTCCCTGCAACATGATGGCGTGCGGGCTGGCAAATTTGTTAGCCGCGGGCCGTACCCGGACGGTATTTTTCCCCGGCTCTGGGGAGGAGGCCGGGGCGCGGTTTGTGGTCTACCTGCCCGATCAGCCTTACTGGCTGCTTGTCGTCTTGCGGCAGGTGGCGCAGTTGCTCGATAGCCATGACGGACAGTTATCAATGCTCATTTTGAGCCGAAGCCCGGCCTCATGGATCTGGCGTTCGCTGCAGAAGTTAGTCAAAAAAGAAGGTTATCTCAGCGGCGTGCGGGTGGCCCCTTCCGACCTGCCCAGCGCCAGCCTGGCAGCGCTGCTGCGGGGGGACTGGGATAACGGCGTGAGTCTCAAAAAACACGCCCTGGAAGAGGAACTGGTGAGCCAGATTCGGCCGGAAGGGTTAACCCGAAAAGAGCTGGATGTGCTGGTGGACTCGCTGGCCGGGCAGACGATTCAGGAGCAGGCGAAACAGCGCGGCGTCAGCCATAAAACGCTGTATGTGCAGCGAATGTCCGGGCTAAAGAAAATGGCCCATCCGCTGCTGCATGAGAAAGCGCCGGTGGCGAGCCATCAGCAGAAAAAAAGTGCCTCGGCCGGGATGACTACGACCCTTTCCCCCTTCGAAAGGGAGTTGGGGTATGCCATCCACAACCGCCAGATTTACCCGGTGTTCCAGCCGATTGTGAATGGTGGACTACAGCTTAAAGGGCTAGAGATTCTGGCCCGCTGGCAGCGAAACGGGCAAACCATGCAGCCCGCCGAGTTTCTGCCGCAGATCCGCTCCAGCTATACATGGCGGTTGTTAACGGCCTTTATGCTGCAAGAGGCAGTGGGCGGCATTAATCAGTATCAGGGGGAGTATTATTTTGCCGTCAATATTCCGGCCGCGATTTCAAACAGCGAAAGTCTGTTCGGCATCATTAAACAGCTGAGCACCCGGCTGATAAACCCGTTCTGGACGGACAGGCTGGTGCTGGAAATCTCAGAAGACCTGAATTTGCAACAGCATCAGGAAAGCCGGTTCTTCATTACCCAGCTCCAGCACCAGGGATACCGGGTGATGCTTGATGATTGTTTTTCGCAGAGCAGCGTTTACTTCCCGGTGCGGGCGGTGCGGTTTAACGATTACAAACTGGATCGCAAAGTCGTGGAGGACGCGCAGTATGAACCTCATGCGCTGGCGCTGATCAAAAGCCTGGCCTATTACTGTGAATTAACGGGAAGTTACTGCGTTGCTGAGGGCATCGATAGCCGTGAGAAATTAAGGCTGCTTCTGGCGTCCGGGGTACATCTCTTTCAGGGGTACAGTATCTCTCAGCCTGTTTTCAAGTTTGAACTGCGGCAAATGATTGCGGCTTTGAAGAAAAGAGAAACGGTGCAGCCTATAGCCTGAATCCGCACTTTTTACCCTCACCCTAACCCTCTCCCTGAAAGGGAGAGGGGATAAAAAGCGTTTTGCGCTGCTTCTTTTCCCTCTAGCTTTGAAGGGGGCGAGGGATAAATCGTGTTCCCTGCCTACTCCTTTCTCCCTCTCCCCTTTGGGAGAGGGCCGGGGTGAGGGGCAGAACGATTCCCGAATGTTGGGATTAGCGGTTCTCTTCAATATAACGTGCCAGATCCGCCGGGGTTTTCAGCACCGTGGCGACTTCCGTCGGCGGGATCATGCAGCCGTACACGTCCTGCACTTCCAGTACCAAATCAACGGCCAAAATAGAGTCGAGAATGTCGGACTCGATCAGCTCATCGTTAAAGCCGACCTTGCGGGATAACACTTTTTCAAACAGGGCGAGAATTTCTTGTTCCATCTTTTTTTCCTGGGTCATTAATTCGTGCGAGCCTGGGTATCCAGCAGCTTGCGGTCGATTTTGCCGTTAGGGTTCAGCGGCAAAGCGTCTTTAATAATGATTTGCGAAGGCACCATATAAGGCGGGATCACTTTCGCGAGTGACGTTTTGATAGCCTCCGGCGCCAGGCCGGTGACGCAGAACGCCGCAATGCGCAGCACGCCGCCGCCGGATTTCATCAGCGGCAGCACTACGGCTTCGCTAATGCCGGACATCGCCAGCAGGCGGTTTTCAATTTCGTTGATTTCAATGCGGTAGCCGTTCAGCTTGATCTGGCTGTCGTTACGGCCCTGGCAATACAGCAGCCCGTCTTCGTAGCCGAGATCGCCGGTCCGGTAGCCCCGATATTGCTCGCTTTCGCGACGCAGCAATTTCGCGGCGTTTTCCTGCGGCAGGCCGAGGTAACCACGCATGACGTTTTTCCCCCAGATAATCAGCTCACCTTCTGAGGTCACTTCCATTCTGGACTCCGGCATCATGGTGCCCACCGGCAGCACGTCGTTTTCGCTGTGCAGGATCTCGTCGGTGATTTCAATCACCGTGGTGGCGATAGTCGCCTCCGTCGGGCCATAGGAATTCAGGATTTTGGCCTGCGGGAAGCGGCGGCGCAGCTGTTTTACCAGCGCCTTATTCAGCACTTCGCCAATGAACACAAACACGCTCAGCGCGGGCAAATACTCAGCGCTGAACTGCGGGGAAAGCAGCTTCTGATAAGCAAAAGAAGGCGTGGAAACCCAGGCCGAAACCTCGTTGCTTTTCAGGCGTTCAAGCCAGTTTTCAGCGGCTATATCTTCCTTGGCGTTCAGCACAATGTGCCCGCCGGTGGCGAGGTTCGCCAGCAGAGGAATAAGGGAAAGGTCAAAGCTGAACACCGCGTGGTTCATTAACACCGGCACGTCCGGCAGCGCAAAGTCCTCGCGCACCCACTTCATGAAGTGCCACAGGCTCTCGCGGCCAATCTGCACGCCTTTCGGTTTCCCGGTGCTGCCAGAAGTAAACATGATATAGGCAAGATCGGGCTCGGCCAGCACGCTGGCGGTTTCGCCGGTCGCCACAAACTGTTTTGCCACGACGTCGTAATAGTAGGGCGCGCTGGCAAGCTGACAAATCTCTTTCAGCCGCTCCTGCGGATAGATGCAGTCCACCGGAATATAAGGGATGTTGTGCAGCAGGCAGCTGTAAATTGCCACGGCAAATTCGGCCTGCTGATGCCCGTATAAAACCACCGGCGTGCCGGCGGGCTGTTCGCACTTCGCGTAGCGCTGTGCCCAGTCGGTTGCGGCGACGGAAAGCTGTTGCCAGGTCAGGGCGGTATCGCTGCCGCTGATGGCTAACTGGTTTGGGCGCGCGGGGTCTAGTAATGCCGCGCGCAGAAAATCCTGCAGTTCCTGAAGCTCTGGATGAAGGTTCATAGAGGTGACATTCCACTAAAGATGTAGAGGGAGACCGCGGCGCTTGCCAGCGTCAGAATTCGTCCAAAAAACGCGATAACCGGATGGCGTAACCCGTTACTCAAGGCCGGGCTGCGTTTGGCGAACCAAAGCAGCATGTTGTGGGCAACGGAAATGGCGCCGAAAAGCGCGCCGCTGATGACGTAGTGTCGTTCAAGCCCGTTCCAGGCCCCCATGCAAAAGAGCGTGCAGAAGATGCCCACGTTCTGTGCCAGGGTTTTATTTTGACGGAAGAAATCGAGCTTCATCAGATTCATGTAAATCGGCATAAAGACCACGTCGCGCAGCCACTCAGACAGGCTGATGTGGAAGCGGCGCCAGAAGTCCTGCGGGTTTTTGGCCAGAATCGGCATATTGAAGTTAGCCGGAATATTCAGACCAAACAGCCGTCCGGCGCCGATGGCCATGTTGCTGTAGCCCGCAAAATCAAAATAGAGATAGGCGCTGTAGGCTATCGACATCACCACGCCGACGGTGAGGGTGAACGGTCGGTGACTCCAGGACTCAATCACCAGGTTGTCGATCAGCATCGCAAATAAAAACTTCTGTACGACGCCGGTGACGATTTGCTCCACGGCCAATAAAAACTGTTCGCGGGTGAGCCTGAATACCGGCTTATTAATATCGCCGACCCAGGTTCTCCAGCGGTACATCGGGCCCGCGAGAATAATAAACGGCATAAACAGATAGCAGAAATAATGCAAAAAGTTCTGGCCATCTTTTTTGCTGCGGTAAAGCAGCACGTCAATGGCGCGGAAAGTCATAAACGACAGGCCAATCATGCCCCAGTGATTATTCAGGTGTAACTTCACCAGTAATAGCGGCAGCAGCGTCAGGCTGACTGCTTGCCAGGTTTTTAGCCAGCCTTTCTCTTTCAGCGTGACAAGAAGATAAAACGCAAAGAATACCGCTACCGGAACCAGATAATCACCCTGGAAGATATATCCCCAGGCCAACGCCGCGAGCACGGAGAATGCGGCTAAATAGGTAAGCCGGTAATGCAATACGCGGTTAACCAGCGCAAACAGCAGTGCCGATGAAAACAGAAAGAAAAAAAATGCCCCTGAGCTATACATCATTCATCCTTCAGAATTTTTGATATTCAAAATGCACTTTGATACTCATGCTGTCGTCCACGGAAGACCACGCCACCACGGTGATTGCCAGCAAGAGGTAAAGCACAAACAGGCGAACGGCAGTTTTCATCGTGTAAAGCTCTCGGCAATAAAGCGGTCCATGGCAACCCACGCCAGCTCGGTAGGATGCAGGCGATCCCAGTTCCAGCCGTTTTGGTAAGGCTGGGCGTACATATCGAAATAACGCACCTGGTTTTGCTCCAGGTATGCCCTGATCTGGCGGTCAACGGGCTGGAACTTTTGCGTATTTTTCAGCGCCCACGGGTTAAGCGGATCGACGATGACCACAAACTGGGCGTGGCGAGATTTAAGCAGATCGATGCTGGCCTTGAAGGCTTCCATCTGGCGGTTTACTACCGGCGTTTCATACCACTCTTCCGCCGTTTTCCCGTCTTCGTAAACGCTTTTGTCCATCCACAATGTGGCGGCGCTTTCCTGACGAACCTGGTTCAATACGCGGGCATGGGCCAGCTGTTCGTTCCAGTCCGGGGCGGCGTACTTTTCTGCGGGAGCCGGCCACGGGCGATGAGGTTCAGGCGCAATGCGCAGCCGCGCCAGCCAGTGGTTTTTTACCAGGGTGCAGAAGTTAGCAAACTCATAATTAACGGACTGCCAAATAACTTTTGGCTGCCAGCCGTATATTTTCATTTCACCCAGGGTTAAATGACTAATGTCCTCTTCATCAATATGATGTAAGTAATTGACCAGGAACGGACGCGCTTTTTCATCCGCTATCAGCGGGTTAAAAATAGCCGCCGGGAAATGATCGGCAAAAATAGCCGGAGGAATTGTGTCAAAATAAAAGCTGTCCGGGGCAAACAGCAGAACAATTTTACTGTTTGCGTTTATATCGTTTTTAAAACGTGAGAGCAGCAGGAACTGTGTGATGTTATCGACATAACTATCCCCGTAGGCCACCACCGGCTGATGTAATTGCTTATTAAAGTAATTATATACAGCGTAATGTTCATCTTCGGATGTCGAAACCTCAGAAGCGCCGAGGAAAAATAATGCATTGCCTTGTAATGCATGGGAAATTGTCGCAATTTTCTCTTTTTGTTCTTTCGCCGTGCCTTCCATCGATTTAATCAACGGCTGGAATGTTAGCGGCGTGGACAAGCCCGTCACCAGGGCCGGAACGCATAAGACCAGAACGGCAAGCAGCGCCATCAGGATATGTAGGCAGAGAGTATTTTTGATTTTCATTATTAATGTAAGGTTACATAACGACCATTTGTTTAAAATTTGTTATTTTGTCTCAACACAACAAATCATCCCTGTGTATCGCTGCACTATATACCAGCCTCCCCCTTGATGATGAGCGTTGCTGTGTAACGGTATGTACAATGAACTTCGCGTGGTAATAATAATTTGCGGCGTTCTGTCAACATAAACCTGGGCGGACTGTGGGGGTTTTGACGATGGTTTATGTCAGGTTGTCGATCTTTCCTGTACCGATTTATGAAAGAGACAATCGATGCCCGGCGGATAACAAGGAATGACAAAATAACTTTTTCACGAGCGAAGGAACTTAATTGTTTGTTTATGAGTGATTTTGTTGAGTAATATTTTAAATATTGGTAAATAAAATAAATTCTTAAGGTTAATTTAATATACCGATGCTTTGAGTGTTATTAATGGTGTTGATTTTATTGGGTTTTATTTTCATGATGCCCCGGCTCTCTGTCGCGGAAGGGATAAATAAAATAAAGCTGCATTTTCCCGGCTGGAAGCGCAATATGCTTATCCTGTCTGCCATCAGTTACCTGAAACCTTCGCCGCGAGTGAATGCCATGAGTTTGAAAATACGTAGAGCAAAGCCGGAAGATGTGCCGCTTTTAACGGTGCTGGGGAGCACAAGTTATCGCTATCACTTTGAACGGCATTGGGTTTCCGGTGAAGAACTGCAGGCCTTTATTGAGCAGGAATACGCTCAGGATACGCTAACTGAAAGCCTGGCCGATCCGACGGTTAGCTGGTTTATTGCCGAGGCTGGAAAGCCAGTGGGGTTTGCCAAAATTAGCTGGAACCGCCCGGTGCCTGAGCAGACGTTTTCAGGCGCTCTGCTTAACAAACTCTACCTTGCACCCGGCGAGACGGGTAAAAATTATGGCCAGCTGATTTTCGACGAAATGCTCCAACTGGCGCAGCAGCGAGAGCAGAATTACTTCTGGCTGGAAGTGCTGGAGGGGAACGAGGGCGCGCGGCGCTTTTACGCGGCCCAGGGCATGTGCCACTTAACCAGCGAAACGTTTTCCAGCGCCACGCAAACCAGCACCATACATATTCTCGGCAAGAGTCTTTAAACATCATGAAACCAGGTCTTCTGTCTGCTTTTTTAATTGCCGCAATTAGCCTGCCTGTCGCCGCGATGGCCACACCAAACGTTCAGGTGGGCTTTTCGCCGGAAGGCTCGGCCCGGACGCTAGTGCTGCAGACGCTTGCCGGGGCGAAGAAGTCTATCCGCATGATAGGTTATTCGTTCCAGGCACCCGATATTGTTCAGGCGCTGGTGGACGCGAAAAAGCGGGGCGTTGAGGTGCGTGTGGTGGTCGATAAAAAGCGCAATCAGAACAAGGCCAGCCTGAAAGCGATGAATTTTGCCGTGGCAAACGGCGTACAGCTGCGCATCGACGGGCATTATCACATCCAGCATGACAAAACGATCGTTGTGGATGATCAAACCGTTGAAACCGGTTCGTTTAATTACGCCCCTTCCGCCGAAACTGAAAACAGTGAAAACGTGGTCGTGCTCAGCGATATGCCGGACATCGCCAGCCAGTATGTTGCCCACTGGGAAAGCCGCTGGGCGCTGGGCGTGCAATTCCAGATATCCCCCTGAATGACCTCATCTTCCTTAAATTTGGTAGGTAAAGTTTTGAACAGCCCTGCCGATGTCATCCGCTTCCGGGATGATGCTTTAAGGATAGAAAATGCTGCAAAAATTAAATTTCTCTGTGCTGGCAGCGGCGTTATTGTTGGCGGGATGTGCCTCAAAACCTTTGCCTGACACCGAAAAACGTGTGGCGATGCAGACGATAACTTCGACGAATCAGTCACAGCTTATTGTTGAAAGTTGGGAGGATATCGAGACCAGTATTAGCCGCCCAACGGACACTCAGTTGCGTTACGTGACTCAGGGCGATACCTCGAAAACCGCGGCGCTGAAAACGCTGCAGTTCGTGGCCCTGGCCTTTGCGGGAGGCGGGCAGGTCAACGGTTTTAGCAAGGAAGATTTGAAAGGGACTCAGGTGCCGGGCGTTATGAACCCTTCCATTACTTACCTGACGCCGCGCGTGAGCGACATCATGAAAAATGAGATGGATCGGCAGCCGATGAGAAAATACAACAGCCCGCTGATCATCAAGCCCACAACCTGGAAGCTGATGTATAAAAACCTGGCGGGCGGTGACGACAATTATACGTTAGTGATGAAAACGACGCTCAGTCGCAATGCCACAGACAAAACAGGGAAAGACAACTACATGTTTATGGAGTGCGTTTCTACCGAAACGACGCCGGAATATACCCTCCCACAATGGCAGGCCAATAACTATGCCAAAGTGAATGAAGTGACACAGCAGGTGTTGGATAGCTGTCTCGCTAAATTTACTACAAAGGCGAATGCCTTCCTTTAATGGCGAAAAAAGTAAGCGCTTTAAAAAGAATGCCTGGATAATTTCTTCGGGCATTCAATTTTCCCCTTAGATTTTCCTTACCTGTCTGTATTGAAACTAACCCCATTTCCTCTCCATCCTGAATATTCATTCCCGCTGAAAACCTGATTGATGTTTTATTTGTTATGTTATAACGTTTGTTTTTTTTCGTGTAAGGAATACACAGGGGAACAGTATGATCATGAAAAAATCGGCGTTTATTCTGGGCATGGGCGTGTTACTGGCGAGCCATCAGGCGTTGGCGCACGGCCATCATCACGGCAAACCGCTCACGGAAGTGGAACAAAAGGCGAGCGAGGGGATCTTTGACGACGTTAACGTGAAAGATCGCGCGCTGTCCGACTGGGACGGCGTCTGGCAGTCGGTCAATCCTTTACTGCTAAGCGGCGACCTCGATCCGGTGCTGGAGAAAAAAGCCAAAAAGAGCGGCAAAAGCCTGGCGGAATATCGTGCGTATTATCAAAAAGGCTATGCGACAAACGTGGAGATGATTGGGATTGAGAATAACGTCATCGAATTTCATGTCGGCAAAGAGGTGCAAAGTTGTCATTACGACTATGCCGGGCACAAAATCCTGACCTACACCTCGGGAAAGAAGGGCGTTCGCTACCTGTTTGAGTGCAAAGACGCGCAGTCCAAAGCGCCAAAGTTCGTGCAGTTTAGCGACCACATCATCGCCCCGCGCCAGTCGCAGCATTTCCACATCTTTATGGGCAGTGAATCACAGGATGCTTTGCTGAAAGAGATGGATAACTGGCCGACGTATTACCCGTACAACATGACCAAAGCGCAGGTTGTCGACGAGATGCTGCATCACTAACACAGTAAAAGGGCGGCCCGGTGGCCGCCTTAGTATTTAGAACAGGTAGCGAGTACCCAGAGTGAACTCGCTGGAGGCCAGACGGGCCTTCATCTGCTCGTCCTTCAGGCCGCGTACGTTCCCAAAGGTGTTATAGCCGCTTTCCACTTTCCCCATATCTACGTAGCGATAGCCCACGTCGAAGTTCAGGCGATCGATCGGTGAGTAGCTAATGCCCGCGCCCAGCGAATAAGCGAGATTGTTTTGCGTGCTGTCGGCGTATTCACGGGCGGTGTTGCCCTGCCAGCCGCCGGCTTTCACTTTCGCAATGCCCACGCCAGCGGTGCCAAACAGCGACACCCCATAGCCAATATTGTAATCGCGATAGACGTTCAGCATCAGCCGCTCGGTGTTCAGCTTCAGGTGGTTGAAGCTAGTCGGGAAGACGGTGGAGCCGCTGGTAAACTCGGTTTTCTGGCGGAAGGTGTATTCCCCTTCGGTACGCCAGCCATTGCCGTACTGATAGCCTGCCGCCAGCGAAGCGCCGCCGAGCCTGTCTTTTTCTTTGCCGTCAACAAACTGGCCGACGCCAGGACGGCTGCTGGTATCCTGGTCGCTGGCGCGCTGCTCGCTGTGCACGTATTTTGCCGAAGCGTAATAGCCTTCATCGCTGGTGGCTGCGGCGGCATGGCCCGCGCTCAGCAAAACCGCCAGCGTGAGTATGTTTTTCTTGTGATTCATGTTTTGGCTCCTTGCCGTGTTAGCCCGCGTTCAATTCTTTCTCAATGCTTTTTAAGCCTTCCAGCGCACAGGCCTGATCCAGATGTCCACCCGGTGCGCCGCCGACGCCGACTGCGCCAATCACCTGTTCACCGGACTTCACCGGCACGCCGCCCGCCAGCAGCAGGAAGCCAGGGATATCACGCATATTGGCCGCGCCGGCGTTGGACTGAGAGCCTTTCATTACGTTGTCGGTTGGGTTTTTGGTGGTCAGCGAGGTGAAAGCTTTCATGCGGCTGGCTTCCACGGTATGCGGCCCGGCGTTGTCCATGCGTTTCATCACCAGCGGCGTGCCTGAACGATCAACCACGGTGACCGCCACGTTGTAGTTATCTTTGGCGCACACCTGAAGAACGCTTTGTGCCAGCTTATCGGCAAGCTCAAGGGAGAGGTTTTTCTGGCTCAGCACGCCGGTGGCGGCGCTGGCGGTAGAGACGATGCCGCCCAGCAGCAGGGCGCTTAACAGAAGACGTTTCATGATGTTGCTCCAGAGTTGTTGGTTATGGAGCAATACTATGCAACGAGTCACAGGCGGGAAATTGGCGCGAACACCTAACTTTCCAGGTAGTTTTACTTAGTCTCTTTGGCGATGCCGCCGTAGGTTTTTAGCAGCTTAGGCAGGGAATTTACTTCCAGCTTGGCGAAAATGTTAGCGCGATGCGCTTCCACGGTGCGAGGAGAAAGCGAGCACAGCTGCGCGATCTCCTTGCTGGAATAGCCCTGAATCAGCTGCTCCAGCATCTCTTTTTCGCGCGCGGTAAGCGTCGCCAGTTTCTCCTGCAGCGGCAGCCATTGCTGCCGGGCTTCGGCTTTCGCTTTCTGCTGTTCCATCGCCGCACCAACGACTTCGAACAGCAGGTCGGCATCAACGGGCTTGGTAAGAAACTCAAAGGCACCGTTTTTAAAAGCCCGGCGGCACAGGTCAATGTTGCCGTGCCCGGTCATGATAATCACCGGCAGCGTCAGGCCTTGCTGCGTCCACTCCTCCAGCAGCGTCAGCCCGGTTTTTCCCGGCATTCGGATGTCCAGCAGCATGCAGCCGCTGAGCTGGCTGAAGTCACCGGCGTTTTGCTGAAAAGCCTGGGCGCCGTCAAAAACGTGAGTTTGCCAGCCGACGGTGGCGAGCAGGAGGCTCAGCGAGTCGCGAATGGCGGCGTCGTCATCAATCAGCCAGATGCACGGTTCCATAATTTCTCCTCATCCCGTAGCGGGAACCAAAGGCGGAAACAGGCTCCGCCCCCCGGCATGTTGCTGACTTCAATGGTACCGTTCAGGCGCTGTACCAGCGTATCGGCGAGTGCCATCCCCAGCCCAACACCCTGCGCACGGGTGGTGAAGAACGGGATAAAGACCTGTTCCAGCGCTTCCGGGGAAAGCCCCGGCCCGCCGTCGGTCAGCGTCAGCGCGATACCCTGATTTTCAATTGTCGCGTCCAGATGTATCCAGCCCGCGCCGCTGGTCTGTGCCTGAATCGCGTTGCTGGCGATGTTATGCAGGATTTGCTCCACCCACAGCGGCGGGGCAAACAGCGGCGGCAGGTCGTCGGCAAACTGGCTGGTGGCGCGGATTTTTCCGCTGCTCAGTTCGTTATCCAGCAGTCTGCATACGCGCTGCCAGAGCGGCGGGAGATCGACCCGTTGGTACTCGGCTCGCTCGCTGGTGAGCTTCTGGCGGAACTGACTTAGCAGGGCATCGATACGCTTTATTTGCAGCACGGCGGCGTCCAGCAGGTCAGGAACCTGGGCCGGGTTCTCCTGCTTAATTAGCCGTACTGCCGCCTGGTTGTAGCTCATGATGGCGGTTAGCGGCTGGTTTAGTTCATGCATCATGCCGGCCGCCAGCTCTCCCATCGTATTCAGCCGCGTCAGTTCGGCATAGCGGGCGCGCAGGTCGGCAATGTCCCGGCGGCGTTTGTTCGCCTGATATTGCGTCAGTAAATAGAGTGCCAGCGCCCAGAAAATCGCCGGAGAAACGATAAGCCACCAGGGCAGTTCCGCCCATTCCGGGCTGTCGCTTGCCGACACTAAAAACGGTTGCGTCGGGCTGGCGACGGCTTTGTCCCACCGCCAGTAGCCCGCGTTGGCGTTGCCCTGTTCGCAAAGAATTGTGTTATTCCAGCTGATGCTGAGGTGTTGAAAAGTCTTTTTCTCCCCCAGGGTGTCGAGCAGCGTCGGGAGATCAATCAGCAGCGAGAGGTTAGGGCGGTTCAGCCAGTAGCGGCCATTTGATTCCGGCACAATCGCCAGGCGAGGCTCAAGGTTGTTATGCCGCCGCCACAGGACTATCTGCGGCAGGATCTTTTGTACTTCACCGGCATCCTGACTGGCTGGCAGAAGCGGGATAATGGCATCGTGCTGGGACAGCTTGACCGTAATTTCGCGATAAAGAATGCGGAAGTCGGCGGATTTGTCTTGGTATTGCTGCTGTAAAAACCAGGCGCCAAGCCCTGCGCAGCTAAGCAGCGTGAGCAATAGCCAGCTGATTATCCTTAACATGCGAAGTCCTTTGGTCGGCGACGGCTGAAAATATGGGCTTCAGTATGGAGTAACTTTTAGGCAAAAAAAAGCGGGCACCGCAGCGCCCGCCTCAGTTCAGCTTTTAGAACAATCAGTGCTTGTTACAGCCTGCGCACTGTTTGTTCTGGATCTGCTGGAAGAAGTCGTTGCCTTTGTCATCCACCAGGATAAACGCCGGGAAGTCTTCCACTTCAATTTTCCAGATGGCTTCCATGCCCAGCTCAGGGTATTCCACCAGTTCAAGGCTCTTGATGCTGTTTTGCGCCAGCACGGCAGCCGGGCCGCCGATGCTGCCGAGATAGAACCCACCGTGTTTGTGGCAGGCGTCCGTCACCTGCTGGCTGCGGTTACCTTTGGCCAGCATGATCATGCTGCCGCCGTTGGCCTGCAGCTGATCCACGTAGGAGTCCATGCGGCCTGCGGTGGTTGGGCCTAAGGAGCCGGAAGCGTAACCCTCTGGGGTTTTGGCCGGGCCAGCGTAGTAGATCGGGTGATCTTTCACGTACTGAGGCAGCGCTTCGCCGTTATCGAGACGCTCTTTCAGCTTCGCATGGGCGATGTCACGCGCCACGATGATGGTGCCGCTGAGCGACAGGCGGGTGGAAACAGGGAACCCGGACAGCTGAGCGAGGATCTCTTTCATCGGGCGGTTCAGGTTCACTTTCACCGCTTCGCCTTCACCGGCCTGACGCAGCTCTTCCGGGATGTATTTACCCGGGTTGCTTTCCAGTTTCTCAATCCAGATGCCGTCTTTGTTGATTTTGGCCTTGATGTTGCGGTCCGCAGAGCAGGAAACGCCCATGCCGATCGGGCAGGATGCGCCGTGACGCGGCAGGCGAACGACGCGGATGTCGTGGGCGAAGTATTTACCGCCAAACTGTGTGCCCAGGCCGAGCTTCTGCGCTTCTTCCAGCAGTTCCTGCTCAAGCTGCACGTCGCGGAATGCCTGGCCGTGCTCGTTGCCTTCGGTTGGCAGGCCGTCGTAGTAGTGGGTAGACGCCAGCTTCACGGTTTTAAGCGTAGATTCAGCGGAGGTGCCGCCGATAACAAACGCCACGTGGTACGGCGGGCAGGCCGCGGTGCCCAGGGTACGCATTTTCTCAACCAGGTAATTTTTCAGCTTCGCCGGGGTGATCAGAGCCTTGGTTTCCTGGTAGAGATAAGTTTTGTTGGCGGAGCCGCCGCCTTTGGCGACGCACAGGAATTTGTATTCGTCGCCGTCCACGCTGTAGAGATCAATTTGCGCTGGCAGGTTGGTGCCGGTGTTCACCTCTTTGTACATATCCAGCGGGGCGTTCTGAGAGTAACGCAGGTTATCTTCGATATAGGTGTTGTACACCCCTTGAGACAGCGCCGCTTCATCGCCGCCGCCGGTCCAGACGCGCTGGCCTTTTTTTCCCATGATGATGGCTGTGCCGGTGTCCTGGCAGGTCGGCAGAATGCCTTTGGCCGAGATTTCGGAGTTACGCAGGAACTGCAGCGCGACGTATTTGTCGTTCTCGCTGGCTTCCGGGTCGCTCAGGATGTTCGCCACCTGCTGCTGATGCGCCGGGCGCAACATAAACGCCGCATCGTGAAACGCCTGCTGCGCCAGCAGGGTCAGCGCCTGCGGCTCAACTTTAAGAATGGACTGGCCTTCAAATTCGCTTACGGAAACGTGGTCGCGGGTTAACAGGTAATATTCGGTGTCGTCATGCGCCAGCGGGAAGGGATTTTGGTAAACAAAAGGTTTGTTCGACATAGCTCGTTACTCCATAAAAATAAACCGCCGGAGGTTGCCCTCCAGCGGCTTTAAATCAGAACATCAGGGACATCCACGGATAACCAATCACCAGCAGCGCGACCAGGAACAGGCCGCCGAAGATGGTGCCCAGGCGCCAGTAGTCTTTGGTTGGCAGGTAGCCGCTACCGTAGTAGATAGGGCTTGGGCCGGTGCCGTACGGGGTGATGATGCCCATGATACCCAGCGAGGTCACCATCAGCAGACAGAACACTTCCATATTCATGCCCGGAATGGTGGAGGCGATGGTCAGCATCGCCGGCAGCAGTGCGGTGGTGTGCGCGGTGGTGCTCGCAAACAGGTAGTGCAGCAGGTAGAACGCCAGCAGCAGGACAATGGTCGCGGTGCCTGGGGCGATACCGGTCATCAGCGCGCCGCCTTCTTTACCCAGCCAGGAGATGAAGCCGGTAGAAGACAGGCCATCGGCCAGGGCAACCAGGGTGGCGAACCAGACGAAGGTATTCCACGCCGCCTTGTTATTGGTGATGTCGTTCCAGTTCAGGACGCCGGTCCACAGCATCAGGACGATAACCAGAAGGGCGGCCAGCGCAGGCTCAATCCAGCTTGCCGCGAAGATCCACATCACCAGTGCGGAGCAGACGAACACCAGCAGCAGGATTTCGTTGCGGGACAGCTTGCCCAGTTTTTCCAGTTCACGGCTCGCCCATTTTGGCACTTCGTCGTTCACTTTCACTTCAGGCGGATAGAGCCAGTAGGCCAGCAGCGGCATGGTCAGCAGTAACAGCAGGCCAAGCGGCAGGAAGGCGAGGAACCACATACCCCAGGAGATGTTGATCCCGACGATGCTTTTCACCAGCGCCAGCGCCAGCAGGTTAGGGGCCAGAGCAGAAAGGAACATTGAGCTGGTGATACATGCGGCGGTGATAGCCACCCACATCAGGTAAGAACCGATTTTACGTGCGCTCGGGTCGTTAGGTTTAGAGCCGTACAGCGGCGGCAGGTTAGCGATAATCGGGTAGATGGTCCCGCCGCTACGTGCAGTGTTGGACGGGGTAAACGGCGCCAGCAGCAGGTCGGCGAAGGCAATGGCGTAGCCCAGCGTCAGGCTGCGGCGGCCAAGGTATTTCACCAGAATCAGCGCCAGGCGACGGCCAAACTGGGTTTTATCGTAACCGGCAGCAAACATAAATGCGCCGAAGATAAGCCAGACGGTGGAGTTACCGAAGCCGCTGACCGCCCATTTAAAGGAGGCCCCCGCCAGCTTGAATTTCGGGTCGGCCATTTGTTCCGGGCTGAACAGCAGCCACTGGCTGCCAAGTGAAATGACGACGATCCCGGTCAGGCCGATAACGGCGCCCGGCAGCGGCTCGAAGATAAGCCCTACGATGACGCCGACGAAGACAGCAAAGAAGTGCCAGGCGTACGGCGGCAAGCCGTCCGGGACCGGAACCAGCATCAACAACAGTGCCACAATGATGGGCAGCGCCATCATCAGCCAACGTTTGTTGCTGCCTGCTTTTTTAGTGCTCTCTTTGAGCGGCGGTAGATTGGTGGTTATTACACTCATAATGACACCGTTATAAGGAGTTAAGGATTCTGTTTTTATTTCCGCTTACTTTAGTTTTTAAACTTTCTTTATTAATTAAATGTTGGTTTCTGGTTGTGGCGGAAATAACCATTCATCGCTTTTTATCAGCGGTGAATTAAATTCTTTGGATAATTATATATTGCGCTTTCGGGGTATATGACAATTGATCGAGATCAAGAAACAGCATTCTGTTTATTCTTTTATAAAAAAATAATAGTTCGCATATTTTCAGGGGTATTTACGCAAAAAAGTTATCAATTTGATCATTAAAAATGCGCCTCTCAGTCTATTTTTAGTGGTTTTAGCTGACTCGATTCCGCTCTGCGCAAGGCCTGGCGTGTGTCTGTGTGGTACTCTGCCAAGGTAACTGAAATGTTATATTAATTTAATAAGCTGTTATCTTTTATATTTTAATTAATAACACGTTGTGGGTAATTGTGTTATTACGGTTCTTCAATAATTTTTAAACTAACGTAAATAGTTTGGTAACTAAAAATAGTCTTATATTGTTGATATGCGAAGTGGCCAATAACCAGAACGAAAATAGTGCCAGCAACCCAATTCTCAGTTTTAAATTTTAAAGTTTGGAGTCGACATTATGAGCACCGACAAACACATGTTAAGCCCATTTACTTTACCTAACGGTACGGCGTTAAAAAATCGTCTGCTAATGGCACCGATGACCACCTGCACCGGGTATTTTGATGGCACCGTGACCGAAGAGCTGGTGGAGTACTACCGCGTCCGTGCCGGGAGCATCGGCACCATCGTGGTGGAATGCTGCTTTATTGACGATTTGGGCCTCGCATTCCCGGGCGCTATCGGGATAGATACCGACGAAAAAATTGCCGGCCTGGCGAAAATCGCCTCCGCGATTAAGGCTGAAGGCTCCAGAGCGCTGCTGCAGATTTACCACGGCGGCCGCATGGTTGACCCTAAACTCATCGGTGGCCGCACGCCGGTTGGCCCTAGCGCACTGGCTGCACCGCGTGATGGCGCCGCAACGCCGCGTGGCCTGACCACAGAAGAAGTGGCAGGCATGGTCACCAAATTTGGTGACGCCGTTCGCCGTGCGATTCAGGCAGGTTTTGACGGTGTGGAAATCCACGGCGCGAATACCTACCTGATCCAGCAGTTCTACTCCCCGAACTCAAACCAGCGCGACGACGAATGGGGCGGCAGCCGCGATAACCGCGCTAAGTTCCCGCTCGCTGTACTGGATATCACCCATCAGATGGTGCGCCAGTACGCCGACGACGCGTTCATCATCGGCTATCGCTTCTCCCCGGAAGAGCTTGAAGTCCCGGGCATTCGCTTCGACGACACCATGTATCTGTTGGAAAAACTGGCCGCGCGCGGTCTGGACTACCTGCACTTCTCCCTGGGTTACTCGCTGCGTCCGTCGATCAACGACACCAGTGACCCGACGCCGCTTATCAACAAATACTGTGCAATGCGTTCCGACGCGCTGGCGCAGATCCCGGTGATGGGCGTGGGCGGCATCGTCAATGCATCCGACGTGGAAACCGCGCTGGAACACGGGTATGACCTGGTGGCCGTGGGCCGCGCCTGCATCGCCTACCCTGACTGGACTGCCCGCATCGCCAACGGCGAAGTGCTGGATCTGTTTATCGACAGCACCAAACGTGAAGAGCTGACTATTCCTGAGCCGCTGTGGCGCTTCTCGCTGGTCGAGGCGATGATCCGCGACATGAGCATGGGCGGTGCCTCTAAATTCAAACCGGGGATTTTCGAAGAAACTGTTAGCGATGACGTCAATCAGCTGGTGATCAACGTCAGCCTCGACAGCGATCGCATCGCCGATATCGTGCTGGCTTCTGGCCCGCAGGACGACGTTGAATTCACCACTAACTTCGAAGAAATTCGTACCCGCATCCTGACCGCCAACTCGCCGTTTGTGGATGCCATTTCCGGCGCGACTTCCCAGAGCGAAGCGGTGAAAAAAGCCGTTTCTAAAGCGATGGTGAAATCCAGCAAACAGCAGGCATTTGAAGAAAGCGGCGGCGTTAGCGCCCCGCAGAGCTACGACGTGGTTGTGGTCGGCAGCGGCGGTGCCGGTCTGGCGGCGGCGATTCAGGCCCATGACGAAGGTGCCAGCGTCCTGATCGTTGAGAAGATGCCGTCCATCGGCGGGAACACCGTCAAGGCATCTGCCGGCATGAACGCGGCGGAAACCCGCTTCCAGCGCGTAAAAGGTATTCTCGACAGCAAAGAGCTGTTCTATGCCGAAACCCTGAAAGGCGGCTACAACAAAAACAACCCTGAGCTGCTGCATCGCTTTGTGGAAAACGCCCCGCAGGCCATTGAGTGGCTGGCGGATCGCGGCATCATGCTGAACGACATCACCACCACCGGCGGGATGAGCATTGACCGCACCCACCGCCCACGTGATGGATCGGCGGTTGGCGGTTACTTGATCAGCGGCCTGCTGCGTAACATCAACAAACGCAGCATCGACGTGCTGATGGAAACAGCGGTAACGGAAATCCTGTTTGACCAGGGCGCGGTCAGCGGCGTGGCGCTGCTGACGGACGAAAACGAAGCGCTGACCATCCACGCGAAAAGCGTGATCGTGGCGACCGGCGGCTTCAGCGCCAACAGTTCGATGGTGGTGAAATACCGCCCGGATCTGGAAGGCTTTGTCACCACTAACCACAAAGGCGCAACGGGTGGCGGCATCGCGCTGCTGGAAAAACTGGGCGCAGGCACCGTGGATATGGGCGAAATTCAGATTCACCCAACCGTGGAGCAAACCACTTCGTACCTGATTTCCGAGTCCATTCGCGGCGGCGGTGCCATCCTCGTGAACCAGAAAGGCAGCCGTTTCTTTAACGAAATGGAAACCCGCGATAAAGTGTCGGCGCAGATTATCGCGCTGCCGGAGAAATACGCTTACATCGTGTTCGACGAGAACGTTCGCACCAAAAACAAAGCGGCGGATGAATACATCGCCAAAGGCTTTGTGGTCAGCGCCGAAGGGCCTCGCGAACTGGCGGAGAAACTGGGGATGGATTACCACACCTTCCTCGCCACGCTTGAGCGTTACAACGGCTTCGTGGAAAATCAGTACGACGAAGATTTTGGTCGTAAAACCGCGCTGCGTAACCCGATTAAAGATGGTCCGTTCCACGCCATCCGCATCGCCCCAGGGGTGCACCACACCATGGGCGGCGTGACCATCAACGCCGAAACCGAAGTGCTGGATAAACAGCACCAGGTTATCCCTGGCGCATTCGCGGCGGGTGAAGTGGCCGGTGGTATTCACGGCGGCAACCGCATCGGCGGTAACGCAGTGGCCGATATTATTGTCTTTGGTACCCTGGCGGGCCATCAGGCGGCAAGCTGGGCAAAACGCTAAGCCCGACTGCGCCCCGGCTTTTGCCGGGGCGCAACCCTTTCAGCAAAAGGAGTCCGCTATGTCACAACCCGAAGGTGTTTATGGCTACTCCGCCGTTTTAATGGGCTCGCCCATTCTCCTCAAGCTGTTCGAAGCCAACGAAACGCTCGCCTCCCAGGTGTTCCGCCTGATCAAACAATACGAAGACCTGCTCACCGTGAACCGCGCCGAATCCCAGGTGATGAGTATCAATCACGCCGCGGGCAAACATCCGGTCACCGTCAGCCGTCCCGTGTTCGAACTCATCAAATGCGCCAAAGCCGCCAGCCAGTTTCCCGACAGTATTTTTAATCTGGCCATTGGCCCGCTGGTGAAGCGCTGGAAGATTGGTTTTAAGGGCGACAGCGTGCCGCCGGCGCAGGATATCGCCGCGCTGCTGCCGCGCACGCAGCCACATCAGGTGGTGCTGGACGAAGCCGAAGGCAGCGTTTATCTGGCGCACAGCGGCATGGAAATCGACCTGGGCGCGATAGCCAAGGGCTACATTGCCGACCGCGTGCGCGACTTCCTGAAGCGTCAGGGCGTGGAGCAGGGATTGATTAACCTCGGCGGCAACGTACAAACGCTGGGTTCGCCGGAAGGCGGCTGGTCCATCGGGCTGAAAAAGCCGTTTAGCGGCCCGGACGAGATGCTGGGCGTGATTGAGGTGGCAAACAAGTCGGTGGTGACGTCCGGCGTTTATGAGCGTTATTTCGAACTGGACGGCAAACGCTATCACCATATTCTCGATCCGCGTACCGGCTATCCGCTGGACAACGACCTGGATAGCGTGACGATCGTGTCGACTGACTCTTTAGACGGTGATATCTGGACCACGCTGATTTACGGGATGGGCGTCGAGAAGGGCTGCGCCGTGCTGGCAAATCGCCCCGATATCGAGGCGATTTTTGTCACAAAACGGCGAGAGATTATTCTCTCTTCCGCCAGCCAGTTCCGCTTTACGTTACTGGATGACGGCTACCAGCTGATTACTGGCAGTACTGCTTGAGCAGGCCAAGCTGCTCGGCCTGCAGGCGATAGCGGTACACCGGGCGGCCGGTCATGCCGTAATGAATGCTGGTGAACAGAATATTGATCTGCGCAAGCCAGATCAGATACTTACGGCATGAAACGCGAGAGATATTCACCGCTGCCGCCAGTTCGTCGGTGGAGAACTCTTCCGTCGGGTGCGTGTCGATCCACTGGCAAATGGTGCGCAGCGTTTGCGGCGTCAGCCCCTTCGGCAGGCGCTTGGCGTCCGCCACCACCGGCGAGCCACCGTGCAGCAGCCTGTCAACGTCCGCCTGCTCGTAATATTTGTGGGTGCCCATCAGGTTTTTCTTTTCGCGCCAGTTGGTTAACGCTTCTTCAAAGCGCGGGAACTGGAACGGTTTAATCAGGTAATCCACCACGCCGTAGTGCATCGACTTCTGGATAGTGGCCGCGTCCGCCGCCGACGAGATAACGATCACGTCGATGGTTTTCCCCGCTTCACGTAGCGTCGGCAGCAGATCCAGGCCGTTGTCCTGCTGCATATAAACGTCCAGCAGGATCAGATCGATTTTTAACTCCGGGTTGCTGACCATCTCCCGCGCCTGTTTCAGCGTGGAGGCGGAACCGCAGCAGGTAAAGCCCGGGATTTGGCTGACGTAGGCGCGGTTAAGCTCCGCGACCATCGCATCATCATCAACAATTAAGACATTAATCACGCATTGTTCCTTTCACTATCCCAGGGTAACTGCACAAAGAATTGGGTGAAGACGCCGGGTTCTGACTCCACCTGAATACTGCCGCCGAGCCGCTCAAGCTGCTGCCTGGCGAGGAACAGCCCCACGCCGCGCTGATCGCCTTTGGTGGAGTAGCCTTTGTCAAAAATAGACTGAATATGGTCCGGATCGATGCCCGGCCCGTCGTCGCTGACCTCAACGCTCAGCACGCCGTTCTGATAGTGCAGTAGTACGCCCACCTCGCCATCAGCCTGGCCTGCCATTGCGTCCAGCGCGTTCTCTATCAGGTTGCCCAGCGCGGTAATCAGCGCCATCACCTGAAGCTCGTTCGGGTTGTCCGGCAGCTGGCATTCATCGGCAAGCGCCAGATGGTGGCCCGCTTCCCGCGCGCGGTTAATCTTGCCAATCAGGAACCCGGCAATGACCGGCGACTTAATTTTGCTCTGCAGCGTGCCAATTTCCGTCTGGTAATTGCTGGCGGTTTGCAGAATGTACTCTTCAAGCTTGTCGTAATGTTTAAGCTGCAGCAGGCCAAGAATGACGTGCAGCTTATTCATAAATTCGTGTGAGCGCTCGCGCAGCGCGTCGACATAATTCACCATGCCGTCTACACGCTGGGTCAACAAATTGATTTCAGTCTTGTCGCGGAAGGTACTGATGGCGCCGATCACCTGATTATTTATACGAATTGGCACCGCATTACACAAGACCAGGCGACCATAGCTGATGATTTGCCTGTCCTGAATCGGCGTGCCGGTATGAAGCACTTCGCACAGCGTTGCCACCAGCGGCCCCGGCGGCACGGTTTTGCCGAGGCGGAAATCATCCGGGGAGAGCAGCAGCTTGCGCGCCGCGTGATTGATGAGCGTCACCCGGCCTTCGCGGTCGACGGCGATAATGCCCTCTTTGACGGACTGCAGCATCGCCTGGCGCTGCTCGAACAGGGCGGAAATTTCATACGGCTCGAAGCCGAACAGAATGCGTTTCAGTACCCGTACCAGCACCCAGGTGCCGAGCGAGCCGAACAGGGCGCTAAATAACACCGTCCAGAGTACGCTCCAGCGGCTTTTGCTGATCTGCTCATCCACTTTGCTGAGCGAAATGCCGATGGCGACCACGCCTATCTGCTTATGCTGCTCGTTATAG
This sequence comes from Cedecea neteri NBRC 105707 = ATCC 33855, assembly GCF_001571265.1. GTDB lineage: Bacteria > Pseudomonadota > Gammaproteobacteria > Enterobacterales > Enterobacteriaceae > Cedecea > Cedecea neteri. The sequence continues at coordinate 42,705 of NZ_BCTL01000034.1, read as the reverse complement.
ACCGGCGTAAAAACGCGCAGGGCTTCCGCCAGCACGCCGTGGTTGATAGAAACATTCTCTTTGCCCTCCAGCGCCGGGAAAATGTCGTCGCCGATAAAATGCGAGCCGATATTGCCGGGTTTGGGGTGCGAGTAGCGAATGCCGTTCATGTCGGTCACCACCACGAACAGCAGGTCGTTACGATCCTGCACGCGTGAGGCTACGGGCGGGATGATGTCTTTACTGTGGGGCTGCGTCAGGCCGTACTTGATCGTTGGATCGTCGGCCAGGGTTCTCGCCACCGCCAGCGCGGTGTCTTTCAGGCCGCTGCGGGTGGCGTTGCTTATCTGGATAAAATACAGGGCGTAAACCACAAGCAGCACCGAGCCGATAACGGCGCACAGCATCAGCGTCACCGAGGTGCTGAGTTTCATCGGGCGCTTGGCCGTCGTTTGCGGGGGCTTTGTGTCGCTCATGGTTGTTCCGGTCCGGGGCGCAAACGCTGATTATCGCCGATGGAACCGGATTGTAAAAGCCGTGTCAGAGATAGCGGCCAATATACCTCTGCGGGGAAACGCCCAGTTTTTTCCGGAACATAGCGATAAATGCGCTGCTGCTGGCGTAGCCGAGCGTGCTGGAGAGATTGCTGATGGTGGTGCCGCGCGCGAGGTGGCAGACGGCTTCCACCAGGTGCATTTGCTGTCGCCATTCGGTAAAGCTGAGCTGGGTTTCTTCCCGGAACAGCCTGGCCAGCGTTCTTTCGCTCGCGCCTACCTGTTTGCCCCACCAGGCCAGGGTTTCCCGCTGGGAAAGGTCGCTGCATAGCGCATCGCAAAGCTGGCGAATACGCCTGTCGTGGGGCAGGGTGATGTGGCACAGGGCAATATCCTGCAAGCGCAGAAGCTCGTTGTGCAGCAGATCATGCAATAACTGGCTTCGCTGCGGGTCGGCGGGCTTTTCAAGGCCGGCGACGGTCACAGACTGAAACAGCGGCGTAACGGCCAGGCTGCGGCTGTGGCGGCTGAATGCGTTTGAGGCTGCGGGCGTCATGTACAGGTTGTGGGTCACCACTTTACCGATGGCCTCCAGGCCGTGCGGCAGGCGCCCCGGCAGCCAGAGCGCGTGGCCGGGGGCGACCACCCAAACGTTTTGCTCGCTGCGGATCTTCGCCACGCCGCTGACCGGGTAAATCAGCTGGCCCTGTTCGTGGGCGTGAAACGGTTCCTGGCTTCCTGCGCTATAATGGAGTTCTCGTACTTCCAGAAACGCTTCCTGCGGACTCTGCTGTGTGAATTGCTTTATCATTTGTTGCCTGCCGTTCGTCCGATTCTCGCCATTTCATGATGCAGTAGCGCGTTAAGACAATGTCTGTCCGCTTTGCGATATCTCCCCATCCGATCGCGCTATTCTGCCACGGGTGCTCTTCTCTTTTAAAGGTGAATAATTATCATTTCGATCCTCTTCTTATAACATGATACGGTCGATATGAAACAGGGCGGATGGGTAAACGGGAACATGCCTTTGAAGGCGTTAAGTTGTGCGGTCTTTGCGGCGTGCGCGGGCTTTGCCCATGCAGCAGACAAACCGGCGGCACAGGACAGCACGATGGTCGTTACGGCCACGGCACCTTCTTCTTCCGGCCAGGAAGATGAAACCAGCGTGGTGGCGCATGAGGCGGTGGCGGGCACCAAATCCAGCTCGCTGATTAGCCGCACGCCGCAGAGTATTTCGGTGGTGACCAAGGCACAGATTGCGGCGATGGCGGCAAAAAATATTCCCCAGACGCTGCGCTACGTCGCGGGCGTCTCGTCGGAAGATGCTGGCCCGGATACCCGCTTTGATACCATCATGGTGCGCGGCTTTGAAGCCGACGAATACCTGGACGGCCTGCGTTTGCCGCGTGAAGCCTGGTGGAGCCGCCCGGCGTGGGATCCGTTCCTGCTCTCCCGCATTGAAGTGGTCAAAGGGCCTGCTTCCGTGCTTTACGGCCAGGCGAACCCCGGTGGCGTGGTGAACCTAGTCAGCAAAACGCCTCAGGCCCAGCCGGGCGGCCAGGTTTACGTCAGCGCCGGGAATAACAGCCAGTTCGGCACCGGCTTCGACGTGACCGGCCCGCTGACCGACAGCAAAGAGTGGCTGGGCCGCGTGGCGGGTACCTTCTTCGACACCAAAACGCAGGTCGATCACACCCGTTACCAGCACTACGACATTGCTCCGTCCGTCACCTGGCAGCCAAACGACCGCACCAGCCTGACGCTGCTGGCGCAGCTGCGCCAGGATCCTGATACCGGCTTCTACAATATGCTGCCGATGAAGGGCACGCTGGTGAACAACCCGAACGGTAACATCGGCACCCACTTCTACGGCGGCCAGCCGGGCTTTGATACCTACACCCGCAGGCAGGGCAGCATCGGTTATCAGTTCCGCAGCGAGCTGAACGATAACGTCACGCTGCGCCAGAACGTGCGCTACATCAGCAGCAGTGCCGATTACCGCATGGTCTATCCGTTCGGGACTTACCCGACCCAGCCGCAGGTTGACCGTTACTCCATGAACCTCACCGAGACGATGAGTAACTTTGCAGCAGATAACCAGGGCGAGTTCCGCTTTGATACCGGCCCGGTGTCGCACACTGCGCTGCTGGGCGTGGATGTGATGCACTCCTCGGTGCGCAGCCAGGCGGGCTACGGCGACGCTTCGCCGCTGAATTACCTCCACCCGGACTACAGCCCGTTGGTGGAAGTGCCTGCGTTTACCAGCAACAGCCATTCTACGATGGATCAAACGGGGCTTTATCTGCAGGATCAGCTGGCGCTGAATAACTGGGTGATGAGCCTGGCGGGGCGCTACGACAGCGCGCAAACCAAAGCCACCAACCTGTTGAACGACACTCACCAGACGCGCAACGACTACGCGACAACCGGCCGCGCGGGGTTGCTGTACCACTTTGATAACGGTATTGCGCCGTACATCAGCTACTCGACCTCGTTTGTGCCAAGCGCCGGCACCGACTTTAACGGTAATGCGTTTAAGCCAACCAAAGGCAAGCAGACCGAAGTCGGGCTGAAATACGATCCGGTCGGGATGGACGCGCTGTTTACCCTGGCGCTGTTCGATCTGCGCCAGACTAACGTCGCCACGCCGGATCCCGATCATGTGAACTACAGCGTGCAGACCGGCGAGATCCGCTCGCGTGGGATCGAGCTGGAAGGCAAGGTGAACGTCACGCCTGCCTGGCAGATCCTTGCGTCTTACTCGCTGACCGACCCGGAAGTGATGAAGGCGAACGACGGCAGCGAAGGCAAACACCCGACGGGCATTTCCCGCAACCTGGCTAAGCTCTGGAGCCAGTACGCGTTCAGCGGCCCGCTGGATGGTTTCTCCGTCGTCGGCGGCGTGCGTTATGTCGGCCCAAGTTACGCCACCACCGATAACTCGCTGCAGGTGCCGGGCGCCACGGTCTATGACGCCCGCATCGGCTGGCAGTATCGCCAGTGGCAGGTCGCTCTTAACGCCGCCAACCTGACCAACAAAACCTACCTCGCCGCCTGCCAGAACAACGGCTGTGAGTTCGCGGTTAAGCGTCAGTACGTGGCCACGTTAAGCTACCAGTGGTAAGCGAATGCTCTCCCGCAGACGTTTACTGACCTTAGCGCTGGCCGCTCCGTTTATCGGGGCGGCTGGTGCCGTTTCCGGGCCTCCGCAGCGCCTGGCGGTGCTCGACTGGGGGCTAACCGAGCTGATTCTGGCGCTCGGCGTCACGCCGCAGTCGGTTTCCGCTCCCGACTGGTACCGCAAGCTGATTGGCACGCCGGAGCTGCCCGCCAGCGTGGTGGATATTGGCCTGCTGTTTCAGCCGAACCTCGAAACGCTGTACGCGCTGAAGCCCGATCTTATTGTGATCACGCCAGGCCATGCGCTGCTCAAGCCCCAGTTGGAGCGCATCGCGCCGACGCTTACCCTGCCAACCGGCAGCCTCGCCGAATGGCAAGTCTCCCTCAATAAGCTGGCTACCGTGCTGCGCCGTGAACCTCAGGCGCGTGCGGTGTTGGCGGCCTTTGAGCAGGCTTCGCTTCATGCCCGAGAGTCTGCCGCGGCTTATCAACGCCCGCTACTGATCGCCACGCCGATAGACGCGCTGCATATGCGGCTTTACGGCACAGGCAGCCTCGCCGGAGATGTGCTGGCACGCTGTGGTTTCAGCAATGCCTGGCAAGGCGGCGTTAATTCCCAGGGCGAAGCGATGGTCGAGTTAACGCGCATCGGCGCAGACAATGCCGGGCTGATTCTATTGCCGGAGGACGGGCAATGGCCGCAGATCCAGCGCTGGCAGAGTTCATTGCTGTGGCAGCGCCTGCCGCTCACTTCTCAGCCTCAACTGGCTTTCCCGGCGCAAAAATTCAATTCCGGTGGCGCGCTGGTGACGGCCACGCGCATCGCCGAAGCATTGGGGCAGATTGTGACGGGGTGGCAACGTGGCTGAGACGGGAAAAACGACGGCTTCCTGGCTGCTGATAGCCGCACTCTGGGCGGCAAGCCTGATCATGGCGCTGCAAAGCGTGGCGCAGCACGGCGGGCTTGTTCAAGGTCTGAGCGTGCTTTTTAGCTCGCAAATGCCGAATGCGCAGGCGGTGATCCTGCATTCCATGTGGTTCCCGCAGCAGGTGATGGCGTGGCTCGGCGGCGCGGGGCTGGCGCTTTGCGGCTGGCTGATGCAGCGCGCGCTGCGCAATCCGCTGGCGGAGCCGATTACCCTCGGCATGACCTCCGGCGCGACGCTGGCGTTAGGCGTGGCTTCGATGTGGTTCCCGGCCACGTTGCTGACGGCCCGCACCGGCGTGGTGATTACCGGGGAAGTTGCCGCTTTGCTGCTGGTGTTGCTGCTTTCCTGGCGGCAGCGCCTGTCGCCGCTGGTGATGATTCAGGCCGGGATGCTGGTCAACCTGTGGTGCGGCTCGCTGACCATGATCATGGCGGTGATCAACGACCGTTTTCTGCTATCGGTGCTGATGTGGGGCGGCGGCTCGCTGGCGCAGCAGGACTGGGGCGGCGTGACGACGATCCTGCCCTGGCTGGGGCTGTGCTTGCTGGCATTGCTGCTGTTGCTTCGCCCGCTGGCGCTGCTCAGGCTGCCGGAGGCGATGGTGAACAGCTTAGGCGCTTCTCCGCTGTTGATCCGTTCGGCGGCGATGGCGCTGGCGTTGGTGATGAGCGCTCTAATCATTAATAGCGTCGGGGTGATTGGTTTTATCGGCCTCGCCGCCCCGCACCTGGCCAGGTTAGGTGGGGCGCGCACCACGCGGCAAATGCTCTGCCATTCTCTGCTTATCGGCGCCGGTTTGCTGTGGTTCACCGATCTGTGCGTCAGCCGTATCACGCTGCTGGACGGGCAACTGCTGCCCGTCGGCATGCTAACCGCTTTAACCGGCGGGCCGCTGCTGATTCTGCTTGCGGGCAAAGCCCGGCATCAGGTGCAGGACACCACGCCCTCCGCCTACGAAGGCGAGGCGTGTGGCGTGCGCTTCCCGGCGGGCACTGCTTTTGTGTTGCTGCTGGTGGCTATTGTGCTGTCGCTGTTTGTCGGGCAAGGGCTGCACGGTTGGCACTGGACGACCCTTGCAGAACAACACGCTCTGCTGCCGATGCGCCTGCCGCGCCTGCTGGCGGCGTTAAGCGCCGGAGCTTTGCTGGCGGCCGCGGGCGTATTGATGCAGCGCGTTAGCGGCAACCCGCTGGCAAGCCCGGAGATCCTCGGCATCGGCGGCGGGGCAGCGATGGGCGTGACGGCGTTTCTGCTGCTATTCCCGGCGGGCGGGACAGGGCTGATGATCCTCAGCAGCGCCACCGGGGCATTAATTAGCCTGCTGATAACGCTGTGGAGCAGCCGCCAGAGCGCCTTTAACCCGCAGCGGGTGCTGCTGAACGGGCTGGCGCTGAACGCGCTGTTCCAGGCGATTGCCAGTATCGTGATGCTCAATAACCGCCAGGCCAGTTCGATGCTGCTGCAGCTGATGACCGGCAGCACCTACTACGTTAATAACGGCATCGCCATCGGCGTGTTCTTCGCCATGTTGCTGCTGCTGGCGGTTTCTCCACTTTGCAGACGCTGGCTGCTGCTGTTACCGCTTGGGCAGGTGAGCGGCTCGCTCGGCGTGAATGTTGCCAGGGCGAGGATTAGCGTACTGGCGCTGGCCGCATTGATGACCGGACTTGCCACGTTGATCGTCGGGCCGGTGTCGTTTGTTGGGCTACTGGGGCCGCATCTGGCGCGAAAAGCCGGCGCGAAACGCCCGATGGCGCAGTTGTTCACCGCCGCGCTGTTGTCCGCGCTGATTATGGTGCTGGCGGACTGGATGGGCCGCAATTTTCTTTATCCGCGTCAGCTGCCCGTGGGGCTGGTGGCGTCGCTGGTCGGCGTACCGCTGCTGGTATGGCCGCTGATTCGTAGCCGGGCGCATACACATCAACAATAGCGCCGGAAGAGTAATGTCGAAAAGGAAGCAACAATGTCTCTGTTAATGATGCTGTTCCGCCTGGTGGGCGGCTGGCTGGTGCTGGCGGCGTTCGCCAGCGTGGTCAGTGGGTTAAGCAACGCCTCGCTGCTGGCGGTGATCAACCATAGCCTGACGTTGCCGCCCGACGGGCTGGCCGATGTGGCTCTGAAGTTTGTTTTGTTGGCCGCGTTAATGCTGAGCACTCGCGTACTGGCCGAAACGCTGTTTATGTGGCTCGGGCAAAAAGTGAAGGCCACACTGCGTAAAGATGTGGTGAACCACGTCAGTGAAACTGCCTGGGCGCAGTTGGAGAAAACCGGCATGGCGAAGGCCGTTTCGATACTTACGCAGGATCTCGACACGCTGGTGGTCTTTTTTGTCAGCCTGCCGGGGCTGCTTATCTATGGGGCGGCGATTGTCGGCTGCCTTTTCTACCTCGGCACGCTGTCGTGGCAGGTTTTGCTGCTGGCGCTGCTGGTGCTTGGCCTGGGCGCAATGGGCTATCGAGCCGCCCACGACAAAGCGCTGGGGCTGCTGCGTAGCTCGCGGCAGCGGGAAGATACGCTGATTGCCCAGTGTAAGAAACTGTTCGACGGCGGGCGTGAGTTTCGCCTGAATCCGCCGCGCAGGCGGCATTTCGTCGACGGCCCGCTGAGCGAGAACATCGAGGCGGTTCGCCTCGAACGCACTCGCGGGTATGTGTTTTATGGTCTGGCGAAAAGCTGGGGCAGCGTGCTGTTCTTCGCGTTTATCGGCGTGGTGCTTTATTGGCTGCGGGAGTCTCTGGCGCTCAGTACGGCGGTGATGACCGGCTACACGATGATTTTTCTGTACATGATTGTGCCGGTCGAAGGCGTGCTCTCGGCCTTACCAACGCTGACCAGCGCCCGTATCGCGCTCCAGCGAATCGCCCAGCTTAAAGCCGATCTGCCGCAGGAGAAGCTGCTGCCGCTGAAAAGGCCGCCCCATTTCGACAGCCTCGAGCTGACGGACATTCGCTACGAGTATCAGGGCGAAGAGGGCGAACGTTTTACCCTCGGGCCGCTTGATCTTCGCTTTACCAAGGGCGAGCTGATCTTTTTGGTGGGCGGCAACGGCAGCGGGAAAACCACGCTGGCAAATTTGCTGGTTGGCCTCTACCCGCCGGACAGCGGTGAAATCAGGCTTAACGGCATGCCGGTTACCGCGGAACAGCGTGAAATCTACCGCCAGCACTTCGCTGCAGTGTTCAATGATTTCTTCCTGTTTGATGATGTGGATAACGTCCACGAGCGCACGGCGGGCCAGGTGGACAAACTGCTGCACCTGCTGAAGCTCGACCACAAAGTGGCCTTCCGCGACGGGCGTTTCTCAACCACCGCGCTTTCTCAGGGGCAGCGTAAACGCCTCGCGCTGCTGCAGGCCTGGCTGGAGAACCGGCCTTTTTATCTGTTTGACGAGTGGGCGGCGGACCAGGATCCCGGCTTTAAAGAGGTGTTCTATAAAGTGCTGCTGCCGATGTTAAAAGCGGAGGGAAAAACGGTGCTCGCCATTACCCACGACGACCGATATTTCCCGCTGGCGGACAGGTTAATTAAGCTGGAGTCCGGGAAAGTGGTAGCAGACAGCGTGGTCAGGCCGCTGTCTGCCTGAAGTGCAGATCTAAACCAAATGGCACGCGACGCGGTGAGCGTTGCCCACTTCACGCAGCGCGGGGACTTCCTGGCGGCAGCGGTCGGTGACCAGCGGGCAGCGAGAGGAGAAGCGGCAGCCGGAAGGTGGGCGCGAAGGATCGGGGATTTCGCCCTGAATGGCTGCCACCGGCTCGCTGCTCGGATCCAGCGTCGGGACCGCGGCCAGCAGCGCCTGAGTATACGGGTGCAGAGGCTGGCTGAATAGCACGTCGCGGCTGGCGGTTTCCACCAACTGGCCGAGATACATCACCGCCACGTCGTCGCACAGGTGTTCCACCACGCCGAGATCGTGCGAGATAAACAGGAACGTTACGCCGCGTTCGTCACGCAGATCGGAAAACAGATTGATGATCTGCGCCTGAATGGAAACGTCGAGCGCCGAGATCGGTTCGTCCGCGATAATAAAATCGGGGTTAAGGATCAGCGCGCGTGCGATGCCAATGCGCTGGCGCTGGCCGCCGGAAAACTCATGCGGGAAGCGGTTGTAATGCTGAGGCGCCAGGCCGCAAATCTTCATCACTTCCAACACTTTGTCCCGCAGCTCGGCGCGGGTACAAAGCTTGTGCTCCAGCATCGCTTCGCCAATGGCGTCTCCTACGCGGATGCGCGGGTTTAGCGAACTATAAGGATCCTGAAAGACGAGCTGAATTTTAGGCCGCAGCGCCTGCGACTCTTTGGCGCTCAGCTCGCTCAGCTCTTTGCCGCGATACTTCACGCTGCCGGCGGTTTTGTCATACAGGCCGAGCAGGGTGCGCCCGACGGTGGTTTTCCCGCTGCCGGACTCGCCTACCAGGCCGAAAATCGTGCCCTGGCGAATGTTAAAGCTGACGCCGTCGACCGCGCGCAGCTCGCCGGTTTGCTGGCCAAACAGCCCGTCACGCAGCGGGAAGTGTTTTTTGAGTCCTTCGACTTCAATAACGTACTGATTGTTCACGATACGGACTCCGCTAACTCACTGTAGAAACAGGCCGCCTGTCGCTGCTGGCCGAGCAGCGCCGGAATGCCCTGGCGGCAGCGATCGGTAGCGCGCTCGCAGCGATCGGTAAAAGCGCAGTAAGGCGGCAGGGCGGCTAAATCGGGCACCTGGCCGGGGATCGAATAGAGCCTGCGGCGGCGCTCGCCGGGGACTGGTCGGGAAGCGATCAGCCCTTTGGTATACGGGTGCAGCGGATGGCGGAGTACTTCAGCCGTTGGCCCCTGCTCGACGATGCGCCCGGCGTACATCACCACGACGTGTTCCGCCATTTGGGCGATAACGCCGAGATCGTGGGTGATCAGCATCAGCGCCATGTGGTGCTGGCGTGCCTGATCCCGCAGCAGGCAGAGGATCTGAGCCTGAACGGTCACGTCCAGCGCCGTGGTGGGCTCATCGGCAATCAGCAGTTTTGGCCGGCAGCTAAGCGCCATGGCGATCATCACCCGCTGCAACATGCCGCCGGAAAGCTGATGCGGATAGCTGGCCATCAGGCTCTCCGCTCGCGCCAGCCCGACGTTGGTCAGCATTTGTGTCGCCAGGTGCCAGGCGGCTTTCGGCGTTTCCCCGCGATGATGGATCAGCGGTTCGCACAGCTGATCGCCGATGGTCAGCACCGGATTCAGGGCGGTCATCGGCTCCTGGAAAATCATCGCCAGCTCGTTGCCGCGTAAATCTGCCATTTGCGCAGGCTTAAGCCCCAGCAGGTTTTTCCCCTGAAAGAGGATCTCGCCGCCGTCAATCCGCGCGGCCTGTGGATGGAGTAAGCCCATTAGCGACATGGCGGTCACGCTTTTGCCGCAGCCGGACTCGCCGACGACGCCAACGGTTTGCCCGGCGCGAACGGTAAACGACACGTCCTGCACGGCGCGCACGCGGCCCTGTTCTCCGGCAAAGGAGAGGGAGAGGTTATTAAACTCAATCAGCGCTTCGTTCATTTCGCGCCTCGCTTCATTTTCGGATCCAGCGCATCGCGCAGGCCGTCGCCCAGCACGTTAATCGCGATCACGGTGATAAAAATGGCTATTCCCGGCGGCATCCACAGCCAAGGGCGGCGCTGGAAGTCGATCAGGCTGTTGGCGCTGTCCATCATATTGCCCCAGGAAGGGGTGGGCGGCACAACGCCGAGGCCGAGGTAGCTCAGCGCCGACTCCATCAGAATAGCGTTTGCCACCGCCATGGTGGCCATGACCACCAAAATTGGAATGGTGTTCGGCAGCAGGTGGCCGAACAGGCGACGGCGGGCGGATAGGCCGAGCACGCGAGTCGCCAGCATAAAGTCGCGTTCGCGCAGGGAGAGGATTTGCCCGCGCACCAGGCGCGCCAGCTTCGGCCACTCCAGCAGGCTGAGCATGATAACCACCATGTAAATACGCGAGTCCGGCGAGAAGTCGAGCTCTGACAGCATCGCGCCCGCGACGATCAGCAGCGGCAGGCTCGGAATAGTCATCACCAGATCTGCCAGGCGCATAATCAGCTTATCGGTCCAGCCGCCCAGGTAGCCGGAAACCGCACCGAGCAGGTAGCCGAGGGTGACCGACAGCAGCATAGTCAACAGGCCGATGATTAACGAGATGCGCCCGGCCAGCAGCAGGCGGGTATAGACGTCGCGTCCGAGGAAGTCGGTGCCCAGCCAGTGTATTTCGCCCGGCGGTTTGTTGATCATCAGGGCGTCGGTGGCGTCGTCTTTCCACGGTGACCAGAGTGGCCCAAACGCGCACCACACCGCCATCACAATCAACAGAATCAGGCAGAACATCGCCAGATGGTTGCGCTTCAGCGCCTGCCAGGCCTGGCGCCAGGGTGAAGGCGTGACCTGGGCCAGCGCCGGGATTTCCGCCTTGCGCAGGCGGCGGTTGGTAGAAAACAGAGAACTGAGCATCACGACCTCACACGAATGCGCGGGTCGGCCCACGCGTAAAGCACATCGGCAATCAGGTTTCCGAGGATTGTCAGCCCCGCCAAAAACAGCGTGAAGCCCATCAGCACCGGGTAATCACGGGCGGCGAGTGAATCAATATGAATGTGGCCCGCGCCCGGCCAGTTAAAGACTTTCTCGGTGATGATTGCGCCTGAAAACAGCCCAGGCAGCTCAAAGCCCAGCAGGGTGATGATCGGCAGCAGTGCGTTGCGCAGGGCGTGCTTCAGGATCACTGTACGTTCCCGCAACCCCTTGGCGCGGGCGGTGCGGATAAAGTCCATTTTCACCACGTCCAGCATGCTGGCGCGGAAGTAGCGCGTCAGGCTGCCCGCCTGCAGCATCACCAGCGCGAGTACGGGCAGCACCAGGTGGGCGGCAACCTGCACTACGTAGGCCCAGCCGGTGGCGTCGCTGCCGGTATTGGTCATGCCGCCGACCGGCAGCCAGTGCAGATCCACCGCGAACCATTTGATCAGCAGCAGGCAGAGGAAAAAGGTCGGGAAAGACATGGCGGCGAACACCAGCACGCTGACCAGGTGGTCAAAAAGCGAGTTGGGCTTCATGGCCGAGACAATGCCCACCGCTAGGCCAATGCCCCAGTAAAACACCAGCGCGATAGAGGCCAGCAGGAAAGAGTTCCAGATGTACTGGTTCAGCAACTGGCTAACGGGAATTTGGTACTGCAAAGAGAAGCCTAAGTTACCGGTCATGAGCTGACCAAGCCAGTGGATATAGCGGGTGAACAGCGGCTGGTCGAGGCCGTAAATGGCCTTTAGCTCGGCGACGCGGGCGGCTGTCAGCGTGATATTGCCGTCGATAAAATCACCGGGGGTTTTCGCGAACAGCATAAAGATAATAAACGAGGCGAGCAGCAGCATCGGCAGGGTTTGCAGCAGGCGGCGCAGAATAAAATTTTTCATTACGTTCTCACTGCCGACGCCCCGGTAAAAGGGCGACGGCGAGGTTTACTGCATTACTTAACGATTTTCACATCCGGCAGGCTGCCGGTCAGGCCGTTGTAGATGTCCGGCTTAAAGCCGGTGACGCGGGCGCTGCTGGCGGACAGAATTTTTCGGTTGCCGAGCAGAATCGCCGGTGGATCCGCAGCCAGCACTTTATACAGCTCGTGGTAGATGGCTTTCCGCTTCTCTTCATCCAGCGTGGCGTTGCCTTCGTTTATCAGCTTATCGACCTGTGCATTGCTGTAGCCGGAGGCCTTCGCTTCATTGCTGTAGAAGTCCCAGACGCCGTCGTGCGGATCGTTCAGGGTGCTGGTGCTAAAGGAGGCCAGATCGTAGTTGCCCGCTTTACGCTGCGCCATCAGGGCATTGAAGTCGACGACCTGCGGCTTCAGCAGCACGCCAATTTGCTGCCAGTTCTCTTTAGCGATAGGGATCAGCGCGTCGTTCAGCACTTTTTTGCTCACCAGCAGCGTCAGCTCCAGACGTTTGCCGTCCTTCACGCGGATGCCGTCCGGGCCTGGTTTCCAGCCCGCTTCATCCAGCAGCTTTTTCGCCTGCGTAGGATCGAATTTATACGGATTTACGCCCTCCGGGTTATAAGCCCAGGAGATCGGCGAGATCGGTTCATTGGCGACCGTGCCGTAGCCCTGGTACACCACGTCGATCAACTTCTGGCGATCCAGACCGTAGATCAGCGCCTGGCGAACTTTTACGTCCTGCAGCGCCGGGCGGCGAACGTTGAATTCAACCTTGCTGTAGTCGCTGGAGCCGTAAAGGTTGATATTGGCGAAGCCCAGCAGTTTCAGCTGCTCGATATCGTCCGGGCGTGAGGTAAAGGAGTCGTAATCCGTCTCGCCGGTCTGGAACAGCTGGAAGTTGGTGGACGGGTTAGTCACGCGGTAGATAAAGCGCGGCGTTGGCGGCGTGCCGCGGTAGAAATGGGTGTTGGCGTGGAAGCGAATTTCCTGACCCGGAATATACTTCTCGTAAACATAAGGGCCGTTGCCCAGCGGTTTGCCGTGAAGGGTGCGCAGGTAGTCCAGATTGCCGCGCTGGTAGCCTTTGCCGTAGTAAGCCTTCGACAGCACCGGGCCGCCAATCTTGCCCAGCGTGGTTGCGCCCGGTTGGGTGGTGGTGACCTGCAGCGTAAGCGGGTCAATAACCTTCAGGCCGCTGACGCTGTCGGCTTTCCCGGCTTTGTAATCTGCGCCGCCTGCAATGTTGGCCAGCGTGATGTCGGTATCGCCGTCATATTTCGGGTCATACAGTACGGTGAGGGTGAACGCGACGTCTTCGGCGGTGAGCGGAGAACCGTCGCTAAAGGTCAGGTCAGGGCGCAGCTTGATGGTGTAGACCTTGCCGTCCGGGCTGACCGTCCAGCTTGCGGCGAGGCCAGGGACCAGGTTGCCGTGGCTGTCCCAGTCAATCAGGCGCGAGAAAATGACGTTGGTGACGTTTTCATCCCAGCCGTTAACGAAGAAGTAAGGGTTAAAGATACCCTGCGGCTCGGAGATCCCGGCCACAACCGTGTCTTTGCGAAGCTTAGCGGTGGCAGGGATCTGGCTCGCGTCGGTGGCGGGCGTGATGCCTTCTTTTAAAATGTCATCGGCTGCTGCTGCGCCGGAGAAAACCACCACGCTGCTAATCAGGGCTGCCTGTAAAGCCAGGCGAAAGCGCGTGGGTTTTGTTTGTAATGCGTCAAGTAACCTGGCCAATAGCATTCCCTCAAGATTTTTTGCTGTAAAATTTACAAATCATGACGAAAGATAAAAGCCGCGATCCTGCCTGTCTAACAATGAAAAGCTATGCCTTATAGCGATTTGTTCCTTTGCGTGGGTGAAGAGAATGACTTGTGCTGAAGCCGTTCTGCGCGCGGGAGTCTGCCTGACACTCCTGGAGGGGGATTTTCGAAGTGTAACCATTCCTTGCCACTCTCGGCTTCAGGTGTTAAAAGGTGCCCCTTTGACAAATCACAAAGGAGCAGGGCGTGAAAAACACGTCAGTCGCATCTGAGCCACAGGGCCAGAATGCGGGGCCGGAGGATGGCCATCAATTACAGCGTGGCTTGCAGAACCGCCATATTCAGCTGATTGCGCTGGGCGGCGCGATTGGCACCGGACTTTTTCTCGGCATTGGCCCGGCGATCCAAATGGCCGGGCCTGCCGTCCTGCTGGGCTACGGCGTAGCGGGGATCATCGCGTTTCTGATCATGCGTCAGCTCGGTGAAATGGTGGTTGAAGAGCCGGTTTCTGGTTCGTTTTCCCATTTTGCTTATAAATATTGGGGGCCGTTTGCTGGCTTCCTGTCCGGCTGGAACTATTGGGTAATGTTCGTGCTGGTCGGCATGGCGGAGCTGACCGCCGGCGGCATTTATATGCAGTACTGGTTCCCCGACGTGCCGACCTGGACGTGGGTGGCCCTGTTCTTCGTGGTGATTAACGCCGCGAACCTGGTGAACGTGCGCCTGTATGGCGAGATGGAATTCTGGTTTGCACTTATTAAGGTGCTGGCGATTGTCGGCATGATTGGCTTCGGTATCTGGCTGCTGGCCTCCGGCCACGGCGGTGAACGTGCGAGCGTCAGCAACCTCTGGCAACATGGCGGCTTCCTCGCCACGGGCTGGCACGGGCTGATTCTGTCGCTGGCGGTCATCATGTTCTCGTTCGGCGGGCTGGAGCTTATCGGCATTACGGCGGCGGAAGCGCGCTCGCCGCAAACCACCATCCCGAAGGCGGTTAACCAGGTGGTTTACCGTATTCTGCTGTTTTATATCGGCTCGCTGGTGGTGCTGCTTTCGCTCTATCCGTGGCTGGAAATTAAGTCCAGCAGCAGCCCGTTCGTGATGATTTTCCACGAACTGAACAGCAACGTCGTCGCCTCGGCGCTCAACTTTGTGATTCTAGTGGCTTCGCTGTCCGTTTATAACAGCGGCGTGTATTCCAACAGCCGCATGTTGTTCGGGTTGTCCGTGCAGCGTAATGCGCCAAAATTCCTGGCGAAAGTCAGCCGTGGCGGCGTGCCGGTGAATTCTCTGCTGCTGTCTGGCGCAATCACTTCGCTGGTTGTCGTTTTAAACTACCTGCTGCCGCATGAGGCCTTTGGCCTGCTGATGGCGCTGGTGGTGGCAACGCTGCTGCTGAACTGGATCATGATCTCGCTGGCGCACATTAAGTTCCGCCGGGCAATGCGCAGCCAGGGGCATGAAACCAGCTTCAAGGCGCTGCTGTACCCGTTCGGCAACTATCTGTGTATTGCCTTTATGATGATGGTGCTGGGGCTGATGTGCACCATCGACGGCATGCGTCTGTCTGCGATGCTGCTGCCGGCCTGGATAGTGTTCCTGTTTATCGCCTTTAAGCTGCTGCGTCGCAAGGCCAGCTAAAGTCCAAAAATAACGCCGACTGTTTTTAATACCGTTGGCGTTATTTATCTTAAATTTAAAAAGACCGTTTAATTTGCCTTTGGGAAATATAATCTTTCTGCCATAACAAAATAAACTACAGCGCTTTTACAATTAACGCCTAAGTTAATGACAAATTAATTTTCATTTTCACCGCTTATCAAATAGTCCTTTCTTATTTACCGCATTCGGCAGAATATATCTGCCGCACACTGCAGCGCATCGCGCCAATAAATAAAAATATCGCATACCTTTTGCCACGTTCGCTGGCACTCTTCTCTTTTACAGCTTGGGATTTATATGAGAGTTAACAACCCTGTTACGCAGCAGGAGCATCTTCTCAGGGACGGAGAGGCTTTGATGTCGACCACCGATATTCACAGCCATATTACTTACGCCAATTCTGCTTTTATTAAAGCCTGTGGTTTTACCGAACAAGAGTTAATGGGCGAGGCGCATAATCTTATTCGCCATCCCGACATGCCGCCCGAGGCGTTTGCCGATATGTGGGCTACTTTACAGCAGGGAGACAGCTGGACGGGGATGGTTAAAAATCGTCGGAAAAATGGTGATTTTTACTGGGTCCGCGCGAACGTGACCCCGGTTTACCACGGCGGCGAACTGACCGGGTATATTTCGGTACGGACGGTGCCGGAGCGAGAGGAAGTGACGGCAAGCGAAGCGCTATATCGCGCCGTCAGAGAGAAACATGCCGGGCATCTGCGCTTCTTTAAAGGGCTGGTTATCCGTCGCGGCTGGAAAAGCGTGCTGTCGCTCTTTCAGCGCCTTTCATTGTCTCAACGGCTCTTCGGGGCGCTGGGCATGTTAGCGCTGGCCGTTGGCGTGATGCCGCTGGCGCATTTGAACATTGGCTGGCAGGCGGCGCTGACCGTTTTGCTGCTTGCCGCGATGGGGAGCTTTCTCCAGCAGCAAATTATCAGGCCGGTAAAAACTATCGTCCGGCAAATGCAAAAAATTGTCTCGGGGCAACAGGCCGGGCTGATTCAGCTTAATCGCGTGGATGAGGTAGGCCTGATGATGCGGCTGGTAAACCAGTCGGGGCTTAATCTGCGCTCGCTGGTGGATGATGTGGGCGGCCAGGTCAGCGGTATCGGCGGGATAAGCCAGCAACTGGCTGAGAGCAGCCGGGCGATGAGCGAACGCACCGATGAAACCTACGCCCAACTGCAGCAGACGGCGGCGGCCATTGAGGAGATCTCCGGCGCGGTCGAACAAACGGCGGACTCCGCCGCGCAAACATCACAAATGGCAGACAGGGCCAGCCAAAGCGCGCTGGAAGGCGAACAGATGATGAAACGCACGCTGGCGATGATGGAGTCGATGGCGGAGACCAGCGAGCATATTGTCGAGATAATTAGCGTTATCGACAAAATTGCTTTCCAGACCAATATCCTCGCGCTTAATGCGGCGGTGGAAGCGGCCAGGGCGGGCGTTTCCGGGCGGGGTTTTGCGGTGGTGGCTGCGGAAGTGCGCAATCTGGCACAGCATTCCGCCTCGGCGGCGAAAGAAATCAAAGCGCTGATCGATCGTAACGCAGTCGGCGTGAGTTCGGGCGTTGCCGAAGTGAAAAGCGCGGAAAAGCACATCAGCGAAATGGCGGCGGAGATCGTGAGCATGGCTGGGTTGATAAGAGAAATTGGCGATGCGACCCGCGAGCAGACCAGCGCGCTGGGGCTTATTAACCATTCGGTGGAGCAAATAAGTACCATGACGCAGAACAATGCTGACATGGTGGTGCAGGCAGGCGCAGTCGTTGAAAATCTTAATCAACGTGCGTGGCGCTTAACCAGCGCGATTAACGTCTACGGCAGTTAATTTTGCTATGCCGGACGTGGACGGCAGCAATGTCCGGCACCTTATCCTCCTGGATTTACGCTATTATGCTGGCCTAAATTAAGCGGAAGTTTGAAAGGGTAGGGCGATGAGCGTTAGTCGGAAAGGGATGCTGTATGTGTTGTTTGCGGCGGTGCTGTGGGGAAGTTCCGGGGTGTGTGCGCAATACATTATGGAGCAAAGCCATATTTCCTCGGCGTCGCTGACCATGCTGCGGCTGCTGTTTTCCGGCCTGATCCTGCTGATGCTGTCGTTTATGCACGGGGACAAAATCTTCGCCGTGTTTAAGCAACGAAACGACCTGATTTCCCTGCTGATTTTTACCCTATGCGGCGCGCTAACGGTGCAGCTGACCTTCCTGCTGACCATCGAGCAGTCCAACGCCGCAACCGCAACGGTTCTCCAATTCCTCTCGCCAACTATTATCGTGGCCTGGTTTGCCTTTGTGCGTAAAAAGCGTTCCGGAAAACTGGTCTATGCCGCGATTGGCACCTCGCTAATCGGGACGTTTGTGCTGGTAACTCACGGTAATCCGGCGTCGATTACGATTTCCGGCAGCGCGTTATTCTGGGGCATTGCTTCTGCGTTTGCCGCTGCGTTCTACACGACCTACCCCTCGAAGCTGATTGCGCGTTACGGCACCTTACCCATCGTGGGCTGGAGTATGCTGCTTGGCGGCACGGCTCTGCTGCCGTTTTACGCCAGCCAGATCGGCAGTTTCACCGCAACCGGCGGCACGCTGCTGGCCTTCTTCTATTTGGTAATAGTCGGCACGGCGATCACCTTCAGCCTCTACCTGACCGGGGCACAAATGATTGGCGGGCCAAAGGCCAGTATTCTCAGCTGCGCGGAGCCGTTGAGCAGCGCGCTGCTGTCGGTATTGCTGCTGGGTATTAGCTTTACGCTGCCGGACTGGCTGGGGTCGTTGCTGATTATTTCTTCGGTGGTGCTTATCTCTCTGGATTCCCGGGGAAAGCTGCATTCACACTAAGTCTCTACATTTTGCAAGGTTTAATTACCGGCAGAAATATCATATTTTGAGGGGTAGAAGTTGCCGTTGTGATACGGTAAAAAGTGCGCTTCCCGGCGCAAGTCTGCACCTCCGATAAAGGTATTTCAGTGTGATGATTGATAATCTAATTGAGCGTATCTCTTCCGCCTTAGACGCCGAATACACCCTGGAAGGTTTGGTCAGACAGCTGCTGGAAATGCTGGAACTGGTGACTAATATGGAATCCACCTACCTGACCCGCATCGATGCGGAGGGCAGCCAGCAGCACATTGTTTTCTCCCGCAATACGAAAGCGATGAATATCCCGGAAGGGCTCTCCGTACCCTGGGAAGACACGCTGTGCAAACGCGCTTTGGATGAAGGCCGCCGCTATACCTGCGATGTCGCCAGCGTTTGGGGTGACTCTGAAGCGGCAAAGGCGTTGGGGATTGTGACCTACGTCAGCACGCCTGTGACCCTTGCCGATGGCTCACTCTACGGCACGCTGTGTGCCGCCAGCTCCGAGCAGCGCGTGCTGACCGATCATAGCGAACAGGTCTTGCAGCTGTTTTCTCAGCTGATTGCCCAGCAGATCCAAAATGAGCAGTTGATGAAAAAGCTGCAGTTGGCCAACGTGGCGTTGACGACCGCCAGCTACACCGATGAATTAACCGGGCTGCCTAACCGCCGAGCGGTCTTCGATCAATTGCCTCGTTTGTTCTCTCGCGCCAAGGATGACGCCCGCTATGTGCTGGTGGCCTTTGCCGACCTGGATGGATTTAAGCAGATAAACGACGTACACGGGCACGAAACCGGGGATGACTTTCTTTGCGCCATCGGCAAGCGGCTGAAAGAGGGCGTGAGGGGGGATGAAGTGTTAGGGCGCCTGGGCGGCGATGAGTTTATCGTTGCCGGGGCGGGGCCGACGGAATACAGCGAAGCCCTGCGAGCAACCAGCGCTTTTCGCGACAGGCTGTCAGCGCTGTTGAGCGGAGAATATCAACTAAAATCCTGCGTGATTGATTATGCCGGGCCAAGCATCGGCGCTATCGCTATTAATCCGGCAATAACAACGCCGGACGATGCGCTTCGCGAGGCGGATACGCTTATGTATGTCGATAAGAAACGCCGTAAAAATAGCGCGACGGTAAGCTAAACGTCGCGCCCAGGCTTCAGGATGCTGGCGTCACGGGGACTGCACTACCGCTTAGCTCGGTGACCAAATCGTTCACACCGTCGCTCATGTTGACGAAGCGGGTCAGCGGTGAGCGTGTGACCACCACAAAAACGCCCACGTTATTTTGCGGCACCATTGCCATGTAGGTGATGAAGCCGCCGCCGCCGCCGGTTTTCTGGATAATCCCCGGACGGCCATCTTTCGGCGACATCCATACCCAGCCCATACCTAGCGCAT
The DNA here is from genome assembly GCF_001571265.1 of Cedecea neteri NBRC 105707 = ATCC 33855. Classification (GTDB taxonomy): domain Bacteria; phylum Pseudomonadota; class Gammaproteobacteria; order Enterobacterales; family Enterobacteriaceae; genus Cedecea; species Cedecea neteri. The sequence goes on along the minus strand of NZ_BCTL01000034.1, from coordinate 23,044 downwards.
CCGCTTTGCCCGGCACGTCCATGCCAATAACCTTATGCAGCTGGCTGCGCTGATAAATCAGGGTTTGCATTCTGTCGGCCTGATTTCCGCGATGGTGGAAATCGGAGGAGAGGAACTGCTGCATCCAGCGCATCATGTCGCCCGGCGTAGAGTAAACGCCGCCGCTGCCCACTGCCGCCAGCGTGTTATCGCAAGGGCTGGCGCCTTTCTCGGCGATCATCAGGCGCTTGCACTGGTCTGGAGAAGGGGTAAAGGTGGTGTCTTTCATGCCCAGCGGGCGGGCGATTTGCTCATCGAACAGGTCGGCATATGGCCTGCCCGTTGCGCGTGACAGGGCATCGGCCAGCAGGTCAAACGCCAGGTTTGAATAGGCGGCAACGGTGCCCGGTGCGGCTTTAAGCGTGGCCTGCGAGAGCCAGTTCCAGCGCTGATCCCGCGTCGGCCAGGTGAACACCGTGCGGTGCGCTGCGCCACCGGGCTGTTCACGGGGCAGGGAGCTGGTGTGGGTGGCGAGGTTAATCAGCGTAATCGGCTGGCCGTTAAAGGTCGGTACCCTGGCGCCTGGCGGAGCATATTTGCTGAGCGGATCGTTGAGCTGGACCTTCCCCTGATCGAGCATTTTTACCAACATTTCGCTGGTCATCAGCTTTGTCAGCGAGGCGATACGGATCACTGAATCCAGCTGCGGGCGAACGTTATTGCCCGGTCTGGTGTCGCCGAAGCTGCGAAATACCCGCTGGTTACCGTCGATGACCACGATGGCCATGCCGGTTGCACCACTGCCGTAATAGATATGGTTGGCATAGCGATCGACAACGTCGGCGGCGAATTCTGGTGCCGGTGACGGTTGCGCAAAACTGAGCGCCGGAAGCAGGGCAGCGGCCAGCATAAGAAGACGAGGAAGACGAGTTTTCAACGCAAAAATCCAGTTAAAAAAATAAGGCGGTATTGCAGGTATTTATACTACTCTGCGCCCTTATGCAAAGCGTCAATTCAGCGATTGTGGCCTGAAAAGCGTAACCGTGCGTTACATCACCAGATGGCGTACAAAAGTTTGCCAGCCGGGGCCTGATGCAGCATTTTTTGCCTGTTTGTTAGCCGATGCCGTTGGCCGTACGCAGTGCCCCTAAAGAAAGATCTTAATTAAGAAGAAAAACTGACAATTTCACTACGCTGCTTTAGCAAAAAGTGCGTATTATCCTGCGAGTTATTTATTGCGTCGCTGCAACTATTTTCCTTACGCAGCATCTTAGTTATAGCCCCAGGCGTACCGCTACTGATTGAGTTCTTTATGCGATACATAACCCTCCCGCATAAAGAAGTTAATATGTCTAATAAGCCGCTGTTTTATAAATGTCTTTTACATCCCCGCTATTGGTTTACCTGGTTTGGACTGGGTGTGCTTTGGCTGTGGGTGCAGCTCCCTTATCCGGTGTTGATGAAAATGGGCGACCTCATTGGTCGTTTCTCAATGCGTTTTCTCAAGCGCCGGGTCACCATTGCCCGCCAAAACCTGCATCTTTGCTTCCCGCATTACAGCGAGGCGCAGGTTGAAATTATTGTGCAGAATAACTTTGGCTCGCTCGGCATGGGGCTGATTGAAACCGGTATGGCCTGGTTTTGGTCAGATGAACGCGTGCGCAAGTGGTTTGATGTTCGCGGCCTTGAGCACATCAACGCCGCCTGTGACAAAGGCAAAGGCGTGATGGTTATCGGCGTGCATTTTATGTCGCTGGAGCTTGGTGGACGCGTTATGGGGCTGTGTCGCCCAATGATGGCAATGTACCGCCCACACAATAACAAGGTGATGGAGTATGTGCAGACCTGCGGGCGTTCGCGTTCCAACAAAGCGATGCTCGACAGGCGTAACCTGAAAGGGATGGTGAAAGCGCTGAAATCCGGCGAGGCGGTGTGGTTTGCTCCAGACCAGGATTACGGCCCGAAAGGCAGTTCTTTTGCACCTTTCTTCGCTGTTCAGCAGGCCGCGACAACCAACGGGACCTTTACTATTGCTCGCCTGGCAAAACCCGCCATCCTGACCACGGTATTGATTCGCAAGCCCGGAGGCTCCGGTTACCAGCTGGTTATTGAGCCGGAGTTTTGTGATTATCCGGGCGAAGACGAGCAGGCCGCCGCAGCCTATGTGAACCGTAAGATTGAGCACGAAATTATGCGCGCGCCGGAGCAGTATCTGTGGCTGCACCGCCGCTTTAAAACCCGGCCGTTCGGCCATGCCGGGCTCTACACGATTTAATCTTCCAGCGGGTATGCTACGCTTTTTCCTTCTTAAGCCTTAGGAGAGTCAGCATGCCCGCCCCCCGCGTTGTAATGGTTATCGATATGCAAAACGGCGTTCTGGAGTCCCCCCGCCGTGCTCGCGAACAAACCACCGCCAGAATTAATCAGCTTATTGATGTGGCGGAAAAAGTCATTTTTATCCAGCATCACGAGGCAGAGCTTCAGCCAGGCAGCGAAGCGTTCGACATTATTCCCGAACTGCATCGCCCGGCAGGGGCGCTGTATGTGACCAAAACGGCCTGCGATGCCTTCTACCGCACGACGCTGGATTCCTTGTTAAAGCAAAATGAAATCAATGAGCTGGTGGTGTGCGGCTGCGCCACGGATTACTGCGTGGATACCACCGTCAAAAACGGCGTCAGCCGGGGTTATGCGATAACGGTTGCCAGCGATGCGCACACCACCGCCGACCGCACGTCGGTGAGCGCCGAGGCGCTTATTCAGCACCACAACGAGGTTTGGGCCAATCTGTCGATTCCGGGCAATACGCTGGCGGTGAAAACAACCGAGGCCATTCTCGACGGCTGGCGCTAAGTTATGTAAGCCTCTCTCACTCCTTGATACAACATTCAGCAAGCATTATCGTAGAACGTTCGCTATAACCAGCAGATATAACAACAAAAAGTCGTATCAGGAGTGCTGTAATGTTTAAATCTTTTTTCCCGTCGCCGAAGCTGTTTTTTCTTTCGGCGGCAATATGGGGACTACTCGCAATCATATTTTGGCAGGCCGGCGGCGGCCTGTGGTTAGAAAACCTGGCGGGCGCCAGCCAGCAAATTCCTATTAGCGCAGCACGCTTCTGGACGCTAAAAGCATTTGTTTTTTATGCTTTTTATGCCGTCTGTGTTGGTCTTTTTGCCGGTGTGTGGGCGCTGGTGAGTCCACATCCCTGGCAACGTTGGTCGATTCTCGGCTCGTCGCTGATTGTCTTTGTGACCTGGTTTATGGTTGAGCTGGGCGTGGCGATCAACGCCTGGTATGCCCCGTTTTTTGACCTTATCCAAACCGCGCTAGCCTCGCCCAATAAAGTCCCTTTGCAACGCTTCTATAGCGAAACCGGCGTATTCCTCGGCATTGCGCTGATTTATGTCACCGTCGGCGTGCTGAATAGCTTCTTTATTAGCCACTACGTATTCCGCTGGCGTACCGCGATGAACGACTACTACATGGAAAACTGGCAGAAGCTGCGCCATATCGAAGGGGCGGCCCAGCGTGTGCAGGAAGACACCATGCGCTTTGCCTCCACGCTTGAGGATATGGGCGTGAGCCTGCTGCAGTCGGTGATGACGCTGATTGCTTTCCTGCCTATTCTTGTCGCGCTGTCACCACACGTTAAAGAATTGCCGATTGTTGGCGCGGTGCCTTATGGCCTGGTGATTGCGGCGATTATCTGGTCGCTGATGGGAACCGGCCTGCTGGCTGCGGTCGGGATAAAGCTGCCGGGGCTGCAGTTTAATAACCAGAAAGTGGAGGCCGCCTACCGTAAAGAGCTGGTTTACGGGGAAGACGATGCCAGTCGCGCTACTCCGCCAACGGTAAAAGCGCTGTTTGGCGACGTGCGGCATAACTACTTCCGGCTCTACTTCCACTACACCTATTTCAACATCGTGCGCATTCTTTACCTCCAGATAGACAATGTGTTTGGCCTGTTCCTGCTATTCCCTTCGATTGCCGCAGGTGCGATTACCCTGGGCCTGATGCAGCAGATAACCAACGCCTTTGGCCAGGTACGCGGCTCGTTCCAGTATCTGATCAGTTCCTGGACCACGCTGGTTGAGCTGATGTCTATCTACAAACGTCTGCGCAGCTTCGAGCGAACGCTGCAGGATGTGCCGGTGCCGGGCACCGAAGAAGCCGTATAACGCAAAAGAAAAGGGATGGCACAGTGCCATCCCTTTTGCTAAGCCCTACTGATCAGTGCCCTGCGGAAGGGGCTCCCGGTGCGCCTGCCCGTATAAATGGTGGACGGGCAAACCAAATCACTACAATCAGCGCCATAAAGCCCCAGCCCAGCAGCCAGAAGTAGTCGATGGTCGACATCATATAGGCCTGCTGCTCGATGGTTTTATCCACCACGGCAAGGTGCTGCTGCGTTGCGCCGCCCATCTTATGCAAATAATCCATCGCCGAAGGGTTATAGGCCGACACGCTTTCCGTCAGGTTGGCGTGGTGATAAACCTCGCGGCGTGACCAAATCCAGGTGGTCAGCGAAGAAGCAAACGATCCGCCGAGCACGCGGAAGAAAGTCGCCAGGCCAGAGCCTTCCGCGACCTCAACGCCGTGCAGGTTCGACAGCACAATGGTGGTTATCGGCATGAAGAAGAACGCCACGCCAATCCCCATGAACAGCTGTACTTCGGCAATAGTGCGGAAATCTACGCTGGTGTTAAACTGCGCGCGCAGCAGGCACGAAGCGCCCATGGTCAGGAACGACAGCGTGGCCAACAGGCGCATATCGACCTGGTTGGCGTAGCGCCCGACAATCGGCGTCAACAATAGTGGCAGCACGCCCATCGGGGCGGCAGCCAGCCCGGCCCAGATTGCGGTGTAGCCCATCTGGGTTTGCAGCCACTGCGGCAGAATAATGTTGATGGCGAAGAACGCCGCGTACCCCAGCGTCAGCGACAATGTGCCGATGGCAAAGTTGCGGTCCGCGAACAGCCGCAGGTTAACGATTGGATGGCGCTCACCCAGTTCCCAAATGACAAACGACACCAGCGAAACGGCAGAGATAACCGACATGGTGATGATTTCCGGCGAGGCAAACCAGTCGAGATCGTTCCCCTTGTCCAGCACCACCTGAAGTAGCCCGACGCCGAGCACCAGCAGCGCAATACCGATGTAGTCGATTGGGGCGATGGTGGTGGTTTCTTCGCGTTCACGCAGCTGCGCCCACACCACGATGGCTGCAAAAATCCCGATCGGCACGTTGATGTAGAAGATCCACGGCCAGGAATAGTTATCGGTGATCCAGCCGCCGGTGATAGGGCCGACAATCGGCGCAACAACCGTCACCATCGACAGCAGCGCCAGCGCCATACTTCGCTTGCTGGACGGGAAGATTATCAGCAGCAGCGTCTGGCACATCGGAAACATCGGCCCGGCGAAAAAGCCCTGCAGCGCGCGGAAGATAATCAGCTCGGTCATGCTGTGGGCAAAACCGCACAGGAACGAGGTGAGAGTGAACAGCGCCACCGACCCGACGAACAGCTTGAGCTGCCCAAACCGGCGGGTAAACCAGCCGGTCAGCGGCAGGGCAATGGCGTTACACACCGCGAACGAGGTGATAACCCAGGTGCCCTGATCGGCGCTGACGCCGAGGTTACCGGCGATCGTCGGCAGCGCCACGTTAGCGATGGTGGAGTCCAGCACCTGCATAAAGGTAGCCAGCGACAGCGCGATGGTCGCCAGCAGCAGGCTGGGGGGCGTAAACGCCGCCTTATCTTGCATAACGACTCTCTTAGCGGTTGCCTGACGCTACCGGCTGGCTGTTGTCATGAAGGATTTTGGTGACCAGCTTGTCGGCTTCATCCAGCGCGTTCTGGTAAACGTCGGTGGTGAAGCGCGGCGCGGCGACGGTTTTTTGCGGCAGCAGGTGGCCGTCAGCATTGCGGATATCCACGCGAGCAAACATCGACAGCCCTACGCGGAGCGGGTGCTTCTGCATGTCATGCGGGTCAAGCGTGATGCGGACCGGCAGGCGCTGAACGATTTTGATCCAGTTGCCGCTGGCGTTCTGGGCCGGCAGCAGCGAGAAGGCGCTGCCTGTGCCGATGCCGAGGCTTTCAATGGTGCCCTGGTACTCGACGTCGTCGCCGTAGAGATCGGCGGTGAGCGTTACTTTCTGCCCCAGGCGCATATCCTGCATCTGGCTCTCTTTAAAGTTGGCGTCTACCCAGACCTGGTCCAGCGGCACAATCGCCAGCAGGGTGGTACCGGAATCAACGCGCATCCCCAGCTGAACGGCGCGTTTAGCCACAAAGCCGCTCACTGGCGCAACGATGGTGCTGCGCGCGTTATCAAGGAAGCGCTGGCGCAGCGTGGCCACCGCGCTTTTAATTTCCGGATGGCTGTCGATAACCGTGTCATCCACCATTGCGAGGTTAGTACGCAACGCCTGCTGGGCGGCGATCAGGTCGCTCTGCGCGCTGGTGACCGCATCACGGTAGTGGGACAAGTCTTCGGCGGCAATCGCCCCGGTGGCAAAGATTTTCTGGCGGCGAGCGTAGTCGCTTTGCGCGGTTTGCAGCGCAACCTGCTTAGCGGCAACCTGGGCGCGGTAGTTATCCGCAGTGCTGTAGAGCCCGCGTACCTGGCGCACGGTGTTGGCAAGGTTGGCTTCCGCCTGCTGGAGCGCAATTTCGGTATCGCTTGGGTCAAGCTGCACCAGCGGTTGGCCTTTTTCGACATAGTCGCCTTCATCGACGCTAACCTGCGTCACCGTTCCGCCGATTTGCGGCGTCAGCGTGACCTGGTTGCCGTTGACGTAGGCGTCGTCGGTTGTTTCGTAGTAGCGCGCGTAGAGCATGTACCACGCCACGCAGCCTGCGCCGATCAGCAACAGGATGATGAGAAAGATGGCGAAGTTACGCTTGCGTTTGCTCGGCGCGCGTTCAACCTGCTCGGTAGAGGTTTGCATTTTTTGTGGCCTTAATCAGAAAGCTTAGAGGTGGCGCTCGGTGATCTCATCCGGCAGCATTTTGATTAGCAGTTCATTGAGCTGCTTTGATTCTTCAGGCGTCAGGCGCTCGGTAAGGGTGCCGATGATCGACGCCAGCGCGTCGTTCTGGAAAGCTTCACATAGCTCTTGCCCTTTCTCGGTCAGCGCCAGAATGACCTGACGTTTATCTTCGGGATTCACGTTTCGCACGATCAGATCTCGCTTCACCATTCGTTCAAGCATACGGCTCATGGCGCCGGTATCCATCACCAGATTTTTGCTGACTTCAACCGGGCTGTTGAAGCCCTTAAAGATACTTATCAAGACTTTAAATTGCGCACCGGTAATGCCCATCGGCGAAAAATACTGGGTAATGAGCTGGTCTTTGAACTGGTTCGACAGGTGAATCAGCAGGCCAAGGTGCAGTTTAGAAGGAGGGATACCCGTAGAGTTACTCATGATATTTGCCTGGTCAGTAGTTGCAAATGAAATTACTGACCAGGCATCTAATTGTCAACGTTATGTCAGGATGAGAGCACGTTTTGTCAGCCAACCAGCCAGGACTGGGCCTCTTTTTTCATCGCAATTTCGAGGTCTGAGCCTTGCGTTGCAAACACGCGCTGTACAGGAAAACCTGATTTTTCCAGCAGATATGCGAGGGGGGCGTAGGCTGCCGGGTAGCGTTTTGCCGCCTCTTTATCAATGTCCACGGGGCCAAACGGGAAGTCGAATGAGCCAAAATCGTAAACCACCTGGCGGCGCAGGATTCGCCAGATGCCCTGGCGTTTTTCCAGCATGTCATAGAAACGGTTATGGCAGGTGGCGCCCATTTCTAACCTGTGGTTTTGGCCAATAATCATGGCGTTGGTTTCAGAGATCGCTTTGTCTTGCGTGCTATTGAAGCTGACGACCGGCGTACCAATCAGGTGTTTGGTACTGATGTCGGACTTGCCCATCCGCATCGAGCCCTGGATAAATTCACTGGCAAGACCCTCAAACCAGGTGACTTCGATAGTGCCTTCCGGGTGGAAGAGCGCCGATAGCCTGTCCCACTGGGCAAGATCCCGGTGCATCCAGCCGTTGATTAAGTCGTTGATGGCGAGGCGGTCCTGCAAATAGTCACTGTTCATATAAGGCTCCTGTCAAGGTAAGGAGCCCATTGTTGCTCCGCGTTATTGATAAATGAAATATATTGATATGATGATTTAATCATTAAAATTGATGGCTAACAGGCATGGAATTAAGACACCTTCGCTACTTCGTGACGCTGGCCGAAACCGGTCATTTTGGCCAGGCCGCAGCACGGCTGCATATTGTCCAGCCCGCGCTAAGTATGCAGATTCGCACGCTGGAAGACGAAGTAGGCGGGCCGCTGTTTACGCGCACCAGCCGTAAGGTCGAGCTAACGGAAGCGGGAAGATTGCTGCTGCCGGAGGCGAGACGCACGCTTGAACAGGCAGAACACGGTAAAAATATAGTTCAGAGAGCGCTGCGGGGCGAAACCGGGCTGGTAAGAATTGGCTTTGCCGGTAACGCCGTGGTTTCCGGGTGCTTAATGAATGACGTTCGCGCTTTTCGCCAGCTTCTGCCGGAGGTTGAGCTTCAGCTTCAGGAAATGTCCCCCCTCGCGCTCGGCGAGGCGCTCAGGCAGCGGACTGTCGACGTGGCTTACACACCGCTAATGGGCGAGCTTACCGAAGATATTGAGGCGGTGAAAATTGCGGAATGGCCGATGATGGTCGCGGTGGCGGAAGGCAACCCGCTGGCGGCCGAAAAGCGGATCACGCTTGAGATGCTGGCGCAGGTTCCTCATATTCAGTTCGCCGCCGGCGAGGGTGACGAAGCCCTGGAGCTGGTTCGTGAGCGCTGGGGAAGTGAAGCCCCCGAACGGCTATACCGGGCATCCAGCACGCTTGGCGCGCTGGCTATGGTGGCATCCGGTTTTGGCATTGCGCTGCTGCCGCATTCTTTTACCCACATGGCTATCCCGCACCTGGTTTATCAGCCAATTTCCGATCGGCGACTGATGGCTGAGTTGCTATTGTTAAGTCGTCGCGATGAAACTCAGGGGGCCGTGAAGGCCTGGGTTCGTCTGGCCCTGAAAAATAATCACAACGAAACGTAATGAGGATGACTTTATTGAACAGGCAGCATGGATTGATGGCGCTCTCTCTGGGAGCCTTGTTGGTATTGACAGGGTGTACAACCAAAAGCAGCACGCCTGCCTCAACAACGACTGCGGCAGCTAAACCAATAGATATCGAAACCCTGGCCCAGCGCAAAATCCCTGATGGGGTGAAAGACAGGGCGGGACTGGCAAAAGACCTGCTAACGACCCTGAAGAGCCAGAACCTTGAGCAGAGCGAAGAGAACATTTGTTCGGTGCTGGCGGTGGCGCTGCAGGAATCTAATCTGCAGGCCGACCCGGCGGTGCCGGGGCTGAATAAAATTGCCTGGAAAGAGATCGACCGCCGCGCGGAGAAAATGCATATCCCGCCGCTGCTGGTGCACACCGCGCTGCGCATTAACTCCCCTAACGGCAAAAGCTATAGCGAACGATTGGATAACGTCAAAACCGAAGGTCAGCTTAGCGCCATTTTTGACGACTTCCTGACGATGGTACCGATGGGGCAGAAGCTGTTCGGCAGCTTTAACCCGGTACGAACCGGCGGCACAATGCAGGTCAGCGTGGCCTTTGCCGAGAAACACACCGATGGCTATCCGTGGAAAATAGAAGGCACGGTACGCCAGGAAGTTTTCACCCGCCGCGGTGGGCTTTGGTTCGGGACTTACCATTTGCTGAATTACCCGGCTAACTACACTAAACCTCTTTATCGCTTCGCCGACTACAACGCGGGCTGGTACGCCAGCCGTAATGCTGCTTTCCAGAGCGCCGTGAGTAAGGCTACCGGCGTGAAGTTGGCGCTGGACGGGGACCTGATCCTCTACACCAGTGATAAACCGAGCAGCACCGAGATGGCAGTGCGTAAGCTGTCTAAACAGCTGGATATGAGCGACAGCGAAATCCGCCGGGCACTACAAAAGGGGGACAGTATTGGGTTTGAAAAAACCAGCCTCTACAAGCAGGTTTTTGCGATAGCAGAGAAAAAGGCGGGGCAGCCTTTGCCTAAAGAGGTGCTGCCGGGCATTACGCTTGAAAGCCCTAAAATCACTCGTAATTTGACCACGGCCTGGTTTGCAAAACGCGTGGACGACAGGCGGGCAAGCTGCATGCAACGCTAGCGTAGACGGGCGGAAGCGGTAAAGCTTCCGCCTTCTTCATCAGTAATACCAGGCGGAGTGGCGGCGGTTTCTCAGGCGTATCGTCAGGGCGACAATGCCGATGGCGACAGCGCCAAGCAGGAAGGGGATCAGCCCGAAAACGGTGCTGACCGCCAGGCCCATCTCAATGCGAGGGCGGCTGGCATCGTTGCCTTGAGCCAGATATTCCAGCAGGCCGGGAGCCTGCACGATAAGATTTAGCATTTGGGTGGCCACCCAGAAGCAAAAAAGAACGAACAGCGCATAGGCAATGTTACCCGGCACCGATCTTTCTGATTTTTCAGTTATTATGACCCGGTTAGCCGGAATAACGGCTTTTGACAATGAAATATCAGGCATCACGACCTCCCGTAAAAGCGCAATCTGAACCGAATGTGTGGCATCTCATAGCGCGAATTTTGGCAGGTGATAAGCATTGTCAATATCAGATTGCTGGTAATTTGAAGGCCAGAATCCTCCTGGATTTGCATTTTATGCACAAGTTCACATTTCTGTAACTTAAGGTAAATCTCATTAACATTATGCTGACGGAGTGCGTGGTAACCGCACGTTTCTCTGCCGTCGATGTGCGACAATGCCTGCAGGTTTATTTTTAATGCGTGAGGCGGCTATGTTAACCCTGAAAATGCGTCGTGACTGGCATTACTATGCGGTGGCGATAGGGCTGATTTTTATTCTGAATGGCGTGGTCGGCCTGCTGGGCCTGGAAACGAAGGGTTGGCAGAATTACGCGGTGGGGCTGGTGACCTGGGCGATCGGTTTTTGGATAGCCGGCTTTATTATCCGCCGCCCCCGGGAAGAGTCGGAAACGGCGGAGCCTTAAGCATTACGAGGTGATTGAGCTTTTCAGCGCACAATCCTGCTGGTGGCGCTCAAGGGCAAGCTCAATCAGGCGGGTGATCAGCTCCTGATAGCTGATGCCGCTGGCCTGCCACAGCTTGGGATACATGCTGATGTTGGTGAAGCCCGGCAGCGTGTTGATCTCATTAATAATAACGTCGTTATTTTCGGTCAGGAAGACGTCAACGCGGGCCATGCCGCTGCATTCCAATGCCTGATAAGCACGAACCGCAATTTTACGGATTTTGTCGTTTACGTCGGCGTCGAGCGCCGCCGGGACGACAACCTGCGCGGCCTGCTCATCGATGTACTTGGTGTCGTAAGAGTAGAACTCGCTGTTGACCACGATCTCGCCGCAGGTGCTGGCCTGCGGGTAATCGTTCCCCAACACCGCACATTCGATTTCACGGCCTTTAATGCCGGTCTCGACCACCACTTTATGGTCAAACTCAAAGGCTAACGCCACTGCCGCGTGATACTGCTCTTCGGTGCTGGCTTTGCTGACGCCGACGGAGGAGCCCTGGTTGGCCGGCTTCACAAATAGCGGCAGACCCAGCTGTTTTTCAACCTCTGCGAAGCTGATTTTGGTACGGTTAGCGCGAGTTAACGTAATGAACGGGGCGACATTCAGGCCCGCGTCGCGCAGCAGGCGTTTGGCTACGTCTTTATCCATGCTGACCGCTGAGCCCAGTACGCCGGAGCCAACAAACGGCAGATTGGCGACGCGGAGCATGCCCTGCAGGGAACCGTCTTCGCCCAGCGTGCCGTGCACAATCGGGAAAATCACGTCGATTTGGGACAGCTGTTCTGCAGTGCTGGTTTCAATCAGCTGGTGTTCGGTCTGGCCGGGGACCAGCGCCACATTTTTCTCTGACCGGTTCAGGGCGATAAGCGCCGGGTTATTGGCGTTCAGCAGGTAGCTGGACGCATCGTTGATATGCCACTGGCCCTGTTTATCAATGCCCAGCAGCACAACATCAAACTTCGACTTATCAATGGCGTCGACAATATTTTTTGCCGACTGCAGCGACACCTCGTGTTCTGCCGATTTTCCACCAAACACGATACCAACCCGCAGTTTTGCCATGCCTTTAATCCACCCATAAACTTTACGAAAGGGGACAACATAGCACGCTCATTCCGGGGATTCATGTGGTTCCTGCAACAACCTGTCCGGTCGGGCAGGATATGTGCTTTAGTAAGCAATCATTTCCGGATCGTAATGGCGGCGCCGGGGCGCTGACGGCAATATTCATTAGTGTGATAAGCTTTCCAGAAATCGTTCTATTCTGGTTGCATCCCCCTTGAAAAAGCGCGCTATGGAGTCCTGGAAGGTCAATCTCATTTCGGTCTGGTTCGGGTGTTTTTTTACCGGCCTTGCGATCAGCCAAATTTTGCCTTTTCTTCCGCTCTATGTTGAGCAGCTTGGCGTCACTTCCCACGAAGCGCTTTCCCTTTGGTCTGGCCTGACGTTCAGCGTTACCTTTTTGGTTTCGGCCATTGTTTCACCTATGTGGGGCAGCCTGGCCGACCGCAAAGGGCGCAAGCTGATGTTGCTTCGCGCTTCGTTCGGTATGGCGGTGGCGATTCTTCTGCAGGCCTTTGCGACCAACGTCTGGCAGCTCTTTTTGCTGCGGGCGGTGATGGGGTTAACCTCGGGCTACATCCCTAATGCTATGGCGCTGATTGCCTCTCAGGTGCCACGCGAACGCAGCGGCTGGGCTATCAGTACGCTGTCTACCGGGCAAATCAGCGGCGTGATCGTGGGCCCATTGCTCGGCGGTTTTATGGCGGATCATCTTGGGCTAAGGCCGGTTTTCTTTGCAACGGCCGGGCTGCTGATGGTCAGTTTCCTGGTGACGCTGTTACTGATTAAAGAGGGAGCCCGCCCGAAAATCAGCAAAGATGAGCGCCTGACCGGGAAAGAAGTGTTCGCCACGCTGCCTTATCCCTGGCTGATCCTCAGTCTGTTTATCACCACGCTTGTGATCCAGCTGTGCAACGGCTCGATTGGTCCCATTCTGGCGCTGTTTATTAAACAACTGTCGCCGGACAGCAACAATATTGCTTTTATGAGTGGATTTATCGCCGCATTACCGGGGATTTCCGCGCTGTTTGCCGCGCCTAAATTGGGCAAACTGGGCGATCGGATTGGCACAGAACGTATTTTGATGGCCACCCTGACGTGTGCCGTGGTGTTATTCCTGGCCATGTCTTTTGTGACCTCGCCGGTGCAGCTCGGCATTTTGCGCTTTTTGCTGGGCTTTGCTGACGGGGCGATGCTGCCGGCGGTGCAAACGCTTTTACTCAAATACTGCAGCGACCAGGTCACCGGGCGCATCTTCGGTTATAACCAGTCGTTTATGTATTTAGGGAATGTCGCCGGGCCTTTAATGGGGGCAGGGGTATCCGCAATGGTTGGTTTTCGTTACGTTTTTGCGGCAACCGCCGTGGTTGTGCTGCTCAATGTCTGGCAGCTTGCGGTCGCCCTCAAACGTAAAAATGCACGGCAGCAGATACTCGACAGAAAAACGTAAGGGCGGTCTTTTTAGGGCCGCTGGTTATATTAATGAGTGAAATATGAAGATTGATTTCGACTTATTTTTCATTCGATCGGCAGCCTGTGACTTAGCGAATAATATTCCATTATTCTTTTTTTGTAGTGCGAAAAATTCTCATCCGGGATTATTATCAGACTGAATCGTTTTAATCTCGCCGCTATTTGCTATCCCACACATATTTAACCCGGCATATTGCTCTCAGGTGGATCTGAGTGTTAACGTCATATCCTAACCCCGCAGGGACTGAGAAAATGAAAAATCTTATTGCAGAGTTATTGGTTAAACTCGCCGAAAAGGAAGAAGAGTCAAAAGAGTTGGTCGCTCAGGTGGAAGCCCTTGAAATAGTGGTGACTGCCTTATTGAGACGGCTTGAACAAGGAGAGCGTTCGGCATTAGTTGCCAGTATTGAAGGGGCGTTAGATGATGCCTCCCCAAAGACTGTAGTGCCGGTTCAGGATACCGAATTACTCCGTCAATATTTAAAAAAGCTCCTTATCCATCCCCGTAGTTGAATCAAAATTCGCTGTCATATTAGTGTCATAAGTCATTTTTATACTCGCTCTGTTTTTATTTATATTCAGTAGTTTCTACATGGAGAAAATAAAGTGAAACAGAGCGTAATTATCGCCAGCCTGCTGCCTTTGCTGCTTGTCAGCGCCCCCTCAAAATCACAAGAAACATCTTCTTCCTCTCTGGAAAATCGCGCCGCTCAGGGAGATTTAACTCAGCCGGGCGGTGCTCGCCGTATTACTGGCGATCAAACTGAAGCGATTCGTGCCTCGCTCAACAATAAAACAGCAAAGAACGTTATTCTGCTAATTGGTGACGGTATGGGCGATTCGGAAATTACCGCCGCCAGAAACTATGCCGAAGGCGCCGGTGGCTTCTTTAAGGGGATTGATGCTTTACCTCTGACCGGGCAATACACCCATTATTCTTTAGACAAAAAAACGAAAAAGCCGGATTACGTGACCGACTCAGCTGCTTCCGCGACGGCGTGGAGCACCGGGGTAAAAACCTATAACGGCGCGCTCGGCGTGGACGTTAACGGCAAAGACCACGTGACCATTCTCGAGCTGGCGAAGGCGGCCGGGAAGGCTACGGGCAATGTTTCAACCGCAGAAATTCAGGATGCTACGCCAGCGGCGCTGGTTTCCCACGTCACCGGGCGTAAATGTTATGGCCCTAACACGACCAGTGAAAAATGCTCGACCAACGCGCTGGAGAACGGCGGCAAAGGCTCGATTACCGAGCAACTGCTGAATACCCGAGCCGACGTCACGCTTGGCGGCGGGGCAAAAACGTTCAGCGAAGCGGCAAAAGCCGGTGAATGGAACGGGAAAACGCTGCGCGAGCAGGCGGATGCCCGCGGTTATCAGTGGGTCGACAACGCGGCGGGTCTTGCGGCGGTGACAGAGGCTAACCAGCAGAAACCGTTGATTGGTATGTTCGCGGACGGCAACATGCCGGTGCGCTGGGAAGGCCCGAAGGCTACCTACCACGGCAATATCGATCAACCGGCCGTCACCTGTACGGCAAATCCTAAGCGTGATAGCAGCGTGCCGACCCTGGCGCAGATGACCGAAAAAGCTATCGATCTGCTGAAAGGCAACGAAAAAGGTTTCTTCCTGCAGGTTGAGGGCGCCTCTATTGATAAGCAAGATCACGCCGCTAACCCTTGTGGGCAGATTGGTGAGACGGTCGATCTCGATGAAGCCGTGCAGAAAGCGCTGGAGTTTGCCCGTAAAGACGGCAATACCCTGGTTATCGTTACCGCCGACCACGCCCATTCCAGCCAGATTGTGGCACCGGATACCAAAGCGCCAGGTCTGACTCAGGCGCTGAATACCAAAGACGGCGCGGTGATGGTCATCAGCTACGGTAACTCTGAGGGGGAATCTCAGGAGCACACCGGCACCCAGCTGCGCGTGGCGGCTTATGGCCCGCATGCAGCTAATGTGGTGGGGCTGACCGACCAGACCGATCTGTTCTACACCATGAAATCGGCGATGGCGCTGAAGTAAAGGCGTGCATACGTAACAGGTAAGAAAAAAATGCGGCGGAAACGTCGCATTTTTTTTGCCTTGGGCCAGACTTTAAACGTCACTATAAAAAAGGAATAAGGTATGAAATTTTCATTATTAGCGGTGTTACTGGTAGGGCTGGTTGGGTCAGCAACGGCGGCGGATAAAACGATGACGCCGCAGCAGCAGCGCATGACAAGCTGTAATCAGCAGGCGGCTTCGCAGTCCCTGAAAGGGGATCAGCGTAAGAGCTATATGAGCAGCTGTCTGAAAGGGGAAGCGCCTGCCGCAGCAGGGAAAACCCTGACGCCTCAGCAGCAAAAAATGAAGGATTGTAATGCAGATGCCGCGAAGCAATCGCTGAAGGGCGACGCCAGAAAAACCTTTATGAGCAACTGTCTGAAGAAAAAGTAAGTCGCTCTGAATGACCCTCACCCCGGCTTTCTCCCTAAAATGGCGAGGGGGAAAATCGAAGATTAATGCTCGATTCAGTTCCCTCTCCCCTGTGGGGAGAGGGTTAGGGTGAGGGGCTATTCCGAAATCAGGACTTCCCGAGCAGCTCCGACTTCGCCATACATTTCACCATCGCTTCCATCACGGCCGCGCGAAAACCTTTTTCTTCCAGCACTTTGACTGCCTCAATGGTGGTACCGCCAGGGGAGCAGACCATGTCTTTTAGCTCGCCCGGATGCTTCCCGGTTTCCAACACCATCTTCGCCGATCCCATCACCGCCTGAGCGGCAAACTGGTAGGACTGTTTCCGCGGCATACCGCCCAGCACGGCTGCGTCGGCCATGGCTTCGATAAACATAAAGACGTAGGCCGGGGCAGAGCCGCTGACGCCCACCACCGGGTGGATCATCGCTTCGCTTACCACTTCGGCCTGACCAAAGCTGCGGAAAATACTTACCGCATCGGCAATGTCTTCAGGTGTGACCAGCGCGTTTGGCGTTACCGACGTCATGCCCGCATTCACCAGCGCAGGGGTATTCGGCATCGCACGAATAATTTTACGGTCGTGGCCCAGCACTTTGGCCAGGGTTTCCAGAGTGATACCTGCGGCAATAGAGATAATAACGGTGTCTTTGTTCAGGTCGGAACTAACTTCGCTCAGCACCTTAAGCATGATGTTTGGCTTCACCGCACCAAAGACGATGTCGGCTATCTGCGCGACTTCCTGCGCGCTCTGCGCCGGATTAATGCCGTATTCTTCGCACAAGGCCTGAACCTTGTCCGGCGACGGGGTATAAACCCAGATATTGCCCGCAGGCACAAGGCCGCTGGAAATCAGGCCGCCGAGGATCGCCTTGCCCATGTTACCGCAGCCAATAAAGCCAATTTTCTTATCCATAGCGTTACTCCATGGTGATGTGTTTTGTTATTTGATGGTAATAGCTTAACGCGCTTTTTACCGCTTAGGCTATGTTTGCACTCATTCAGGCTCGGCCGGGGGCTGAAACAGATAAATTTTGCCATTCGGCAAAAGCACGGCAAAATCGCCCCCATTCCCACCGAATGTCAGGAGCCATAATGCAAATTTGGGTGGATGCCGATGCGTGTCCAAAAGTCATCAAAGAGGTGCTGTTTCGTGCGGCAGATCGTGCTCAGGTTATGGTCACGCTGGTAGCAAACCAGGGGATGAAAACACCGCCGTCGCGCTTCATTCGCAGCCTTCAGGTTGCCTCTGGGTTTGACGTGGCGGATAACGAAATTGTGCGTCGCTGTGAGAAAGACGATCTGGTGATCACCGCTGATATCCCTCTGGCAGCGGATGTGCTGGAGAAAGGAGCGGTGGCGCTGAATCCCCGGGGCGAGCTATATACCCCTGCTACCATTCGTGAACGCCTGACGATGCGTGACTTTATGGATACCCTGCGCGCCAGCGGCGTGCAAACCGGCGGGCCGGACAGTCTGAGCCAGCGCGACCGCCAGCAGTTTGCCAATGAGCTGGAAAAATGGCTGCTGAAGGTCGCGCGGGCGCAAAAGTCTTAGATAAAGCTATCGTCGTCGTCGCCGTAATCGTCGCCGCCAAAATCATCGTTACCGTAATCGGTATTGTCCTGCGACTGCCAGCCTCCCTGGTTCAGGAACTGACGATCGTCGACCTGATTGTAGTCGTTGACCGAGTCGAATGAACTGTTGTCGAAGGTGGGCGCCGGTTCATTGATAATATTGACAATCTCTTCCGGCTGGCTGCGGTGGAACATGCTGGTCAGCATTTCTGCCACCACGACGCCACCGGCTACGCCCGCTGCGGTTTGCAGCGCGCCTGACAGGAAACCGCCTCCGGCACGCGGAGCGCTGGCAGGGGCTGCCTGCTGCTGTGGCGCACCATACCCGGCAGGTGCGCTGTATCCGCCCTGTTGGGGGGCGCCGTAGCCTGGTGCAGAAGAGGTACCGTAGTTCTGGCTGCCCGGAATCGGATCGGAGCCGCGAGAGCTGTTATTGCTGCTGCTACTGTTGCCGCCGCCGCCGAATAATCCGGCAAGGAAACCGCCGCTGCTTTGCTGCTGGCGGGACTTCTGCTCCAGCTCGCTCACCTGTGCTTCCAGGGCCTGAATTTTGCCATTCAGCTGCTTCATGGCCGCTTCCTGGATAAGGATCGTCTGCGTCATGTAATAAGCGGCACCCGGCTGCTGGCTGAGGTGTTGCGCAATCCGCTGTTCTGCGGCCGCATCGCGGGTGGCACTTTGGCTTTCGGCCTGTTTCAGACGGTCAAAAAGCCCGTCAATAAGACGCTGCTCTTCAGATTGCATGGTTCATACCTCTGTCATGATGAAGTCTTAAAACGAGTCTGGATCAAATTCAGCGTAGGTGAAACGCCTTAATCGTAAAGCTAACCATAAATGTGTTACCGAATCTCAGATTAAGGGTTGTCATTGGCCTGGCGTTTAAAGTATTGTGGCGCAGTTAGCAGGTGGTGGATTTAGTTTACACTTGTTACGTATCAGTTAATGCCGTTATAGCTGGGTTCTAAGCGATAGATTTCACTTTTGTAATTAAAAGTTTACACTTGTCGTGTACTAGTTTAATGGTATTATCGCATTCTGTTTTCCTGCTTTTGCCCCTTTGTGGCCTCAGGCCCGCATTTCCGAGGATTATCTTTGATGACTCAACCCCTATTCTTAGTCGGCGCGCGCGGCTGTGGTAAGACGACCGTTGGTCACGCATTGGCGAGAAAGCTGGGTTACGCCTTTGTCGATACCGATAGTTTTCTGCTAAACCATACCGGTAATAGCGTGGCGGAGATTGTGGCTGAAGAGGGCTGGGAAGGGTTTCGTGCTCGTGAATCCGATGCGCTTCAGCGCGTGACGGCCCCGGCGACCGTGGTGGCGACCGGTGGCGGCATGGTGCTGGCTGAAGGCAACCGTCAGTTTATGCAGGAAAATGGTATCCCCGTTTGGTTACATGCCCCTGCGCAGGTACTGGCTTCGCGCCTGACCGCCTCGCCGGAAGAAGGGCAGCGCCCAACGTTGACCGGAAAAGGCGTTACCGACGAAATTGTGGACGTCCTCGCCGCTCGCGAAGGGCTCTATCGGCAGGTCGCCCGGCACATTGTGGACGCCACCCGCACACCGGATGCGGTGGTGGAAGCTATCCTCAGCGCATTACAAATGGCTCGCGCCAGTTAGCCTATACTTAACGCTCATCCATAAGAAATGAAGGACGAGCGATGGCAACTCAACCTCCTTACCCCCGTGAAGCCCGAATTGTTGAAGTGCAGAAAGGCGTGCCGGGTTCAGCCGTCACCTGGTACCAGCTGCGGGCGGATCACCCTCACCAGAACACGCTGATCAGCGAACACCAAACGCATCAGGAAGCTCTGGACGCAAAACAGCGCTATGAAGATCCAAATAAATCCTGATCGTTCTCTTCAGGCTCGCGCCATGAATGTTTCATTTTTGATCAGAGAAGCTTTTATCTCGTTCATTTAGCTAAAATATATCTATTTATATATGTTGCTCAGTAGTTGATGTTTCGTTAAGGATTTCGGTATCACTCTGGTTGTATGCTGCGGATTACGGCGAGCAAAAAACGATCGACCCCGGCGGAGTTATTTCATAGCGGACGTGGAGCAGTGCAGCGAAAAGGGCGGTGACTGAGTAATAGCGGAGCGAAGCATGAAACCAACTGTAGCCATTCTCACCGTCGGCAAAGTGTCAGTCAGTGAGGTTTTGCCATTTTTAACCGAACATATCTCTGAGCAACAAATCTCGCAGGTCAGCCTGTTGGGCAACCTCTCTCCTGATGAGGTCCGGCACCAGTTTTCCCTTTCGCCCGGAGAAGAGTCTTTGCTCACTTTGCTGGCGGACAACACCATTACTTCGGTCGGGCGCGACAAAATCTCCATTGCGATGCAGGGCATTATCGAACAGCTGGATAACCAGGGCTACGAAGTGATCCTGCTGATGAGCACGATGCCGCTGACGGGGCTCAGCGCCCGTAATGCCATCCTGCTGGAGCCTGAGCGTATTATTCCGCCGCTGGTGGCTTCGATTGTGGACGGTCATCAGGTGGGGATCATTTTGCCGGTCGCCGACATGATTAAGTTTCAGGAGCTGAAGTGGCGCAAGCTGACCCATCCGCCGCTTTATGCTCTCGCGAATCCGGTGCACGGCAACGAAGCTGACTTGCTTGAGGCCGGAAGAAAGCTGATGGCTGAAGGCGCGGATGTTCTGGTCCTTGATTGCCTCGGCTACCATCAAAAACACCGGGATTTACTGCAAAAGCAGCTGGATGTGCCGGTACTGTTATCCAACGTACTGGTGGCCAGGTTGGCCGCAGAATTGCTTATCTGAGCGGAATTAACAATTTGCGTGACAGGTCGGAGAGTTCGCCTCTATAGTGGTTTTTTCACTAATTTCGATAAAGGGCCTGTCCATGCTTCAGAGTAATGAATACTTCTCCGGTAAAGTAAAATCCATCGGTTTTACCAGCAGCAGCACTGGCCGTGCGAGCGTTGGGGTGATGGCGGAGGGGGAATACACCTTCGGGACCGCCCAACCGGAAGAGATGACCGTAGTCAGCGGCGCACTGCACGTTTTGCTGCCGGGGGAAACCGAGTGGAAAACCTATGCTGCGGGCGAAGTCTTTAACGTGCCAGGCCACAGCGAGTTTCATCTGCAGGTTGCCGAGCCAACGTCCTACCTTTGCCGCTATCTGGCCGATAAATAACTGAATTTTTTAGCCCCTCGCTTACGGCGAGGGGCTATCTCTCACGACTCAGCCGCTTAATTAACGCTGCGCTTCGCCGCCCAGCGCTTCCACCAGATTAGTCACCAGCGCAGACAGTTCACCGGTCATCAGGATGAAATCGGCATCGAAACGTCCGCCAAAATCTTCCCGGTCGATATCGTCGTTCTGTTCGCGCAGGATATCGGCAAACTTCAGGCGTTTGATGGAGCCGTCGTCGGCCAGTACGAACTGAATACGCTCCTGCCAGTCCAACGCCAGCTTGGTGACCACTTTACCGGTTTCAATGTGCGCAGCGATTTCATCACACACCAGCTCCTGCTGTTTGCAGCGGATCACGCCGCCGCCTTCAAGGATTGCCTTGAGTTCAGCTTCGTCCATCAGCGCAAAGCCTGCCGGAACATCTCCTGAACGCACCCACTCGGTCAGCGTCAGTTCGATAGGGTTTTCCAGCGCCAGCGGTACCACCGGCAGAGAACCCAGGCTTTTACGCAGCAGGGCCAGCGTATCTTCCGCTTTTTTGGCGCTGGCGCAGTCAACCATGATCAGGCCATTGACGGTGTCTATCCACATCATTGTCTGGCTAAAGCGACTGAAAGCGCGAGGCAGCAGCGAGTGCAGCACTTCGTCTTTCAGGGAGTCTTTCTCGGTCTTTTTCAGCTTGCGAGCCTGTTCCGCTTCGAGCTTATTGATTTTGGCCTCAAGAGCCTGTTTGATGACCGGAGCGGGCAGAATTTTTTCTTCTTTACGGGCGCAAATCACAATCTGGCCGTTGGCAACATGGGTTAATGCATCGCTGTGCGAGCCCATCGGCGACACCCAGCCGGTTTTGGCCATATCCTGGCTGCCGCAAGGGGTGAAGGTGAAGGCGGCTAACTGTTTTTCCATTGCATCCGCCGTCAGCGTGATGTCACGGCTTAAACGGTAAACCATTAAATTTTTAAACCACAGCATGATTCTGTCCCAGGTTGTCAGTTAAACGCAGCGGGCATGATAACGAATTGACGGCCTCGTTTCATTGCCTTTGCTTAGGCTGTATTTTATGTTGTTGATAATTATCACCAAATGAGGAAGTTCTTGTGCGCATAGGTATCGATCTCGGTGGGACTAAAACAGAAGTAATCGCGCTGGCAGACGACGGTAAACAGCTTTACCGCCACCGTTTGCCAACGCCTAAAAACGACTACCAGGCCACCATCAAAAACATCGTTGAGCTGGTGCGGCTGGCGGAAGAAGCCACGGGCGAGACCGGTACGGTAGGGCTCGGGATCCCGGGGTCGATTTCCCCTTATACCCGAGTCGTGAAGAATGCGAACTCAACCTGGCTGAACGGGCAGCCTTTTGACAAGGATCTGAGCCTGGCGCTCAAGCGTGAGGTCAGGCTGGCTAACGATGCTAACTGCCTGGCAGTGTCGGAAGCTATCGACGGCGCGGCCGCAGGGGCACCGATCGTCTTTGCGGTGATCATCGGCACCGGCTGCGGGGCGGGCGTAGCGATCAATGGTCGCAGCCTGATCGGCGGCAACGGCACGGCGGGCGAGTGGGGGCATAACCCGCTACCGTGGATGGACGAAGACGAGCTGCGTTTTCGGGAAGAAGTGCCGTGCTACTGCGGCAAGCAGGGATGTATTGAGACCTTTATTTCCGGCACCGGCTTCGGCACGGACTACCAGCGCCTGAGCGGAAAAACGCTGAAAGGGCATGAGATTATTAGCCTGGCAGAGCAGCAGGATCCGCTGGCAGAGCTGGCCATCAGCCGCTACGAGACTCGTCTGGCGAAGTCGCTGGCGCACATCGTCAACATTCTGGATCCGGATGTGATCGTACTGGGCGGCGGAATGAGTAACGTGGAGCGCTTATACCGGACGGTGCCGCAGTTGATTAAACCGTGGGTGTTTGGCGGCGAGTGTGAAACACCCGTTCGTAAAGCGGTACACGGCGATTCCAGCGGCGTTCGCGGTGCGGCGTGGCTTTGGCCTTTGGAGAAGTAAATCGCCCCTCACCCTAACCCTCTCCCCAAAGTGGAGAGGGGATTAAAAGAGGGAGCGGTTTTCTTTCTCTATCTCAGGGGGGCTTAGTCACATTTTCCTTTCAAAATCTACCGGGAGATATTTTTTGCTCCTCAATTGTTCCGTTCACCCCTAATCCTGTTTTCCCTGCACGTTCCGAAAACGGTGAACGTGTCC
>NZ_BCTL01000033.1 GCF_001571265.1 Cedecea neteri NBRC 105707 = ATCC 33855 | reverse complement strand
TGCATCGTTCCCCGTCAGCACGCTCCCCTTACGTAACATGTAAGTGATTTCGATACCTGCAGGATAGTCGTAAGCATCTCATTGAGACCGTCTGTGCAGCAGACTCCAGTTTCGGGGAATTAGTGCCCATCATTTTTAATAAGCACTATCGCGTGACATACCGGACATGGCTCCTTGAGGCACTTCGTCTCCACTTTGAAGAAAAACTACTGCGTATTGAAGCGGAATGCCGGTTAGGTATACCCAAACCTACGGCCTGCGATCTTTTTATTCGCTTCAGGAAGGCCAGTCAGCCATGGCCTTTGTCGCCACGAATCAACGCAAAAAAATCTGAATAAACAACTTTACCGGCAGGACTCCAAAAAATCGTCCGTTCTTCCCATAGCCACTGCACCGGTTCTCTGCGAAATCCCTGCTGCCCGTGTCACAAAAACAATCGAACCCGCCTCAGCCGAAAGCGGCCCTGACTGCCAGGGCACGCTGCATCACATCCGCGATGAGGTGAGTGAAAAGCTGGTATATATCCAGGCTCGTGTCGTGGTTAACCGATGTGTTCGCCTGCAATATGGTTGCACCTGCCACCAGCGAGAAATCAGCGGTAGTATGCCTGCACACATTATCCCGAAAGGCGTGGCAAAGCCGTCACTCATCGCCCAGGGGGTGATCAGCAAGTACTGCGACCATATGCCCCCGCACCGTCAGCAAATCCCGGCAACTACTGCTGCGTTTTGAGCGGCGAAGCAAAGTGCATAATGCATTTAAAACACTGGTATATACGCTGAACAACCAGAGACACTTTTGCTAATCGGCTGACGATTAGAATCAGCCTTTAAACAGGAAATGGCGCCTGCTTCAGGCCCTCTCGCGCCTGTAAAATGGCTGAAACTAGGTGTTTTATTAAAAAACATATAAAATCAGCAATTATGCAATACTTTGATGCCCAGCCAGCTTTTGAAGAGGCCTGACTACAACTCTGAATCGAGGGAAAACCCGCTACCAGTTGCAAACTAAACTGCGTTGTCACTTTATATTGTTATTAAAATAACAATGTAACAATGAGCTATTGAAAATAAAAAATTTAAATTATTTTGAATATAAAAAATGATAATCACTTTAATTATGATCAATAATAATTTGGATTATGTGCCATTTTTATGTTAAGTGTAAGAGAGAATTGTTTTCTATGAAAAATAATTCATTCAGGGGTGTTACGCCATTTCGAACGTAAAGAACGAAGGCATTATTATGTTTTACTCAGAGGAGACCGTTTCCCTTGAGGAAAGCAGTGTGATATCGACTTTGAATTCTGTTGGTGAAATTGGAAAAACATCAGTATGAAACACAAATTGCATACTGACAGATATCATGTGTCAAAATTGATGATTTATGACCAGGACAGTCATCCACACAGTATCAACAATATATAATTAAATGGATTAAAATTATGAGCACAGGTCGCAATAGTCGGCTACTTATTGGATTATTTGCCTTGTTCGGTATGAGTGTCGTTTATCACCCTTCCGCCACCGCAGATACCTCGTTGGATCAAAAATTTCATGATATTGCCAACGAGTTGAATACCCGGATGAATAAAGTTGATGGTTGCGGTTCTGAGCCAGCATGGACCTGCTCCGGGCTGGTGATGCGTTCGACTAATTATCTGACATCGAAGCCAGATGCCACGATCACCTCCCACTATTACATTCGTAAAGATACAAATACAAAGAATTTGTACAGTGAGTCTGTGGGGATTGTTCTGGAATCTTCACACGCCAACCTCGATTCCAGGTTGCAGTGTATCTATCCACGCGATGCAGATACCGTGAATGATTTGTCGGGTTACAACAGGAGTGCAGAGAATTACCATTGTAGCGACAAGAATACACAGTCTGACGTTAATGATTTAAGTTCATGTAAACATTCATTAAGCGATAGAACAGGTGACACCACTGACGCATGGTACACGGCATTTACCAAACATTACCCCGATCGTGAACAAGAAGGTCGCAAGCAATGCTCGTTCAGTGTTAAGGATCCTGCCCAGTTTGCGGCCGCTATCAAAGCCTCAGCCGATAATCACAACATTATCAAGAATAATGCGCTCAACGCCAGCTGGAATGAACTTGTCGTTAAGCCCTGGGGGGAAACAGACATGCCCCAAATCAAGGCTGTTTTTTACGCGAATCAGGCCGGAAAGGGGTTTGTTGACGCTGATTTCACGGTTGCCAAAAAACTAGCGGAACAGTACCAGCAGAAAACAGGAAAGGCCATTCCTGTTGTGAAAATAGACCTGGTCACGAGCAGGGTGGAGCTCACAACATGGCGACCAGACAATACGGATACACCCGGTAAAAATTTGCTAAAAAATGACCTGTCAGACCTCAGTATCACTGGCACCGGAAGCGTGGATACCTGGCCGGATGGCTCTTCGCACGACGACTGGACTGTTGGCTCTACTGTGTTGTCAGATAAAACGCCAGTGGAAGTGCTGGGTGAGACAAACAGCGGCCTGCCATCCAGGCGATTTCACTCAGCGGTTAAACTGGCAGTAAACAACAAGCCGGGTCGCATATATGCCCGTGTTCATCTGACTGAAGGCGTAAATTATGTCATCAAATGGACTGGTGCACGCGACAATTATCAGGCTACAAATTTGTCTGAAACAGATCAGTATACATGGCGGATTGGCGACTCAGCGGTCGAAACTGCCGCATACGATCATCAGGAAACCGTTGTGACGACAACCGAATGGAAGGATCGGGAATATTCGTTCACGCCCAAAAAGTCAGCAGAGTATTACCTTTCTGTTCGGGGAAAGGCACGGAGTGATGGTAAATCGCGGGGAGCGCTACTGACCCATGTGAGCATATCCGTGAAGTAAAAACGACAGAGACTATCGGGATTAAAACAAGGAGAAAAGGATATGCCAGGTTCTGTATCAAGACTATTTTTCATGTGTATGCTGTGTACGTCTATTTTGTCCGCGCATGCCTTGCAGGCAGCCACAGGCAATGAGCTGAATGAGGCACTTCAGGGCTGTGAGGACCAGTATAAAAAGGCGGGGAATTATGGTGACTGCAGCCTGATGGACTATCAGGCCGGGTATGTCATTCTGAAAACAAGAACCGCCAGTGATAACCAGTTTCTTCTGCTGCCGATGGACAATGTCACAGGTATTGAGGATAAAGGCGTTCTTAGTCGTCCCTACACGCATCCGGTGAGTAGCTTGTTTTACAGTGCCTGGCAATCACGTGGTTTTGTCTTTGACCAACTAAAACAACGAGGGAAAAAACTGGCGGAGAAAGATATTGCCCTGACCATCAATCCGGTAAATAGCCGGACACAAAATCATTTGCATATTCATATATCCTGCCTGGCGGCAAAAACCCAACAAAGCCTCAGTGACCTTGATATCGAAAAACTGGGATGGGGATGGGAAAGCAAGCCGCTTAAAAATAAAAATGATCGAGACATTCTCTATGATATCAGGAAGCTCAGTGCAACGGCTTTTCTCAATGAGAACATTTTCGACCTGGTACATGAGCGATATCGGAGCAATATGAAGTACGCAGAAGTGACTGTCGTACCTGCGCGCACACGGTCGGACGAATTTCTGCTTCTGGTCAATCCGGGAAGCGTAAGTTCTCCCGCGACGGCGGAAGAACTACAGGATCACAGCTGCACTGTTGCAAAATCGGCTCACTAGGTCTGCGCACTGTTTCAGTGCGTCTGGTCTTTAAATACACATGACGGCTCATTATTGGTCATCCAGTGGAAGAGGTCTACTGAGAGGCCACTGCTGCAAAGATGAAGATTGGAAAGCCTTCCATTCAGTAAAATAGCCACTTATTTCAAATAATCGGAATACGTTTAACATGTTGGCACAGAGAAACGTAAGCGTCATATACAGACCGTATTGACACTTATGCAGATGCGGGATCGGTTTTCCACGCCATCAGAGCGCTTGTCGTTATCGGACCAGAGCCGGGTATCTCCGATAATCTCCGGCGGTTCACATTTTCACGATGCTGGTACTGGATTTCTTTCTCCTGTTCGACGAACTGACTATCCAGCTCTTTGAGATGCTCACTTAACCGCTGCAGAGAAAATGGCTGAGCGTGTCCAGTGCGCTACGCGCCAGAGGCCAGTGGTGGGTGTTGAGCAGCCGAAGATTATCGGTGATACGCAGATTGCTGATCAGGTGGGACGCCCGAACCCCGGCTATGCCCGTTGATGGGAGGTTTTGCATTCCACGCTGAAGGGGTACGTCTGCTCAGCCTCATCCCTGGCGGTCCGGTTATAGGCCGGGTACAGCAACCGGCTTTCAGGGTTGGCAGGCGCTCCCCTTTCCAGTCAATAATGGCCGTATGTTCAGGCGTATCAGTGTAAGGCCTCGGATGTCCTCAAATGCAGAGATAAAATGGCATTTTGTTTCCGGTCTGCCTGCCCGGTCACGCCTAACTCAGCATGGTGAGGGAAAAATAACGACGGCTTCCCCTCGTGAAAGGTGTGGCAATCTGTCGTCCAGGCTGGCCATCCACCGATCATCTTCAACCTGCACACTGACAGGCAACCCGGCGTCATAGCAGGCCTGGTACCACTCACTGACCTGGCGGGCATTACCGTTCAGCCAGGCCTGACCTTTATTTTTACTCCACAAGGCAAGGCTTGTCGTGCCATCGGGATGGATAACAAATGCCGCCCGGCTGACAATGTAAGGCCGCCCTCTGATGTCGATTTCAATGTCCCGCATCTCTCTTCTCTGAGCGCGGGAAGGTAAGATCCGGTTCCCGGCCTCCCGATGTTGACAATATTCCACAGGCATCAGCGAAGCCGCCATCGCACGCCCGGCATCGGTCAGCTCGATAAAGACCCTGCGATTGGGCTTTCGCTGCAGGCAAACCAAACCTGCGGACTCCAGCAGCCCACAGGAATAATAAACACTGTCAATACCAAGCGATTTATGAATATATCTTATCGGGAAAGAACCTGGAAAATGACGCTCGACTGTCAACATGAAAATAAGAATTTTCTTTTTTATTTCCGATAACGATTGATGCGCTGACATCATTATTCCCGCCTTGTTTTTAATTCATTCCTTTCAGAGATGGATGCACCTCAACTTAAGCAGGAATAGCGCACCCTCGGATTAAAATCAACACAATAATTAACATGTGATCATTAATTTGAATCCTTCCATAAAAGCAACTCATCAACCTGATGTTTTATTTAAAATTAGGACAACAAGAGAAACATCCGAAATAAACAACAAAAACACACAATCGATTAGAAAATCGTTATTGGTCCACTACGCTGTGAAACGTAGCTTCCGTAACAGTCCTTCTCTCAAATCTCGCTAGCGAACAGGTTAAACATGAGCAATAGGATCACAAATGCGCAACGTAATAGCAATATTGCTAAAAATATAAATTTCCTGATAGAGGAGCATGGCGAAACTAAAACGTCCTTCAGCCAGAAAACAGGTCTGACTCGCGCAACAATTTATAAAATACTGGAAGGCAAAGTCAGTCATGTACAACAGTCGACGGTCACCCGGATTTCTGATTTTTTTGGCATCTCCTGCGAAACCATCGAGAATACTGACCTGGGTAAAATGAAACAAACGGAGGAGACATTAGCATTCAACGGGAACAAGAACCCGATTGCGCTCCCGATTATTCCGGGGACCTGCCTGCGCAACACACTTTCAAAGACTGTAGGCCAGCTCATACAGATTTTTGATACTACCTGGTATTTCAGTTCAGGTGGAAATTTTATTGCGCTTCTGATTGATGCCGAGATGGGGGAGACTTTTGATGTGGGGACCTTACTCATCGTGAATCGTTCCCCCTTTAAACGAAGCCTGCTGCCCTCGCTGTTTCTGGATAACAACAACACGCTAAAAATCAGAGAAACGTCATCGGAAGAAAACAACTGTGACAACCAGGAAGTCTGGTTAGGCGTCCTGATTGAGGAAATATGTCAGTGAAATACAATCTTAAATACAAACTATTGGGCTTTCTCTTTGGCGAAATCATCACTGCCAGAGTGCTGGTTCTGTCGACCGGGAAAGTGATTGCCATGCCCCTGAAGGAGCTTGACGACTCAGAAATCTCAGATGATTTAAATCCTCATGAAATAAAAGCGCTACACAAAAAACTGTATATGCACCACAACATAACCACTGAGTATGAAATGAGCGACCGAAATGAACGTTCCTGGTACGCATATTTCTCCATCAGTTTAGCACTGGCTGTCATTTACATTCTGTCCACTGTCAGCGGTGTAAAGCCTGTCCATCTGTCCACATTTAATCTTATTATTCCCCCGGCCATTTTTTTCTATCCACTGACATTCATCCTGGTGGATATACTCAATGAGTTTTACGGGCTTAAGATGGCGCGAAGAACTATTATCATATCATTTATTGCTAACATCCTCTTCGTGGGGGGGTTGTGGATGACTACACTTTTACCAGACCTTAAAGAATGGCCTCACGATCAGGCCTATCGGTACTTCATTCACAATATTATTGCTGTACTGCTTGCATCCTCTCTGGCCTATCTCCTTTCCGAAAACATCAACTCATGGTTGCTGTGCAAAATAAAAGTCCTGACCAACTCCAGGTATCTCTTTGTCAGGGTCATCATCAGTTCAGTTTGTGCGGCAGCCATCGATAGTATCATTTTTTGTAGCATTGCTTTTTATGGTGTACTCAGCCTTCCAACAATTAAAGCCATGATCGTATCGCAATTTATTATTAAACTTATCTACGCTGTCTCCGGTGTATTTCCTATCTATGGGACACGAAAGTTATTCAGAAAATTTATTCACACAGTAAATCAATAAGGAATTAACATGCCTGATTACGATGAAGATGCGCTAAGTGTGCTGGGTTCAAAAATAGCGCCCCCACAGACTTACTCGCCGTCCATTCTGGAGTCGTTACCACGCTCTTTGGGCAGAAAACAGGCTGGAATTACCGGTGAGGGCAACCTCCCCTTTTCAGGTTTTGATCTGTGGACAGCATATGAAATTTCCTGGCTCAATGAAAAAGGTAAACCTATTGTTGCCATTGGAGAGTTTGAAATCCCGGCCACGACGCCGGGATTGATAGAATCCAAATCGCTGAAGCTGTATCTCAACAGTTTTAACCAGACAAAGATCAGAAGCCATGATGCTGTTGCAGCCATACTCACAAAGGATCTTAGCCAGGTTGCGGGAGGGGAAGTAAAAGTCAGGCTGTACCCCCATTTTATCGGGTTTAATCATACCATCATGGCCTTACCGGGAATCAATATCGACCATGAAGATATTGACGTTAAGGATTACTCGTTCAGCCCTGAAATACTGAACAATGCTGTGACTGATGACGCCATTACTGTTTCAGAGATGCTCACATCAAACCTGCTTAAATCAAATTGTCTTGTCACGAACCAGCCTGACTGGGGCAGTCTTATCATTAAATACGAAGGAAAGAAAATCAATCCAAAGCGGCTTCTTCACTACATCATTTCATTCCGTAACCACAATGAATTTCATGAGCAATGTGTTGAGCGGATTTTCATGGATATTAAACAATATTGCCGCCCGCAAAAACTTAGCGTTTTTGCCCGTTATACAAGGCGTGGTGGGCTGGATATCAACCCGTTCCGAAGTGATTTTGAAAGCATTCTGCCAACAACACGTTTGATCAGACAATAAACTCTTTTTAAAAATGGTCTGGACAGACGAACACAAAGCTCGTTTCACCAGACCATTTACATACCTTAAGGATTAAAATGAAACACGCATTTTTTGCAAGCCTGTTGCTTGCACCTTTCATTACCCATGCATCATTAACGGGTTATAAAGGCGATATATTACACTTTACGGGAGATCCTCAAGAGAAAATACAGTCCCGCCATTATATCCATAATGGCTTATTACTGGTAAAAGACGGATATATTGTTGATGTCGGCTCATCCACTGCGATGCAGGCAAAATATCATCCTGACCAGATTATTGATTATAGCGGGAAAATAATATCCCCCGGATTTGTTGACACACACGTACACTTTCCTCAAATCGAAATGACAGCCTCTTATGGAAAACAACTCCTCGACTGGCTGGACGATTATGTTTTCCCGACCGAAATAAAATTCAGTGCACCGGAGCATGCCACTATTTATGCCGGGAAATTTATCGACGAACTGATCAACAATGGCACTACAACAGCACTGGTCTTTGCCACCAGCAATCCCGTTTCTGTGGATGCGCTGTTCAGCAAAGCGCTTGGGAAAAATATGCGTCTCATCTCCGGAAAAGTGCTGATGGACAGGAATGCGCCGGCCCCGCTACTGGACACGCCAGAGACGGCTTACCAGCAGAGCAAAATGCTGATAGAGAAATGGAAAAATAAGGGACGCCTGGGTTACGCCGTTACCCCACGATTCGCGCCCACTTCCAGTGAGGCAGAACTGCGGGTAGCCGGCAGGTTATTACGTGAATACCCGGATGTCTGGTTGCAAACCCATCTGGCAGAGAACTGGCAGGAGGTCTCCTGGGTGAAAACCTTGTTCCCATGGAGCAAAAGTTACCTGGATGTTTACAGACATTATGGTCTCGTCACGCCGAAGTCTGTTTTTGCCCATTCAGTTCATGTTTCTGATGCAGATTTTCAGATACTGGCAACGTTACACAGCAGTGTGGCGTTCTGCCCCTTGTCGAATCTGTTTTTGGGGAGCGGGTTATTCAATCTGGAACAGAGCCAGAAAAATCAGGTTAAAACAGGACTGGGAACTGACGTTGGGGGCGGTACCAGTCTGTCCATGCTTAAAGTTATGGGGGGAGCCTACAACGTGACGCAGTTAAGAAAAGCGTTCACAGAAACACCCGAAAATATCCACCCTCTCGATCCGATGGAAAACTGGTATATGGCGACCCTTGGAGGAGCAAGAGCCCTGTCACTTGACCACGTAATTGGAAGTTTCACTCCAGGGAAAGAAGCCGACTTCATCGTTATCAATCCACAGAGTGACAATGCGTTGAAAATCAGAACTGAGAACAGCAAATCGGTCGAAAGCAAAATCTTCGCAATTGAAATGATGGGTGACGATCGCACCATAGAACATACCTACATCATGGGTGAAAAAGTGAAGTAACCGTACATATGCCCTTCCCCGAAAAGCGAGGGCAATGATTTTCTTTGTTGAAGCCAGAGTGACCTCCGGGGCCAGGCTTCGTATCAGCCATGCCCGGCCCCCCTGGTTTACTCTTCCGGATCACTGCGGCTGTATTTGCCCGGGCGCAAGGATTTCCGCCATCTCATGGATCATTACACGTGCAGCACTATGTTCAAGCAGTGCAAGCTCATGTTCAATACGAGATGAAGGGATACCCGCGTAGCGACGGACTTCACTGATGCGTCTGACGAGGCGGGCTGCAACACGGCCACGGACTTACGGTGTGGGGGCATCAGCCCGTCAACATTTTCCGGAACTGCACTTTTAAGACATCAACGGCAGCGGCAGTTCCTTCCCTGGTAGCCAGAACTACAAGCGCTGTCACTCCGTTTT
The DNA here is from genome assembly GCF_001571265.1 of Cedecea neteri NBRC 105707 = ATCC 33855. Lineage (GTDB taxonomy): Bacteria > Pseudomonadota > Gammaproteobacteria > Enterobacterales > Enterobacteriaceae > Cedecea > Cedecea neteri. The sequence continues at coordinate 59,102 of NZ_BCTL01000033.1, read as the reverse complement.
CCAGAAGACCCATACCCGCGTCGTGACGTGCCCCCCGGATTGCCCAGGACATCAGAATGTCTTTACACCTTTCATAGAAAGCCTGGCAGCTAAGCCTGCCCCCCGCCAATGGCGGCCTCAAAAAGGCTATCGGTAAGGAAGCTCGCACTGATTCTCTGTCATCCGGCAACCACGACAGCGTCGATACAAGACCGATAGCATGTTTCCTCAGTGCATGGGGTTGTAAGCGGCAAGCCGCCATATTTTTGCCACTTGCTATGGTAGGGGTCAGTTTGGAGATCGAACATTTTTGTACGTTAGGAGTATTTTTTAACCAACTATGACACGTAAGGGATTGATTTGGCGTCAGTGGCTATTGCCATTAAGTTATCGTCCTTGCAGTATCGCATTTAGGTTGTCCGATTAGACAAAATCTACAGCAGACGCTATATAGCGCGGGAGTACACCCTACTGCGATGGCCTGACCTGTTCAAAAAACAGGCCTACCGTACAATAATTCTTTATATCCAAACTGACCCCAAAGAAAAGGGAAATAATTTCTCACTCGCTACGCGAGCTTAAGCCGCTTCGCTCTTATCAAAGCAAGTTTTGATACCGACTACTGCAGAAAAGTGCTCAAAATGGCTTACAGCTCGTCTGAGAAGGTTAGAAATGATCGACTGCAAGTGTCCAATCCACTTCGTAAAACAGAGTAGCCTGAAAGGACGAAGGTTTTACGCCAGAAAGAAGGGCTTTCAGGGCGATCTTCTTAGGATCGTTTGATCGCAATAGGATCTATTTTATGTTCCTTTTTGGCACACCATGTTCCTTTTTGGTTGCATTGCCTTGGGTGATGATATAATAACCACATCACAAACATGACGAGCCGAATGATGATTGGTAGCTTTAAGGACGGCCAGGATGGTGAGCTTGCCCGGTTCTATCTGAATGGGAAGAGAAGCGCAGGGATTCCGGTCATGATTGAAAAGCCTCTTCGTCGTAAGTTGTCGCTTATTGAAGCGGCCAGCAGTGAGAAAACCCTGTTTGCGCCGCCAAGTAATAACTATGAGCGTTTGCGTGGCAACCTTGAAGGCTGGTCAAGCATTCGGGTTAGTCTCCAGTGGCGATTGATTTTCCGCTGGCGTGACGGCCACGCTTACGAGATTTATCTCGATCCGCATAAATACCGTTACGGGGGGGATATGGATACGACTGTTGCAGAACCTACCACTGTAAGCGAAATGCTCTCTGAAGAGTTTTTAAAGCCGCTGAATATCACCCAGGCTGAACTGGCGCTGGTTATGGGCGTGTCCCGTAAAGTCATCGGGCAGATCGTAAATAACAGCCGCCGGCTGAGTGTAGCGGAAGCATCGCAGCTGGCCGTTTTGTTCCAGACAGACGAAGATTTTTGGATAAATCTGCAGGCTTCACATGACCGCTGGGAGAGTAGGAATATCATTGCGACTCATCATTTTAAGCCTATTCAGGCTTTGTTGGGTGCAGCTGGTTAATCGACTGGACATCGCAATAGGTAAGCCTGTTCAAAAAAGGCTTACCGTACAAAATTCTCTATATCCAAACTGACCCCAAAATTAAACCGCACCATTGTTTTTCGCCTCAGCCATAAACGTCTCGTAGTGACTTTCAGGGACTACAACCGGGATTGTTCTGCGGTTGTACAGCTGCATGAGCAACAACGTGCGATGGCGGCCGTCCGATACGCCAGAGTGCATGACTGATACCTGCGGGTATTCAACAGTGCCTTTCGCAATGTAGGTTTTGATCCTGTGCCACCGGCGCGGATCGATGCAAAATGCACCATCACCAAGAACGCTGAGAAAGGCCAGTCCGTCGACCTCAACAATCTTCACTGGCTGATGACGAAGCAGTTGTGGCAAATAAAACTGCAAATCCTCAAAGGCCGGAAACGTCAGTCCCGACTCGTCCCGTGGGATCGCTTCAAAGGACGTAAAGGGATACTTCGTCATATAGGTCTGCATAAAGGTGTCCAGGTCAGTCTCAATTCTGGAGAACCATTCTGTTTTCGGTAAAAACTCTTTATCTCGCTCCCGCATCTCTCTAATGCTGTCGCCGAATATGTCTTCAAGACTGAGCATCATGTTCCGCCCCTCTTCGTCGCACTCCGGGCAGTTTTTCTGGTCATCTTCTTTAGTCATTTTTTATCTCCCTTAACTGGTTCTGTTTTTCCGGCCAGCAACGCAGCCAACTGTTCATTATGCGATTTCAGCGCCTTTAGTTCACCAGTCATGACGGGTGATGAGTCCTCTGGCATGAAAATCTCCACCCAAGTTGCGGAAGACCCACTTTCATTCTGACACACAGCTGCCACTTAATTGGGGGCGTCCATTCCATTCACGCCCATCAGAACCGAACCTGGGAACCCAACTCAATCACTCGATTAGCGGGGATCTGGAAGAGTTCAGGTGCACGTAGAGCATTGCGTTGCAGGATCTGGAACATCCACCCTCGCCATTTCAAATACCAAGGTCGGTCGCCCAGCAATAGCGTATCTCTGGATAGGAAGAACGAGGCTTCTTCCATCGTGACACGAAGTCCCTCCATGCCACAACGATAGAGAATATCCGTCACATTTGGCGTTTCTCGCCAGCCGTAGCATGCCGCCACACGCCAGAAGGTAGGTGACAATTGCGTGATGGTTACACGTTGCACATTGTGCCAGTAAGGCACATCGGCCGTGGTCACATTAAGCAGGATCACCCGCTCATGCAGCACCTTGTTATGTTTAAGATTATGTATCAATGCAAGCGGCAGAGCTGTCTGTGATCGCTCCATATAGACCGCGGTCCCCCTGACGCGCAGGGACTCTGACTGTTCGAGGGAGCCAATCATGGCCTGCAGGGCTTCGGGATTATCGCGCAGACGCCCAAGCAAGCGCTGGCGTTCTGTATTCCACGTAAGCATGATAAGGAGTATCGCCAGGCCGAGCACCACAGGTAACCAGCCCCCACTGAACAACTTGGAAAGGTTCGCAGCAAACAGTGGCAGATCAACCACCAACATGGCAACGAGCATCATCCCCCCCCAGCGACGCTTCCAGCCCCAGTTTTTCACCAGCACAATGCTGAGTAGAACTGCTGTCAGCACCATCGTACCGGTAACCACGATGCCGTATGCGGAGGCCAGACTGCTTGAGCTTTTAAAGCTGACGATGACGATCACCACAGCCACATAGAGCAACCAGTTTACCAGCGGCACATAAATCTGTCCGGATTCTACATCCGAGGTATAAATGATACGCATAGGAGGCAGATACCCCTGACGAACGGCCTGCCGGGTGAGAGAGAAAACACCGGAGATAACTGCCTGTGAAGCAATGACGGTCGCCAGTGTGGCAACCAGGAGCAGCGGGATCATTGCCCAGTCCGGCGCCAGAAGAAAGAACGGGTTTTTAATCACCTCAGGCTGGCTGAGTAACAGTGCCCCCTGGCCAAAATAGTTGAGGACCAGCGCGGGTGCAACCAGCATTCCCCAGGCAATCCGAATTGGTTTTTTTCCGAAATGCCCCATATCTGCATATAACGCTTCAGCCCCAGTGACGGATAACACCACCATTCCCAAGGCAACAAACGACGCACTGCGGTACTGCTGGAAAAACTGTATGGCCCACCACGGGTTCAGCGCCTGTACTATCCCGGGATGACGCATAATCCCGCTAATGCCGAGCACGGCAAGCATAACAAACCAGAGACACATAACCGGGGCGAAAAGCTTACCGACCTTGCCGGTACCGTATTTCTGGATAGCAAACAGTATAGTCAACACAACGAGGGCCAGCGGCACAATGAAATCAGCCAGCGAGGGAGCAATAAGCTCCAGCCCTTCGATGGCTGAAAGCACGGAAATAGCAGGGGTGATGACGCCGTCACCGTAAAAGAAACTGGCGCCGACCAGACCGGCCAGGATCACCATCCCTGCCCGGCGAGAATTAATATTGCGGATGGCCAGAGACATCAGCGTCAGTATCCCCCCCTCTCCGTCATTGTCTGCCTTCATCACAAAGCAGACATATTTCAGGGATACAATCAGCATCAAGAGCCAGAAGATCAGCGACAGGAAACCAAATATCGATGTCTGCGTCATGGATATTCCCTCAACCCCGGTAAGACATTCACGCAGGGTATAAAGAGGACTGGTGCCAATATCCCCGTACACGACACCAATTGCTGCCAGCGTAACCGCTGGCAGCGGAGTTTTATTTTTTTGCATAGAGAGGATGTAGCCCAAACAGCTAAAGGATAATTGCCGTAACTATAGTTATCTTATTGCGGTTTGTGTGGCTTTCCCCCCACCTGACTGTGAGTATTTATGACAAGGTGCAGACAGGTCTCTGTGGAACAATATCCAGATCTCACACCGTAAAAAGAGTGGAAATGGACTGGACGGTCAATAATATGTAAAAAAATCATGAATCTGCTGTGGTATTTGCATTATTTTGACGCTATTTACGCCGTGTTACTCACGGTTTAGACCTTAATCGTCTTTGACTTCAGGGCAAACATCAGGGTTATGGCGGATAAACGTAACCCGCCCTACACGTATTTCATGTTTTGTAATATTTCATCAGCTAACCACTTAAGACAAATCAAATCTCATGCCCTGTTTTACAAAACCTCTCCCGCGTTCAGAGCACCTTATGACCGGGACCTGCCAGAAAAACCGTGCCATAAAGTCATCGTCACTCACTACCAGGCACGCTCCCTGCCCCGCCCTGTGGCTCCCGGTAGCGCAGGATGATTTCATCCTGCCCGGCATAGTGCTCCAGAGGACTTATGGAGACTGGCGACTTTTCAGGTAGGGCTGCCTTTGGGAAACGAAACAAATTGTTCCATAAGGACTTCCCCGGCATGTCAACGCCGGTGTTTACGGTTTCTGTCTGCACTACAGAAAAAATAAAGGGGAGAGACTACGATCCCAGGAAACGATCATGATGAATCGCCATCGATTCGGACCCTGATGAAAGGCGCGCCTGAGGCTCTGGTTCGTTAGCCAGGTACACTCGCCCTGTACAATAATCAGATATTCCTCACGTTATCAAACCTTTATCATCAAAGATTTGTAAGTCATATGGTCATACAGTTTTGTACTTCAGTTGGCTGAGTACAGCCTGAAATCATCACCGCAATGCAATAATGTCCAGCACAGTCTTGCATTTTTGGCGACAATGGCCACAACAGTGCTCCAGTATCCTCCGCGTTCGACCGGTGAGCAGACCCAATGGCTGAATGGCATCGATCCGGAAGCTTACCTTCGCCATATCCTGAGCGTACTGCCAGAGTGGCCGTCCAATAAAGTGGCAGAACTTCTGCCATGGTCCGTAGACCTCATCAATAAATAGTCGTCAATATGGTGCTCACTTAACGCTTACCCATCTGCCTGGGTCTGGAAATGGGTAAAGCACTCAGCGATATCGTGGAAATGCCTGCTTTGCTGACGCTGAGTGCTTTCGTAGCAGGAATCGCCGCGATCGAAGTGGGCGCAAAAATCTTTGCAGAGGCGACAGGTTGTTAACGAATGCACTTGAGCCAGGCCAAGGTCCTGTTGGTTGGACTGCCGCGGCATCCCAGATCGGATTTAGGGATAATCAGCAATCAGAAAGGCACCAATAATCGGCCTTTTCAGGAGGCAAAGACTGACGGGGAAAACACATCTTTTACACCGAATAATGGATGCTACCTCGTAAGGGTTCCCGGTAACATGAGAGTATTGACTGATAGTGAAACGCTTTCAGGCAGGCCAGTATTAGATGGGTATAGCGTAATGATGGACGTTCAGGTTATTAACTGTTTTCCACTGGCGATAAAAATAGCCTGCATCATCAGTTGCTGCTTGTTGCCCGGGGCTATTCCCGTTCTCCTGTCATCAGGCAGGTCTTTGTGGCTTGCCTTTGATGGCAAATAATTATCTTCCATGCTGCTGACAGGGATATTGGCACTGATACCACAGGCTTATGCCCAGTTCTCCGGGAAACAGACAGGAAAAATAGCCGGATTTATCTCCTCCGGGCATCCATATGATAAACGGTACGCCGCCATTGCTCGTCGGGGCGGCTGATAAAACCAATGAGTTCGGAGGGAAATGCCCCCCCAAGGATCCGTCCGTCAGCGTCAGTATCAATGGCATTCCAGTGAGCCGAACAATGAATATATTTTGTGGCGAGCATATCCATTTCTTGCAAAGAAAACGCTTGCGATGACTGGCCCTGGCGAACAGCTTTGCCCATAACAACAGCCTTAGCACTCAGAGACACCAACTCATCAGGCAACGCCGTCTCCGGCAGCGTCGGATCGATTGCATTAAACCTTACCCCGGCCTCCAGAGCAGCATCCCGCATCACCCTCAAGGCTACCGTCGACCAACGATTTTTGACTACCCTGTTTCGAAGTGTCAGTGCAGCGAAACACCTTTTCTGCATTTGTCCATAACGATCAAGTGGCATTCTGCCGTCATACCAGGTTTCAGCTGAAATGTTGTTGACGCGAGCCAGCGCAGCCATCGCCGGGGAGGCTGTCAGGATGGATAGCTGGGCAAAAGCCTTCTGGTATACCCGCGTTTGCACATCAGGCCTGTCGAAGGGCACAGTTTCGGTCTCCGGACGTGACAGAAACACATTTTCTGTAACTACCGGCAAATACCCCCCGCCGATATCAGAATGTGCGCCTGGCAGTAGCAGCTCCGGCCAATCCGGACCAACGCTGTTGAGGGCAAAATTAAAGCGACACTCATGCGCCGCCGCGATTTGAAAAACGCGCTCAGCTACTCGAGTGGCCAGCGAAAGGTTTACATCACCGGTGTCTGTAACATGTCGGTTTAAGTGATGGGTGGGGATCCCCACAGCGGCGACCGTATCAAACAGACCTATAAAACGATTTTTAACAACTGGCGTGCCCACACATGCCGAATGCGCCATGCCCTGGTTGATAGCCTTGATGATCTCGGAGTCCCTGGCATGTACACGATTCGCAAAATGCCGTGCCGCAGCTCCCCCACGGCTGAAACCGAAAAGATCAAATCTGACAGTTGTGACAACAAATACACAATCTTGTTGTTGGTTTTGAAAAACGCGCAGCATGTCCTGAACATGTCGCGCTATTTTAGAGACTGCCTTATCTGTCTTGGCAATTATCCCTGTTTCTGCAAGACCCAGTCCCAGACCCACCAGGTTATCAGGCTGATCAATTTCAGTTCCGATACCTTCAATATAGACAACACTCTGGGCTTCATCAGCCTCAGTGGTCAACCCCTGCTGGTAAAGCCTGCTCAGCCAGTAGATATTGGTAAAATAGGTGTTATAACTTACTGCCTCCGCCCCAGAAAAGCCAAAGTGATCACGAACGCATTTAGCCAGCATGCTCTCTGCGCCCGAAAAATTTAGATCATGATAGCCTGCACCACAGCTACGGAGGGCTCTTTCCGTGTTGGGTGCATTATTACCCGTGCCATCAAAAAAAATGCCGATGGTCAGCGTAATTTCACGCTTCGCCTTAGATTTGTTCACAGCCCGGCCTGAGATAGCGCAATTTTGGGGCAGCATAATGCTGCATGTATTGAGACATCATTATTTACCTGATCGTTCTCTGTCTTTTATTCTGGCGTGCAATGTCACCACAAAGTGGCTCCCGCTGTTATCACCTGGCGCAGAGAATCCCACCTCCGGAGTGACATTGCAGCCCCAGTTGATACACACCTTCTTTGTTAACCTCACCCACACAGGAAAACATCATTCAGTGAATACGTCGACTTACGCTACGATTTTGCATGCATAGCATCGGTTTCATGCCGATAACGGTTTTTTCGATGCCCTGGGATAAACAAAACAGAAGAATACATGGTGCTTTTCAGAGATACTGAAAAAAAAATTCACAATAATGTCAGGCGATGTACCGTGAGCATACATTCCAGGCAATGCGATGGTTTATGCCATGCCTTATGAACGTTCCCGTTCATAAGGCATGGACATTATGATGTTCTTGCGTCAGCCATTTGTTATTACAATATTACGTACTTATGTATTAGTTACTACAATTCAATAAATTTATAGCAATATCAGATGTACGCCACACGCTTTAGATTCACGATAATATAAAAAATATTCTCTCTGCTTATGTTTATGCATCGTTTATATTTTACGTATCCCCTGTATGCCATGGTCGCCATATATTTCGGCAATACCATCCCGTGCAGTCAGGTCAATTTTATCCGCCAGGATTTTGTGCCACGGCATGCGCCAGCAGGTTCAAACAGTGGGATGAAAAGAACCGATATCCGGAGATATATATCTTGCTTGAGGAGAACAACCATGATTATACAAAGCGTCACCGACGTCAGTCGACTGGCACAGACTGAAATTGCAACATTCACACACAGCGTACACAGCCCAGGCGTCCTTGTTGGCGCATTAGTCGGGGCGGCTATTTTTGCACTGTATTTATCGGATGTTCCATTAATAAAGTCAGTCATATTATTTGCAATATCGATGCTGGCTGGCGTGGTGGCAGCCCCCTTTGCCGCACAGGTAGTCTCCAGTATCACGCCGGAGAGTGTCACTGCACGAGAGCCCGTTGGGGCGCTGGTGTCCTCGGCAGTGGTAGTTAAATTGCTGACTACAGTGAGTAATAATGTCGGAACCATCTTCCGGCATAATAAAGGGGAGACAACAAAATAGCAGGACGAATTTTATCCCCGGATATGCAAATTTGGTCTTCCCTTCAGGAGGCAGACTCTCTCCTGAAGGGAAGACCAGCTCCCATTCCTCGCCATCTGATATCCAGTGCCGGTATTCTCCATTTCAGTCCTGAACGGCCGTGCTGGCCACAGCTCCGCTGGTGCAGCATGAAGCGTCACAGCACATGATACATGAGGGGATGTTGGTGAAAGATCGCCATTACCGCGATGTCCCTCTGCCGCCACACGGGTAACGTGGCAATTAGGATACTGATGAAGATTTTAAGTGACAGCGTCACTTATTATAAATTAATCTTTGTTGCCATGTGATAAAACTCAACACATTTTCCCGGCAAAAAATGTATGTGTGGGTGCCATACCTTAAGACAGATATCAAAATTAAATAACATATTTTCACTCGCTCGTGATGAATTAAAAATATAATATAAAAAATATTACCCATAATATATAATTAAAACATTACACCTTTCTATATCAACAGTTCCACATCGCTAATAAAAAAGAATTAAAAGTAATTATTTATGATTTAAATCAATTAATATTATTTCATTATGAATACTTTAGAATACATGTGAGAATTATTAATAGATGAAGGTAGAAGTAATGACATACAAGCGCCTATACGCTAAAGCAGGTAATTACATTATAGTTAATAGCAATATGCCGTTGATCATTATGATCAGAGATGACCACAACCATGAGATCTATCTCAAAGAGGGAGGTGCAAATTTCTACGGTGGTTTTTTTAATCACTTTCCTGCACTCATCCAAATTTCCGCAACGGGCTACTGGAATATAACCGTCAAACGGTGGGGATTTTTACCAGACAATATCGAATATTCCGTGGAGCTTTTCCAGGAATCAGTCAGGGACGAATGCAAACTGCCCGTTCAGTGAATGTGCCAGACCGGAAGCCGGAGAATATCATCCACGCACATTGTTTAATGTGTAGCCCGGTGGATACTGTTTGCTTGTGATTTTTATAACCAATTGACAGATAATGATTTATTACGCATCAAATCCCTGGGCCGCCCTGACAAGTCCAGGCTTCATTGAGCAGCCTAAGAGTATCTCTTGCAGTATGCACATGCCCGATCGCTAAAATATTACACGCACCTCTCACTATTGGCGCCCACGGCATATCCCGGCACAGACCTTCGGACTGATTTATGACCGTACTGTTTTTGTAAACTGCTCTTCTGAACTGCCTGGTGAAATATATGCACCCGATAAATGTCTCAATAGTTTTTCACGAAACTTAATCGATCTCAAACAGTAGAACACCCTATAAATCAGAATATTTACAGCTAAAAAGATTATAGTCATTACCTTTTTCTTATGTATCCTACTTTACCACAAACGACCCTGCCCTGTTGTGTCTTGTTATCAGAAGATTCAATGCCTTATTTTCCGGAAGAAATCGTGATACTGAATTTCAACAGAGCGGTTCTCAAGTGGCTTTAAGAAATAATTAATGATTGGCCAACAGTAATTATACTGGGTGTTAATGCAGGTGTATGGCTCTGAGACCCGGCAAAGCCGGCTACTGGTTTGAGAGATTCCACTAACCCTTAGTCCGGAAGAATCAAAACAACTGAAAGCAAAACAGAAAGTTGTCTATGCTATCGCGGTGGGCCTGGCAAGGGTTTGCTGCAGTCGGGGTGTCGCTGCGTTATGCGGGCGTCAGAAGCCCTTACAGGCATGTACATTAGCTTTAACCGTATTTTTCTTTAACAAGGTTCCGCTAAGACAAAGCGTTTTTCAGAGCGTGTTGTACGATGAAATTAAAGACAACATGCCTTCTGGATCGGTGTTACCCCGATACTCCAGTGGTTGCTGATAACGGGACCCACTGCTGGTGGCGTGGGTGTATATAAAATAAAAAAGCCCTGCCAGAGCAGGGCTGAATAACTGCAACACAATTGCAAAATACAAACTCTACAGACGGACAGGATTGTTTACGGGAACTGAGTGTAACTGATATGACTGGTTTCTATGAGAGCTTACAATAAAAACCAGGATTTTTCTCTCCTTAAACAAGAAGTTTGATGTTCAGTCGTGCGCAAACTCACGTCAGCCGTTACCTGCTCCATCAATAAGCAGGTGGAACATTTTAAAATCATTTCCAGGATAAAGCGCATTGACCTGGCTCCGACGTGCATTCCCCCCTAAAATAATGCTTCATCCAACAGGTAGTGTGAGAAGAAATCCATTTGGGGTGACCCCCAGCAGACGTGGATGTTGAAATTCCGGCATGAACTCAGGGAGCTGAGCGACGAGTCCCGGAACCGTTAAGAGAGGCCACAGCACCCAAGCCGGCCACCATGCCAACCAGCTTCCAGTTAACCCGCGGCCCGTCATTGGCCTCTGCCGGGAGTTCTGCGCCCACCCGACAGCGGCATCGCCAGCCACTGCGGCTATCAACGCCAGCGGTACGGTCGTCCCCTCCATCCCCACCACAAAACAAAGCCCAGAGCCATGTTAGTATCCTGCCTGGGCCGAAATGCCCGAACGGGTCTTCGGCACAGTAGAGATAAAGATTAATCCATCCTGAGCCATAAAGCGCCCAGGAGCAGGCTGTAGCTCCGGTAGTCGTTATCCAAATGATAATACCCGTTGATCGGGGCAGGACGCTGTCCGTTAAAATCTGCGAGGCGGTATGCCATGCTTGTCACCCTTGTTGTCCTATAGCAGATAAAACTCACACAGTGGGTGACCTGAAAGGAGTGAAAATTATTCACAGTGCCCATAAGGTGACAGATGCCGCTTTGAGGTATGGGAGTGCCAGTAGTCGCTGAAAATATCACTACAGGTGGTCCAACCGCAGAGGTGGCAGCACTTAATAACATGAGAAAAGTGAGATCTGATCATGAAAATACTGGGATATCCGTCATCATGGAGAACTCAGTCAATGTACGATGCTCGCTGGATAGATGTGGGGACACTGATCTGTTGGAAGCCGGATGCTGTATTTCCGCAGGTCCGGTTCTGAGGAAGGGTCCGTTTAGATAACCGGCGGATCAACTCACCCACACAGCATTACTGAGCGTGGAGTGTGATGGAAACCAACCCTGCACCAGCAACAGCCCCGGACGGTCAGCGCCGATGACGCTTGCATCACAAACTCCCCTGCCTGCTTCAGTAGCTTCAACGCCCGTAGTGTACGTCACCACCGTACTCACCGCAGCGCAATGTCGTCCGCCAGCGTCAGGAACATCACTCCTACTGCCCCATCTCTCACCGGGTGCGCATAACGGTCTTCTACCTGCGCCGTCAGCGTCACCACACTGTCCACCGCTGACATCATGTGCCCATAGCAATAAATTGTCTGATTGAGTAGCAGTCACTGCCCATGTTTCAGGATTAGTTTTCAACAGTGCGTTAAGTTCTTTCCTTGTAATCAGTCAGTCAAACAAGTTGATGAGGATCATTGTTGCTTAATATCTCTAACCGAATCCCCACAATCCCGTTATCAGCCGCATCGATGACACGTACAGTAAATTAAAAGGCTTCCACAAAAGTCGCTGTTTGCTGGATATAGTGAAAAGAATACTTTCAGCGCCGCTACGCTGATCGACTCCGCACTGCAGGTAAGTGGCTGCATCGTTGAAAGAACTCGTAATGTCATCGGTCATTGCTGTATAGCTCAACGAGCCGAACCTGTGGCAGACAGCAACAAACTGCTACAGTCAGTGAGCTCTGATACAACAGGATGAGATAACTAAAACCCTACAAGCCACATCATTGACATTGCAATGGTATCTGCATTACTGAGAAAGCGTGCCCTCTCTCACATCGTGGTTTAGTGTAATTGACTGTATTTTTTGAATCTTTATTTGTACCTGGCTAACGCAAAGCAGTGGTATCTTATTTGGTCCGCCACCGGGGATTCAAACCCCGTACCCTCAGCGTATAAGGCTGATGCTCTGTCCTGTTGAGCTAGTGGCGGTATGTGACAATACCAAAAAAATGGAGCCCTCTTGTATATTGTCGAATGCTGTATGATGAGATCTACCGGGGATGGCAGATGCCTGTAAGCGAGGCCAGGCTCAGTTAATCTTTCAGTATCATGCCGGTAGCCTCAGATGTTATGACTTTGTTTTTCGAGTTTATGCCGCCCTTTCTGAAGTAACTATTTCCGTAGCGAATCTTTTCCGCATCTGTCTGATTTCGAGGGGCTTCAATCTGCAATTACAGCACCAGCTTTCTCGACATTCCCGCCAGCACGGGAACCACATCAGCCTCAACAGAAGATCGTACCACGTCGCTTCTGGCACAGAGACTTTCACCTCCATCAGCCTCAATCAGCATGGCCATAGCCGACAGTAATAAAGAGGATACTGACGGTGAATTTCATTCTGGTCCCCCTGATAAAACAGTAAAACAATTCAAGCGCCGCCCTTCTCACTCGAGGGCCATCAGAGCCCCATTACTCTGGAAAAACATCTATGACATCCGATGATCAAACAGGTTTTCTTGCGCGCTAAGATCCGGATAACACGACGCAGTGCTTTCAGGGAAAATACTGTGTGCAGGGAAAATAGTACGCAGGGTGCGGGTGCGAGTGCGCTTTTCCGTCACTCCGGGCTATCCCTTCTTCGCAGATGAAAAAGCGCACACGGCATTTGTCCTGCTCATTGCGCCGCAAGGTGTTGCACAATCAACGGACCAAATGCTACGTGCACAACCGTACGGTGTAAACCAGGTACCTCTGGGATAATTTTCAAGATAAATATAAAAAACTGATCCTGATTAACTGGGCACCGCTGTTAACCCGCGCGGCCTGGAGCACCGGACAGCAACACAATCTCCCTCCGTGGGAAAAATAAGGTTGTCTCTTTTAGTTTTTTTTACGAAATCCGCAGCCAGACAAGAATACTCTTAATTAACAACCAAAAAAATAAAGTTATGAAATCAAAATCATAGCACTAAATCTGTTCTTTTTATTGCCCGCATTTTATCTAAAATCTTAAAACACCAGGACTTCCCTTCATTTTTTTCTCTTAATCTGCTCGAATAACCACGGAGTCAATACTGTTTCATGAGAAATACAATGAAGAAATTAACTGCTTTACTATTCCTTTTAATGAGTGCGGTAAGTTACGCCAAAAGTTCCACACTTTACGATGTCGATCATTTCCGCGCAAATTATCACGAATACAGGATTGGTGATAAAGCACCCGACCTGTTATTCAGCGCAGGTTATAATATCACTGCATGGAAGATCAGACATCTTCCCGCTCCGTCGAAAAATACTTTCTGGAGCTATATGGAGGGTACATATGTGTTAGTCGATAAACATGACCATAAAATTTCCCGCGCCATATCGTCTGATATTTTCTATGTAAAAATGCTGGATTAGCAGCATTTTTACACAAAAAAACACATATAAACTTTGAAGAGCATAACCTTATAAAAATATCAAGATTATCAATGCTTGGTGGTGTGTGCCTCAGGCATTAGAGGGTCATTCAGACTCATAATAACGATTAAGTGCGTTGTAAGTACAAAAACAAAAGATGGCTTATTCGCTAAGGAGATGAAAAAAAATACTCTTTTGTTTTGCCCGTCAGAGCATAGGCCATGCCAGAAATTATCTTCATGTCAACGCTGCCATTCAGGTTGCTACCGGTGCAAAAGATCTGTCGGATTATGTTTCTTCGTCACAGCTACCTGCGTGTCTGCCGATGGTACACAGGATGACTCAGGATCCTGCACGCCTCTTCACATTCAGTATACCTCCTAGTATTCATCACGTTAACATGAAAATCAGTCAGAAAAGGTCATCGGCGTTACTGTCACACTGCCGCAGACTTCGCGCCAAATATGCCCTCTGAGTCAACTGATGTCCCTGCCCGGCCGGCTTCGATTTCGTGAGACATACCATCCAGACACCCTATGTACAGAGAAAAATGGCCACGGTGCTCCCTGCATTGAGCGCATCCGGCACATTAAGGCAGGCTTGCATCGGGACATCTCCCGGAGCGATCCTCTTAACCGCCAGGCACACATCATTCAGCCTGATATTCCGTATTCCTGCGATAGAGAGAGGTTTCCTCCAGGGTAGCAACACAGCCGCCACGGCCACTACATCGGAAGAAACAGGGCGCGGTGCAAAGCCTCAGTGATGTCTTATTTCGATTCCTCCAGGGAACGGCGCGGGTGAAAAGACGAAAGCGCCGGGCATCCTTTCACCGATACACCACTGGTAATGCTATTGATAATACGGATAATATGAAACATAGTATGTTTATTGGTCGCTTTGATTTTTATGTTTATGTTTGATTTATGAGAGAAAACCGTTTTTATTTTAATATTCATCATCCGGGATATTTGCTCCGTGCTGCAACCCGCGGCCCACATCTGCAAAACGCAACATTCGGAACAGCTCAAGGAAAAAACCGGAAACTTTAGTTCATCAGAATAAGGTGAATTATAATCTCTGTAGTCTGCCAGTAAACGATTCAGTCCTTCAAGAGGCAGTGCTTTTGATGTTATCAGGACATTATTTCTCACCCATAACCAGTGCCCCATAAAAGAAAGATCAACAGACATAAAAATAATAAAAAGCGTATTTTTATATTTGTTTATCATTTTTTTAACCTCAAAACAACACTCTTCATTATGAATGAATGTTTCTTCATTTAAAAATACAACCTGAGGTTTTTTTTCAATAAAAACAGAAGAAAGGCAGGTCATATCATCAATATTACACACCTTAGTTCCTGTCTTTTTTTTGCCGTTGAAATAATATTCAATACCAGCTTTAGTATAATTACACGGATCCATTACGATTACCGACATCGCATACTCTCATCATATTATGCCCGATATGATAATTATATATCATGTATCGTACATTTTAATTTAATAGTAACCATTTGATTTTTATTGATACAGCTTTTCACAATGAAACAGAATAAATCATTAAACGATTACAATGATACACTCTCCTTTCTTCATACCTTATTAATTCCGAGCAACAGGAAACAAGATAATCCCTGGTAATATTAATAACACTATTACTATGACAATCATTCTGAACATGAATTAAATCCCTCCTTCAAATATTGTTATCGTTAGGAAAGGGAATGAACAACAGGAGAGAAATGAATGAAAGAAGATATATCATGCACTATTGATACTTCATCATCTGACATGTTTAGTGAAGATCAGGCATATTTAATTAAAAACACTCTGCATCTGACAGAAAAGGAATTTCAGTTATTCTCACTTTTGCTACAAAGAAAAGGTCAAGTGGTCAGTCATACCGACATAATTAGTTTCGTTTGGCCTGAAAGAAGTGCCGCAATCTCTAAAAACAATATCCTGCAGCTGATATTCAGATTAAGAAAAAAATTGACTAAAAAGGTTAATTCAGCCTTAATAAGAAACATCTCCGGACAAGGCTATATGCTCGAAACACCTTCAAAAAGAAACAATGATTCACCAAATACGAAAAGAGAGGATATATTAAAAAAATACAAATCTTGTCGGCTGACACCCCTCATAATATTGTTAGCACTACTCATTTTGGGAGTATTTTTTATGTTATTTAAGTCATGATCTCATCATATACACGTTTACTTCACTAAAATAAATGAGGATGTAATAAAAATCATCTATTTTATTTTAACCTGATTGTTATGCTGCCCGGTTCAATGTCTTATAAAAACACTTCCCAGGCTGAGCGATATTGTAGCCGGGCTCGTCATAACTATGTAACTGCCTCCGATGAACTCTCCTTATAATGACGAACAACGGCTGGCCCCCAAAGGACACCTTCTGTAGCAGCTGATTTCGCTCAGGAAATAGTTTTTGTTTTTAGAGAAGGAGATCAACCTGCTATTGCAGAAATGACTACGGAACCCCTGAAGATTTAATCTTAAGGGGTCCCCCGGCGAAGCCGGGGGATGATTTAGTAAACATTCATTTTTGGATTGAGTTAGAGTGCGCAATAGATTTTAAAACAGCAGGAAGTTTGGCACTCAAAAATAGCTCGCTTATTTTAGGAATATCGTGACGATAGTAGTCGTAGGGCATCCAGAAAGTTTTTGGTACTTCTTTGCTACCAGACAAGCTCCGGAATCGGTCTCTCTGGAAAGTTGCTTTTTGCACAGCATCCGGCACGGAATCCCATTCTTTACTGTTTGGCGAAAATTCCTTTTCATAGTTAGCTACGTTCCATGGGTTGTGAAGCCGTACCAGCTTAATATTATTCCATTCTGCTGCATCTATCACTGCGTAAGCATGCGCTGAAACTAAATACTTTGTATTTTTATCGCTTCCCGTGCCCTGATAAGTAGCATGGCCTTTTTCATGAAATATTTTTTTGAAATATTTATTCCATACATCATTTTTATTGGCATCTGTTATTTCATGGTTTTCAGTTGAGTCAATACCAAAATACCCCTCAAAACCACCACCTAAATTTTGATATCCACCATTAATTTTCGCAAATGCTTTCTCAATAATGTAGAACCAAAACTCATTAGAATTAACCATATCCGAATAGGATTCTCGAGGGAAATCATCATCTACAAGAATATATAATATTTCGCCTTCACTAATAACTCTGACTGAATAGAGTCCCATAGGGTTATATATAGAAGGATAAATAGAAGAAAATAATAAATTGTGTCCTTCCGGATGAACTGATATTGCGCCAATCGTACTGACAAAACCACAATCACCAAGCTTTTCTTGTTCAAAATCGATTAAAGAAAGGGCTTGAGTATATAGCGCAGGAGCATTTGCAATTTTGTTGATCCTTGCATGATGATTAATTACACTATCACTCCATGACTTTGGTAAAAACGTATCATCAACAATATATTTTTTGGAATCCAGTGCCTGTCGTGTCAACAATAACACAGGATCTTTCTTATAAGCTACACACTTATTCAATGAAACTGGCTGGCAACTTTCCAACAGCTCTTTGTAAGAGCTGAGGTTCACCGACATATCATAATCTTTCTTGAAGTCAGGGTTTGTTAATACGCTTGACCATGCTTTTTTCCCGGAGTTCCAGATATTACGGTCAGGTGAGTCAGGCTAGGAATCAGAATTAGTTACACTTATGTCTTGATCTTTAAAAAAAGGGGTACTCATCAATAAATCCTTTACATTTGAAATTAAAATTAACTAATATTTTAAAGAGCATTATTTGCTCTAAAAACATATTAAAACAAATATGAAAATCAAGATGTTAAAAAAATTTAAGATCAGATGAATTTGTTATGAGGGGTATAACTTCGGAGCAGTCTGGCAGCTGCAAATCAATATGTGGCAGAATTGATTGGTGGGGGCACTGAGCAGGATAGTTCCGGGATGCGTGCCTGATTCTCATTTTTTGTTCAACACATTATCCCTATTTTTCCCCGTTATGATAAAACTCGGCTGTAGGCGGGGATTTTTGCTGCGGTCAGGCAGGGACGAATAATCAGAGGTCACTTGCAGTCGGGGAGTCATGCACAGCGTGCAAAGTGATCGGGAGGAACAGATTATGGGCATGAAGGAATGCCGAGAGGCTGTAAAGGCTATTAGTGAGCAGATGCGGTATCTGACTTCAGAGGGCGTGGCGGCGCTGGCCGCTTAGTTTTATGGATTCCGGGCCCTGGCTGCGGCCCCGCTCAAGTAAGAGGGTAATATCGGGGAAAACGTTTTTCTTCTGCACGGTGGCCAGCCAGCGGGTGAAAAACAGATTTTCAGCCCAGAGCGTGCCGGCCTCACCCTTCTGGCGCGCCAGGTGAGAGAGTGCCGCGATGGTGCTCTCCGGTGACTCTGCGTCCATGCGTTCTGACAAGGTGTGTCCTGAAGAAAGGTTAATGGCGGATTTGGGCGAGCTCGTCCGCCGGCAGACCGGTCATTTTCATCACTGTGTTACGGTCGAGTCCGTTCTGCAGCATCATGCGGGCAACGTCGAGTTTGCCTTTTTCAATCCCACGTTGTTCACCGGGCTGAATACCCTCAATGCGGCCTTCCATGCGTCCCTCCTCAAGGCCCTTCTCTTCCAGTTTCTGTGCAGTTGTCATAAAAATGTCCTCATGCTGCGGTGGCCGGCGGGCCAGCGCCTGCAGGAATACTTCAGGTCTGGCTGTATCTCCTGTCTGTAGCATCCAGTTCATCAGGGCGATCAGTTTCATCCAGTTCATGGTATACGGCCAGGGCTGTCGGAGCCGTGGATGAACAACACCGGAATAACCAGCTTCAGCTCCGGTTGGCACCTCCATGCTGCGAAGCGGCATTCAAAAATCCTGGATGTACTGTGATTAAACTTCGTTTTTCCTGGACAGAAAACAGGCGGATTATTTTTTAACAGCGGATACCGCCCAGAGAAATGCAACAACGAGCAACAGACTGGCTTCAAGCAAAAGACAGTGCTCTTTCTGGGGTTTTACCTTCCGTTAAACCCGTGCAGTAATTTCATTATCAGGAAATTATTGCACTATCTACATTTACGAATATGAGTCCCTGCAATGACTACAAAATTAACCCCATTTATTGATGTTACCGTAAATGCAACCTGGTCAGACTGGCAGAATTTTCCTGCTGGTCGCCCGAATGCACTTTATTCACAGCAGGCTGTCCAGTGGGATGTGGATGGCCTGGTCCTTGGCTTTCTGACCCTATCCCCTGGCAATAAAGCCTGTTGGGCAGCACAAGACTCTATGCCTTTAGGATGGGCCGTGCCGCTGGCTGAAGAGCTAAAAACAGCAAACCGTAAAGTCATTGTGGCATTTGGTGGCGCTGCGAACCCGGATATTTCAACATCTTTCTCTGTCCCGGAGTTACAGGATACATACCAGTCGGTTATTGACCTTTACCATGCAGATGGTCTGGATTTTGACCTTGAAAACGGGTTGTATGACGCGACAAAAATTTGCCAGGCGATAGCCGGTATTCAGACGCGCTACCCCCAGTTGCAAATTTCCTTTACGCTTCCCGTCATGCCAGATGGATTAACCGCCACAGGAATTGATATTCTCCGGCAGGCTCAGGCTGCAGGCCTCGATTTTGTGGTTAACGGAATGGCGATGGACTATTACAATGATACAGACGATGCCGATATGGCCGCTTCGGCAATCAAAGCTGCCACCAGTATTAGTGATCAACTGAAAACTCTTTATCCTTCCGAAAATAACCTTATGTCCCGGGTTGCTGTCACGCCAATGATTGGCATGAACGATGATCCGAATGAGATGTTCACTCTTGAAAATGCCGATCGTGTCGGGCAATTTGCGAACCGTGCCGGCCTGTGTTTCGTAGCCATGTGGTCATTCAATCGGGATAATCCATCCTCGCTTGGCCATGCAGATGCGGTCAGCAGCAGTAATCCGGAACAAAAAGTGTCGGGGGAATATACTCAGCGCTTCCGGGCTGCCTTAACCGATGAGCCTGTCATCCCTGACGATGCCCCTGCGGCTCCGGAAGGGTTGATAGCCAGTGACCTGAGCTCAACATCTGTTACGCTGACCTGGAGTTCCTCAGCAACGGATGTCAGTTCGTATGCAATATTTCGTGATGGTGAGCAAATAGCCCGAACCGAATCCATGCGCTGGGCGGATACATCACTGACGCCCGCAACGAAATACGTCTACTTTCTTACCGCGATTGATAGTAAGGGCAATCAGTCAAAACCAGGCGAACCACTTGCGGTGACTACCGCGCAAAGTTCACCGGATGTTTATCCGGAATGGGAATCGGGTATTTTTTATTCCCGGGGAAATGGGGTTTCGTACAAAGGTAAACATTACCTGTGCCTTCAGCAGCACCTGTCAATTTTGACGTGGACACCGGATGAAACCTATTCTTTGTGGGAATGTATTAATTAGGTAAGCATAAATGGGTCAGCTCATAATACGTGTATAATGTTGGCGCAGCACATCCCTATGCCCCTGGCTGCAAGCTGCGGTGGGTATTCGTCAGTGAGTTCATCAAAAACCTTCGTTTTTGTGAACTCAGATTTTACGTGAAAAGGCGGCATAATCGCGTCGACTACCAGTCTCAAAAACTGGATTACAGAATCAAAGTTTAACTTTTTAAAAAATGATGAGTTTGTTGAACCATAAAAGGGTGATATTTCAATTATCTGAAATCCTATACCAACAAATTATATGTACTATGAGCTGACCCGTATACCAGAAAGGACACGTATTCCGTGAAATACACTTTGATTGCAGTTTCAGCTTTCTTGCTTTTTTTAACCAGCCGGGTCATCGCTGAAACCCGGTGGAAAATCGAGAAGCCATACCTGAACAACCCGCTGACTACAGCCACCATCGAGGGGGTGGGCGAATACAGAGGGATATCAGGAAAAGTTTGGCTCACTCTGTCCTGTCGAAAAGATGCGCCACCTGTCCGGGCGACGTTACAGGCTGAAAATGCACTGGCAACACAGTTTCCAACGGGAGTTTTTGAAGGCCCCGGCGCGACGGGAGAAAAGGCTCGCCTCGTGAGTGCAAGAGTGGGTAAACAGACCTTGCAGCGGGCCTGGTATTCATCCGGATCGTTTCAGGAGCATAACGTTTTTGCATGGTCGTTTGCCCTGCAAGAAGCAGAGCTGAAGCGTTGGATAAAAGCGACAGACTCTTCACTCACTTTCTATGTTGAGGTTCCAGCTAAAGAGGTGACCCGACTGACAGCGGTATTTACTCTTCCACCAGTGACGGGGCCGCTGCGCCAGGTTGTGATTCCCTGTATGTAGTGAAAAGTGCGACAAACAGGCCAATCTCAATCCCAAGCTTTTCGGCACACTTCATCAATTTCCTGGTCACGCAGCAAAATAAGTCGTTGAGCAGTTACTGGCGAAGGCGGGCCAGAGTTTGTCGGGGATGGTGAAGGGTTATGTGCTACCATCCGCAGCCGTGCAGAATATGCTGTTGCTCCGTAATCCATTGTTCAGTGGCCTTAATACCGCAGGTACTGCTGTCCTGTCGAAAATACTCTACAAAATCGAAGTGAGCCTTATTTCTGACATGATTAGTCTGCTAACGAATAAAACTGTTTCCAGACTGCAATATTTTCTGCACGGTGGAATGGTCTGCATCAGCTCCGCGTTCTTCCAGAAGCTCTTCAATATTGCGATAACTAAGCGAATTGGCAAGCCTCCACCGTACGGCCATCAAAATGAAATCGCTGGGAAAATGACGACCGTTGAAGCTGAGCATTTTCCAACCTTAAGCTGGAGTCATGGCTCAACAGTATAACTCTACCTTTGTTTTTTCGACAGAACCCTCTGGCCATCCGGGCACCAGCGCCATCAATTGCCCCAAAGTTTTTCATGCCCTCCTTCATTTAATTTCAAAAATAATTCAATGTCCGGAAGTGATATTTACTCTAATATCCTCTTCATAAAAATGTGCCTTCATACAGTTTTTTATAAAGAGGATTTTTGTTTATGCTGTGTCAGCACAGATCTTTTTGAACTATACGCCGATAAGTATTAACACGTCAGCCATGAGGTGGTACTGAAAAAGTGCACGTGTCGCCAGTGCAGGTAAGTCTGTTCAACCTCTGATGGTTTGGATCAACGAAGGCTACCGTTTCTTCTATCCCGTGCTCCCGACATTTGACAAGTTTTTTGTGACCTTAACATGCGTGTTGAACTGAATGCAGGAGATACCGGACTGGTCTGTCAGCAAATAACACCCGCACTAGCGATATCGTCTTCGCCGTCGGCAAAGAGTCAGGGATTCCCGCTCTTTATGACACTCCGATTGAGAAAACGATTACTATGCAGTAATGAGGGCAGGAAATATTACATGCCCACCCGAGCGCTGGCCCGTAAGTCAGGCCTGGATTCGAAAAACGTCACGGTTAGCAAAAGTGAAACTGTCAACAGAGCTCAGGAGCCGAGGACACTCATGCCCTGGCGCATCACATTCGCCTATTGAACGACCTGATATTTAGCGGTCAGTAAAAGGCATTTCCACTCAGCTCACAACCGGGCGGCTTAACCCAGAATAATAAAAACCGACCTCCCACGTCGGTATTTTTACGCCTGAAACTCCCGTTCTGGCATCTATCTCAAGCAACAATGCCGTCAAACCTACCGGCGGGAGCAGTTGTCTGACCCGATTGTTATGGCAAAATTAATGACGGTGGCCCCTCCAGTTTTTTCACGCTGCTGATGGTCAGGGAAGGATATTTGCCGTCTTTACAGATATGGACTTCCGTATTTCCTTCAAAACGGGATGAGACTGCTTTCCAGGATTCATCCCGCTGTGACGCCAGCTGTTATCCGCCTTTATGTCCATCGGTGGGATGTCCCGGCGCCCGGAAAATGAGGCTCCGCAGAGCCTGCAACTCTTCGCCCTGCAGCAACTTCTCGCGGCGATCTCCCCAGCGACTGCTGTTTTCAGCCAGATGTTCCGACGTCGCAACACATCCTGAAGGCGATCCCGCAGACACAATGAATAACCAGCGCGTTGAATCCGGCTCCCCGCATCATCCATCAGGCGTTCCCAGGGGCCAAAACCAGTACGCGGCTTTACCGTTAGACATAAAAATCGTCAGTACGGCCCCTGATGTCGAAGGCCCGGTACAAATACGCCCAGCGGCTATTGACCTTCACGTAGGTTTCATCCATGTGCAACGGGCAAAGATCGGAAGGGTTCCGCCAGTACCAACACAGCCGCTGTCTATTTCAGGTGCATAATGCTGAACCCAGCGGCCAACCGCGGAGTGATCGACGTTTACTCCTCGATCGGTCAGCATCTCCTGCAGCTCACGGTAGCTGATGCCGTATTTGCAGTACCAGCGTACCACCCACAAAGGGATGTCACGCTGAAAATGCTGACCTTTGAATAGGTTTATATCCTGCTCAAGCAAAAGGGAATGATAGTTTTATCACCACCGACTATTTTCGACCCAAGTCTATCAAAACTAATTAACAAATATTTTATAAGAAAAAAATAAACTCACCATTAAAAAACAAATTACAGCGTTGTATTTAATGTATTGATGTTACGAATGCATAGCAGCAGAGTTATATTTTCTCAGAAAAAAACAAGTGAATGTACATATCAACAACCAAATAACTTACTATGTAGAAAAACAAATCATGAACCGCTAAGCCGTGGTTCTTCGGAAGAGTAAAGCCATCACATAAAACTAAATTATAAAGCAAAATATACATTTACATCTTTAAAGCAATCACTAAGGGATATTTAAAACTAAACATCATATAAGTTAAAGGTTTTTATTCTTTTTGCGTATTCACATCGGATAAGCTTGCCCCGATATTAAATCTTCGACTTTAATCGTGTTTTACGGAACGGTTATCCTGCCAATGCTCGTGAGTCGTTGATACTTTACACATCCAGTTAATGGGGAACTTGAGTATGTCTAAACTATCATTAGATGTCATGCAGCTGCTTAACCTAATCAAAGAAACCGGCTCTTTTTCTACAACCGCAGAGAGATTACACAGGACACCGTCGGCAATTTCATACCGGGTATCCAGTGTTGAAAAGCAACTTGGCATTAAACTCTTTAAACGAAACGGGCCCATCGTTGAATTAACCAGAACCGGTGAGACCATCGCATCAGAGGGGGAGTGGATTCTAAAAGCGGTCGACAACCTTGAAAACAGTCTGAACATTCAAAATAAAGCCGCCCCACTGATTAAAATTGGTGTCAGTGAATCATTCGCCGTAAAAAAATTTAGTCAATATCTCTGTGATTTTTTGAATCATTACCCGGATGCAAAATTAATCATCCAAAAAATTAAAAACGGGGATGAATGGCAACAGCTGATGAGCCACAACATAGACATTGTGATTTCTGGAAATCCTTGTCCGTCAAACATGAATGTCAAAACCATGCCAATGGGCACCAATAAGTTAGTTTGTTGCGCCACACCTGAATACCTGAAAGCCTACCGGGAAAAAAGTAAAAAAACAGGCCATGAACAAGAAAATTGTATCGTCATTAGCAATTCAAATTTTGACAGCATCGTAAAATATAGTATTCCTTGCCTCAGAATGAACAACAGGGTCATTGTTGACGATATGGCAACACAGATTGATTTAATCAAAAGTGGATGCGGGTTTGGTATCGTCCCCCTATTTTCCATCAGAGAACTGTTAAACAATAATGAACTAAAGCTTGCAAACATTGAAAATGAAATAGGCTATGAAATGATTTGGACCGGCTGGACTGAAGATAATAAATCCCGTCACGTAAAATGGTGGGTGGAGGTCCTGAAGGAAATTTGTATCCACTAAAGGCGGACCTAATCTGACTCAGAGAATATCATTTATCCTCCTGCACCGGATCAGAATCAACGCCACGCAGGACGTCCCCGTTCCTTGTACATCCGGCAGCGAAAACATCCCAGCCAGCAAGACAACGGGCAGACCATATGCATGTCATATCCACAATGTCGACCAGGATGTCATGATCCAGCGGCATTCTGGATCCTGGTGGGTATTCGCACGGGAATATGCAATCCTGGGCAGCGCGCTCATCAGCAGAAAAAGAGACACGCTGCCACAAAATGCAAGCACAGTCTGGTTTACAGGCGCAACTAAAACCGAAGCAACGCTGCGGAAACATAGTGTGTGGGACTCGCCACAGGATATGCATACCGCGCCCAGGATGTATTGATACTACACGCATACTTTCGGTGTCGTCGCATTATAAGGTATCGTGGTTCGGCCTTCTTTTAAAACACTAAAAACCAGGCAACTATTGGCAGAGAATTTTGCTTCTTTCTTTTTGTTTCAGGCAAAATTCGGCTCGTTTTTCACTCCAGTATTGATTAAGTGCGTTGCACGATACACTCTGTGCGTTTGCCCAAACTTTTGCAGCCATCGTATATTCTGCCGCTTGCTCCAGCTGTAATGCCCGATTTGCGATTTGATAATACGCCTGACATTCATGTGTTCGAACAGATTCCGAAGAGATCTGAAATGCAGCTGAACTTGATGTATTCACGTGAAATTATATTCCCATTATTCATAGCTTTTGGATTAAAAATAATCTATGCTTTAAGACTTGTCTAAACGTTAAGACAAATATATTAAATTTCTTGCAGTGTGCAAAAGGGGTTTTGGTGCGCGATCATATCTTCCTGAAGAAGATATATTTTACACTGAAAATAAACTGATGTTTATTTTTTTGGAAAAACCATAAAACACACTTCCATTAAATTCTTTCATAAATTCGACTTGATAACCACTCATCTTGTTTTTAGAATTTTCTTAATTACACAGGCCACGACAAGCTGAGAAAAATATTGACACCGGTAGAGTTTCTCTCATAGCAAAGCGATAAAATAACTCATAATTAGCCTTCTGACTAACCCGCATGCCGGTATCTTAGTCATGCGCTCGTTATCCTCAGCAGCGCCGGGCCTTTCTGAAGGCAAACATTCTGTGGTTCTGCCTGTTGCCACGGAATTGAGCCATTGACTCAGTCCAGAGACCAGGCATAAAGTTCGCATCCTGCCAGGTCTGGTTCGCGCTTACTGACTGAACCAGTTAAACAGTATAATTTTTCCTCCTGGGGCGAGAACATAATGCTGCGGGGCTACATCTGGCGCGGTTATCGCCCGGGTGTTGGCAAGAGAAAGGTCGTTTCCTTCCCGTCGCATGGTCGTTATTCCTTCAGATGAGTAATCTACATTCAGTGCAAAATAATCGATATAAACACTAGCGTAATAGTGTTTATCCAGTGTAATGGATATCGAAGTTTTATCCTGCGCTCGTTTCCCTGTAATTTTATCATCGATGCTAATTGAGACGTTTTTGACCAAGATGACAGTGTCATCTCCTGTATTACTTTTTCGAACAATACACTTATCCGGCGCAGATACTGTCAACGTAGCCGGATTGATTGCATACCCTGCTGGTTCCCGCTTAACAATCCAGTTTTCAAATTTTATCTGACAAGAGGTATCTGTCGCCCTTGCGTCTAATGGTATGACTGCCATAAAAAACATGATAAAAAGGCTATTCAACAATCTGATAACTGCATTTTTCATTTAGATCCTCCCTTTTTCTAAACCTCCACGCAATGAAAGGAGAGGATTAAATATCACGTTTTCTTGATCTGATCCCGGCTCCACTAGCACAAAAGATAAATTGATCAGCATTGAAAAATCGGCGGGCAGTTGAGAGGTGGTGATATGTTTATGGCCGCGCCTCTTTTCGTTCAGAGCCCATCATCACAGCCTAAAACCACAATGTCAATGTGGTATCAGGTTCTGTTCTGAGTCTCTCCCGTCTATGATTTCTGACAGCGCTGCGCCTTCAACGATTGTTGGCATACACTCTCCATTTCCTTTCAAAAATCTTCCCCAGCACCGCTTTGCCGCTGCCAGTACAGAGGGCGCGCTGGTTGGCCATTGCGATACAATTGACGGCCCCCTGTCCTGAAGAACGGGAATTCCCGGAGGCATTCTGATGAAAATTTCGGAGCAGGTAAGCCATCTGCAGAGATCAACCGATACATTTCGTATCATGACAGGTCTGATTTCAATCTACGGGGAGCTTGCGATGAGGCCACGGGTCATCTGATTTATTTTCCGCCCACGACAGCAACTGAAAAGAATTATCCCAAAAATATCGGATTCCGGCAGGAATATACATGAACCACTCCTTCAAAATGGTAGAAATTTAGTGATGGTGTTTAAAGTATGGACAGCATGATTTCAGTAGTTCAAACCAGAAACAAAGAGGGTCTATGATGAGTCTTTCTCAATTAATCGCAATAAGTTTGCTTTTCTTAAGCGGGGGGGTATCCGCACAAAATTGTCCTAAAATCATCTCTGCGATCAGCCACGGAAAAACCATCGCTCAGGTTGAAGTTCCCACTACAGTGGGAATAGAAGTATCCGGAGATGAACAGAGCGTCAATGCGGACAACACGCTCGTGCTTTTCAAAGGGGATTCAAAACTTTCTTTAACCTTCCCTTCTGGAGAAATTTTGAAGATGCAGTCGGATAATATCACCATCAGATCATGTATACCTGATTCGACCACAGCGCAAAAGCAGGCGAAACCGTAAGTTCCACAGTGCTCATGGCTTCAGCCTGGTTTTCAGTGAGCTTACCCCTGTCCCTCTGAAAAGAGTTAAGGGGGAAAACGATTTATCTGCTCACCCCTGAGTGGTTCTGAAAACCCTGACGTGAGATCCTCCAGAACAAAAATCACGATATTTAAGTCCTTATACGGCCAGCTCAGTTGTTGCTCTCCCGCATTTTTAATGCCATCAGATTATGATGTGCATCAGTGCTGTAGATGTCGAGCATCAGCAGATATCATAAGTGACAACCACTGATATCCACTCTCCCATTGCATCGTCTCAACCTCAGTTGCCAGGAAACGTTCACGCTGCGCTCGACTTTTTTCAACTACTCACCAGTCCCCGTTGAAACAACTGAATCGCCACGCGTTTAACAGACATCCCAGAGTCATTTAAAAGGTACGCATGCGTAGTCTGATGCTCAGGCCGGGATCTGCCGATTCCAGAAGGAGATAAAGCGGGTTACTGACGAGCGGGACATATCAAAAATCCGTGGCGTACTTCGCAAAGCTGTGCGACTGAGGTACGCCTTTATCCGTGACAACTCCTGTTGTTGACCTGCTCGTCTACTCTGCCGGGCGCTGAATGTTCATCCGGGTGGGTTTTACACCTGGCTTCAACAGCCGTATTCACCCAAACATCAGGCGGATCTCAGGCTGACAGGACAAATCAAACAGTTCTGGTTGGAGTCCGGTTGCGTTTATGGCTATAGCAAGATCTATCTCGGCCTGTGAGATAGCGGGCAACAATGCGGGATTAATCGGGTCTGGCAGCTAATGAAGCGCGCACGAACAAAGAAAAAATCTACAGTACGCGGAAACAAGCCCGCAGCGATGTTTTTGATTACATCGAAATGTTTTATACAGTAAGCGTCGGCATGCTTCGAGCGATCAGATGCCACCGACGGAATATGAAAATCAATATTATCAACGGCTCATAAGTGTCTATGAATATCCGTGGCGACCCAGAAATTCATCATATGATGAATCTATTTTTCTTATCATGAATAAGAAAAATGGCAATATATCATACATCAAAGGAGAGCAAGCCCTATAGGATTCATCTTATTAATGCACATTACATACAAAGAAGAGGAAATTGTCGTGTCTGAACTCTGGCCGCCCGCAACAGTCTCTGGTGAAACACAGACCCAACATCAGCTTCGTGACAGTCTGGCTTATTATCCCGAAGCACGAAAAGCGATTCGCCTCGAACAGGCGGGGGATTATCTTCAGGCGAACAGGGCCTGGGAAAACGCTTACCGTGTATCATGCCATAAACTCAATCAGCAGTGGAGTAAACAACGGGCAGAATTTTGTATGAAACAAAGTGCCTGAGACAACCTCTGGGCTTGTAGCCTGAATCGGGTATTTGCTGGTAAGTGCTCAGCTCATACCCTATCAACACCCGTGCATCGTTCCAGATAAGAATTCTTCGACACGATGAAGGACCCGTCTTCTAAGTCATCGGGCGTACTGCAAGCCACGTTCTGAAAACACACCTGCCAGCTTGAACGGCTGCTGGCAGGTCCGGCTCTCCGCCAGACGTCAACCCGAAAGACGTGCTGTTTTTCCTGCCAACTGCGACTACGTTGATAACCAGCTCTGCTGGCGCCATGGTTTGTCTGCACATAACCGTCATAGGAAGAATACTCTTGCCCACTGCATCAACGGAATAACCAAAACATAAAGCTCACCGAAGTAAATTTTTGGATTTTGACAGACCAGTCATTTCGTAAGGTCACTGCAGTGCCGGGGGCCTCCCTGGTCAACCATGTTTCGCATGTTCTGATACGAAAAACAACCATTTCGCTCCGCCACACAGGGCGATTCACTCCGACAAAATAACCCTACACCTCACGAAGAAAAGACGACAATACCGCGAGATAATTCGTGTTCACTATCAAGAAAAACTCCGGGTTCCGATCGCAGGCATAAGTTGTACATAGAACGAGCGCGCGCTGGCCTGGCGAAAAATCGTACAGAACACATCAAATGATGAATATCATTTCGATAATTGCCCGTGACCATATCAATGAATTATAATTTGCATCACGTATTTGGCTAAACACTAACCTCACGTTTTAAGCTGTCCACACAAAATGTTTTGAGGCCAAAGTACGCTTTCCAGCTACGCGCCCTTATGGATGAAATGAAAAACCTTCATTAAATAGCCAGCAGGTATTCAACCTGCATCATCAGTGCCATCTAACGGATGGAATCTGCGATAATCATCATTATACATGGTCATAAAGGCACAGGTCTGGCTCTCCGCTGGCAGCGTGTCTTTTCAGTCCTTCGCGTCGAACTATCGCCAGTAGATCTGTCCCTGACGAAAGCAGATTTACACTTGCCTGGTGCACTATTCCGACACCGCTCTTACTAAGAAAAACAACGTGCTGTTTCCACACACAAGCAGTACATAAATAATCACTGGGCGGGCCGGCAGGTACAAAACACTCATTATCAACCGGATAGGTGCCCAGGGTATTGATTTAATGAACGTTTTCATCTCTTCACTTGTCGTATGAAAATAAAGTGGTTGGCACCTGCTTGCCCACGAAGAGTATCACCTTGCGGTCGATCGCAATCAAACGTAATAATTTCATGCTTTATCAACGATAATTCAAAACGATATGCCCTCTGCACGGAAACGTAAAAAGGTCATAAAATGCGCCTCCCCCTGCAGCGACAATTGTCTGTCTGGATGCAGGTTTCACGAAATGTACAATGCTGTCTGATAGCACGGAATATCATATCGTCAACAGCCCGGCACACGCG
Organism: Cedecea neteri NBRC 105707 = ATCC 33855; assembly: GCF_001571265.1. Classification (GTDB taxonomy): domain Bacteria; phylum Pseudomonadota; class Gammaproteobacteria; order Enterobacterales; family Enterobacteriaceae; genus Cedecea; species Cedecea neteri. The sequence continues at coordinate 28,587 of NZ_BCTL01000033.1, read as the reverse complement.
GGCAATGCGCGACATTAAGCCGGTGCCGGCTGACAAAAACATAAAATTCAGCGGTAGCGCTCCCTCATTGCCAGTATCCGACGCGATTATCCGCATAATGTTGCCAGTGAAATCTGCAGAAACTACACCATGATTGTCTTTGGGGAGCTTAAAGGTAAGCAACATGCCAATATCGACGATAAACACGGCAAGCAACCGGGTGAAATGTCAGCACTATACTGACCATGCAATACTGGGGCTGTACGGGTATGACATACGCCATAATCTCGAGTACAGACCAGATATACGTCTACTGCGATCGTAAAGCGAAAGAAAAGCACCTGGCGCAAAGTAAACCGGGGATACCAGACAGGCAGAGATACCGGGAATGTCGGTATTAACGGTGCAGGTAGCATTTTAGCTGCAGGACATGCCGTGAGGAACCTCATAGCCAGGCTTTGGTTGCACACCGCAGAAATCCCCGCCCGCAGGGACGGGGAGGATATCAACGTTTCTTAAGGCCTTTGGCTGGTGGACGTCCTCATTCTGTGCCCTTGATGTTGAAGACACTTCTTAATTTCCTTCACCACCGGTTGAAAAACACCCTGAGTAATCTCCTCATCAAACCAAAAGTTCTTGAGCAAATCTCCGTTCTGGTCGGCGAGCCTCACACGTAATATATCCACAGATACCCAAATAGAACACCTGAATACTTTAGAAAAGTTTTCAGTTGAATGACATGCATGATCAACCAGCATTTTTGCATTGATACAAAAATTGAGCTTCATTTCATTGTCCATCTTTAGACCGATATATCCTATTCCCCAGATAATATCCTGTTTAACTTCCTCGCCTATCTGAATAGTAGAGAACTCGCTCGTATATTCCGGCCTGCCACGCCGGCGGGTAGATGGTCTTCCCGGCAAAAATTCGTCCATGGTATAATCAGAAACCAGCATTGCAGCCGCAGACTGAAGTAAAAGTTTATATTCACGGGACTGGCTTCTTTTTTTCCTGTCCCGGTTTACATGAAAAGACTCGCCCACAGTCACCTCCTTTTTTAAAAGACCAGAGTGTTGATACCTTGGTTGACAAAAAACTGAAGCCCCAGATATATCGAAGTAAAAGCCGAATAATTAAAAAAATCGGAACTTTCTATATTAAGTTTATTCTAAGCATTGTCACCCGCATACCACCGCTCTCAAAAAAGAATATTAGCCAGAGAATACACGCATCTTAAATATATATGTGAATGAGGAAATAGAGACAGCGCGAACCAGCGCATGAAATATCTAAAGAATAAACACACCATATTCTGCACGATGTAAATCAAAAAATAATATTGCGAGGCCTTCAACAGAAGGCTGATCAATACTACTGCATAATGCATACTTACCAAAATTGTTAAAAAACATCAAACACTATAGATCCTTTATTATAAAAAATGACAATCCATTGAACGTAAAAAATGCTCCACACACCTTCCCCTTGCGCAGGAAGAGAAGTCATTGGGAATTTCCTTTAAAATACTATCAATACAGTCTACTAAATTATAAAAATTTATAACCTGATCGCTACCCGGCCCTGCCGGGACAGGGCCTCCATTATGCTGTCCCTCACTTTTCTGGCCACTGTGTAATTTTTGGCCCAATGAGAATCATCGTTCCGATCTGTGTCAGTACGTAAATCAACGAGATGTTCTCCCTGAGAACAGAATGCCGTGACGCCTCAGGCGCTCAGACTATTCGGCCAGGCGTCTTAAAGACTTCAGCATCACGTCCAAATTTTTCTTCATTTACCCTTTTCGCCGGTTTACTCTCCGGTGAACGATTCCATTCATTGCCTCGCCGCGTACAAAACCGTCGGCCTTTCAAACGCTTCACGGGTGTACCTCTGCCTTTTGTAACTCGGCCCTTCTTTGTCCAGCATGAATATATCTTCGAATTTCATCAACAACAGGCCGAAAAGTGCCCTGACCAACCTTTCTGTCTAACCAGAAACACTGGATCAGAGAACCATCGAGCTCTGCCAGTTCAAATGCCAGGTGGTCTCCTGCTGCCCAGATAGTGCACCAGAATATCTGTTGGTGAAGTTTCGGCAACGCCTTTTTCGTACTAACGGAGTAGTCTGCCCGAATGAAAAAATCCATTTTCGTCGCGTCATTGATCCGGAGACTAAGGTAGCATACGTCCCATTTAATACGTCCGGCTGACATCTGGCCAATATGAATAGACTCATCATCGATATCCTGTTCAGGATATCGATCCTCACAAAGAAACGAACAGGCTACATAATCAAGATAGTCAGCAATAAATGTTGCAACAGCCGATTGAAGACTGAAGATATATCGGCTAAGTGACCCGGCACTTTTTCGCATTGAGGGGAAATAACGATTCCCTGCCATAAAAGTTCTCTCTGTGACTTAAAAAGAAAAGTTTATGGTTGCCGCTTTTTTCAGGCTATTGCTAATCGCACAACCTTCATAAAATTAAGAACTTTCTTTCATGCGCGAGCAATTTATTACAGTTAACATCATCGGCATAATGATTTTTTATGTCAACGAATGACGATACGAGTCGATGACATATTCGTTTTCTTCCCATCATTCACAGCTAATGAATCCAGCATATGGCCTCTTAAGCTCTTAAGCTAAAAAAGCCAGCGCGATATATTCAACAGACAACAGATTGAGGTATGGGCCTTCTGAATCATAAACCCGCACGAAAAATAGAAAACCGGAAGACATACTCATGGCTGCGAGTAAACTATCATAGAAATGTTCAGGCTTCGTAATAGCGATGTACGCGAAAAATCACTGGCAGGCGGACATATACTGCCGGCTGGACCGGTTTCCCACATGTAAAACGCTGTGCTGGAGCGGCCAGTGGGAATCGAACTCACATCATCAGCTTGGAAGGCTGAGGTAATAGCCATTATACGATGGCCGCATTCTGGTGCCGACTACCGGAATCGAACTGGTGACCTACTGATTACAAGTCAGTTGCTCTACCTACTGAGCTAAGTCGGCGTAAAAGATTTCGTCAAGGGCAACGCTCTGTCCATCTGCGCTAACAATACGTTACAACGACAAAACAATGTACGTTGCCGCCCAATTTGGGAAAAGTATTACCCCGAACAATCCACCAGGCAAATGGAAAATACTCTCGGTTCATTGAAATTTCCGCGAACACCAGCCCGGCCTGGCACTGGCCCGTGCGAAAACAAAAAATGCCCCCGACACCGCACCTACTGGCGGTCCCGCACGGTCCGCTGCTTGTAGTTCCCGTGATGTGTAGTCTGATCAACAAAACGTCTTATCTCAGAGATACCCGGGAATATCTCACTTCCTCCGGCTGAACACAGTCTCTGCCCCTGCCACCGAACATCTAAATTATCTGTCACTTGAACCAACACAGAAATAACGGGGATGACACAAGCGATGTCAGCGTTCCCCAGTGTCATTCTCCCGGACAGACATCTGAGCCAGCCATTTTTTGAAACTCTCTCCAGGAAGAGGTTTTGAAAAAAGATAGCCCTGGTATGCCATATCTCCCTGCTGCCTGAGAAATGTGATTTGCTCCTCCGTTTCCACCCCCTCAGCAATAAGGCCGGTACCGATCCGCTTCGCCAGATCCACAACATTACCTATGATGGCCTCGCATAAATCATTGCGCCCTATGCCAGACGTGAAGAGCCGATCAATCTTAATCAATTCAACGGGGGTGTGGCGCAGAGTCTCCAGCGTCGAATATCCAGTACCAAAATCATCCAGAGCAAACTTGACACCTCTGGCTTTCAGTTGTTCGATTCGGATCCTGACCCGGTCATCACCGGTGATAATTTCACGCTCGGTTATCTCCAGAACCAGACGGATATTGCTGCCAGCCCGCATAAGGAAATACTCCAGATCCGCTTCCAGCTCCTCAGACTGCAGATGACGTGCGCTCATGTTAACGCTGATATAAAACGGGTCAACCGGCTCATATGACATTACAAATTCGTTAGTGATATCTTTGATGAGCTGTCGCGTAAGCGGAATGATGAGCCCGGTTTCTTCGGCCAGTGGAATGAACTGATCCGGAGGAATGAGATTGCTTTTGTGCAGCCAGCGAACCAGCACTTCACATCCGACAGGCACCGGCGGCTCGCCCTTTACAATGGGCTGATAATAAGGGTGCAGTTCATGATTCTTCATCGCAATGGCCAATAATTTTTCAGGCGTCCGTGGCCGGCCAGACCAGACATAGCTGGCGATAGCAATGGCCACACACAACCCGGCAAGGATCATCATTGTAATCCGGCTGTTCCTCAGAGAGACCGCAATGATATCCGTGGTACTGATGTTTGAATAAAGCCGATAGCCGTAAGCCGCAGAGTGGAGCTGTATGTTTTGCTGACGGGGAAACAATGAAGAATGAATGATCCCGTCCTGTGCCATCCACCCCTGTTCGGTCAACAACACCACAGGTGAAAGCTCAGAGGCCGACTCCAGAATATTGCGAATATAATAACCATCCGTGCTGGTATAAAGACCCTCCGCGCCCTCATGTACATGAAACACGACAAAGGGGTGCCCCGGCAAGGTCATGGTCGTGTCACTCAGGTAGAGACGCTTCTCTTCCCGCTTTTCTGTGTCGGGAGGTACCGCGCCGAGCAAAGAGGAACAATAGACTGCCCCCGACTTCGCCAGCTCAATGTTCCCCACATTAGGTGTGATAGCCAGGTAACGACGCAGCTCAGTTATCGTTTGCGATGTGCAGGCCGCACCAACCAACGCCCGCATGGATTGCGCCGACTGATCGACATGCGTTAAAAGAGAATCAAGCTGATGCTGTGCGCGGTCCATGTTGTCATTCTGCTGACTTCTTACCCAATGAGCAGTTTGTGCATAGAGGAAAATCGTTGCCCCAGCCAAGCAGAGGATAAGTACAAGAATCGACAGGGCAATGCGGTATAGGTGGTGTGAGCGAAAATTTTTCATTCGGGTTAGCAACGCGGCTGGACGATAACTGGAAGTGTGGCACATTCTTACAGAATAACCATGCTCCCAATGTTTGAAATCAAAACGCAGGGTTATACGCTTCTTGTGCCGGGTAACATCATAGCAACCAGCCTGATGTTAGTTGGCCACTCATAATAAGCGTTCACAAATAAACAGGCCAGTGAATGCAACCCCCATATTGACCTTAGCAATACCCGTTTGTAACCATTAGCACCGCTCTTCATTCCTCTGACCTGCTCCCCGTTGATTAATACACCGCGATGTTAGTAATGTATTCATAAGCCACATAAGCACACTCCATCGGACCCGCTGCAGTCCTACCATGAATTTGAATTTTGCTATGGCCATAGTGGGCGCAGATACCAGAGGAAATCATCTCCGCCGTCGCCTCCTTCGGCACAATCACCCAGCCATCAGATACAGCTGGCAGCTGCGGCGCTGCGTAAGTAATGGTAACGCTCACGAAGTTTAAGTCCGTGGGCGTGAAGCCACCAGATAAGAGCAAACGATGATCAGCGGGCGCCGCCCTGGCGCCTGATTTCCATAGTTCAGTTTTTAAATTACGGACGCACTAAAGGGTGTAACCGAGCTGAGGTGCAGCATGTCACAGGTCATTTTTAACGAGGAATGGATCACTCGCAGAGAAGACCGGACTTGATGGCCGCACGGAAACCCAACACCTACGCTTTGTTTTTATGCCGCGCATGCGTAAAGGTGAACAAAAACCGTATTACAGCGTATCAAGCATTGGTGAGTGCTGGGACGCCGCTGTAAAACGTGCTGGAGTTCGCCGCCGGAATCCCTACCATACACGCCATTCTTAAGCATGCTGGTTATTATCGGCCAGTGCGAACCCCTCTTTTATTGCTAGTCAGATGGGACATGAAAACGCGTAAATGGTTTACGAAGTCTATTCTGCCTGGATTGAAGAACTGAGCGGCGACCAGGTGAATATGCTTCACAGTAAGCTGGTGCGTTGAAAAAGCTTGCCCCTTACCCCCCCCTTTTGGTTTCAGAGATGGTAAATAATGCAGTTTAATCAACATATTAAATGGAAGAGCAGTACAACCTGAATATACTGTCCATGTCCCCCTTTCTCGCGGACAGCGATTTTCTCGCACGTGAAGAGCAAAACCAGTTGTGTGGGGCAATGGTACCTGTTGCCCATAGCCCCTCCAGCACCAGACCGATGATAATCACCAGGAACAGCATTAACATCGCCCGCATTATTTTTCGACTACCGGATACGGGGGAAAAGACAGACAGGCAACGATCGCAGAGTTTCTGGACAGTCTGCAGAGGCAGGGGATGGCCACACATCATGCATTTACCGGTGTCTGAATTCATTTTATGCTTCATACAAACTCGATACTCCTGGGCACGCGCCCTTTTCAACCATCAGCATCCGCAGGGGTGGCCGTAACGTGTACGGCCTGGGCAGGAAAATACAGACGTTCCCACCCGGCGCATTGCCGGGGACATCCCGGCTCCCCGAAGGCACACCGCACGCGATAAGAAATCGCCCCGGGGAGGCATAAGAATTCCCCTCTTCAACGAAGATAGCCGTTTTATCCCGTCACTTCTGCTGAGTATGAGAGGGAGGAATCAATATTTCTTTGGTTTGTTTATATAGTACAGATAGCTCATTTCGCTCATCGTCAGAAATGGGAAGCATCAGCAGGACATCATTCAAATTCCGATTAAAGTGCGTGACCATAAGATCAATAAAGAGAATAAAGTCTTTCATCTTCTTATTTCCTCCCTTTTTGAAGACACCATATACACTTGTCATCGCGCTTTATTGCATCCTCTTAAACCAATTTTTCCATAACATATTCACCCGGTGCTGCCCCCAAAACGGGATGCAATTCATTCCCGGTAGCATACGCGGTCACCGGTTCTTTTTTCTCTGTTGCTTTTAACCAACGGCCCCAGTGCTCCCACCATGAACCTGCATGCTCATGCGCATTCGACAACCACTGATCAGGGCATTCAGAGGGTTGCGAATTTTCCCAGTAACCATATTTTCCTTTGGCAGGCGGATTAATAATCCCGGCCACATGTCCTGATTTCCCCAACACAAAGGTGGCATGCTCTTTAAAATATCGGGCCCCTTCGTAAACGCCTTGCCACAACGCAATGTGATCTTCCTGCGTTGCAACAAAATAAGCCGGAATATCCACCCTTGTGATATCAATATAGACGCCGCCAATTTTGCACGACCTGGGCTGGACAAGACGGTTTTCAAGGTAGAATCCCTGGACAATATCGTACCAACAGGCTGCCGTCATATTTGTGCTGTCACTGCTCCAGTAGAGAAGATCAAAACTGCTCAGCGATTTTCCTTTGAGATAGCGATCGACGTAGTAATTCCAGTACAACGTATTCTCACGCAATAAATTAAATGTCACATTCAGCTGTCGGCCATCCATGTACCCCCGCTGCCGGTTCTGTTCATCAATCACGGCGATCAGTTGAGGATCGCAAAACACCTCCAGCTCACCAGGCATTGAGAAGTCAATAATGGTTGCCAGATAGGTCGCACTCTTAATGTGTTTTTTCATCCTTCTGGCCGCGTAATAAGCGACCGACGCCGCCAGTAAGGTGCCACCAAGGCAATACCCCACCGCATTAACCTGATCGCTGCCGGTAATGCTTTCTACCACACTGACCGCTTTGACCACGCCATTCAAAACGTAGTTTTCAAAGTTCGTATTCTGCTGAGAGTGATCCGGGTTTTTCCATGACAACATGAAGACACAATGCCCCTGCTCAAGAAGCCACCTGACCATCGATTTTGTTTCACTGAGATCGAGTATGTAAAACTTGTTGATGAGCGGAGGAATGATAAGCAATGGCGTGTGTTCAACCATTTTTGTTAAAGGCCGATACTGAATAATCTCACAAATTTCATTCCTGAAAACCACGTCGCCCGGGGTTGTCGCCAGATTTTTACCCGGCATAAAAGCTGTTTTACTGACTTGCCTGACATTCAGTACCTCATTACTGCACCGGGCATCCTCGAGCAGATTGTTCATCCCTGCGATCAGATTTTCTCCCTGCGTTTTCGCAGTCAACGCAGCAACCTCAGGGTTGGAAAAAATAAAATTAGCCGGAGACAACGCACTCAAAAACTGGCGACTGAAAAATTTCAGGCGCATGTTGAGCGTTTCATCCTGGCATTGTAATAACGACACACTATTTTCAATCAGCTGACTGATGTAAAGATAATGATCTTTGATGCAGGTATAGGCATCCGCATTGTTCCATTCCGGAGCCGAAAACAGCTGTTCTTTGTCGGTATAGCCAGCCCCCGACATCAGCTCACTTTGTCGCTGCCACCAGACCTGCCATCGCTCATTCATGCCCTCAGACATCTGAAACTGCAAGGCCATCGCCGCGCTCAGATCCCCCATATTAATCTCATAGAGTTTGTTTAATATCGGTGAAAGGATCCCACCTGGAGAATGAGGGTTATCGTCAGCCCCTCCCTTGCTAATGCGGATGAGGGCATCAATATAATTTAACATCAACGTTCCAATCATTGTGCTGTCTCTTTATGATCCGGCCTTACCCGGTATCCCCGAATAAGGCCGGAGACGTTATCATGCAGATCTTACCTGCGCTGTGGTTTCAGAAAGTATCGCATCCACTTCTTTTTTAAACTGCTTTGCGATTTCACTGTATCGATGGCAATCGTCAATACACTGCTGCGTCACTTTTGCCAGGCTTTGTAAATGCTGGCTGTTGAAACTCGTGAGGGAGGAGAAGTCTTTCACGTTACTAAGCGCCGTCAGCGTCGTCGTGCCTTCCTGGCTATAGGTCTGCAGTGCGTTGACATTCATCTCCGTCAGAACCTGAATTTTCTCTGCCACGAGTTTATTCAGCCGGGTATAAGGACTAAAGATTTTTTCATATTGCTCAGAAAAATTTTTGAAAGCTTGTGTATACATATCCATAATTCCTTAATTAATAATTAAACAGCATCACAACTGTAAAAGAGAATTACCTTCCAAAAAGCTAAAGACTTTTCAGAATAATGGCCGTTCCCATACCACCGCCGATACAAAGCGTTGCCAGTCCATGTCGGGCTCCACAACGCCGCATTTCATAAAGCAAAGAAACTACGATCCGGTTACCCGATGCCCCCAACGGGTGTCCGAGCGCGATAGCACCACCATTAGGGTTTGTTCGGGCCAGCAGGGTGTCGAAAGACACCCCCGTCTCCCGAGACAGCTCCTGCAGCACACCCAGGGTTTGGGCGGCAAATGCCTCGTTACATTCACAGATATCTATCTCATCAAGGCGTAATCGGGCTCCTGCCAGCGCCCGGAGGGTGGCCTGAACCGGACCAAGCCCCATAATTTCTGGATCCACACCAGCCTGGGCGTAACTGAGTATTTCCGCCATCGGCTCCAGCCGGTATTGCTCAACTGCCTCCTCGGACGCAATCAGCAAGGCGCTGGCCCCGTCATTCAAACCTGATGCGTTGCCGGCTGTCACAGTACCTTTCGCGCAAAAAGCCGGGGTCAGGCGGGACAGTTTGCTCAGTGTGGTGTCGGGCTTAGGGTATTCGTCCTGGTCTATCCGGCTCACACCATGTCGCCCCGACACCTCAACAGGAATAATTTCCTTTTTAAATCGCCCCTGCTCTAGCGCCGCCGCCGCCTTGAACTGACTCAGAAACGCAAACTGGTCCTGCTGCTCACGGCTGATCCCAAGCTTCACCGCAATATTTTCCGCCGTGAGCCCCATGTGATACTGGTGGAAAGCATCGGTAAGTCCGTCGCTGATCAGCAAATCCTGCAGCTCAACGTTACCCGGTCTGACACCGCCACGTACCTGCGCATCCAGCGCGAACGGAATGCGAGACATATTTTCGGTCCCGGCGGCAACCACAACGCGGCTCTCACCAGCTTTGATATGTGCACACCCCTCCATCACAGCCTTCATTCCGCTGCCACACACCATGTTCAGGCTGTAGGCCGGGACATGGTGAGGAATACCTGCCTGCACAGCAACCTGCCGCCCGATCCCCATCCCCTGGCCCGCGCCAATCACGTTGCCCACAATGACCTCATCTACAATGCCAGCATCAATTCGACTATCGGCCAGAGTCCCCTGTATCGCGGCAGCGCCAAGCGTGACGGCAGGCACGGTGCTGAACGCCCCCCTAAAACTGCCTATCGGCGTACGCTTGGCCGCAACAATAAAAATTCGCATTTGTTTCAACCTTCCAGAAGTACGCCTCAGCGCATGTACAGACCACCGTTGACAGAGAGTGTTTCGCCGGTGATATAAGCCGCTTCCCGGCTGGCGAGAAAAGAAACTGCAGCAGCGATCTCATCAGGCGTGGCCAGCCGGCGTACCGGTATTTCTTCTGTAATTGCGGCGAGAACATCAGGCTTCATGGCTTCCACCATCGGGGTACCGGTATAACCTGGTGCAATGGCATTAACCGTGACCCCAACCTTAGCGCCTTCAGCCGCCAGGGCTTTTGTAAACCCAATCACCCCAGCTTTTGAAGTGGAGTAATTAACCTGACCGAATTGCCCCTTCAGCCCATTCACGGATGAGATATTGATAATTCGGCCATACCCTCTCTCACACATGGCAGGAAATAATGGACGCGTTACATTAAACAGACTATTTATGTTGACATTGATGACATCAACCCACTGAGAGGCTGACATTTTTTTAAACGCGACATCCCGGGTAATACCGGCATTATTGACCAGAACATCAATATATTTTTCAGTCGCCAGTATTTTATTGATATTCCTTTCACAGCCATTGGTATCTGTGACATCCATGGGAAGTAATGTAACGTCTTTTTCAGAATACTCTTCTGCTCTATACCACTTCTGTGCAGCAGACTCTTCCGCCGGAGAATAGGCAACAATCACCCGAAACCCGTCACTCACTAATCTTCTCGTAATGGCGGAACCAATACCGCCATTTCCCCCCGTAACCAATGCAACATTATTTGCTGCCATTCCACCTTTCCTCATCTTTACTGAAAAATACGACAACCCAAGCCTAAACCAGACTCATATTGTCTTTACTTGCATTCTCTTTCATAAAAAATATAATATTTTCAGTTATCGAATCCTTGTTCATACCCCTTAATGTTTTGATGAAATGAACAAATCATTTATAACCATTACAATTTTTCACGCAAGAAAATATTATTATCCATTGACATCGATCAATTTAATTAAATTTAAAAAAACAGCACGCATCATATATTAAATGAATACAGGAGAAACCCACTACAAAGAGAGACATTACTTAAAAGCAGGAAGACAATTTTGAAGAAAAAAGACGCAAGTCAAGAAATAATAAAAATGGTCGACAGACCAGATATTGATATCAGAAAGAATAGTCTGAAAATGTGTCTCAGCCCCTTTCCGGCCATTTTCATTTATCTGTTATAGCTTTTAGACGCGCCGTTACGACATTCCTTTCACATGCAGACTGGACAAAATGTTAAAACCATATCGGGCAAACACCGCCATTGCTTCAGGGGCCTTCAAATAGCTATAAAAGGCATCAACAACGGGTCTCTGAAATCCCGGTGTTCAGGAATAAAATCTGCACTTTACATCAGGGCATATCCAGTCGATTTAATTCACAACTCAGAAAAAATAATGTGACTATATTCAGGAATGGAAATCTGGGGCATCTGTGAGGCCGGGAACAACTTTTCGCCGATCGAGCTCGTCTGAAAGACTTGATCGTTTCGACTTTTATGTATCATAATTCTGCACTCGATTATTCTGAAATTAATACCATTTAAATTGATTTAAATAGCGAGAGCGCAAAACTTTTCGCTGCCTGTTTATTAGCCAAAGGCCAGAAAAAAACCTGACAAAATACCTGCCAGAATATATTTCATCTAACCTGTTTTTTGCAATATTGGCTAGATCGTTTTCGGTCATTTGTAATTCGCTATCAGTGTCACGATCTCTTTTCTCCTGTGTATTCAGAGCCGCTTCCTGGGCCGGGTCTGGCTGGCTTCAAAGCATTTTCCCCTTTACTACGGGAGCGACCTCTGTTGTCTTCATCAAGAAAATAAACAACGATATCAACACCTTTCATTTCCACCTCTTCAAGTAACCCTCGTTTTTTCTCTTCACAAAGAAACGAAAGCATCTCCATCTGAATTTGGTCTGCATTACTTGAAATGGTTCATTTCTGGTTCTTTATCTCAAGCACTGGCACCTCCCCGGTACCATTTAATAACCAGTCCATTGATACCCCTTCGACTTCTGCAATCTTTAACAACTGTCTATGCCTTGGCGTGGGGGCAATGCGCAAGGTGCCCACATGGGAACAGCGGACCGAATCTGGTTGAGCATGATAATAACCGGCCGCACAGCAGCCTGCCGGTGCTGGAAAGTGGCGAGCACTGCTCTTGTGGCATGACTTAACCTTCTGATTAAGATGGTTAACATTGAGATAGATTATCTCACAGCCGCTGAGCCGCATGAAATGTTCCAACCAGAGAAGGTCGGCCTGAGACCGCCATGGAACAGTGGGCTGGCAAATTGAAGGTGATGGCGCCCGAGATTAACGGTGTGATGCACACGTGGAAGCGCGGTAACGAATGGGAGGAGTATGCGTTATGGCACAGTATGATACTAATGCCCACGACATTGATCTTGTGGAATACACCAGGTTCACTGTCCAGCGTGGCGTCCATTGGGCATACGTCTTACGAGAGTTCATCGAATGTTTTCACTGGGACACCAGGCCAGCAGGCATTTACACCGGGATTATTGTAGTACCACCTGAACAGGTTGCAGAAGTGAAGGCAGTGATCCGGAAGAGTGTCCCTGCAACATGCCGGGTAGACGTAAAACCGGAGAGGGGAATAGCGATGGGTAAAATGGCGTTCGTCTTTGATTTTCCCGATGGGAAGGAGCGCCCTTCAGTGCGGGAACGGATATTCTGGGCGGAAAGATTGGGATGGCTGCCTCGCAGGATATTAGCGAAGATACCCGCTGGCGAACCGGGGAGCCCCCCTTTCAGACTGCGAGGCCGGAGTGGCCCACGGCGGTTACGACTATCACATTCTGTGGTGTGCCTCTAATAACGGGGAAATTTACGACCCGTAAAATGCTGGGCTGCCGGATATCATTCAGTGGCTTTCGGTGCCGGTACCCACGTGGATACCAGAAGAACTTTTGGGTAAAATTTAGTCTCTTCGTTCACCAGCGTCATACGCAAAAAAATCTCAATGCCCGGACTGTGAGGCTTTTATTTTGTTGACAGGTCATTCAACTTTCCAGACATTTCTCCTGATAACTGTTGCGTTAAATCAATAATTCTGAAGTTGCTGGCCATTCATAGTGACCTTTATTCCAGCGTTGATTAAAGTGCGAGCACTAACAAACCTCGCCCTGAGAATTAGTTTTATAACTGGAGGTTCAATATGTTAATGCTGAGGCAGAGAGTGGAAAAAACAATTGCAGCTCTCATCGTAGCCTATGCTGCCTGGTTTTATATGGATCTTAATGCCAAAAATATTTATGAACAAATCTATTACATTCTCCGTTTAATTGCCGCGACTGCTGGTATAGGGGTGCTGGTTTGGTTTGTAGATGGCGCATCTCCTGCAGTTACAAGACCTAAATCACATGAATCTATCGATAAGAAATCAAATGATGATTTATGGGCTCAAATTACAAGTGACGCCACGGAGTTGCTGGTTGATGAAAAAATACATAAATAAAATAAGATTGCTAGTTTTGCTCTTAATTATTGGTTTTTACTCCTGGTTAAGAACTCCTTCAAGCGACTGGAATGTAAGCGTTACGGATGACGCTTTTTCAGATGCGAAAAGTGTCAAAATCGAAACTTCTCATGGCCCCAACACTTTGATCTTGGTATGCACCCCAGAGGAGGTTAAAGTTGAATTTGGTTCAAATGGTAAACCATTTCAGCTTTCACCCGATGTGGGGGTGTTATCTTTTAGAATTGATGGTGGGCAGCCAGTCAAGGTGACGGGTGTATTATGGCAAACTCGCGATAATTACTCCTATGTACAGATGTCTACAAAGGGCGACGAGGATGAGAGCAGTGGCATTAACCATCTTCTTTACCAGCTTCACAGCGCAAATGCAGATGTGATCGTTGGATTTCGTGGGATGAGCGAAAATATGGAGGAAAAATTCGGCGTTCGGGGGGTAACAAAAGCAACAAATGAATTCATAACCGAATGTAAAATCACATTAAAATCTGATCACCCGGAGTAACCTTGCGCATCAAAATAACCCAAAATCCCGCCATCATGCGGGCCCTTGGGTTATCGAAAATTTTCCCCGCATCACATATATGTACGATATGTCGTGTTTAGGATATTTCTTTATGTGGCCGTTTACGAAAACGTGATTTTACTCGCGAGAAAATAATCATCATTTTCTTACCTTTGGTGTTGCTATGTTTTGCTTATATCTGTTTTTGTTGTGTCTCTGTGTTGCAATTGTATCTGTTTCGCTAATCATTGGTTTGATTCCTGTATGGTTAAGCGACAACTGAAAATGAGCATTTCATGAAAATACTCGCCATCGTTATATTTACTGTCACGTTGTTACCGTTTACTGCTCTGATGCTGGCCTTCGCGCTCCGGGCGCGTTAGTGGGCTGTTCCGGAGTTGTTCGAACTAAAGGTGCGTATAGTGAAAACTCAGGCAGCAGTTGTTTTGTCTGTGGAGGTAATGATAACGCCCTCCGGCATGAGTCTCGGCTGATACGTTCTGACCTTCTAGCGGTGCTAGCAGGTCCCTGATTTGTTGGAAGGATACGATATGGAACTTCGCATCATGATTATGTACATCCTTGTGATCATTTGGGGGATCGTCTGGGTGAATGACGGTCGAAAAAAGTGAGCATGGACTTTATAATTGCCATGTAATCCAATTTGACCGTTAATACTGAACACTGAACTGGCTCAAAACCCCGCCCTCGTACGGGTTCTTTTATTACAGTCACTTCCGCTTTTTCTCCCGAATTTGAGGCCATTTCCATGAGACGTAATCCGATCCGCCTCACCCACACCGGTAAAACCTGCCTCAGATGGGACGATGAAACCTACCGCGATGTACTGGCCTGTGAGACCGGGAAGAGTTCGGCGAGCGACTGACGATGCTCAGCAATATTGAGGCCCTGCTGGTGGAAGCAGGCAGCCTCTCATGACCGTACTCACGCTGCAGCTGGATAGCTGATACGTCCCCCGCGCTCGCGCCGTAAACTCAAGGCTAAGGGTAAGTGCTGCTGTGGAATACCTGGCAGGATATACACTGATGGATTTTACCGCCTGCGGCGGCCCTTAGCGCCATCCGTCGCCCGTTCCGGACAAAACCCACGCGCATAACCCCTGGAGAGGGTGTGCAGACCACCCCGCTTGAGGGTATGGCCCCGGAAACCTTTCTGGATGTGGAGCGGTTTCAGCACTACGGCATCACCACCCTGCCACCTGAAGGGGCGACGGCCATCTACACCGATGAACGGGCCTCCATTATCCTGAAGAAAGGCACAATCCTCGAGACTACCTGCAATGACTGGCACCTGAAATGCAAAAAAGCCGTGATTAAGGCGTCAGACAGCATGATGGTGAAAACCCCGAAGGTGACCGCGACTCAGAAGGTCACCGTGCAGAGGCCGCTGACTGGCCAGAGCGGCATGTCTGTGGGCGGGGACAATGATCAAGGTTCAACAGCCACAATTATCGGCAATATCAACTACGCCAGCGGCACCATTTACAGCGTCAAAATCGGCACCCACAAACACGACCATGCCGGACGGAGAATCCGGCACGCCACACAACTAACTTGATCCGCCTTACCAGAATACGGCGGGGTATGGTATTCCCTTCGGCATTGAGCAGTATCAGCAAATGACTGAACAGACGCTGAGTTCTGCCATGCAGGGTAAGGTGATCATTTCGGTTAACAACCGTCAGGCAATAAGAGACGTCTTCAGTGGTTCGGTTACGCAACCCGGAGCACACGCGAAAACTGCCCGATAGTGTTCAGTCTGACAAGACTGAGGTTGGTCTTCTCAGTTTGCGGGGCATCCTCACTCTTCAAGGATCTGAATGTGCTACCTCTTCTCGGTAACGGCAGTGAGTATTTCGACGAACTGGGCTGAGCTTCAATGATGCTATTCGTGAGGTCAGACCTGATGGGCGCAGGTTTATGGTAATTGTGCTCTTCGATAAACATCCCTGCGTAAAGAAGGAATGCTTCAGCCTGCTCTGGCTGCTAATGGTGAGTTCGGGGGACTCTGACGTATATCATGGCCCCTTTCTCTTCAATCGTGATTTTTATATCAACACTATTATCAAGAGTTGCAGTAGTCTTGTGGAAAACATCGGTATATCAGAATCTGTAGCGGCCTTAATGCATGTTGCATTAATGGCAGGCTCCTGTTAACCGAAAATTTTAGTGACCAGAGAACAGGATGTGATTTCTAGCGCATCTTTTTGTTCCGCGTATCTACATAAAGTGATAGCAAAAATCGGTAAGGTAAATAGTACCGACCAGATCCAGAAGTATTTTATCCCCCATTAAAACAGCTTGCTCTCTGCCACAAATAAAGAGGGTACAAAACGATAAACTAGCATGATAGAGAGGCATAGCCTGCCTCATGAGGATTCTTCCGATCCTGAGCGAGGATGCACGTCATCGCCAGAAAAACCAACAGGAATGCATACGGTGCTACCAGATTTGCAACCAAGTAAAACACTGATGATATTGCTACAAGGATAACCGGAAGGTTGGGGGTTTCTTCGAATCAATCCCATTTGCTTCCATAAAAATCTCACTTTGAAAGTAATTTAATGTGAATACTAAGCCACTGGATATTTGCTTATCTTAGTTTGAATCATGAAGAACTGGTGAGCTTACGCG
Source organism: Cedecea neteri NBRC 105707 = ATCC 33855 (assembly GCF_001571265.1). Classification (GTDB taxonomy): domain Bacteria; phylum Pseudomonadota; class Gammaproteobacteria; order Enterobacterales; family Enterobacteriaceae; genus Cedecea; species Cedecea neteri. The sequence continues at coordinate 11,692 of NZ_BCTL01000033.1, read as the reverse complement.
TTGCAACAGTCATGTCGGGATATTTAAAAAGTCGCAGGGAAATTACCATTTGATTATATAGAGTTTTAAAAGTGCTGTTATTTAAGTGTATTTTGCACTCTATCATGAGTTTCCTTGAATAAACAATACTTTATAAGGAAGTACAAAAACGTTTTCCACTCTACACACCAAAATAAAATTAATGTGATAGTTTGACACCGCCAGAAAGACAGTGTTGGGATACAGCCTCACCATACATGTCCTCACGATAGGGCTGTCTTCGTGATCAGCAGACAGGAAAAACACCAGAACAGAAGCCACAGTATAATAAAAATCTGCCGTCCGACATTTCATGGATGAAGATATTTATTTAAGCCATTGTGCTGACAAAAAAATCATACCTTTTGACACAATCAGTAGTGAGACAGCATGAAATAAAAAAGCACCATCGAATCCGATGGTGCAAATAATTTAGTCAACCTCAGCAAGATTCTACATATAAAACGAGAAACCCATGTCGAAAAGCAGATTACCTCGTGCTATTATCTATCACAAGAATACGTAACTAAAACTAGGACCATTCTATTAAATATATTATGCGTTGAATAAAAATCCGCAATTGAATGACATTGGACAGATAAGAATCTGTGTGCGACATGGGTCTTTGACAATAAAAAATTTTCCTTGTGATAGCAATTATTCACACTCTGAATATATTTAAAAATGAAACCACCTTCATTTTCATGGCAGGAAAACGTCCTGCTCGGTCCTGCTTTGAGCTTGTGTGAGATGTTTCATTACCAAGGTCACGCACTGATTAATCAGTCAGGCATCCGTTGCGGTTAATATGATGGACCAGACTGAGGTCCCCTGCTGGCAGCGCCCCTTCACATCACACCCGAGGTGCGCCGTAGCGCTGCTTCGCCATAACGAAGGCGTTACTGTCGATGTTGTCGCCCCTGCCGGAAGCACTGGCAGGAACGATGACTCTGTGCCGGTTTCGCCAGACATACCTGTCACTGCGCGCCACACGCAGTACCCGGCACATGGCTTTAATGCTGAATTCAGCCAGGTGTTGTTCAGTTAAGACAGACTTCACTTCAGGCGCTTCGTGTAGTCTGTCGTGACTTTTTGGAGAATGGTCAGCTTCTCGTCTTTCTCAGCCAGCTGATGTTTGAGGTTAGCAAACTCAGCCGCCTGTTCGCTCTCGCACTCAGAAGACGCTGCCTGATTCTGCTGCTTACTACGTCAGGCATAGCCAGGATTCATAAAGACTGAGCATGGGCAGCAGCAGCGATGCCAATGTGCTCCGCAAGTTTCAGCGCTTCGTCGCGGAACTCAAGCGCGTGCCGCTTTCGGGGCTTTTTTATGGTTGATACGGACTTTGTCATGTGAGCTACCTCTGTTGAAAGTTTACTCGCTAAGTCGCATGTCCACTATTGCTGCGTAAGATCACACGCCACATCGCTCTGGTTACGACAAAGGGGAATCCATAACAAATTTAACGACAATACGGGGCAAAGTGGATGAAACAGGAACATATGTCGATGACCAGGTGATGTGCAACTGGTTTAACCATCTTGTTAGCAGCGAGGCCATCACCTCAGAACGCTAAAAACTAAAGGGCCGACAGTGTCTATAGAAACCGTCTACACGTTACCTCTGAAACCGAAGGCGGAATAAGTAACTCCAGCACGATCTTGCCTGAAAAATATAGATCCTATACCGGCTTCAAGCCCAGGAAACAGCAAGTCGGCCAATGTTGAAGCCAAACCCCTTCCCCCGTGATATTGACAAATCAATGATAGAGCGTTCGCAGTCATTATTCCTGCATTCATTAACGGGCACCGCACTTCCACATCTGTGCACCATACTGCGTGCTTTGGGATGACATAAATCTTCATGTAAAAATTTTTACTGACGCATATTTTAATATATCCCTTATCATTCATTTCATGCCCGCGTTTTTCAGCCCCGGATCTAAAATGGAAAAAATGCGCCGCGTTAGAATGCAGGAATAATCCTATTTTTTATTTGAAATCGTGGAGAGATATGCAGAGGGGGTATATTTTACAGTGGTTCATTACTGCTGATATTGATGGATTTGAAAGCGGCCAGATCAGGCGATCAGTGCCTCTGTGATTTAGCGCTATATTTCATTGTTTCAGATCCGACAACTTCCACGCGGCCTCCCTTGCGGAAGAGGCCCTTCGTTCATCGGGCATGATGGGTATCGACATCCAGTAAATATGCATCGTTTCCACACAACTGCCTGTATTCTGCAACCGGGTACGAGGAGGGGGGAATCGGGCTATTTCAAAAAAAACATAGGGTATGGGATAAACACCATTTTTTATGGTCTGCACAGCTAATATGATGTTTCTCTATGTACTTCAATCAATCTCAGGTTGCTGGGACAATATATACTTGGCTCATTTTTAAAAGGAAGATACGTGGTGTCTGAAATACAGAAGAGAGAATGATATATTTATCAAGTATTATCTCAGCACGCCTGAGAACGGTTATATACAGCATATATTCATTCCACCTCATCACCGCATACATAAGTTATGCAACGACATCAGTAAGGTAGTTAGATGCAGTTTCAGATAGAAAAACTTAATATGGGTAAAATACCCAGACTAAATCTTGCTGCGCAAGTTGAGCAGCGGATAAAGAATTTTCTCATGGTCGGCATACTGAAACCCGGTGAGCGTCTGGTCACCAGAAACATTGCAGAGCACTTGGGTATCAGTATTACGCCAGTGCGGGAAGCCCTGCTCCAGCTGGTATCATCGGGTGCACTGGTCGCCCTGCCCGCACAGGCCTTTTTGGTACCCGAGATGACGCTAACAAAATACAAGGAAATCACCGCTGTACGTAAAAATCTTGAAATGATGGCGGTGAGAGAAGCAGCCTACTCCATCACACCCAGCGAACTGGCCACGCTTCATCAGTCTTACATCGCATTACGGGACGCCTGTACAGCAGGTAATACCGAACAATCCCTGCAGGCTAACTTTGCGTTTCGTTTCCAGTTGTATGATTACGCAAGAATGCCAACACTCCTCACCATGATTGAACAACTTTGGGTGCGCACGGGCCCCAGCTTTAACTATATTTGCGCAGATAATGGCGAGACACAGATACACCATCACTACGAAAACCTGCTCAATGCGTTGTACCGTAGAGATGGGGAAAAATGCGCAAAAATAATAGAAAAATCCATTGATTGTGATGCCACATTGCTCATACAGCGCATTAAGTCAAATAAAATGACGTTAATTTCATAGAGTCCATTTTTGTACGTGACCTCGTCTGTGTCAGACACTACCAATGCACTCACTTACCAGCAAGACCACACTGGCGCGCTTCATGTTCTCAGTCTGGTTTTGTCTGGTAAAGCGAGTCTCATCTTCGAGGCTGAATGACGTAAAAAGCGGGGTGTTTTATGTTCTGTGCAGACGCCCGGTCGGTATCAGATAATTAACCCTGGTATTCCTGACAAATTTGGTCACCCCATTATGGGTCTTACCGTCGCATCAACACGTTGGTGGTTTTCTTCCTGCCAACCTAGGCACAATCCCGGTGAAAGCCTGTGATATACGCACTTTCAAAAATCTCTACAAGGGACAAGCACTACCGGAGTCACTTATTAAAAGAGAAAGCTTAAGGCAAAGAGGGTGTGAGCGCCAAAAATATACATTTTTACAATGAGATATGCATAATAAGGTGGGAAATACCGTTGCCCCGTATGGGCTGGCCGGTACCCTCCGGGGCCCACAAACGAAAATACACATTTCCTGCCCTTTCTTATGACGGATCCGGTACAGGGCCTAAATCTTCCACAGCGAGCGAAGGAATGCCAGAGGGTACCCGTGCAGCTAACTCGATACGAAACCCCACATTGCCGCCGCCAGTCATGACCTTCATAACACGGCGTATCATTTTTCCGGCAGGTTACTAAAAAACAGACAAACAGCGCCGCACTCCCATTTATGGCGCCTGAATCACGCTGACGAAGGAGTTTATCGTTCACAATCCTGTCTATCTTTATCCAGCGGGACATGGCATCACAGAAATATTCAATGCCTGAGACGGCTTTGTACTGGAAACTGACAAGGTCTCTGATAGGGTAGTCGGCACTTTTTGTCATGTGGTACATATCGGCAATCATCCACTCCGTGCTCGTGTGGGTCCCCCGGCCGCATTCTGTTTACGGGACAACGTGAAGCATCGTTCACGTGTGGTAATCGTATGATCAGCTATCGTTTTTTCGAACGCGACGATCATCAAAAAGGAATTGCCTGCCTGACAAGCTCAACACTCACCCTAACAACCACACCCCCGCCATATTGACCACCAGAGCCAGAACCACTGGCAGAACAGCCTCCTCCGCCGCGACAGTAAGTGCGCTCTCTGCTAGCCCATCCCCTGACCCAGGCTGAAATGCCCTTACGGAGCAACCTGGTTAACCAGATCACCAGCACAGTACACAAACGCATTCGTGCCCCAAACAGACTTCGACTGTCTGAGGCGCAACAGTGTCCGGGGGTCGGGCCGTAAGCTTAATAGCCATTGCCCAGATACCCGTATTGCTGTGAAGTGCCCGCCGTATACCCCATTAATCCTGAAATGCTGTTTATCACATCGCATCCCAGTGAAAGAAAATCAAGACGATAACCCGGTGGGGCAACCGGAGGGAACACTTTATAAAATGAAAAACATTCGCAATCAAAAATGACGGTTCATGCCATAATGCCGGCACCACAGAAAACCATCCATCCTGTGGACACAGGATACAATTAATGATCCTCAGCGTTAATACTGTGACAAATGAACACAGGAGAATATAGATTTTTTATCACATAAGAATTGCGGGTATTCTTTCTTATTGAGATCACGGAGACAGGCCCCAGAATATAACGTAAAGCTAAATTATCAGGCAAATTATCCCCTGTAAGAGACGTGATTGATTTTGTTTTTAACTCATAAAAATCGTCAGAAAATCCTTCTGTCATCTCGGCATTCACCCTGAATACCTTTTGTACTGCAAATGTTTTATCCGTATCAATAAAAAGTCCATTTACAGATAAAAATTCATTATTTTTATCGAAAAAAAATGTATAGACTCCCTTAAACTCAGGAAGGGTCTCATTATCGCCAAAAACAAAATGGACCTGCCCGCGACAATGCAATCTCGAGTTCTGATCCTGGTGAATATAAAAAACAGATATAAATAAAACGATAAGAGCAGATATGATATAAAAAATAACTTTAATTTTCATTTTTTACCTGCCGAGTAATAGGTGTTATTGCAAACATAATCCTGTTTCATAACGCTACAATGTGCAAAAAATTGTTTAGACTCATAAACGTTCATTTGCGATTCAAATTCTGGCTGTTGTATTTGCACAACTATTTTATCTCCCTGATTACATTTTATTCCATTTTTTTTAATGAACTCTCTGGCTTTCATTAAATAGTATGAAATAATTTGTGCCGATTTATTATCATCCCAAGTGTAAATATTACATCCCTCGACACTCCCGATAGCAAGAGGCTGATTGTCCTTACGATCAATGTATTCCCGGCCTATAAAAAAAAGTGAAAAGATGAGTAAAACTACACCAGAAGCAACAAGAACTCGCGTTTTCGATACGAATGTTCGTTTTTGGGCGGCGGGTGCAGGTGTGTACTCACTGTCCTCCAGGACCTCCACTGGTGCAGAAAAGACAATACCCTGCTTGGGCTTCGTCAATATAATTTCGCTGGATAATCCATAATCGGAAAGGCATTTTCTGAGATAGCTGATTTGCTTTGCCAGACCCGGTCCCGAGGGGATTAAACCGTGTGATTCCCATATGTGCTGGTACAACTCTTCCCTTGTAACGAGTTGCTCATTATGGCTGATAAGGTAGTTCAGTAGGCGTAACGGGACAGGCGAAAGCGGCATTTCTGTTTCATTCAGACCCGGAGTGGTTAATCCATTGCTGTTAACAATTACTTTTGCATCAACTAGATATCTCATACTACCCACTGTTATAAATTAGGACTATTCTATATGATAAAGCATTATCTAACCATTCGGGTAATTACCTTATTGTTTTTATGCCTTTAAGAGCAAAACTCTATTACATCGCTGAAAGTCCACTATCAGATACATCCTGATTGTTCAGTTATCTGCACTCACACGGGTTATCATACACCGCGTTTGCGTGCGACCATCAGCGACATAATTAAAAAAAAACATTACAATCAGTAATCTGAGAATTTCTGGTCTTTTCTCTATACCCGAATTTACAGCAGCAATGTCAGCACACGGTATTCTCGTCCAGGACTGCAAATCCGTCGCCCGTAATGATTAACGCTGAGACATAAGCTCAAAGCGATAGGCCGGTACAGAGCCCCGTCGAAAAAATAGTGCTTCACCCCCCGACTGTCTCTATTTTCGGGATATGACTCCATCAGGCAGGGAATAGCCAGGGACATCGGCCAGAGCATCAAACACAAAGTGAAATCGCTATACTATTCATTTACTTTTATTGTCAGCCGCCTGCTCTTATTGTTCAACGCCCGCTCTTTTCCGTTTGAGATATACTCTTGCAGGTACCCTGCCTGTTTTATAATTCAGGGACTCAACATTTACGTCACGCACTGGTTACGACTTTTGTTACCAAACCCCACGTTTATCTCTCCATCGCGGCATGATAAATGCCGGGATCAGGGCCGCTCACAACAAAAAGTGATACCGGTCATCTTTCTGGAAGGTTCTTCACGAAATCGATGTCCTCCCATCCGCCATTACGCAAACGTTGCCGGCTCAAAAAATGCGGCATATCGTGCCTTTGTCTAGCCTGATTATCAGGTTCAAAAAATAAGATATTTTCAATATAAACATGAAAAGGATGAATATTTCTTAAATCAGATAAAAATTAAGATAATTCTTCACTACCCGCAAAATCTACATTGGTGTCCATGTCGCTGACCATGCGACTTCCGGCAAGATCGTGTGTACCTATGTTTGACTTGTTCCACACCTTTCTGATTTGAAGAGAGATATGGCGGCTCGTTTTATGTCGCCTGGTATGTAACGTCAAAAAATGAGACAAGGGGGATCCTGGATAAACAGGCTGGTGGGTTTTCATTCACATCCACCCAGCAGGATCTCCAGTCGAACCGGGGCAATGCCTTGTGGCTCCGGCCATGTAGTTTCTGGTTACGGCAAATGCTCACGGAGCCAGTCCAATACGGTCCGAGAATGTTCCTGGTTATCTGACCTGTGACTTGATGGATTATGATACTCTGCGTAAAGTGAGCCTGACTAACTCGTCACCGTCTGCAAAACAACGCATGATAAGCACCAAGTTTTATTGATGCTCAGATTCAATATTATGAATCCCGGTATATTCGCACTCTCATCAGGAAAAGTAGCATGCTGATCACTTATTGAGATACATGCATGACATTTTTATTGCACGTCTCAACTCTGGTATAGCGGAAAAAATGCTGACTTCGTTCATGAAATTTTTTCCCGTTTTCAATCTACAAAGAAACAGCAGCTTCTGAAATGAGATGCTTTTTGATTTTAATCGTATATGAGAAAAATATTTATCTTACTCGTACATGCGCTGCTGCTCAGCGGATGCACTGGTAGGTATAACAGTAACGTAGAACCACAATGTAACGATGATTCTGAGGTTATAATCTGTGACTGGGATAACGTAACAGACAGCTGGGATCATGTAGTAAACGTCAATCTCTCAGACAATTCAGATTCGGCCTCATCTGTGTTGAAAGAGCGGCACAATTGAAAATATCAGGCGGATAAAATTTATGATTAAGAACAAACTAACCTTAATGTATAAAAAATGTGACAGCATTAGATCCATTTTTTGGGCAGTGATTTTTATTTATGTGCTGCATATTATCCCGACCCTTGCCGAAAATTTCAGAAATGCCACAACACTGCTCCTCAAAGTTGGTTATATCATTGCAATGATTGCCTGTTTAATAACGATAACATCGTGCATAGTTTTTTTCAGAAGGAAATGGTTTAACAACTGCCATACGCCCCCCAATAATCCTGACTGAACACGACAACAGTCCGCCAGCGTAAAACCTGGATGAAACTGTACGGTAGGAGCTCCGGGGAAAAATGAAATGCGGCATCATTTAAGTCATCATCAGTATAACCGCCCTTCTGATATTCACATAAAAAGGCCCTTTTCTCTTCACTAATCGATGCTATACGTATCCACTGTATACCCCCTCCCTCCCCCCGGATTTGTCCGTCAGAAAATACAACAGCAGCAAAATATAGGGTTAACTCGTACCTCCGAATCGCCCGGGCAGGCAGAACATCGGATGAAAACAGCTTAACGATAAAGACAGGCTGCGAGCCAGAGGTTGGGGTGAGACCGGTCACAAGCTGTTCTGTTTACCCACGCCGGGCTGAAGCTAAACTCTTTCCCGTTCCACAGCCCTCTCCTCGCTACGCTGACGACTGGAAAAGTCCTGGTTTTAATCAGGTTATACCACCCTGCGCTACAATTATCTTCCACAGTAGGTGCAGACTGGTATCGTTCAATGAGTGGATACTCGTCTGGTATGTAGGTTGCTATTGACGTATTTGGCCCTGTCCTCAGGACAGGGCATTTTTATATCCTTCACTTTGCAGATGCCCGGCACCGCTGGCCCTGACACTTTCTGGTTCCTGCTGTTTTCGCGATAGTTTTCATCTTAGTCATCTGAGACTATATCCCGTCGATATTATCGCTCAGTGTGTTTGCTGGTATCTGGGTTTGCGAAACCTTGAAGAGCAAGTGACATCGCGTGGCCTTATCGTTGACCATCGAACATTACAATGACATCGTCGGCTCATCCGTCTGGTGCCTTTTTGGGATAAATACTCTCGCCGACACAGGATAAACTGGCCACTCTTCCACCCCTGGCATCACGGTAATAGGAAATCTCCACATTCCTTCTTCTACCACAGCGTTGCGCTGGAATGTCGATATCAATATGTCTTGCTTATACGGGATATCGGCACGTTAGGCTGCGATGTTGTTCACAACTCATTTTATTCCCCGAATAAGCCAGCTGGAGCATCCTTCCCAGCAGGCTGCCCTTCTGCTGACCAGTGCGAGCTGCTGGTCGTTCAGCCTCTTAACGATAAACTTTTCGCCAAAAAAACTATTACGAGTTCCGCTGCAGTTGCCAGCGCCGTTAATAAGCAGGCAGAATACCTTAAAATTATTTCCGGGATAATGTGTATCAGCCCGAGTCCGCAATGCGTTCACCCCTATATTTCTTTTTCCTCACAGGTATTGTGAGCGGAAATTGATTTTCTATCGCCCCGGTACACAATATTGTAGGGCCCGACTCGCTGTAACCCTGCCCACACAGGTCACCGTAGATGATACCCGATCTCATTTTATATGACCCCAGCAGGCATGGATGTTTAAACTCCGGCATGAACTCGGGAGGCTGCACGGCGAGTCCTGGAACAGGAAGCCCCTTCCATCATTAGTCTCCCTAAAGGCTGTTTACAGCGTCTGAAAATAAATTATTTGCACTAAAACAAAAAATTAGAATTGGACGAAATGAGTCCAGCATAACTGGACAGGAAGATCTAAATATCCAGACTATTTAGTAGCCTAAATCTAAGAAGGAAAAATAATGCATCTTGAATTACCCGAATCATACACTGAGGCTCAGTTATCAGAACAAAAGGATCATCGTACAACCGAACTTCATCAGGAAATTCGGGAATGGATGTTTCTGTTAAAGCAGCTCGACACTTCCCAGCACACTGTCAGCCTGGTGCTGAGAGGATGCAAAAATGAACTCCAGCAAATTCGACGCACCAAAATCCACAAGACAGTGTAACCCAGCACAAAATACAAATTTACGGCAGTGATAAAGCATGCAGGCGAAGCAAAATAAGTGCTTTCGGGTGAGCGGCATGGGAAGCACTCATTCGTTGCTTCTGTCGCCCATGACGACAGTTCTGAGGAAATGCTGTCAGAGAATTCATATGTTCTGTTCCCCAGGGAGCGGTCCTCATCCGCGGCCGGAAATTTTTATATCGGGTGTCAGGCTGGCAGAGCGGGAGGAACGCCGGAACAGAACCCCACGCGAAAGTGAATCATGCCGGCGCATTCTCTATCCCGTTAATCTGGCAGTTGCACATTCTTCACCAGTCTCCAGGGAAACTGGCCATATAAAGAATTTGTTACGGCAGCGAATCGAAATGAAGAACTTATTAGTCTACATCCGGCAGACAACGTGACATGTCTATCGGTATCGCAAACGCCCGGATAAAGATCCTTGATGATTACGACCGCTAACGTTCTGCGCCCTTGAGAACATTGAGACCTCTTTTAGATACACGACAGGAGAGTGCCGATGGATTTTGTCCCCTCACAATGTCAACGAGACCTTCCTCCGCCAGGTTGTTAACCATTTTCACTACATACCTGAAACTGGGTGTTTTTCTCCACGTAAGAAGACGCTCCAGATTCGTAATGCTCCAGTCACCTTCTTCACTGGCTATCACTTTGAGTATGTTGAATTCTGTGTTCGTTATCATATTGACTATATATCTGATGGAATCACTTTCTCAGACCCCATTGATTTAAAACCCCCGGCGTAAGCTACTGCACATGAAGTTCTCACGCTCCTCCCCGCCGCGATCTTCCTGTTGATCGTTGCCTGATCTCAACTGACTAATATTCGATATACTTCAGTTGCAGTTCGGTGCAGAAAATATAACGGGATGATATTTCACTCTACAGTTAGCTCTAAAAACCAGGACTTTTCTTGTCTGCCGCGTCCGCTTTGTGAGTGCCATCGTAAATAAACCATCGTCATCTGTGGAAAACCGTCACATGCTTATCCGTTCCGAATTTGCATGACGCAGTAGTGCAAACCATCAAGCCTGTCAGGGATGGGCCCCAGAAAATCTGTCACATACAGGATCCAGATAGTCAGTTGCATTTACGCGATCGGTGATACATCAGGCAAATAGGATGCTCTTCGGATACGTCGAAGATAAACCAGGACTTTTCTATCATGGGTTGAACCCTGCTCTCACCGTCGCAGCCTCCATAAAGACAACAACAAACTGGGACTCGCGGTTTCAGACGCTTATTGCAGACAGAGATGAACATGACGGGCAGCCAGGACGGTTCTTTGCAGCGATCCAACCCTTAACCGGATCAGCCCTGCCCGTCGTCCCCATGAGATAAAACCTGTGAATGTCAGCTTTTAATAATGTTAAAAATTCAATAAAATACAATCAGTTAAATTTTACCATCGGTGATTTTAAAAGATCATCTCGCAAAAAAAGATCTACACCGGAATACACAAAGTTATCCACCGATTCTGTGGATAACATCGGCCCCAGCAAATGTCTTATTCTTGTCGGGGTAAAAGTCCTTACCCCTTTGTTGTAACAACCACTGTAAAGAGCACGATCTCCCTTTTTCGGTCAGCCAACCACTGTCAGACGTAGCACCCGATACAGGAAAACAACCACTATAGAGAGCTATACGCCTCTCCCGCGGTCTGCCAGCCACCGTAAGGAATAACTCTCGTGGGAAGACAACAACCACTGTAGTGAGCAGCACTCTGTCCTGGCAACCGTACGTACGCCCACGTCAGGGAAACAACCACTGGAGTGAGTAACCTCCTCTCCTGTCCGCCGGAT
>NZ_BCTL01000032.1 GCF_001571265.1 Cedecea neteri NBRC 105707 = ATCC 33855 | reverse complement strand
ACTTCAGGGAGTCACGTCCACAGCAAGGCAACAACCACTGGAGTGAGAAACACCTCTATTAAATGCCAACCACTGTAAGGAGTAAGACCCACTGTAGATCCGTAACTATCGTAAAGACAGGTTTAATCACAGCTGAGGGAAAAATACGGCTTGGCCTTTGAAAGCACGATTCAGACCGCCTGCTCGACGATGTATAAACGGGGAATATCAGAAGCGATGCGGGTTACACGCGGTTAGGACGCAGCCAACCGCACTGTGCGCCCAGCCCAGCCGAAGGCTGGATAGTAGAGGGAGCTACACGTTACAGTGGTTGGCACTCACTACAGTGGTTACTTCTTGCTGCCCCTCAGACTCTCGAGCAATTCAAGCTCCTCTTTGGTGAGCGTTGCCAGAATCTGGTCTGCGTCGAACTCATCAAGAGCTGGATCGACGTCAGGCGCTTCCGGGAGGCCTGAAGGCAAATGTGCCGGGCGGAGCTTAGGCCTTCTATAGTGGATATGAAAGTATACCGCCCTGCCCCGCTGGTACTCGGTAAAATCGAGATAACCGATGTCTTTTAGCTGCTGCATTGCTTTACGAACAGTTGCATTCTGAGTAATGGTTCGAGAAGTCAAATTTAAGCGGGCTCTAAGCCTCGACATTGAGATGGGCTTGATATCCTGGGGGAGACTCTCAATGTATGTGTAAAGCGCCTGTGCGCTCTCTTTACGGGCTAATTCATTGATGGCGCGAAGCTGGAGCAGAACTTTACGATCAAACTGGTATAACTCAAACAGTTTAGGATCGGCCTGAAGGATCACAATATCTTTCTTCATGTCGAAATAAGCCGATTGAACCAGGTGGGTGTGATACGCCTTATCGTTGCTGGTAAAAGAGAGCGTATTCGTTGCTATGCGCTGCAGTGACGCGTCAATACGTTTGCGCAACGCCGCAGAAGAACGGCTGGAAGGAATGCCGCAAAGTTTCGTGAACTCCACAAATGGCAGGGTGACTTTATCCCCGATCACTTTGAATTTTGCGAAGGCATGGATGATCCCAACCCACGTTTTGAAATCGTTATCCATATCAAGCCGGGCACCGGTGATCTGGATATTTTCAAAACCTTCAGACGTTACCAGGCTCAGTTGCTTTAACTCGGCTGTCGCATCCATTGTGGCCATCTGGCCCTTCCTGCCACGGGCTGTGGATTTCAGCGTGGGCACAAACAGGCCCAGTCGCATCAATGCGACTGGCTGAACCGTATTATTGCTGTTAGGAACCAGATTAACAACTTCGCCGGTGCCCTTTTTCACCTCAGCAAAAGCAGTTGCTATCTCTTTGATATTTTCCGATTCATTAGCCATTACATTATCCCGATTCTGTTTGGCATACGCATGCTGAATACTCAACACAGTGGATACTAACACTCACTATAGCGGTTATTCTACTCTCTGCAGTAGTCAATTTACTCCTCACAGTGGTTAGTTTACTCTTTACAGTGGATATGGATCCGTTGCTACGCCTTATCAGCTCTGGCTTTGCAGGATCCGGTGATCTCTTTTGACCTTTTATGAACATTGGGATCTTACTATTGGATCTAGCCTGTGGATAAATGAGGAATAAAACATAGCATTTGCCTGGAAGGGATCACTTCATGATATTCACAGCCAGAGAGACAGTTTACTGACTACAGTGGTTGATGAGTACTCCTTACAGTGGTTAAATTACTCACTATAGTGGTTACCTTACTGTCTACAGTGGATACTTTACTCATTATAGTGGATAGCAATAGCGCTTCAGCCCTTGGTACAACAGCCCTCAGACGATCCGGTGATCTGTTTTGATCTTTTGAGGATCATATTATGATCTAATTATTGGATCTATCCGGTGGATAAGTGGATAAGTCAATACATAACAAGCGCCATGCTGTTTATCATGATGGTGTTGTAATCAGCGCAAACGAAGTAAAGCGAGAGCACAGCAGGTATTAATGAGATAGGCCATCTCTCCATCCAGGTAAATATCGTAAATGTTAAGGAACTCACAGGTTACGAAATGCAATGTTATTCCCTGACCCAGCTGACCAGAACCTCACTATCTCCGGTAAACAGGCCCACATCATTCCTGTCTTAACTTTCCGTATAATCAGCAAATTAACCTGTTATTAAACTGCTAATACCCCCGGACAAGAAAATCGCTCTGGTACACAGCTACCAGACAACACATAACCATGATGAAGTATGACCCGTCTGCTAGAAATCTCAGACTATGTGTAACGGGTTTTAAACCGATCAGGCATCATAATGAATAACCACTGTAAGGAGTAAAATCACGACAGAGAGTAACCACTATGAAGAGTAAAACCACGACAGAGAGTAACCACTATGAAGAGTAAAACCGCTACAGAGAACAACCACTATAAAGAGTAAATCATTGCACAAAGTAGTAACCACTGGAAAGAGAATATAAAATCATCATCGGAAGGTTGTTTTTTAACCCAGATAGTAGAAATAATGTCCATTAAGACAAATTTCATACAAAAAAAGATACATATGCAGTATTAATGTTCAGTCCCCTCTTCTTCTGATAACGCTTTACTCTTCACAGTAGTGGGTCAGTACGTTCTGGGAACTTAGAATATAAGAAGAAAACTGAGCGATATTTTCTGGTAATTTTATCCAGCGCATATCGCGTAAACCGAAGGAATACATCCCTGCAGGAAGAAAATTTTGTTTCTGGGCAATGACGCTTTTCCTCTCAAACTTCGCAAATGAGCTCGACAGCACAAAGGTACAATATTTCTTCACAGGGATATGGAAACTAATGTTTCGATTTTTTGAAATGTAGTTTATGTATATGCAGGTACACGTGCTGATTAAAAATCCGTAATATATTATGGCAAACAACCTGAAATCAGAGATGTAGGCCCCATCGCTGAATGACGCGTTTCAGATCTTCTTCCCACGTTAAAGCGACACTTTTTTTATTCCCCCTCCCCTCCGTTCTGAACCGCACCAAGAAATAGACGCATATAGTTCGGTGATAATATCGCGACATGTTCAGAGTTATTCATACTGATCTGAGATATCAGTCGTAAAAAGCAAACTCAGCTGGAATTGAATCCCTGAGACTTTTTTCACTTCGGGTACCACAACATAGACTCTCATCGCACATCCGTCATAGGCGGTTCAACAGTAAATATCATGCCTGCCCGTGCTGACAAATGATGATCAACACACAAATCTCATGATCCCTGGGATAACTTTTTTGCCATTCTGAATATCCCTGGCTGGGTATTTAATAGCAGCAATTGTGCATGTATCCCGATACTGGTAGGTATGGTGCATAAGCCGACCGCGTCCTGGCACATGTTTTGTGAATACCTGTCTTAATAGTGATTTTTAGCATTTTCAGAGTTATAGGCGCTGATTTATATCCGAGGGACCTGCTGCTTATATGGTGATATTCCCGACCAATTGTCCTGTCAGCGCAGCTGATTGTCGGTAGCACAATCAGTTTATTAATTCCTGCGTACGTGTGGTGAAGCCCGACAGGAAAATACTCAGACAAACGTCGCATACCAATGCGGAGCGCTTTGATTCCTGTTTCTCTTTGAATCATCATTTTCACAGGATCCCGTTCCGGTAAGAACATATCCCGAAGAGCGTTCACCTGCCGTTTCCGGATGTAACATCTCTCCTTTCCAGACAGTTTATGGTGCTGTGCTTACTCAGTGATACCGGTCAGGATATTGATGTATTAACAATTATTGTTTGAACGGGTATGTGCGGTGATTTGCATATCAGGGTATCAATGTTTGATGTTTGAGAAGATATACCGGCATTTTTATGCTTACAGTATTGCCCCATTTGCTGAGAATCCACTTATCTGTCATGACCACTTTCGCCAGCATCAAAATGAGATAATAGCGTATGTGCATCTTGGCGATTTCAGGCTGAAATTAATCTTGAATTTCTATACTAATCATATAGTTATCAATGAAAATGACTTGGAGAATTTTTGAGCGGTATGTGCCGGAATACAAGAAAATTAGAGGCGATTTCAGGCTGAAATCGCCAGAGGCTGGAAAGAATCAGTCGGCAAGCAGACGGTTCAGAATGTTATTGATGGCAGTATCAAGCTCATCCTGAATATCTCTGGGAAGGCGGTTAAACTCATAGGAAAGCTGCCTTCCTTTGGTTTTTTTGCGGGCATAGCGATCTTTGTCAGCAAAGATCCACAGTGGGGTGGTCACCACTTTTTCTTTTCCAGCCGGTGAGGCGAGTTTTGTGAGCGCTTTTTTCATGACGCCCAGCAATGCATTTTTGATTTCTTCAGACGAGTGACTCTCTTTTGCATGCACGGCGTTAATCTGAAGATCAAGTTCTGTCAGGAAGTCATCGACCGTCAGGTTTTTTTCCACCAGAAATTCACTTAAACTCAGCAACTGTTTATAGTCCGGGTAGGTCAATTCAGACTGTACAGGGAAAATAGCTAAAATTTCGGAAGGTACCATTGCGGCCTGCAATGCACGTGTGACTTTTGCCTGGGATAAACCCTGACTCTCAGCAATCTCTTTCTGAGACATACCACTGTTCTTCAGACTTGCCAGTCTCAACCCCACCTCCCTGAGGTTATGCTCTTTCGCGGTCTGAATGTCAGAGGCAAGTTTTCGGGCATCCTCCGTTGAAATATCAGCGTCCGTTACCAGTACGTTCAGCCCTGTTTTACAGATAATCGCGGCAGCACGTCGGCGCGAACCGTCCAGAATTTCAATCTTATCACCGACCTTGCGTCCAATAGTGGGAAAGAATTGCTGAAGCTTCAGTGTCCTGGTGATATCTTTGAGAGACGCTTTGGTGAGTGCTGACTGATCGCGTCCATTATTTTCGGGCACAACGAAGGTCTCTGTCGCAACATTCTCGGCTTTGATCACCTGCAGTGTGAAAACAACGGATCTGCCTGAATTGAGAATAAACGTCTGGTTAAAATCCTCTCCTGCTGCAGACTCGCTCAACGGAGACTGGGTGAAAGTTCTACCGATAGTTTTTCGTTTTATGTTCATCTCTTAATCTCAATTTGTTCTGATAAATTCAATGCGATCGAATACCGCTTTTGCAAAATCTTCTGCGGCGGCACGGGCATTCTTCAAGGCTTCACTGCTACCTACGTAGGTGGAAGGGTTGGCTGAAATGACGGTATCGAAAGACTCACCGCACCTTTCAAAACCATCCAGTCGGGGGAGCGCGATATCCAACATGTCACCGCCGAAAATTTCCTTTGCCAGGCTATGACAAAATTTATGATCGGCTTTATTTAACAGCTTCGACATAAATCCGATATTGCCTACCAGTCGAGTAGCAAAACCAGACTCTTCAATCATTGTGATCAGTTCAGGAACCCGTGTGAGATATTTCAGGGTCGAGTGAAAGTCAACCTGCGCCGGAGGGATCGGAGTAATCAGAATATCTGATGCTGCAATGGCATTGGATAAGTACGCATCCAGATGGGGCCCACTGTCTATAAAGATAAAGTCGTAATCCTTTTCAACCTTATCGATAATATTCTGTCGCAGAATCGCATAAATATTCTGGTCGGGTAGATGCTCATGACACAGCTTTTCCCATCCTGAGGCAATAAATGCATCATCGATTGACGCTGGTATCACATCCACACCCGGGATGATAGATGGCACAATAAATTCACGCAGCAGTGTCTCACGGTCAACATTCTGTAACATAGCCTGCGCGGCAGTGGCTTCCACAGTGCCCACAGAGTGCGTATGGTTCAGGAACATGGTCGCAGAAGACTGGGGATCAAGATCAATGACAAGGATGCGTAAATCTTCGTATAAAAGATGGGCGTGGGCACGTAAGGCATGGGCAAGTGAAACAGTAGAAACCGTTTTTGAAACCCCGCCCTTCAGATTACCGATGAAGATTGTGAAAGCTTTCTCATGCCTGTCGCGGTATTTTGGCACTCCCCGATGGTGGTAGATGTCAATAATGTTCTGAATAGACATCGCATACTTGGTTGATGTACCGGCCTGCCGTTTATCAAACACATAACCCTGTTCTTCCATCTCATTGACGGCATAGTCCACGTTAGCCCGGGTAAGTTTAGGCAGTCTGGAAAGGGCTGCTTTGGCATACACCTGAAAATAGGTATTTTCCTGGAGTTCTTCTTTCTGATTCTGGATTTGCTCTGTTAACCCCAGAAGCATCTTCTCCGAGCGCTGTGCCACCTTGTAAATCTGATGCGCCTTATCAAGCATAATTTTAACCCTTATGTTGAATTCATTGTTTTATTCAATAATGCTACATAAAGACAGGCAAGTCTACGTTAAAAACTTTGACGTACTGCAAGAATAATGATGTTCAGCAGCCGGGCGGGTCATTTCTCATCTCTATTTCGATCCTGACATAGCGTGCCTTTTGTCTGCTTTTAACCCCGTATCCCCGCGAAGTATGCACCGGGTGAACCGTACTTATCACGCTATTATTTGAATTTTCTCCACAGAGATTTCACGGTTAACTTATTGTTTTTAAATGATTATTATTGTGAATTTCAGGGTGAAATCGCCAGGTTTTTTGATGTTTTGGCCCTTATAGTTTCGTTTTTTTATCGGGCTTTTATACTTATTTTCTGAGATCGTTGACCAGGCCTTTTCGTACTGGAAAAACAGATTAACTGAAGAAGGCGCTCGTTTAAGTTGCATCATATGCCATAGTGTTGTGATTAACTCTCAGACGGGTTCCGATACACTGCCCTGTTATAAACGAAATGATGAAGAGATAAGCCAACCTGAAAGTTCAGCAACGGGCTGGCATACCAACGAGAGACGGTAATTCTCGAGCTCAGAGTATGATGAGACCCCGATTGTATGCGCTATGCAGAGACTTCTGGGAGATAGTCGCTTATTGTCGTGGCTGCTTGCCAGGCAGATCGGTCGGGGGATCACTATAATAGAATGCTGGGGCCTGGCCTTTCCGCAGCGCACGCATTACTTCAATTCCTTTTATCGTGGCGTAATCGGTCTCCATCGATTTAAACCCCAGCATCACGCTGATTATCCGTTTCCACTTACCGTGGTTGCATTCAATCACGTTGTTCCGAGTTATAATCTGCCGGTGTTTAACATCAGGCGGGTACTGGCCCTCTCGTTTCAGTAGTTCGAGTGTGTGACCATTTGTTGAAGTCTCGTCCGTATTGATATACCGGGGGAACTGCCGGCGCTTCACATTGTTAATCATTTTTCCCAGAAACCGGTATGCTGCTTTGGTATTTCTGCGGGATGGCAGATAAAAATCAATTATCCGGCCACGGTTATCAATGGTCCGGTAAAGAAGCCCACCGGCCGCTCACTTTCACATACGTTTCATCCATATGCCACAGGCTGAGATCGGAGGGGGTACGCCAGTACCAGCGCATTCGTTTTTCCATTTCAGGTGCATAACGCTAAACCCGGCGGTAAACCGTAGTGTGGTCAACGCTCACACCACGTTCCGCAAGCATCTCTTCCAGTTCTCTATGGCTGAAACCGTCTTTACAGGACCAGCAGACGACCTACAGGAAAATTTCACTCTGGAAATGGCAACCATGGAAAGGATTCATCGTAACTCCTTCAGCTAAAAGGTGGAGATAAGTTTACCTCCGCGGACGATTAGCAGCAGTACACGCAGTTCTACCTTAAGGACCACCTCTTTTCTTTGCTTACGTAGGGTGATGAGCTGGAGTACAAGAAGTGGCAGGACAACGACAGCCGCATTCTTACCGGGAACGATGACGGCTTACTGTATCAGTGCCAGGGTGATATCTGCAGCAAGGTGCTTTCTCAGGCAGGGCTCGAGTTTGCAGAGCCGGATTGCCGGCTTCTTCTTCCCCGGTAAAACGAGTTTTTCGGATGAGGTATATTGCTGGAGCGGATTATGGACGGCCGGGTGAACCAGTCGAGAAACGCGAACGCGCTCCAGAGCAGGATGTCTCTGGGTTAACAGACTGCGGATACGGGGGGCTGGACTGCATTGTTTGTGCGGTGAGATCATCATCGAAGTCGCAGAGCATGGAGAGTCCGGCGATGATGGCAGCGTCTCGAGCATCTGTCCTGGCTTCACGGCGGGTAAGTCGGCGATGTGGCGCATTGCCAGGCCGGGGAGGTATCCGACAAGGACGCATTCCGAGCGGGCAACGGTGACAGGTAGCGCCCCAATGGTGGCTGGCTGGTCAACAACCAGCTGTCTCTGATCATGTTGTTTAAGGTCAAATTTCAGCGACCTGAGTCTGGTTTCGTCGTTGAATAATTCTGTATCGAACAGGCGGTTATCTGAACGATTGATGGCAACAGCGTGATTGGTATCTTTATCGACGTCAACGCCAATAAAGATCTGGACGGGTTCATAATCGCTTGATTCGGTCATGCTGTCTCGCTGTCTCTACGGGTTAACCAGATAACCTTGGGTGCAGGTCCCGGCAATAGTACCTGACCTGGCCCCTGTTAGCGGTTACCTGCGCCCCATCATTCCCGGTGACTTCATCCCCGGATCATGGACGACTGGGACTGTAATCAATCGGGCCTGGCTGACTAACACCCCATTATAAGAGGCACCAATAAGGTAACAAAGGGCTAATCGCACCCCTCCACTGGCATTATAAAACAAGTATTCTGAAGCTGAAAATCGATATATTTTCTGAGTAAAATGCCTACCTAATGGACGAGGGGTGACTGGCAGCAGCTGAAAGAATCAGTCCGTTGACCCTTTCGAACAAACCTTCAATGGCCCGGGAACCTCTGTAAAATTTTACCCGAAAACGTAGAGCATTCCCCGGTTTAAAAACGTGGCCAGCACCGTACATTTCGCTATATGAAACGTGTGAAGCAGAAGGGCAAACACAACCGGGTATCGTTGCAAGGACGGCACTACATTCACTCTCGTTACAACCGGCTGACTGTTGGCAGGATAATTAGGTGTAACGGTCAGCTCATAGCGAGAGAGGTGGTACCCTTGAATTCAAACGTAATGAGAAGATTAGGGGGACATGGGCTTCCAGACCTGGGTTGAGACAGGATGCGAAGATGACAACGCTTGCCGGTGTGAGAAGAGCCTCATATGGAAATCCAGCCACGATGGAAAGAACGCTGGAGATAACTTGTCAAAGCAACCGGCACGTACCGGTAATCTTCATGCGACCTCTGGCATAGCCGCTTAAACCTCAGCGCTCTCATAATGGAGGTCATGAAGACCACTGTACGCTGATATATAAACCACTATAGCAAGCGGGCAGCTGTGGGTAATAAAGTTAGTGTGCACGGACATGAGTCTGGACTTATGGCTTTTATTTGATGCAATACTTCGGCCAGAGGGAAAGTCCGTGATGATTTTGGGGCTTCGGACATACCATGACGGGTCGTATGCCCGCGGCCATAATATTCTGGTGGCAGAGTATGTACATTGACCTGTTGGGAGAGGATGACTTCAGGGCGACCAATGAAATAGCCCCCACAGGGCCGGGTCACACTCTGGTCTGAACGTTTCAGGAAATCTTCGATGGTCAGAGAGAAGAGGATATCAAAAGGCCAGATACAGGATCCAGATAAGAGTGCCAACGAGTTGCAGTCAGGCTGGCCGAGGGAAGGTCGTATGGACCCTACTTATTCTACTCCCGCTGGCATGAACGTCATATTGTCTGACATACCAGGTATCCACTATACAGAGCACATTCCCCATACTTAACCTGTGATGCACTGGGGCAATATAATTGCATTAAAACCCTAAGTATATTGTATATCCTTAGGGTTTCGGTGGTGCTGTCTGTGGATCTCACCTGCTTCGCCGGGTCTGTCGCCCGCAATCTTCGGTAATTCGACAATTGCTAAAGAACGGCATGCCCCGAAGTACCGACGGTGTAAATCTGAGCATGACGGCCGGGGATGAATGCCATGATAAGTCGTTACCTTCAGGCTTACGGTTCATTAATGACGTAAAGGGATAAAAATATACCACCAGATTCAGAAAAATGGCTGAATCAACCCCAGTCCTGATGACCACAGGATGGGTCACCTGTTATGACCGTCCGCTCATTTTTTCCTGCTGTCATCCGCCCAGATGATCCCCAGGACAATCACCAGCGCATACATGATCATAATTCGATGTTCCATATTCCCAACTTCCTTTTATCTACTCGATTGCTTTGCCAGTTGCTAACGTGCCCGACGAGCAAACGCCAGCATCAATGCTGCAAACAGCAAAAGGGTGATGGTGAAAAAAATGATGGCGAGTATTTTCATGAGACGGCTCCGTTTTGCAATAGGGCAGCACTACCAGCGTTAAGATAAATCACGGCAGATGGTAAAACGTTAGTATTAAAAACATGGTAAAGATGATAATCACCATACCTCCCTTCAACGATAACGCATCACTAGTATTTTCTTGTGATAAACATCCCTGATTTCAAACGCTGGCAAGCACAGGTGTATGCGGCTGGTATCCGACTCATTTGTTTGAGACTGCATAAATTTCTGGCCCTTCTTCTGACGGGGAAGGTGCACATCTGACATCCAGAGGGTTCATTTTCCCGAAAAGCATAACGTACTCACTGCAGTGGATGTTCTCTGTTCGCATGCCTCAGAACTGCGGACTGCATTCCTGCGGAGGATAACAGACACGAGAGACGTCCTGAAACCCTCTGCTCTCTGCCACAATGTACCCCGTGTGCCCACCATGGCCGAAAGGGTAACACTCAGGATGTAGACCTGTGCCTCATCGCTTGTCAGCTGCAGCTGACAAGCGTGATGTTTTACCAGCACTTTTCTCGACAGGACGCTAATTTTACAGATACCAACTGTGCGATCGTCGTGGTGTGATGGTGCCCACATTTGGCTATCGCCAGCACACGGCCTGTGGTGGTATTTCTTGTGCAAATCCGAGCTGGCGCTACGTCTCATGTTATTGCTTTATTTTTCGCAACAACAATCAGGACCCGGCTGCCATCGATAAATCAGGGACCATCGACGGCTTTTGCGTGACATACCAAATACGGCTCCAGACTATCCCATGTCCAGGGGCTAAATGATAATTTCCATCTCTGTAATGCCGCAATAATCAGACTTTTCTCTCTGATGGGCGGAAATAATAATACGTGTTTTGCCAGGTCTGCCGTTGGTGGTGTTTACGGGCTTGTGTCACCAGGCTGTCATAAAGAAGTGGCAGTCACTGGCAACATGCCGGGCAAATCTTTTGTCATTACGGCAGAAGGTAATATGTCCAAGGCCAACGGGGCGATGTGCTGTGCAGGCTCTGTTTTGAGTGACCGCAACGGCCTGTGTCCTGGCATGCGGTTGCGACATCTACTAACGGGGATGACACGAGGTCAAAAAGGATCTACTGCACACCAGAACACATTTCACTGAGGAGTCTCATGAAGGTGGCGATGTACAAGAGGTCCTGGCCCCAATAAATAAGAGCAGGATGCTACCGGGTGAATACAAAGGCCCACACTGCTGTGTAACGCACACGCACTCCAGAAATCTGAACAGGTCTGGACGTGCATCTCTATTCCGGTCAGCTGCATCAGCCAGCAATATTCCCTGCCAGATTACATGATCTGTTGTCGTCTGAAATTATCCTGACGAACCATAGTGCTCTCGCTTTTGAGCCTATAATTGGGCGCTTCCCAGCAGATCAAGCTACCTATAGCGGGGAAGGGGGCATGCAGCGCGGATTTGCTTCTTTGTCAAATTTTCAGGAATAGTGATTTGGTACGGTGTACTAACAACGGGCTGTCGGTTAACTGACTCTGGCGACGCTCTCCGCGTTTAGTCGGGTATGTTTGTATGATATCGATCTGATATAAGGACATGAATTATGGATAAAGCAGAAGTTCTGGATAAGTCTGGCTGGGTTGAAATTCATATTGATGATTTTGGGCAAAAAGTGAAAGGGTTTTCACGTGATAACTACCCTGCATTGCGCTGCCTCGCGTGTGAAAGAATTGTACATGACAGTGGACTGGTCACGCCTAACCCGGAGTATCGCCCCAGATTTTCACATTCAACACCCCCGGAGAATGGCGAGTTTTGCCCATTAAGTGCTGCAACACGCCGTTTTCACGGGTTAGGCGGAAACGACAATACTGCAACAACTGAACTGGCCAGAACCCGGCGTGCTCAATTTATGAGGTTTGAAAGCTTGTGCAAGGCCTGGATCGTCTGCCGTTCATTGCGGGGTGGAAAGGGAAAGCTAGATCAAAAATCGTTCATACGTCTGATCAGAATAGCTGATAGCTTTGGGATCTGGCATTATCGCTACCTACCGGAGTGGGGGATCCCTCTGCTTTTGATGCTGATGGATAATCATCCAACGCCAAATGGAAAGTCTGCATTCTTCTACACCCTTAAAAAGGACAGAAACCGGCAGGGCGTTGACTGGCTAGATCTGAATATCCGACTGGAAGCACATTGGGTCAGCAGCGGTAAACTTATTGACCCCAACCCTGAAAAACCAGCGTCGTTCTTGCTTGTGATCCCGTTCAAAGAGGACGTTGTGGATGACATTCTTAGCAAGGAAGACCTGTCGTGGTGCACGCAGGACGTCCTTAGCGTTTTGAATACCTTCAGCATCGAAGAGTCAAAATAATTTCTTGTAGAGAAGGGAATGTGGGATCAGATTGTCTTTTAATAGAACCCCAACTACCACCTGTCCTCCTGAAGTCTGAAGTTCCCCTCTCAGACTGCTTGAGGACATCGACAATGAGTCTCTTCGGTGAGGTATCCCGTTTTTGTTGGCAGTACTTCTGTGCAGGGGAGAGCATGCCGGAATTCTGTTTCTGAATGGAGCAGGGTTTTGAATCAGTGTCAAAGCCAGCAACCTCTTCAACCGTGTCTCTACTACTGTCATTTTTTCTGGAGCACGCCGGGGAGCGTATTTGTTCAGCTCTTAGTAAGACCAGACGCCCTCATGCCAGTTGTAATACTCAATGGTGGGTATCAAGAACGCGAGATTTTCATGTTCCATTAATAGAGCGTAGAATAATGAAAGAATCTTTTTATGGAACAAATTGAGTGAACCATTGAAGAAAATAATTTTTTTGTTCTATAAAAAGTATATACTTATATGAAATGCTCTATTTATGGAACAGTGAGATTGTAATGGCAAAACCCTCTACTCGAACCTACTCTCGTTATAGCCGAGATGCTGCACGACTACTGGGGCTGATGATTCGTACAGCGCGTATTGAACGTAAACTGACCGTTGAAGAGCTGGCTGAACGTGCCGGGGTATCGCGTGGACTCGTTTATCGTGCGGAAGAAGGGGACATGGGGTGTGCAATTGGCGCGGTATTTGAACTGGCTACCATAGTTGGTGTTTCACTTTTTACGCCCGATCAGGCATCGATGACGTTACATACCGTAAATGCAGAGAAAACTTTATCGCTGATGCCACGCTCAGTGTATCACTCTAAGAAGGTGATAAATGATGACTTCTGATAACAGCCCCGGTCTGGCATACGTATGGATCTGGTTGCCTGGGGCAACTCAACCGATTGTCGCAGGTGTGTTAACTCGTGATGACAACAGATTTATTTTCAACTACGGGCGCAGTTACCTGGAACGGGAAGATGCGATCCCTGTCTATGAGCCAGAACTCCCGTTGGTTCGGGGTGCGATTTTGCCCGCACCAGGTCTACAGCAGGCGAGTGCATTACGTGATGCTGCCCCGGATGCCTGGGGGCGTCGAGTCATTCTGAACCGGCTGATGGGAGCTCAGGGCAGGGACGCTGATCCTGACAGACTGGATGAACTGACATATTTGCTTGAATCTGGCTCAGAGAGGATTGGAGGACTCGACTTCCAGCGCTCCGCAACGGAGTATGTGCCGCGTGCGTCCCAAAGTGCATCTCTTGAAGAGTTGATGCAGGCTGCATCAATGGTTGAAAGTGGAGTACCGTTAACTCCGGAACTGGAACAAGCGCTTTTTCACGGTAGTTCATTAGGCGGTGCGCGGCCAAAGGCAATGATAGAGTCCGGGGCTCATAAATTTATCGCAAAGTTTTCTTCTTCCACAGATACTTATAATGTTGTTAAAGCTGAATATATCGCTATGCGACTGGCTGCCTGTGCTGGATTAAATGTTGCACCTGTTCTTCTCCGACATACCGCGGGTAAAGACGTCATACTGATTGAACGCTTTGACCGTATACGAAGCCATACAGGCTGGCAGCGTCGCCTGATGGTCTCTGCGCTGACCATTTTTGGTCTTGATGAGATGATGGCAAGATATGCGAGTTATGAGGATTTGACGGATATTATTCGCCAGCGCTTTGATGCACCTAAAGAGACGTTACGTGAACTATTCGGGCGTCTGGTTTTTAATATTATTAGTGGTAACACTGACGATCACGCCAGAAATCATGCCGCATTTTGGGATGGCAACAAACTGAGTCTGACACCGGCCTATGATATTTGTCCCCAGGGGCGTTCTGGTAATGAAGCGACGCAGGCAATGCTGATTATTGGTGAAAACCGAAAGAGCAATCTTGCAGTTTGTCTGTCGGCGGCGGCTAAATTTCTGCTGAGTGAGCAGGAAGCGATTGAAATTATCACACACAGCATCCGTACGGTCCACGAAAACTGGGCAGAAGTATGTCGTGAGGCGTCACTGAGCGAAGTGGATCGCAACTTCTTGTGGGGCCGAGTGTTCCTCAATCCGTTTATTTTTGAAGATAGTCCTGAAACGATCGCACATTTGCGTTGAATTGTGCTTAATTGACAGGTAATGACAGGTGCGGATGTGAAACCAGCAGCATCAATTACCATGGAATGGTAATGATTGATCAGAGATAGTTTTTGTTCCAGAGCTTAACGCTGTTCTCTGGATATCTTATAAATCGTATTCTGGTCATTCTCTGGTATCTCAGTTAAGAGATTTTCACGCGCAAGTGTTCGCAGATCATTACGTGCAGTCTTACCTGATACGCCTAGACCTCCGTATCACGGGCTGTCGAATATTTTTTATCAGGCTCCGCTCGAATGATTTTCAGGAGCGTGACTTACCGTCCACCCAGCTGCTATAAGCTCCTGATTTATACAAAAATGGTCAGTTCGGGCTACGTGGGAAACCAGATCGTTTACATGCTGTAAGAGTCGTGTCGTAGCCCGATGGATAATACTGATCTGATATTCAAGGTAGTATGTCAGATCAACATCATCGGTTTCCGTGTGCTGGTAATTGTGAGTGTATTTAATCGGGCCGTTATGCAGTAGCAGGCTGTTGGATACGTATTTAAAGACGTCATATTCTTATTTCAGCATATGCCAGTAAAACAGCCCACGACGTATACGCCCGTTACCGCCTCTGAAGGTGGACTAGTGGGCGATAATGAAGTGAACAACACAGGCCTTTATCAGCGGGTGAATGTAGTGTGCTGTGTCGTTCACTAAATCACATGCTATTCTTGCAGGCTGGCAGTGTCTGGTAGCTGATGAACGATGTTGCCGCCATAGTCGGCGTTCACCACATCATCGGTATCGCGAAATTCACCAGGGCGGTATTTTTCGTCGTTAATTCCCCGCATGCCAACTGTATGGATGCGACGGATTAAGTTCGGAGGTCTTTGAACAGGCCTCGTCGTGAGGACTGGATATGTCTACGGCTGTGGGGCAGTCCAGTTTACGGCACGCTAGGGCCTGGTCGTCCTAATGCACATATTATTGAATACACTGGTGGAACATGGCAGGAGGGGCATGTCGTGGGCTCTCTTCTGAATAAAGATTGGGGAGCAGAAATGGGCTTTCCAGGCATTGTGCTGGATGATTTTGAGGGAGCAGAATATGAGCGGGTACCAGTTGATGTCATGAATACAGATGGTGAAGCAGTTAAATCCTGCAGCTATATGTTCAACAATTAGTTACCTTCAGGCCTGCTAATCAGTGGGCTAATTTTGTTTTCAATGTGTTTTGGTTCTCTCTATTGTTCTTCGGTGCCAAGAGCGGAAGTTGGTATCCTGCTGTTAGTATTCTTTATGTTATTGATTTAAATATGTTAAATGATTTTTCTTGCAGTTTGATTAATCCGACATGGCTATTTTTGTTTACAAAAAAACTTCATTATTTAAAAATCAATGCGGCATTGTCTCAAAAAGCAAATAGTTGAGGCGCTGGAATGGGGCTCATTTATTGATGTGTGTTTTCCGCATCAGATAACTCGCCTCAGATATTTTCTCCATTAGAGAACTCACCGGCAATGTTAAGAAAACGCGGAAATTTTCTGAAGTTAGTGGATTCAACCCGGGGTAGAAGTGTGACAAAAAAACTAAAAGTTGATGCGACAAAACTTTTTGAATCCATGGTATACCAGATCCACGTAGCCATCGAGCATTGCCACGCCCTCGAGGATGGGGATGAGCTATGGATTGAAGTGCTTGGAGATGTTTCGATCCCTGGCAAGTCACAGACAGAAGTCAAAAATTACGCGGATGAATTGACCGATTCACATGAAAACTTCTGGAATACGCTTAACAACTGGCTTGACCCGGACTTTGATCATACCCAGTTCGTGGACCTTATCCTTCTGACCACGCAGCCTTACAGTGAAAGAACCGCCTTTGATGGCTGGAATGAATTATCCGCCAATGATCGACTGAAAGTGCTGACGGATATTCATAAAAGCTCAGAAGCCCGTTTCACTGAGGCACAGAGGCGTAAAGAAGAAAATAAAGATGAGCGTCCGCCAGCCGAGAAAGAAGCCTCCCGTCCTGCTGAGCCGTCAAAAACCGTTCGCCAGCAACGTACCATTATGGATGAGAAGAAGCGTGATTTGTTGCTTGAGTTGCTGCCTAAAATCAGGATCTGGACTGAGCAGCCAGGCCTGAACGATCGGATAGCTAGATATAAGAAACGTTACCTCAAGGGCATCCTTTCAAATAAACAAAATGATTTTCTGAACGATATGTTTGGTTTTATGACAGATGCAATCAAGATTACGGAAGGGTGGAAATTTAAGGTCGGGGAGTTTGATAAAAAATTTGCTGAGCTGACCCGCCGTTACATGCATGGCACGGTAGTGTTTCCGATTATCGATAGTAATGCAATCAAAGACAAAGCCACAAAAATGAACGTCAGCAATGAGCGTTATGTACAAAAACTGACTGAAATTGGGGGCACTGAGCGAGATGTCGTTCTGGCTGCGGGAGACATTTTACATGCAGAAAAATATCTCTATGAGCTAATTGAGAATTTCGACACCTCACAGCGGGAAGTTGATGAATACTGGGACAGTGAGCTAAGGCGCCATCTCAGTAAAAGGAAGAGCGCCATGATTAAATTTAAAAAGTCCTCGATGGAAGACTTAAAGGACGAGTCCCTTGCTTTTTATTACGAACGTCAGGGTGAAGCCGTTACTGTATTTAGCCGTTACAATTCAACACCCGCTACTTTCCGGAATGGAATTTATCACCTGCTTGCCGATGAAGAACCAGAGGATAGCGACGTAGAGTTCCACTGGAGGCTGTGGGAATGAAACCGAAGGCCATCAATCATCTCTTTACGCTTCAGCGATCCCCTATTTTGCTTGCACCCTGTCTTCACCAATTTTATGAAAAATATGCCTCACGTGAGCGAGACCTGCTGCTGAGTTATCTCGTACTCCCAATGCTGCTGTCTCCTCCTATGCAGACTTTTCTGATTCATGCTAAGGGATCCAGCAGTCTGAGAACAATGTGCTCCCAGCAGTCGCGACTGCTGGGTTTGACGCACCTGGTGCAGCAAAATAAATCCCTCACACATGCCTCGTTGCTTTTTCTCCAGACGGCAGAAAGTATCGAAATCACTGACAGTCTTTCCGTCAAATCTCTGCGCGCCGTCGATACAGGCGGTGCTAATCCGGTGCATTTAACCGCTGCTAGCCGCCTGGCGATTTTGTTCGCCGAAGTGGATATCGTTACCATTTACAGGACGTTAGGATTCAAATCATTATGACATGCTTCGTAAAATATATCGGTGTAGCAGATACGCGAAATAAGATTCATAAAGTGAGTCTCAAACCTGGACTGAATGTCATTACAGGCAAGTCTTCAACAGGAAAGAGCGCGTTACTCGAAATTTTCGATTACTGCATGGGTAGTTCTGAAGACACGATACCTATTGGGATTATCACCGAACGCGCAGAGACGTTTTTTATTGCGCTTCAGTTCACACGCTATGCAGTTATCGCCGCGAGAAAAAAGAAATCTGATCGATGCTTTTTGATTGATGTCCCGGGTGTCGATCCCGACCATCTGTCAGCGCTTATAGAAGACCCCGCCGCGTTATTCGGTTCTGAACAGGACATGCCTCTGAGCGCGTTCAAAAAAAGTCTGGGCCGGCATTTTGGCGTAATCATGGGAAATGTCGATGAGACCCCCTTTAAGCTGTCGTCAGGTCGACACAAATCCCCAACTCCCACCGTGCGCAGTTTTTCTTCATTTATGCTACAGCACCAGAATCTGATTGCTAATAAGCACGCAATCTTTTACCGCTTTGACGAAAAGGAAAAACGAGATCAGGCTATCAAGCACTTCAAGATCCTGATGGGTCTGGTGAATGAAGATTATTTTGATCTCCATAAAGAATTTGAGCTCGCTAAATTTGAACTGGGCAGAGTACAGCGTCAGATCCCACAGCAGGCTCAACGAAAAGCTTTACTGACCGACCGCTATAACCGTTACCTTAAAGAGTATTTGAGCCTCACGGGTAAGCCACTTATTGATGGTCAGGGTGAAGCCATCTACGCCCATCCGGCCATGTGGCTTGAACAAATTTCCAGGAGCACAGTCAGCGTGAATGTCCTCTCTGATCAGATCGAAGTGCAAAGAGACAAGCTTGAGAAAGAGCGAGCTGAAGTGCTGGGAAAAAAACGGAAAGTTCAGGGTCAGTTGAGGCTAATCAAAGATTCCAGAGCTTCTGCAATGCAATTCACGCAAGGTATGTCCAAGAGCCATCTGCCCGACTCCGCGACGTTGTCTCACGCCTATTGCCCGATGTGTAAAGCAGAAAACTCTTTACCCGTCGTAGAGGTCAACAAGCTTACGGAGGCAATAACATGGTTGAACGATGAGCTTGCATTCTCTACGTATGCGCGTGAGAGCTTTGAAGGAGAACGCCGGAAGTTAGAGGAGGAGCTGGATGACCTCAATGATTCCCTTTCCCTGATTCAGGAGAGTATTGAGCCATTTGATGAAGAGTTTCACAGGCTCCAAGCCGGCGGTTCGATAAACGAACAAGCAATAAAAGCTAAAATTCGGCTTGAGCTGGCGATCCAGGAGCAACTGGACAGACCGGTAACAGATCTCGACGAACTGGAAGCCTACTGGCGCGCTGAGATCATCCGGCTTTCAGGCCATCTGGAAGCATTTAAGGTCGAACGTAGTTTGCATGAGCTCTCAATCAGCATTAATGACAAAATGTGTGAGTATGGTGATCTCTTCGATTTTGAAGAGACCTACAAGCCCTCGGCTCTCCGTTTTGATACTGAGACGTTCGATTTATGGTATCAACAGGATCCCAAAAATCGTGTTTATCTGCGCGCGATGGGAAGTGGAGCCAACTGGCTTTACTCGCATCTGGCGCTCTTCATGGCTTTACATTATCAGTTTGCGGCGCATTCCAAAAGAGGATGTAAAATCCCACCAATTCTGTTTTTAGACCAACCGACGCAGGTTTATTTCCCCGCGGCACTGGACGATGCGGATGAGTTCAGGCCAAAAGAGCTTGCAAGACAAAACCGGCGTGAAAACATTCTGGATGACGACATGAAAGCGGTAACGAATATGTTTATCCAACTGGCAAAATTCTGTGAAAAAACAGGAGAAGAAACTGGAGTGACCCCGCAGGTGATAGTCTCTGACCACGCAGATAATCTTATTTTAGGAGAGGGTTATCATTTTCAGGACTATGTAAGGGCTACCTGGCGTTCACGGGGTGAGGGGTTGATAACTCAGGATGATTGAGCCTCTATTTGGGGAGACCCTTCTTCGCTGCGCGGATAAACTTTATAAAGCCAAACTTCCTGCCTCACGCTTGCTGGGACCCCGCTTTCCTGCTCACTCTAATAACCGCCCACGGGCGGTTATTACACATATCGTTCAGATTCAGTGATCGGGTGTAGTCGTTTAGCCTGTCGCCCCTATTGTGATACCACCTCTGTGGCAGATTTCGCACGGTGGATAGGCTGAAAAGAAAGAATCAGGACAGCAGGTAATGAACAGGGCACGACTCCGGACGGCAGCATTTAAGCCGGCCCTTAGTGGCTGCCGATTTTGGTGGACTGTGAGCGCGCTAGCGCGAGTCAGATGCCGGGAATGGATGTTGCTATCAGACCCCAGCAGTGAGACCCGAAACGCCGCAGCTGGCGATTGGGCGGAGCTTGCCGGTTAGCGTAATTGTGTTGACGGACCCGCCTGCCGTTGAGCCGAAGAGGGCGATAGGGT
>NZ_BCTL01000031.1 GCF_001571265.1 Cedecea neteri NBRC 105707 = ATCC 33855 | reverse complement strand
GGAATCGATAATGAAAGACGATTCACTGGCCAGCAACAGCACGTCCTCGGGGTCCGGAACGTCAAATGCATCCGTTTATTACAACGCACTCCTCGACGTTCCAAACGCCGGTAATCGCCTGCGCATTGCCATGACTGCCCAGGTCTCAATGGTGCTTGGCGAAGCAAAAAACACCCTCCTGATACCTGTCCAGGCGGTGCATAAAACAGCGGATAAAAAATCGCAGGTACAGGTGCTGACCCCAGACGGACATACTGAGGCGCGTGAAGTCAAAACCGGGATCACCAACAATGTTGATGTGCAGATCCTCTCCGGACTGAAGGCAGGTGAAACCGTTACGCTGTCTCAGCCAGAGGCCAAACCTGCCGAGGGAGTCTTCTTCCTGTGAAGGCAGTCATTGAACTAAAAGGTATCAACCGGACTTACTCAAACGGCAATCAGTCCCTCAGCGTACTGAAAGATATCAACCTGACTATCAGGGCCGGTGAAATGGTTGCCATCATCGGGGCTTCCGGCTCCGGTAAATCAACGCTGATGAATATTATGGGTTGCCTCGATGTACCTGACTGCGGCGACTACGTAATTGGTGGCCAGAATGCAGCGCAGCTGTCTGCTGACGCGCTGGCACAGATACGCCGGGAACACATTGGCTTTATCTTTCAGCGTTATCATCTTATGCCCGACCTCAGCGCACTGGGTAACGTGGAAATCCCGGCCATTTATGCCAACCGCCCCCGCGACCAGCGCCGTCTGCGGGCAGCCCAACTGCTGGCCCGACTGGGGCTGGAAGGGTGGGAGAACCACCGGCCAGGTCAACTGTCAGGTGGGCAGCAGCAACGCGTCAGTATTGCACGATCGCTTATCAACGGCGGGGAGATAATTCTGGCTGACGAACCCACCGGCGCGCTCGATTCGCAATCAGGTCAGGAAGTCCTGGCTATTCTCAGTGAGCTAAACCAGCGCGGCCATACCGTCGTTATCGTTACCCATGATATGAACGTCGCGAAACGTGCCCAGCGCGTCATAGAACTTCAGGACGGTGAAATCATTTCGGACAGCGGGCATAACCCGGGTACCGGGCAACCGTTTCCACAATCGCCCCGGGTGTTGCAGAAAGGCTGGCAGACTCTCCTGGATCGCACCCGTGAGTCGCTGCATATGGCGCTAAAATCGATGAATGTGCACCGCCTGCGCACCGCATTAACAATGACCGGTATCATTTTCGGGATTGCCGCCGTTGTCACCGTTGTCGCGCTGGGCGAAGGGGCCAAACAGCGAACGCTGGAAAACATCAAAGGGCTGGGGACCAATGTGGTCGCTATTTTCCCAGGTAGCGATTTCTTCGATGATGCCGCCGACAAAATCCGCACACTGGTCCCCGCCGACGCGGATGCCCTCGTACAGCAGAATTTTATCGAAAGCGTCACGCCGGAGATCTACGCTCAGGACACTATCCGCTTTCGCGGAAAATCAGCCACAGCCACCATCAACGGCGTCGGGCGGGACTATTTTCACGTGAACGGCATCGCAATTATTCAGGGTGCCACGTTTCGCGATGACCGTCATGCCCTGCAGGAAGTCATTATCAATGATAATGCCGTACACTCCCTTTTTGGCGATCCGGGTACCGACGCGCTGGGCCAGATTGTTTTTCTCGGATCCGTTCCGGCCCGGGTAATTGGTGTGGCAAAAAGTAACCGTGATTATCCCCCTAACCGAATCGCAGTCTGGATGCCCTGGAGTACCGTCATGTACCGCATGGTGGGAAAACCGACATTGAGTAGCATCAGCGTTCGACTGCGGGACGACGTCACGAGTGAGGCAGCGGTCAGCGCCATTACGCAGTTGCTGACTCAGCGTCATGGGGTAAAAGATTTTATGCTGTTCAACCGTGACCAGTTCCGAAAATCGGTTGAACACACGTCCATGACACTCAGCCTGCTGATCCTGATGGTCGCCTCAATCGCCCTGATTATCGGTAGCCTGGGAGTAATGAATATCATGCTGGTTTCCGTGACGGAACGCACCCACGAGATTGGCGTGCGCATGGCGGTGGGGGCGAGACGAAGCGACATTATGCAGCAGTTTATGACAGAGGCTGTGCTGGTCTGCCTGACCGGCGGTGCACTGGGTATTGCCCTGTCATTCGCCACCGGCCCACTGTTCTCTCTGATGGGGGGCGACATGCTCAACGCCATCTGGTCCTGGCAGGCCGCCACCATTGCATTTTTCTGTTCAACGTTAATCGGCATGGTTTTCGGTTATCTCCCTGCCCGCAAGGCAGCAAGAATGGATCCGGTCGCTTCACTGGCCAGTGAGTAAATGATGAAATTATTACCTTTTCCCTTATGCCTCGCCGTACTCCTCTGTGCTGGCTGCGGCAATATGTTAAAAAGTGAGTATCAACGCCCGCTCATTCAGTATCCGGACCACTGGCAAACTGAAACAGTCGGTACTGCGCCAGCCCCCTTTAACTGGCTGGATTTCCGCGATCCCGCACTCAACAATTGGCTGCATCAGGTGATGACCAGAAACTACGATCTGGCCCGGGCACTGCTGCGTGTCTATCATGCGCAACTTAATGCCGAACGAACCGGCATACTCGCGGCACCAGACCTCAATGCCAGACTGAACAGCGGAGCGGAGCACGAGTTATCCGGGCCATCATCCTGGCAGAATAAAAGTGGTGCATCACTGGATACCCGGTATGAGGTGGACCTGTGGGGTAAGCTTGCCCGGGCACAGGATGCTGCAGAGTGGCTAAGCCAGGCAAGCGAACAGGATTTACGGGCAGCAAGGCTCACGTTGCTGGCAAACGCCAGCACGAACTACTGGCGAATTGGCTACCTCAATGAACAAATCAGCATAAGTCAGGGAAGTCTTGAATATGCAACGAAAACGCGCCAGCTGGCCAGCGCCCGATTCCATGCGGGAAAAATATCGCCCCTTGATGTGGTTAATGCAGAGCAAAATGTCCTGAAGCAGGAAGATCGCCTGCTGACGCTGCAGCACCAGCGCCAGCAGGCGCTGAATGAGCAGACCGTACTGCTGGGTGCCCCGCCAGGGAAAACGGTTGTTGAACCGGAAAACCTGCCGCAAGGACCACTGCCGCAGATTGACAGTGGAATTCCGGTCAGCATCCTGGGCCGCAGGCCTGATGTGAATGCAGCAGAGATGCGCCTGCGCGCGGCCCTGTCCGACATTGACGCCAGACGTACGCAATATTATCCGTCATTCACCCTGACAGGTACGCTGGGCACAGGCAGCAGCGCATTACTGACCTTTCTGAGCAATCCCGTCGCCGGCATCGGAGCCAGCCTGACGTTACCCTTCCTGGAATGGCGAAAAATGAATGTGGACGTCAAAATTGCCCAAAACGACTACGAACAACGTGCCCTGGAATTTACGCAAACCCTCTATAAGGCGATGTCTGATGTGGACAACGCATTGTCTCTGCGTATGCAACTGATGGCTCAGGAAACGCATCTCCGGACCACACTGGCGCTGGCACGCAAGTCTGAACGGCTGAATGAGGTACGTTACCGCGAGGGGGCTGTCACCATCACTGACTGGCTGAATGCTCAGGAACAACGCCGGCAGACAGAATCAGCGCTCAACGAAAATCGGTTTAATCAGTACCAGAATCTGGCGAGAGTTTATCTCGAATTTGGAGGGGGAAGTAAGGAAGTCTTTTTACACAACTAAAAACGATTCAACCGTTGCCTGTGGAGCAAAAACAAAACAGGTGAGTTTGCTGTTTTATTGCCCTGTCTGCCGGGATACTAAACCGGCTATCTCAGCAGCAATGCTCTCTGGCGTTTGCATTGAGAAAATCTTCAAATCACCCAATTGCAGATACTCATAAAATCGTTGTTGAAACTTTCGTTCTTCTGTTTCTCTTTTCAGAAAGAGTCCCCGGTTAAGTTGGCACGTCAGAATACATTCGCGGGCGACGTCATAACACGCTGAAGGCATCAACACCATTGTCCAGTCGCCGATATTTACCCCAGACCATAAACCCAGAATTCGCCCAACACATCTGACCTGCCCCCAAGGTTAGATACAACGCTCAGTTAGTAATGTCGGATCTTGACCCTGACCCCGAATATGCTCCAGTCATAATCAGGAATAACCGGCCTCATGTTGGCTGCATATTCTGGCAACCGGCAGACTTCTCAGCAAATTCTGACGGGGTCATATGGGGACGCCTCTGGTTATAGTGTATGCGCCAGGCCTCGATTTTGCACCGTGCATCCTCCAGTGACATGAACCAGTTCTCGTTCAGACATTCCTACCGCAGCCTGCCGTTGAAGGACTCCACTGTCGCATTGTCCGTCGGGGTTCCCGGGCGTGAGAAGGGATTATTCAGGAAATAACACTATTTCATTCCTATTTTCAAAATATTGTAAACTCCTGTCAAAGAATTATACTACGAAGCTTATTTTTAAAAAAATTCGTATTTAAGGTAATCAACATGGCTCTTGAACCAGAAATTGCAAACCTTGTTAACGACTTTATCGCAACCGGTCGACCATCATCCCGTGGTCAGACATTTGAAGAGCGTCGTGCTGGCTATGTCGCAAGCACCGCGCTTGCCGGTGATATT
This sequence comes from Cedecea neteri NBRC 105707 = ATCC 33855, assembly GCF_001571265.1. Lineage (GTDB taxonomy): Bacteria > Pseudomonadota > Gammaproteobacteria > Enterobacterales > Enterobacteriaceae > Cedecea > Cedecea neteri. Next base: position 97,035 of record NZ_BCTL01000031.1, on the reverse strand, counting down.
GAGAAACGTGTAAATATTAAAGATGTGATTATTGACAACATTTCGTTGCGTATTGTCGCCCCTTTAAATAAAGATAAAATGTTACCTACGATTATTTATTATCATGGCGGTTGTTTTGTGAGTGGTGGTTTTTCAACTCATGATAATCAACTGCGACAACTTTCTTTTCTAAGTGGTTGCCGTGTCATTGCGGTGCAGTATCGTTTAGCTCCAGAACATGTTTATCCTGCTGCACATGATGATGCTGAAAACGCCGCTAACATTATCTGGCGGCACTCAGAGGTGCTGGGTGTTGATCGCAACTATATAACGTTTATTGGTGACAGCGCAGGGGGGCATCTCGCCCTGATATCAGCGCTTCGAGTGAGAAATACTGGGCAGTGGTTACCCCGGCAGTTGATACTTATCTACCCGATGCTGGACGCAACGGCATCCTCTTATAGTTACAAAATAAACGGTAGCGATTATGTGCTGACGAGCGACACGCTACTCAGCGGTTTTGAAGCCTATTTTCCTAACACTGACTTTACCCATCCTGAAGCCAGCCCTTTATTCCGTAACGACTTCGCAGGATTGCCGCCAGTACATATCATCACAGCGGAATATGACCCATTGCGTGATGAAGGTGAAGATCTGTTTAATCGCATGATTGATCAAGGGGTAACGTGCACCGCACAGCGCTATTTGGGCGTGATTCACGGTTTCTTTCAACTTGGAGGCATTAGCCAGACGGCGCGTAATCTTATGCGGGACATCTGCACACGAATTTGTTCAGTTGATAAGATTTGATAGTCTTTTTTAACCAAAAAAACATTAATTCGCCTCTACTGTTCAATGAGAAAACAGTAATTGAAAGGCGGATGTGTGACATAACGTCCGCTCCTCGCTCATAGCAGCCGTCGATGGCGTTAAGGTCGGCTTCGTGTGAACAAAACGGCACTGTTGCAAAAATTCGGTGGTGATAAAATTATCGTCACCTTTTGTTGACGTAGCAGCATATGAACCTATTCAAAGGCCGGCATTTTCAGCGTAACATAATCCTGTGGGCGGTTCGCTGGTACTGCAAATACGGCATCAGCTACCGTGAGCTGCAGGAAATGCTGGCTGAGCGTGGTGTGAATGTCGATCACTCCACGATTTACCGCTGGGTTCAGCGTTATGCGCCTGAAATGGGAAAGCGACTGCGCTGGTACTGGCGTAACCCTTCCGATCTTTGCCCGTGGCAGATTGACGAAACGTATGTGAAGGTCAATGGCCGCTGGGCTTATCTTTACCGGGCCGTTGACAACAGGGAGCGTACTGTAGATTTTCACCTATCTCCGCGTCGTAACAGCAAAGCCGCATACCGGTTTATGGGTAAAATCTTCAACAATGTGAAGAAGTGGCAGATCCCGCGCTTTATCAACACGGATAAAGCGCCCACCTATGGGCGTGCGCTCGCTCTGCTTAAACACGAAGGTCGATGTCCGTCTGACGTTGAACACCGACAGATTAAGTACAGGAATAACGTCATTGAATGCGATCATGGCAAGCTGAAAAGGATAATAGGCGCCACGCTGGGATTTAAATCGATGAAAACGGCTTACGCCACAATCAAAGACATTGAGGTTATGCGCGCACTGCGTAAAGGCCAGGCCTCAGCATTTTATTATGGTGATCCCTTGGGCGAGATGCGTATGGTGAGCAGAGTCTTTGAAATGTAAGGCCTTTCAATAAAACAGCAGGCTAACTCATCGCACACTTTGCAACAGTGCCTATAAAAGTGACTGCCTGTATCACAATTGCTACGTGTAGCTTATGGTCATATTTCAGAATGGGTCGTTTCGATGCGGCAGTACAGTAATACGCAGCCAACAACACCTCCACAGGGATACGCTATTGACTGCGAACTATCTTACACCTGGATGAACAACGGCATACTCGCTTTCAGTTCCGTCTCAGGCATACTTATTCGCCAGCGCCGCAAAGACCTTCTCGACGGCATATGCCCCCGGATCCTTCACCCCATCAAGATTATCGCGGCTGAGGTAGGATGAACGACCCGCTCTGGCTTTCGTCATTACGCAGGTGCTCTCTGCCCCGGCTTGCGCAGCGTCAGCTACAGCAGACAACGGGGCTCCTTCACGATACAGGGCCAGTGCGGGCGCAAGCGCGTCAACCATTGTCCTGTCGCCGATATCCGCCCCACCGTAAAACTGCATCCGACCCAGGCCATAAACCAGGGATTCGCCGAGCGTGCTCCCGGCGGCCAGCTTCTGCCCGCATGCATGGAACATGATGGACATCAGCACGCCGCTGGACCCCCCCATGGCGCTGGCCAGATGCTCGCCCACCACAATCATCAGATCATCGGGTTTGTCGAGCGGCAGCATACCTTTCGCCAGGGCCGCGGCAACCCGCCCCGCCCCGGCTGCAAACGTGGAACCCGTATCCCCGTCCCCGACCCGCGCATCCAGAGCGTTCAGCTCATGCTCTGCATCGCGCAGGGTTTCACACACCGTGGCCAGCACGGCCTTTACCGTACCATTCTCAGAGGGCGTGGAAGGATGCGGCGTGATACGTCGGCCCGACGTAACCACCCCGGGCTGTTTCGGAACCACCACGGCAGGCCACCCCGCCACCTCTACCGGAGCCAGCAGCGCTTCCCTGAACGCTTCCGTGAGGGTGATCGCCGAGAGCGAAAAACCTTTCATATCGAGCGCACTGACAACCGTCGCCGGGCCGACCAGCAGTTCAGTTGCCTTCGCAAGCGGGGAACAGAGGACCTCGCGCGTCAGGAGGGACATTTCCAGCATGGAGAAGCCCCCCAGGTTGTTCACCAGCAAAGCCACAGGTTGTGCGGTTCCGGTGGTGCACAGCAGTTTATCCACCATCAGGCTCACCAGCTCGCGGCTGCGTTTAACCGGCAGCGTCTCCACGCCAGGTTCGCCGTGAATGCCCATGCCCAGCTCGCAGGTGCCAGGCTTCACACGATCAGGTGTGCTTTCCCCTGGAATATTACAGCTGGAGAATGCCACACCGATACTGGCCACATGGTTAATCGCCTCCAGCGCAATGCCCGTGACCTCCTGCAGCGATTTTCCCTGTTCGGCAGCGTAGCCGGCAATTTTATGAACCAGTGCTGTGCCTGCCACACCTCGAGGCTGGGGATTATCCGGCAGCGACACATCGTCGCGCACCGTCACCAGCTCCACCCGGTAGCCCAGCTTACGGGCCTTTTCTGCGGCAAGCCCAAAGTTCAGGCGGTCACCGGTGTAGTTTTTGACGATAAGCAGGCAACCGGCGTCACCGGTGACGTTGATGATGGCGCTGAGTACCGCATCCACGCTGGGGGAAGCAAACACATCCCCGCAGACTGCCGCCGTCAACATGCCTTTTCCGACAAACCCCACGTGCGCCGGTTCGTGCCCCGCCCCGCCGCCGGAGATAATTGCCACCCGGCGTTTATCCCAGTCCCTGCGGGCCACAATGCGGATATCCTGACCAGCATCAAGCTGGGCCAGATTATCAAAGGGCGATGAACGCAATACTCCTTCTATCGCCTCGTTAACCAGGTCAGCCTTCTCATTCATAAAAAATTGACTCATCGCTACACTTCCTCTGTATTCGGTGATGAAGGGGGGGTGTTATACCTGCGCAGGCAGGCCGGCTTTTTTACGTCCCAGTTGGTCAGCAACGAGCAGAGCGCTGTAGACGCTGTCGGGGGTCACGATGAACGGCATGTTAAAGATGGTTTCGCCCTCGCTGCAGCTCTTTTTCGCCACCTTGCTCATTTTATCCTTCACATCCCCTTTCACACCGAGCTGCTCCAGGCATACCGGAAGCCCTACCGCGAGGCAGAAATCCAGAACCTCATCGATTTGTGCGTCACTGCTGTTCTGCAGAACCAGTTGCGCCAGCGTACCAAACGCTACTTTTTCGCCGTGATAGAAGTGATGACACTCGTCAAGCTGCGTCAGACCATTATGAATCGCATGGGCTGCCGCAAGGCCACTGCTTTCAAAACCAATACCGCTGAGATAGGTGTTCGCTTCAATAACGCGTTCCAGCGCACGGCTGGTTACCTTCTGTTCCACGGCAATTTTTGCCTTCACGCCCTCCTGCAGGAGCGTGTCATAGCACAGCCGGGCAAGGTTCAGCGCTCCCCGGGTGCTCTGCCCCCCGGACATATTTGCCGCCCGGGACTCGTAACACGCCTGGGCTTCAAACCAGGTAGAGAGCGCATCCCCCATACCACTCACCAGCAGGCGAACCGGCGCGTTCGCCACGATGGTGCTGTCAACAATCACCATATCCGGGTTCGCCGGGTAGAACAGGTATTCCTCGAATGCACCTTCTTCGCTGTAAACCACTGACAACGCGCTCGTGGGTGCATCTGTGGACGCGACCGTGGGCAGCATCACCGCTCGCAGATGCTGGTAATGAGCAACGGCCTTGGCCGTATCAAGCACCTTCCCCCCACCAAATCCAATAATGCCGTCGCAACGGTGTTTCTCAGCCAGGACCGCAACACGCTGGATTTCCTGCCTGGAGCATTCCCCGTTAAAGATTTCAGTCTGAAAGTGAAGACCGTCAGCCTCAGAAGAAAGCCGTGCGACGTGAAGCCGCATAATCGGGTCAGCCAGAATAAGCCAGCGTGAACCAAGCGGACGGATGTAATTGTTCAGCGTGCTCAGCACGTCCGGGCCCTGAATATATTTACCGGGTGACTGGATGATTCTCATGAATATGTTTCCTTATGGGTAGAGTACAGTATTTATCTGAACCTAACTAAACCCATATACAATAACTTCCTTTCAAAAGAGCTCATAACCAGGAACATTCTTTGAATCCAGCGCGCAGAGAAACTCACCCCGAAAGACAACCATCCTGCCACGGTGATTTATTGTTATTTACCCAATCCGCTTTGATTTGGATTCAGGGCGATCCCTCCGTCTGAAGTGCTTAGTCCGCACCAGACGTTTACGATCAGAGCGCCCTACCATTACTGTATAACCCCAGGGAAAATCGGCTTATCTGCGTCAAGAAGCCAGTGTTATACTGCGTGTCGATGCGTATTCCAATACGGGAAGATAAACCATGCAATTAGAAAGTAAGAGACTGATACTCAGACCCTTTACGTTAAATGACACGCATATACTCTGTCAGCTTGCAAACGACCCCTGGCTGGCTAAATGGACTCAAAGTTTCAGTGAGCCATTCACACTCAAACGAGCCGAACAATGGCTCCGAAAAACGATAACGGAGACAGAACAGTTGATGAATATCACGCTCTCTGTTCGTTTGAAAAACGACGGGGCGCTTATCGGCGCTGTATCGGTTAAATTTCCGGAGGTTGACAATGCAGAAATTGGTTACTGGCTGGGCTCCGCCCATCACGGGAAAGGGTATTGTGTCGAAGCTGTTCGGGAGGTTATTCGCTTTGCTTTTTCAGAATATAACCTCAGTAGAATTTCAGGTCATTGTGACTGCAATAACCAGGCATCGGCACAGGTTATGATCCGAAGTGGCATGCGGCTGTCTGAACAGCCCCACCCTCCCGTTATAATAAATGGTAAAAATGTATCTCTATATACTTATGAAGTATTTCGTCAACTCTGAGAAATGGCTAAAAATTGAATCAGTAGCTATGCGTGGGCGATTGCTTTTACTCTCAACGAACGGTTCAGTTTAATCATTATTTTTAAAATAAACCTGTTTCACATACCGCCCCCGACCATCTCCATGACCTAAATCCATCGAAACCATGGCGTAAATTTCTTTTTCCGTGAATCCTTTTTCTTCATAAAATTTCCTCGCATCCTGAGAAAACTGATAACGCATACTGTGTGGCGCTTTGTCTCCCGTTAACCCGACACGGCGAACATGATATCTATATTTATCGATAGCTTTTCTAATGTCAGGCTTATCAATAAGTTTTCCGTTATTTTCCCGAATAACTTCCTCCGCATAACTGATGGCATATTTTAAGGTCTCCCTGTCCAGAATAACCGTATCTCTTGGGCGACCACCTTTTGAGCCAAAAACAACCCTGACAGAATGCTGACCGGTTTCCAGCGCTTTTTTCCAGGTTGAAATTGATTTAGAGGATTCAACTGCTTCTTTCGTGCGTAATCCCAACGTACAGGCCAGTAACATTGTGGCGGCCACGCCTTTATCCTTTTTTTCCACTTCGATAAAAGCATGCCTGAATTCTTCTGCCGCCAGGGGGGATTTTTTCCCGTTCCGGCTACTGCTTTCCAGCCCCAGCGTTTTATTACTGAGTAACGGGTTATCAGGGTCCGCTAACGACTGTTTTCCCAGACTGCCAAATATTCCCCGGAGTGCCGCGCGTTCATTACATATCGTTCTGTCAGAAATGCCCTTTTCTTTCCTGCTGAGAAGATAACCCGAAAAGTGACGTGTTTTAATACTGTCGGCCTGACGTAATTTAATCCCATTATCCCTGAGGTAATTGAGAAAATATTTCGCAATACGCATCCTGTCTGCTTTAGTGGCATACCCTCCGGACACGCTGCGGGCGTGAGTGATAAAGTTTTTCCTGAATATATCAATTTTAGATCTTGCCGTTTTTCTGCTCATCTTCTCTCCGTTCCCTGCCAGCTAAACGCGTGCATGTCAGACGTAACAATGCATCCACTTATGCCAGCCCGTCGTACAGACAGGGTGGAGTAAGCAGACGCCCCTCTGATTGTGAGTTTTTCGTCGTCACAGACGTCCCTGCGTGTCGGTTCGTTCGCCATCCTGGCTCGTTTGATATTGTGTAGCAGAGCTAATCTGTGTTGAGTTTTTGCAGAAGATCGATTGCTACCCATTTCAGGGTTGCATCGGGTATTTCTCCCCGTCAGTCCCAGTCTGACGCCTCAATATCGAAACGAATTTCTCCTTTAATCATGGGGTTAACGCTTTCCGGGGCGGGAAGGCGTTAATTGAAGTGAACAGTATTCCCGGGGCGGCCGTCCGTGAAAACGGACGCGGCGGGAGGTGAGAAACGTACTGAACCTGACCGTTTTACTGTACGACACGCGGTAAAACGTCTGTCCGGTACGTGTGAAAGCCCCGTCATTCGCGGGCTGGAGGTCGTGCGCCTTTCGGCGTCACTTGGTGTTCGCTTTGCTTACACGCAAGTGACGCCGCGCAGCGTTATGCTTCCGGTGCCGTCGCCGTAAGCGCCCTCTGTGCCAGACGGGCTTATACGGACATGCACGGGTCACACACCACTCAGGGCGTATCCCTTAAAGATTCATAACGTAAGTAAACGCCATATCAGCCTGACACGGCTGTTGACGGAGAAGACAGCTGCAGCCTGATGCTGCGTATCTTTGATGGAGTAAGTTTGCCTTCATCACTGGTGTCGTGACACCCGTTTTCAAAGGATAAACGGGTTTACCGCCTGTTTTTTACAGGCTCCCTCTTTCAGGTCACGAGGGCTTTATCTGACCACCCGAAGGCGTTTCTCTCAGGCCAGTGAAACATTGGCTGGTAGCTACCCGAAGGCGCCTCTCTCGAGCTACTGAGGCATTGGCTGGTCGTCCTGAGACGACAATAATGCCTGCTCACAGTACCAATGAAGAAAGCCCCCGTCAAGATGATGGAAATACCATTCCGTTGTTTGATTTAAAGAATTCTCTCATTCCTGAGGCAGGACTGGATATTTTAGTTGCGTCGCAGGCTGAACCGTTTTAATTCTGACTTCAGTATGATTTCGGTGAATAAGGAGAATGATGAAACGTTTTTATTTACTCTGTCTGGCATGTATGGTGTTCGCGGGTATGGCACAGGCATCCACTGACTTGTCTCCCTGCCGGACCTTAATACCCGACAATCATGATTATCAGGTTGTTGTAAAGTATGCACTCAATAAAAATAAAGAGACAACACGTTTTGTTGGGGTGACTGAAAAGGACAAAGGTGAGTTATCCCCTGAGCATAAAAAGGCGCTACAGCCTTTTATGGCCTGTCTGAAAAAGCAACTTGATAATTAGCATCAACGGATATGCTACGATTTTTCTCAACAATGAAATCCCTGCGAACCCCATTCGCAGGGGTTCAGTTTATCATTATTAATTACCACATCAATTTTCATCCGGCGTTCATAACTGAACGTTATCATGAAGTTTTACCCCCCCCTGAATAAACTCGCTGTCACCACGGCGTGAAATGCTTAGTTTTATTTAAGCCAGACATTACAACAGCATTATTTGCGACTACATTCATTGGCGTAATGATAAATCCTGAATCACATATCGCAGAGGTTAATATGGATATCGCGGTGCGTTTTGCAAGGCCCGGGGACAGAAATAACTGGCTGGCATTATGGTTTGATTATCTTTCAAAAGCAGGCTTAGCCAGTGATGATAAAAAGGGCATCGCAACCTGGCAGAGAATAATGGACATGAATTCATCACTAATCTGTTGGGTGGCAGAAGTTGACAATCACATTGCAGGGTTTGCTGTCGCGGTAGTGCAGGACTGCGCCCTGGAAACCGATCCCATTTGCTGTATTGAGCATATTTATGTCATGGAAGAATTGAGAGGCAACGGGCTCGGCAAAGCACTTATTCAGGCGATTAAACTTGAACGCGATTTTGCCGGCTGGTCAAAGATATACTGGCTTTCTGCCTCACTGACCCGACATCAGACATTTCTGGTTAACTAACTCAGGGCGTTCTTTCGAGAAGCATTCATTAACATGCTCATGCCTGCGGATACAGGTTAAATATCTGCAGGCTTCGCAACATTCAGGTCGTTAACACAACAGGCGTGTTTATTAATGCATCAATCCGGGTTTGCACCGGCGTTAAAAGATCTACCTCAGACCCTGGTGCATGAATAGATACGATAAGACTGTAGCGAGATTCTGAGGCGTATCTCCCCAACGCTTTACGCGTTCTCCACCATCCCTGCCCGGGGTATACCGCCAGGTATCCGCAACTTGCCAGCTCTGCCGCCGTACCACGCCAGATGTCCTGATGAACAGAACCTTTGTGGCGCTGTCGGATGCCCAGTAGCCAGTTGTTATCATTTCCTGAAATGGTTGTCTCTTCCCCTTCAGACTGCGCGGCCGCATTGATGCGCCCGCGGAAATCGTCAAAAGACTCAGTCGGGCGTTTCATTGCAAAACGAAGACGATGCGAAGGGTAGTAATATTTTGACTCCCCCCCACGAGCAGACGGGTTGGGTTCAATGAAGTAAGACAGCGTCACCCGCATTTCAACGGGCGTGTTTTGCAACGCCAGCAGCGCCTCTTCTGGCCAGGGAAGCGCATGCACATTCATTTCATTGGTTTTAACTCCCCCCGGCGTCAAATGGTAAGGCTGAAGACTGCTCTCTTCAATCATGGCCAGACTGTTTTTGGCGCTCCAGACAGCAAGGTCAGGATTGGGGATCCCCCAGCCACAGTGCCTGATAAGCATTGCATACCCACTCTGGGTATTTGCCGGATACATGGCCAGCATTTGCGGCGTCCAGCGGGCAGAATGAACGATCAATGCCCGAATGGTTTCTGGACGCAACTGTGGAAACTGCGCCATCAGCTGAGCCGCCATTCTTGCAGCCAGCGCTGACGCTGCACTGGTCGCATTGGTGGTTGTGAAGAGGTTTCGCCGGGTCAGGGAACTGGCCGTCAGCAGCTCCAGACTGCCGAAGCTGTCCGCCATCGCACCATCAGTACCTGCGTTCCCGCCCTCAAAGACCACATCCGGTTTGAGGGGCCATACGCTGTCCCATTCCGCTGACGTTGAGGTAAACGGACTTAACCCCCCTTCGGTAGCCAGTACGCTGAATCCCGCTTCATCCAGCCCTGTTTTACAGGTACAGGCACCCACGGACAGGGCATTCCAGGCCTGTGCCGGATCGTGTATCTGATTGACCGAGAGACTGTCCGGATATCTCTGCCAGTGCTCCCGATCAAAAATATTTCCAGCCGACAAAACAAAAAGGCGCGGAAAGGCAGGCTGAGATCCGGCGTCTACGGCCAGAGAATCAACCATAGCAGACCAGGCGGAGGGTTTGCCAAAATCACGATAATCTGTGGCTGTCACAGCAGAGCTGAATACGCGTCTGCGCTGCCCAAAGCTTATCTCTGGCCGTGTGACAGCCATACTGAAAAGGTAAGCATGTTCACGCGCCCCGCCATTTCTTTCCCCGAGTCCGGAGGTGAGCTTGACGGACTCCAGCCGATGGCTGATGCCCAGCGTTTCCGTAGAAACCAGCGCATCAAACATATCACCGTATAAGGCCAGCCCTGCCAGCCCGGTACCGTGATTCACACGATCGTCAGTCCCCCATGCCTCGCTGACGGTATAAACATCCGCTTCATGAACCAGCGGCGATATCAGAGGGTGAGCATGATTAAGCCCGGAATCGAGCAGGCAAATATAGGGGACGGCTGCGCCATCTTCCGGGGCATCAAGTCGGGCTAACACATCTTCTGCCCACAGACCCTGTTCAACAATGGATGAGCCGGTAAAGAATTCGGCTGTCTCTTTTGCACGACGTAGCTCTGCCACACAATTAAGCAAAAGCCCTGAACGGGCAAACTCACGCCGGGAGCCAAACATCCAGGTTACGGTTCGTTCAGGAAAACTCACAGCATGTTCACTGGCAGCACACGCAGTCGTTGATACTATCGTCCGGAAATCGGAGAGAACCGCTTCACGATTGCCGCGAACCGGAAGCCAGACTTCCCACCAGAAAGCCTCTTCTTCATCAGCCGGCAACAACGCGTCATCATCTGTCCAGAGTGAGCGAATACTGGATAACCGGATAGCCGAAAGCGTATTGATGAGCGCCTTGTGATCGCGAGAAGTGTTATTCGCCCCCCGCCTGTCATCCAGATAATCCTGCAGATATTTTTCAAAATGGGCTATTTTCCCGTCAGGAATAAACACGTTGGCGCAGGTAATATCATCTTTATCAGTGTGAACACTCAGAAGCTCGATGTTTTTAGTCCGATCACGATTACGCTCACTGCTGAGGCTTTCAAAAGCCAGTGCAACATCAGGCTGGCCAACAAACTCGACCTGCACACCAATACCACTGTGCAGGGCAGCGCCTCTCTGATTATTGTGAGCCCGGGCGGCTATCGCTTTTACCTGCGCGAGATGAGCACTGAGCATTTGTCCATGCTGCTCACGGTCTCTGTCAGGTAAAGAGGGGGAACCACCTCCGCCTGATGCGGGTGTGGTAAAAGGTTCGCTTTTGGCTGTTCCGGGGAGAATAAAATGCAATCGTTTATTAGCGGCTGGTTCCGTCATGATTCAGATTCTTATTTCCATTTTTCGACAGCTTGATGCTGACCTGATGCCGCTCTTCCAGTGCATGCTTAAGCAGATTGATATCTACAGCGGTACGATCGCTCATCAATGCTTCTTTCATGGACTCATCTGCCGCACGGCAAATCTCTGCATAACTTAGACCATCAAGTAACCCTGCCAGCCCTGTCTTTCTGAACGGTTTGGGTATAAACGCACCAAGCCTTACACGAAGCAGATCCATAGCCTGCTCTGGGGTAGGTAAATGATACTCAATGACATCATCAAAACGCCTGTAAAGCGCATAATCGAGGATTTCCGGGTGATTCGTTGCGGCGATAATCACACTGTTAGAATTATCCTGCTCAATCATTTGCAGAAAACTGTTCAGCACGCGACGGATTTCACCCACATCATTCGCCAGGTTACGTTGTGAACCAATGGCATCAAATTCATCAAAGAAATAGACGCCGCGAATATCAACCATGGCATCAAAAACCTGCCGAAGTTTGGCGGCAGTTTCTCCCATAAACTTGGTGATCAATGCATCGAAACGAACCTGAAACAACGGGACACCGAGTTCACCGGCCAGCGCTGAAGCCGTCAATGTTTTCCCTGTGCCCGGGGGACCGACGAGCAACACCTTCCGCCTGGGCGAAAGGCCATGTTCGCGTATGCGTGTCATCATTCGCTGCTCACGAACCAGTCGGTTTAACTGAGCTTCAGCGGATTTTTCCATTACCACATCAGACAGACGGTAATCAGGCTCACTCACACTCAACAGGTTACCCAGTTCAGTCCGGGATTTGGCTGCGTTGGCGAAAGGGACCAGTTTGCCGCTTTTGTCACCAGCGAGTTTAGCTTTGCCTTTATCCAGCAAGCTCACCAGCTCTTCAGCCAACCGGCCGTGGCCCTGCTTAGCCTCATGCGCAGCAACTTGCATGGCCACCGAATAAAAGTGTCCATCATCGCGACTGATGTGCGATTTGATAAGTGCCTTAAGTTGATCTGCGCTTGCCACGGTAGTAGTCCTGTTATTGGTGCCCTGGAGCCTGAAAATTACATCTCACCTCTCGTGAGTGTAGAGTGAAGCCGGCGGCGAGTAAATGTGATTTATCACCACGAAGTCATTAATCTGTCCTGATTTTAAAGAAAAAGCCTGCCAGGTGCACAGGACGGCCTCGCGCGCTTGTGCCCATTGAACAGGGAATGGATTGATGGCTACGAGCTGCAGCCTGTTGAGGCTAGAAGTTGATATATCAGACAGGATTCATAGCACCTGCCTTATAACTAATCTATACTGCTAATAACATCATAAAAAGTGTGTCAATCAGCACCTGCATAAATGGCGAGGCAGTTAAATGCAGAACGACAAACAATTTGCAGCAGTCCAGCGTGGTATGAAATTCGCGGGACTCTGGAAGAAAACTCGACGTCGGGTAAGTCAGTGGGACGCGATTTGCGTTCACTGGGCTAAGTCACGTGGTCTTCCTGGCTGGCTGGGCCATGTCCCGATCGTACTGGCTGTGGTGCTCTCGATCATTGCGGCGGTATTGGGTGGACTGTTGATTGGCGTAGTAATTGCGTTTGTCTGGATGGCTATCGTTGGCCTAACACCAGATCCTGAAAACAAACATCGTCGCCGACGCCGCCGGTCAAGCGCTATTCCTCAATACAGAAATGGAAATCAGGGTTACGGATTGTATTCTGGTTCTGAAGATCTAGTAACTTCTCACCGTATTGACGAATGAGTTCGAGATAATTATAAAAACCGGAGATTTAAAAACGGTGCTCCGGTTTTTATAAAATAAGGATGATTTTCAGTGCGGGGTTTTATATTTCATAATCCTACACTATCTTTCATTACCTCAGCGCCTTGCCCTCCACTTGCTTCAGTTTGTTGAACGCCGTTTGCAATGGCTTTATCTATAAACCCACCCGTCGTAATCCCAGCCCATGACAGTGCACCTACCCAGACAGCGGGCAATACAATGAACATAGATCCAAGCACAAAGGACATGATCAAATCGTCCGACGTGTTCTGGAACCCCGCCATATTAAAGCTCGTGTGCGTGTCCGAGGTGTAAAGTGCCTCCAGGATCCAGCTGTCCAGCCACCGTGCCAGCTCCCACCAGAATGTCAGGAAGTTCAGCGCGAACACCACGAAGGTCAGGGTGATCACTGTCTTAAACTCGTACGCCGAAAACGCCAGGATAAGCGGGAACATCACGTACACCGCCATCAGCATAACCGCCTGCACCATCGGCAGCGCCTGGCGCATGGCGTCAAACGCAGGCCAGGCGGCCAGACTCCCCAGCGCCATCCCCCCGATACCCACCAGGCGGGTCACCGTGTTATCAATGGTAAAATCTGCGTTCCCGCCATAGCCGACATAGGCCTGCCCGTACTGCGAAGCGTTCAGGCTGACCGGACTCACCAGGCGGCGTATCACCGCTTCCTCATAGTCCGCCGTGCTTTTGCCCATCATTTTCAGGGCGGCTGACAGCCGCAGCCACATGCCCGGGTCGGCCTGGGCCATCACCCTTGCCTTCAGCCCCGTATGGGCCGTGTTCCACCACGCCTGGCAGGTCGGATAGCCGCCGCTACCGGTATTGGGCCGCCCGCTGTCCCGCGCGGTATTCCATGGAAACGCTGCCCGGGGCATCTTCGACTGCAGGTCACCGTAGTAACGGTTCATAAACGTGTTGCTCCCCAGCCACTCGATGTCGCGCAGCACCTTCCTGTCCGTGGTCTGCCCCTGGTCCTGCTGCTTCCACATATAAAGCGCCAGGGCGTAGCAGTCATTGGTGAAGTCCTGCAGCTCGCTCGCCAGGGACGCATTGCCAATCCGGGTGTGCTGCACCTCAAAGCGCAGCTGACGCAGGTCGGGCCGGCACGGAATGGTGGCCACCGCCGCCTGGGTGATGCCTTTGGAGAGCTTATGGACCAGCATCCACCACACCGGAGCCGCTGCCGTCTGGTTGTTGAGGCTGGAAATAATCGTGGCATATCCGCTCTCGTCCGGCGCTTTGGGCGTCCAGGTTCCGCAGGTTTTCGCCCGGGAGAGGTCGTAGGTTATCGTGCTGAGGCTGACGTTAATCAGCGGCACGCAGCAGGTGAGCATCACGAAGAACGCCCCGTACAGGGTATTCTCTATGCGCGGCAGGGAGAGCATGCCCTTGTTCCCCTCATCTTCCCCCTCCTCCCTGACCTTCATCCAGATACCCACGATACGGAACGCCAGCGGGGCCGCAAACAGCCCGGTGCCCAGCAGGATATTCCACAGGCCGTTGTTGATGACCCACCCCAGCAGGGTGAGAAAATATTCGAGATAGCTGTTGGTGGTCATAAGCTGACTCCCGGGACGCTGAACACAGCGTATTCACAGACCAGAATGAAGACAACGCTGACGGTCGCCATCCGTCGCAGGGGCGCCCGGTACTCCGGTTTACAGCCCGGGGCCCGCCAGACCTTGCGGAAGCCCCAGGCCAGCAGGGCGTAAATTACCAGCCGCCAGGCCAGCCACAGGTTGCGGGTGCCGTCCATCCAGCGGTGCAGCCGGGCCACAGCCCCGGGATGCGCCATACCGAGGTCGGCCAGCCACAGCCCTGCACCCGTCACGCAGACGATACAAAGCAGGAGGATACCCAGACGCTTTGCCACCCGTCCGGCCCTCAACATGGTTACGTTCATATGTTTCCTGTCTCCCTATTTGTTGTCTGCCGGCGGCACCGCCAGCTGGTTAAAGCGGACGTCGGTATTATCCTCATACTGCGTCTGGGGGTTGGTTTCGACCCGGTTGATTTCCCGGCCGATGATGGTCAGCACCGAGTTGTTCGCCAGCTCGCGCTTGAGCTCCATTTCGTTTTTCAGGGCGGAGATTTCGCGGTCAAGGGCAGTGATACGCCTGTCGCCTTCAGCCACCGCTGCATCCTGAGCCGCCACGTTGGGTTCAGAAAGCCCGGTGACCAGTATCTGGCGCATCAGAAGGGCGCTCTCCACGGTGTCCGCCATGGCCAGTTCGCCCGCCAGGCGCGCGGTGAGGGCCGCATTGTCCGGGTCCCGCTGCAGGGCCTTAATCACGCCGGCAGTCATGCCCAGGCTCCCGGTTTTCAGTTTCCCGAGGTTCTCCGCCGTGGGTTTCTCCGTCCCGTTGACCAGCTTCACCAGTTCCTCAATGTTGGTTTTTGTCGCCGCCTCCAGCATCGGCGCAAAGCCAGTGCCCGCCACGGTCACCCCCGGCTGCTGGTCATCATCCCCACTGGTGCACTTCGTCGCGTCGGTGCAGGTCCGCATGGCCCGGTCACCCAGCACCTGAACCACCGCCTTCGCGGCCTCCTCCGGGCTCTTAAAGCGCCCGCACACGGCCCCGTTGCAGTTGCCCTGGCTGACGGTCGCGGTGCTGAGCACCGGCTGGCCGGTCATCATGTTGTAGCCCGCCGCCGCCAGGTCATGGGTCGGACGGATTGCCGGCTGCCCCTGGCCACCCCGTTGCTGACCGCCCACCCAGCCGTGACCAGAATTCCCGGTGACTTTTTTCCCTGCCGTGTCCGCCCGGATGGCGTCCGCCCCACCGGTGTTAATCACCTTCCGGTACTCGTCCATCATGGCAGCCTGGGTCCACTTGCTGCTGTCGCTGAAGTTCATCAGGCGCCTCGACATGTTCTGGCAGTTGAGCTGGGCCTTGTCGAAACCGATATTCGCCTGCAGCACACCGTTGGTGAGCATGTCGTACAGGCCGGGATTGGCACGCTGGATAATCATCGCCGGCAGGCTGGCCACTGCCCCGGTCGCGCCCCGGATAACCTCCCCCATCAGATTTTTAAAGCCGTCGGTCACCCCATTGAGCTGGTTGCCCACGGTGGTCTTCAGGTCGAAGTTGCCGCACATCAGGTCGCTGCTCCACCCGAGGTTCACCCCGAGGTGCGGCATGTTGCTCCGGGTGCCCGGCTGCGATATCACCGAGCCGCCGCCCAGGGTGTAATAGAGCTTGTCGGAGACCGCCCCGGAGACATCCTTCCCGTAACCCATGGCGCTGTTGGTCACTTCCGGCAGCGAAAGCTGTCCGGCATGTACACCGGGAACAATGATAGTGATGAGCCCGGCCAAGAGCGCAGCGGCCCACCGGGGCGATGCCGACGTATAACTTGTGTTCATTCGTACTGACCTCAAATATCGGTGCTGTAAAGGAAGGTCTGGCCCCGGCGCTGACAGCAGCTGTAAGGTTGCCAGAGAGCAAAGGCGGCGCGCCCGTCCGGCGCCGCCTCGTGTGAACCATCGGGAAACACGGCGCAGGACCGGCTCAGCTGCGGGGCAAGCCGCTGCCAGGTGTGGTTTTTGCTCCCAGTGTTCTCGGTTACCTCGCCCGGCGGCCAGTACCCGGGACGCCGGGTCCCCTTCAGGGGCTGGTAGACATGGGGCTGGCCGGTGCGGGTGATTATGTCCGCCACCCGCTGGGCCACCACGGCGGCCGCCTGGTCGGCGTCGGTCTGGTTCACCAGCCCGGCCCGGGGATAGAGCGCCCCCCACATGTCGCCGCTGAGCTGTGAGCCCAGCTCGCGCCGGCCCGGGATAAGGGCTTCAGGGTAGAGCGACTCCGGCAGGCCGGTACGCCAGGCGAACATGTCGAGAGTGCTGAGAAAATAGGGGGCCAGCGGCGTAGCTGCGCTGGCACAGGAGTAGCCACTGATGCTGCCCCCGATAAGGGAGGTGGCCGGATGGCCGATGGCATCGGCGTACCGGAAGAGCAGGCTGGCGTGACGCTGTCCGGGGTTTTTCATCTCCGTGGCGTTCCCGCCCCCGGCCGACAACCCGGCCAGGGCTCCGGTGACAGCGTTCTCTACCCCGCCCGCCGTGCGGCTGACCAGCGCCATCTCACGCCAGGGGTTACCGCCCGGGGCCGGGTACGTGGAGACCACAGCCTCCGGAAGGTTGTGGGTGACCTTCACCGAGGTCTTAACCGTGCAGCCAAACGGGGTACAGAGCAGCCAGTAGCAGATACCGCTGACCCGCCACTGGATACAGGCCGGGGCCATGGCGCTCGCCACTATCTGCGCGGTACTCAGGGCCGCCAGCGTCACCGGGGCAGTGGCGGCCGTCAGAGCCAGCGCGGCCGCCACCGTATTCAGCCCTGTGCGCAGCCGGTTACACCGGCTAAGCTGCCCGCTCATGGCCGGCCACCCTGCGCTTTCAGGGCGGTGGCACGGGCCACATCAGCCGTGCCGTAGACCACCTCCGTCTCGTCAAACACCACCGCCGGAAACTTCGCCACCCCGAGCTCACGGGCATGCACTATACCCCGGTAAGCCTCAGCAATCTGCTGCTGAGGCGCCTGCCAGTCAGGCGATTGCAGCACCGCCCTGACCTGCGCTTCAGCCTGCACCGGGTCGGCAGGTAACGTACCAAAGAACTGCGTCTGCAGCCGGTCGGGGCCATCGAGCCACACCACCTGCGTATCGGGCGCGACATTCACCGGGGGATGCTGGCTGTCGGTGTAGACCACCGAGGCTGCCAGCACAGGAACCGGCAGCAGAACAGAGAAGAACAAAGCGGAGCTGAGGTGCATCGGCGCACTCCATCAGAATAAAGGTCCTGATAGGGTGCGCAGGCTGGCGCGGTCGTGCAGTAGTTAATTCAAACCTGAAGCTGCAAAATTTATCATGCGCTACAGCAGCGCCTTTTAGACAGGAGAAGTATGACGATAATTTCGGCCTGAGCACCCGGCAACAGTCTGAGTAACATCACTTCACGCGCACTTAAACAGCAAGCGGGCAACCACCGCGCCCGTGACATACAGATATTTTTGTTCACTGGCACTGGAGCTACCGGGCAGTATTGACAGAAAAGGCCCACCAGAGTGGGCCTTAAGATTATGACAAGCCAGTCATTGGTAAGGTTGTCACAGTGCCGGGTGCCTCCCGGTGAGCCTCAGGACGGTCAGACCCGGCTCGCGCTGTTGACTTCAGGACATTTTAACCTTTTGGCCCCGCCGCTTAGGGGGATTCACTGCGACGGAATAACCATACTGTTAACATGACAATACCAACAATACCCAAAGGGGAAATTCGTGTTCGCTATCAAGAAAAAGCCCACAGGAGTCAGCCTGTGGGTATAAGAAAAAACATCGTACTGGAAATCCCCGGCATAACACACGGGATACATTAAGTATTGTTCACTGCCCCTGGATATCAATCCAGGACGAGTAAAATTCCTTTAGCGGCGCAACTATTGATGCCTGCATTCGGCTGAGCACTGTTATATGGCGACAGGTCTGATACGGAGATATCAGTAAATCACCCAATGCTCATGCGAACGCGTTTCCCTGCCCCAGGCCATTCTTTTTTCAGCTAAAAAGCAGCTGGCGAGAACCGCAGGCATCAGGCCTGTGTCATCGCCCTGGATAGCCCGGCTAACTGCCATTATATGATGGCGGTAAAGTTGCGGGTCTGCTTCCCCGCCGTCAACGATATCGGTTTTTAAAGTCCCGTTCGTCCGGACTATCGCGTCGGTAGGCCCGGCCCTGACAAAAGCGGGTCTACACTTGCCTGGTGCACTGCGCAGCCTAACCAACAACCTTGCCTCCGGAAAACAACACTTTGCTCACCGGATAGACAGTGTAAAAAAAAGCAGCTCAATCTGTGGGCTGGCAGGTGCTGAACATTCATTATCAATCGGGTAGGAGCCCAGGGGGATTGATTAAATGAACGCTGCTTCTGGTCACTCACCATGAATCGTACTAAAACGAAGACAACCAGGCACCTGCTGCCCGTAAAGAAGTATCACAGTATAACTACCTGCAAACAAACGCAAAAAACTTGTACTTTATTCGAATTATTGGGAAATGGCAGGATGCTCCGGAGGCCTGGCAAGACCCGTCCACTGATAACATCAGAAACAAGGCAGCGAATATCGTTACCAGAATCGAACGAGTGAACTACTGCTCTCCTGGTTTAGCTTGCTTTTGAGGTGACGATGTGAAGATAAACGTCATTACTCTGGCAAATTCCTCTTTCTCAAAATCCATCACTACGGGTTCAATAATGACGTCTTTTATCAAAGGATCCTCTGACTCAATACAATCCGCCATGCTCCTTAGCCAGGAAACAATTTTCTGAGAATTGGCGATGTTGCCCATATTATCCCCTGCTATCTGAACGTGCGTATCCCTTTAGTATATAACCTTCGGGCTGATACTCATGCGTACGCCAGACAAACAGCACAAGCTTTCAACTATTGTATGTATATTTATCAGGCTTTATGATTTCCCCATAAAGCCATACTATTCAGAGGGTTTACTGTGATTGATAAAAAAGGAATAAAACATGAAGAAAATACTGGCAATCGTTCTGACACTTGTCGTAGGAATGGCATCGTTTAGCGCGTTGTCCTGCCCCAAGGGGGAACATCCTCACGGCGGCACAGGCTCTCATCATAAAGGTGGCTATTGCGCCTGACAGGTAAGAGCCGGGACGGGTGTGCTCGCCCTTCTCGGGAAACCGCGTCTGCCCGCTGACCATCAACAGCAGGTCAATGCACCCGCCCCCCTGCCGCTCCGCATGCGGAGTCACGCTGCAGCGCCACCGGGTGCGCACCCGGTGCGAATTCCATGGAATTACTTGCAACACTTACAGCAGAAGATCTAGCCAGATTATACGATTCACTTAACCAGTTACAACACTCCCTTGGAGTTTATCATGGCGATATAAAGAGAACGAATATCCTGTTCGGCAGCGTCAATCGCCTGTTTAATCTGATCGATTTTGGTCTGTCCCGTCTGACGTCTGATGGAATTCTGTTGAGTAGTGAAAAATCCAGACTTCTGGAACTTATGGTAAACTGGCCAGTAACCAACTAGAGGGGTTGTTACATCCACATCCTGCAGTCAAGAGTATTCACAAAAATATAAAGCTGGCAGACTGCCAGCCTCATTGCTCTCTGATCCCGGTAGCCGCTGGCTCGTCCTGCTATGCCACAGCCCCACCACTGCATCTCCCACTGCGCCACTTTGCGAAATACCCCATCATCTTCTCGCAATATTCCTTTTCGTCAGGTATTGAGAAATGACTGAAAATTCATTGGAATATCTAAATTTTTCATATCCGTCAGTGCCATTTGCTGTAACGTGACACACGAATATGTTCACATGAGGTAAATGATGTAACAGGGTTGATGTGGATTGTCCTGAATATGATTAGTTACTTCAGAAGATAATTATTTGATGCATACCGTCCATTATGGATATTCAATGTTTCAGGGTAACATATCAATATTTATGCACACACCGGAGGCTACGAGGAAAGTAGCCTCCTCATATTCAATGCGAACATCAAAATCAATGTCTTATTGGCAATATAATAAATCACAACCAAAATACATGGAGAAATATATCATGGCAATTCCAATTTATCTATGGTTAAAAGATGACAGTGGTAGAGATATCAAAGGTTCTGTTGACGTAAATGACCGCGAAGGTAGCATCGAAGTATCTGAGATATTACACAAACTTTATATCCCAACAGACAATAACACAGGCAAGCTGACCGGAACCAGAACTCACACACCTTTAATTTTCACTAAGGAAATAGACTCTTCCAGCCCATATTTTTATAAAGCGGTTACCACAGGCCAGACGTTGAAATCTGCAGAATTCAAGTGGTATAAAATAAATGATGCCGGTCAGGAGACTGAATACTTCAATACAAAGCTTGAGAACGTAAAGGTCGTTCAGGTAACACCGATGATGCATGACATCAAGGATACATCCAAACAGAAGCATAATCATCTCGAACAGATTGAGTTGCGTTATGAAAAAATCACCTGGAACTATAAAGACGGCAATATCTCCCACTCAGACTCATGGCGTGAGCGAAGCATTGCGTAATCGCCGTATGTATTAGAACTTTTTAATTGATTATTATTCACCAGAATATTCATACTATGAAAGGATGTAATATGGGCGCATGTGTAAGTAAACAGTCAAACAGCACTGCTTTTGATTCGCTTGGCGAAGGACAAAAAGCACTGTTAACAAAAATGGCATTTTCTAATGCGTTGGATAAATACTACCGTGGTGATGCCAGGGTGCGCGGGATAAAATCAAGACTTGGGCAAATCACCTCAGAAATAATAGAGAGTGCAAAACCCGGTGAAGCTGAGAAGCAATTTTCTCAGTTTTACAATAACATGCTTAACAGGATGAAATCCGGAGAATCCATTATGGCTATTGAGCAAATGATCAATGATTATACAGTCTAATTACCTGATTGCCGATGAGTCCCCCGCCGAATAGCTAAACGGGCCTTTAGCGACAGATAAAGCACTGCACGATTATATCGCCGGTGCTTTCTTTTTTCGGCAGAATGAATGCTGAATCGAAACACCACCAGATTCCTCAACGATATTCACCATTGTTTTTCTCAAAAGGTAGTGCCAGTGGCGTGAGCCACTTGTACAGATTTTGAGTGGTGTGCGGCTGGTGTATAGCCCGGCTCATCCACGGCATGCTATCGCCGATATTGTCGCCGGGCTGCACAGGATCTACGTGACAGCCCCGGCACCATCGCTGATATGTTGTTCAGCATCGCCGGATCGCATCTGCACAGCCACTCAGCAGCGGGAGCAGGCACACTATCCGGGAAGATATTTTCATTTCTTTGCTCATGCTCATGCTCATATTATCAATCCGATAATGATCATAGTTAGTTTGGGTCAACGTTATTATCCCGATCGGCCAGGGTATTCAGATAAAGGACCAGGTAGACCAGGTCTGCGGCGTCCGGGACGGTGAGATACCAGCGGGGACGGGCATACTCGTCCTCCACCGGAAATCGCGTCTGCCCGTTGACCGTCACCAGCAGGTCAATGCACCCGCCACCCTGCCCCTCCGCATGCAGGGCCACGCTGCAGCGCTGCGCCACCCGGTGCGGGTGGCAGGCGAAGCTGACCGGCGGCGTGAGGCGGGTGAGCATAGCGGCGCGCAGTGTCTGCAGGGCCTGTGCATCAGGCGGACTCAGGGTCGGGGTCCCCTGGGGCAGCAGACCGAACAGCACCGGCTCCCCGTCAGTGGGCCGCGAAGTCACGGCCGGGGTCGGCCAGGTCAGGGTCAGCATGGGGCGTTCTCCTCCTGCCCCGGGGCGGACAGGCCGCGCTGGCGGTCAAATGCCGCGGCCACCCGGATGGCCGCGTCCAGCTCGCTGCAGCCGTATTCGTCCATTATCTGGCGTCTCTCCGCTTTCTCCTCCTTCTCGGTCATCCCCAGCGCCAGATACAGGCTCGGGGGCACAGCCCGGAACAGGGCCTCGATATTCTTCGCCAGCACCACGCCCTCGGTGTAGCACCCGGACAGCTTGCGGGCAGAGAGCAGGACCGCCTCCTGCTCAGGGCTCAGGGCCTTAAAGCGACTAATCTCCTTCACCTCCTCCGGCGGCATGGTCAGGCACACCCACCATTCGGCCATGTTCAGCATCTTCCCGGCAATGTCCGGGTAATCCCTGAGATTCTGGGTCGCCAGCCACAGCCAGGCCCCGAGCTTGCGCCACATCTTCACGATTTTGGTCATGTAAGGGGCCAGCAGCGGGTTGACGGTCACGATATGGGCCTCATCCACCGTGAACACGATATCCCGCCCGGTATACTGGTCGCGTTCGGCGATGTTGTTGATGGTATTGGTCAGGCTCACCATGGTGAGTGCCATCTGCGCCTCGTAGCCCTCCCGCGCCAGGTGCCCGAGGTCAATCAGCGTGACGTCGGCCTCCGGCCACAGGCTGCCCTCCCGGTTAAACAGCTCCGCCTCAAAGCTCCCTGCCTGGGTGAACATTCCCAGCGACTCCGCCATCTCGGCGGCCCGGGCACGGCGCTGGGCATTCCGGCGTTCGCTCTCATCGGTGGAGATGGCGTACAGCGCCTGCTGCAGGTCCGAGGGCAACATCTGGCGGCCCGCGTCATACGTCAGGCGGGCTGCCACCATCAGCGCCTCGCGTATCATCGCCCGGTCAGCACGCTTCAGCTCTGCCTCCTCCTTCGCGTCCCCGCCGGTTATCATCATCCTTGCCGAGATTTCCATTTCGCCCAGGATATCGCGTTTGTCTTCATCGCCATTATCCTCGGTGATGTCCGGCAGGTCATTTTCATCCACTTCCACGCTCAGGGAGGCAAGTTCTTCCTCCACCAGGCGGTGTGCGTACGAGAACGGCGGGAGGGTCACGCCGCTGCCGGGCTTGATGCTGACCACGTGTACAGTCAGGCCGAGGCGTTTAAAGTACTGCGCCAGCAGCCCGAAGCTGTTGCCGGCCTCAGCGATAAACAGTCGAGGGCGGTGCACCGCCATCAGTTGCGACAGCAGGGCGCAGAGCGTCGCGGACTTGCCCGCCCCGGTCGGGCCGAACAGCAGGAGGTGGGCGTTCTGGCTGCGGTCGAGCCTGTTGAGCGGGTCCACGGTCAGGGTATCGCCCCCCCGGTTAAAGAAGCTCATGCCCGGGTGACCTGTACCGGTCTCACGCCCCGTCACTGGCAGCAGCCCCGCCAGGTGCTGAACCCAGGTCAGGCGGGTATACCAGTGCTTTTTGTCGGTCCGGGGGTTAAAGCACATCGGCAGCGCCCGCAGCCAGGTGTTGAGGGGGGCCACGTCGAACTCCGGCCGGACCGGCTGCAGCCCGGCCCCGAGCAACACCGTGCTGAGCGCCACGCGCTTGTGATTCAGCACCTCCACGTTGTCGGCCCGCAGGAAGAAGGTGATACCGGCACGGTAGAGCTTGTGCCGGTTGCCCAGGTACTCCTTCACCGTTTTCACATCCTGGCGCACGCGCCCGGAGTCGGTGTTCTCCCCGACGGCGTTCTTCGAAAGCCGGGTGAAGTCAGCCTCGAGCGTGTCCTGGGGCTGCACCACGATGGTCATACAGACCATCGTCCCTTCCGGAAAGGTGTCCATCAGGGCGTTGATTTTCTTTTCGCCCCTGGCCTGCTCACCGGTGAGTTGCCCCGGCTCTGGAGGCCGCCGGAGCTTTTCCACCGGCACGGCACAGTGGGCAATGTCGTCCAGCCACCACACCCCGTGCTGCACGTCCGAGCGCGGCGGGGTAAACCACAGGGTCTCCGTGAAGTCGTTCCTCACTGGCATCTCTCCCTCCGAGGTCTCCCGGCAGTCAAAGTAGCGCGCCTCCCGGTGCAGGGTGGCTTTATCCACCCACTGCGGGGCAGGGTTGAACAGGCGCAGCAGCCAGTCGTGGACCTGCGCTCCGTTCTGGCGCACGCTGATAATGCCGGCCCCGCCGAGGGCGCTGGTCACCCGCTCGCCCACCTGGTTGAGCATGGCCACCGGCGGCATCGGGTCGCGGTTGTGATCCCCCACGTAACGGTAAATCACCATGCGCGTGCGGCGCTGCTGGCCCCGCCAGGGCTGGCCGGTGATAAGCGTGTCGGTGAACAGCCCTTCCGGGCGGGCAATGCCGCGCAGATGGCGGGCCGTGACTGCCAGCCAGTCCCGGGTGAACGCCGTGTCGCGGGCGTGAGGTTTGATGTACGTCTCCAGGCCGGCAAGGTATGCGTCCACGTTGTCCTCGTCCTGGCAGAAGAACTGCACCACCCAGGGATTCTCATCGTGCTCGTCGAAGCTGTCCTGGAGCGCATCCTCCACCGTGTCGCGGATTTGCATCAGACGGTCAAGCGTTCTGCCCTCCGTGGCCACCGGGGAAATGGCGTACACCGCCCCGACCGACACTCCGTCATCGAGCAGCAGGCACTGCTCGTGGTCGAGATACTCCGCCCAGGGCAGGTAGTCCAGTACGGAAGGACCTGCCTGATACACTTTCTGTTCGGCTCCGGTATCGAGCTTTCCGGGACGCCGGAGGGCCTCACGCCCGGCAACCACGAGGGGCTCGCCTTCTCCGGCGGGCATGACAGTTTGCCCGCCACAGGTACCAACATCAGAAAAGGCTGCATCAGATTCACCCGCAGGAAAAATACCGGGGGTGACAGGTGGTACCGTTCGCGGTCGTCTGGTACGTTTTTTATCAAACAGCGGAAACAAAGTGCGCAGCATCACAGCGCCTCCGTGCGTTCACCGGGCATGGCGTACTGGGTCTGCCCGTAGAAGGAGAACACCGTGCTGTAACCCGGCACCGGTGAGGTGCCCTCCGCCAGGTGGGGGAAAATATACATCACCATGTCGGGGTTCGGCAGGCGCGGGAACTGCTGGCTGATTTCACTCGCCGCCGTGCGGGCGTAACTGTCGTCCGTGTCCGGGGCGGTCTGTTGTTCAGCGCTGTTCAGGGGGCGGCGCAGCGCCTGCCGGGCCACGGCGGTGGCCTGTGAGGCACTCCCGCTGCCGTCTTCCCCGTTCCACAGCGCCAGCATCGTATGGTCGCCAGCGGGCAGCATCTCCTCTTTGGAAGTGGCGCACCCGCTCATCAGGCAACCGGCCAGTACCAGGCAGGCCAGTCGGCCCCCTCCGCTTCTCAGGTGGGTGAATACGTGGGTAGTCGTTGTTTTCATCCTGTCGTCCTCAGTCCAGTCCGCCTTCCGCGCCCGCTTCACTCGGCAGGGTGAAGTCGTAGCGCACCTTACGGCCGGGCTCTTCATAGTCAATGTTGAGCTGGCGGGTGATGTGCACCGCCAGATGTGCCCCCGGCGGGACGTAGATGGCGTCAAACATCTGGCCATAGCGCTGCTTCACCCACTCCCCCGTCTCGTTCATGCCCCCGGCAATCGCTTTCCCCAGCGCCGCCTTGCCCGCATCCCCGGTCAGAGTGGAGGTCACCCCGCCGTAGCCGTTGGTCTGATTGGTCTGCTGTCCCTGACTCATGGCTTCGCCGGCAGCCCCCGCCGCCGACAGGCCAAACAGGGTCGGCAGATACGTGGCCGCGTTGGATTTACGGGTCCCGCTGATGCAGGGGATGCCGTCGTCATCGGATATCCAGCCAATCCCGCCGTTGGTACCGGTGTCGGTTTTGCTGCCGTTACCGACATTGCCTGTGCCGTTAGCCAGCTCCACCGGGTGCGGCAGGGTGCGCACCGTCCCGTCTGCAAACACAAAGGTGATGGAGTTCACCTGGCCGCGCACGCACGACAACGTCCAGTCCCCGCTGGCCGAGCCGGAGACCACCGCCCCCTCCACGTCCGGCAGTTCGATGCCGTTGGCCGTGAGGTTGTCCTTCCCTATCAGGATTTTGAACGGATACGGGTCGGTGACCGTCCCGTTGATGGGCACCCGCCCGAGCAGGGCGGTCATCGCCCGGCTGCCCACCAGGGTGGAATTCTCCGGCAGAGTGAAGACCGGGTGTTCGGTGGGTTTTGCCGCGGTGCCGTTTTCGGTGGTGTGGCCCTTGACCTGCATCTCGTACGCCGCCTTCTGGCGGGTGAGCGGGTTATCGTCCAGGAACGAGGTCGGGAACTGCGGGCCGGTTTTGCCGTCCGCCTGCCCGGGAAGGGCGGGCTGCTGGTCTGTGGGGCTGACCCACATCAGGCCGTCGGCACCCGCGGTCGCCTGGCCGCCCTGCGCACGACCCAGTCCATCCAGCCCCAGCCCGGACGGGATATCGCTGTCGCCGGACGCTCCCTGACCAGAGGCTGGCGAAGACGTTCCCGCGTTCGCCAGCCGGTCAGCCATCGACTGCAGCTGGCTTTTGAGCGTCTGCTGCTCATCCTGCATCTGGCGAGTGCGCTCGTCGTATTGTTTTTGCAAGCTGCTAACCGCGTCATTCACCTGGCCGACGACATCCTGCCCGCGGTGGCTCAGCTGCGTGTTCTGCTTGCGCAGGGCCTCGTTCTCCTGGCTCAGCTGCTTCTGCTCCGCCCGGACGGTGTTGAGGGAGCCAATCAGGGTGTGCAGGGTGTCCTCCGGCGTGTCACCCTCCACGCCCAGGGATTTAAGCTCGTCCGGCGACAAGTCAGCCAGGGTGCGGGAAAGCGCCGCCCGCTGCGCGTCGGCCGGGGAGGTACTGTGGGAGTCACAGCTCCGGAGCCCCACCACCACACCGCCGGCAAGCATGGCCGGGACGATGACCTTAACCAGGAGACTGGATTTCACCTTCATGGTTTTGCCCCCTTTTTCACGCGTGGGTGTGCGACAACGGGCTCAGCGATAAAAGCGGTCTCTGGCCGCCCGGCGGTGACCAGGTACAGCACAGTGGTGTCTTCCGGCGTACCCGCCGGGCCCAGCCAGCGGTGCTGAAAGGTGGCGGCCACGAATTCGCCCTGCAGCAGACGAGGATCAAGGACCAGCCTGCGGGTCTGCGTATTGCGCACCTGCAGGGCCACCACAGCGCGCGGTCCGACGCTCCAGGTGGCCAGCGGCGTTGCTGCCACGGGCTCAGCCGGATAGAGGGTAGTGATGTGGCCCGGCAAATGTGGGTTCAGGGGGTGGATACCCGGCACGGCCTCCACGGTGCGCAGCGGGGCATACAGGCTCTGGGCCGCATAACGGGTCAGCACCACCGGCAGCGGGGCGCTGTAATGCGTTTTTTTCGGCGGGGTGGCGGCGCTGCCAGTTGCACCGGATGCCCCCGTCGCCCCGGACGTCGCACTCCCTGTGCCAGCTTTCGCACCGGCCTCACGTAAATCGGCTTTACTGTCAAGCCGGGTGACGTCCCCGCTGTAAACCAGGCGTACCGGCTCGTCGGGGCCGGTCTCTGCGGCGGTGACGTCCAGCAGAATGACCTCCCCGGTCTCCACGTCCTGCAGCTGTAGCCGGGTGGTCGGGAAGGCTGTCTCCGCTTTCAGGTACACCGCCCCGCCGGTGCTCTGCACCCGCAGCTTACCGTTGAGCGCAGGGGGAAAGCCCACCCGCACGTTTTTATCCACAAACACCACCCGCTCATGCGCGGTGCTGAGTGGGATCTGCAGCGGGATACGCTCCCACTTCATCAGCTCATCGGCCTGCGTGCTGGCAGAGGCGAGGCAGGCCAGGACCAGCATCGTCATACCGGGGCGAAAACCCTGTTGAATCGGTTTCATCTTCACGGGAATACCCCCTGTTGCGCAGGTTTCGCCGCCACCGGGGCAGCCTCCAGCCGCTGCGGCACGCCGTCATAGCAGTCCAGCGCCAGACCAAACGGGTTGCGCTCGGCATCCCCGCTCCAGCGAACCACCTTCAGCGGGAAGCGCACCAGGGCGCGCTTTACTGGCTCGGCCTGAAAGTACTCGTCCGCCACCACGTCGAGGCGTACCCTCCAGCTGTCACGGTCATACACCGTCACGCTGCTGCCGTTGTAGCCCCGGCCGGGTACCTCGTAGACCACACGCACGCGGTCAGCCAGCTCCCCGCTGTCGGTACGTGTTTTCGCATCCGCCTCAAGGAAACTTTTGCAGGCAGGGGTGAGGTACGGTGAGAGCGCGGCGATTTTCGCCGGGTAGTCCACCGCCCCGTTCTTCGGCCAGGCGTTCAGCTGTTGGAAGATGTAGAAGGCGAAACTGTAAACTGTCGGCACGGGCACCTCCCACCACGGGCGGGTGCTGCCGGTGCGCAGATCCGGCGGAATATGCAGGGTCAGCCGGTCAGGGGCGCGCATCCAGCCGCCCAGGGTGACCAGCAGCAGAAGGAGCAGCACCCCGCAGGCCACCCGCAGCGTGCGAATATGCTGGTCCCGGTTCTGCAGGGCATGGCGGAAGCGGCTCATGACGACCTCCCGCTGCGGCGCAGAGACCAGCCCTGCGAGGTGATAATCAGTGATGGGTCGCCGACGCCCAGTTGCCGCTTTTTCATCGCCATCTGCTGCCAGATAAAATTCTCCGGCTTCCCGCGTTTGAGGCGCATCAGCCACTTCCCGCCAAAGCCGATGACCAGCAGCGGCGTCACCAGCATCCCGGTCGGGACAATCACCCAGCCCGCCAGAAACAGCAGGGGCAATGACCAGGCCAGACCCAGCCCCACCCCGGCCAACGCCGCCAGCCCCATCTCCGGGGCGGTGAAGCCCCGGAATACCACCGGCTCGGCATTGAGCCGGTCCGGGAGAAAACGAATCGTCTGCATCGTTAACCGCACTCCTGCGTCAGAGGATGATGGTGGCCGATTTACCCAGCAGCCAGATGACGCTGACCAGTAAAATCACACCAACCACCACGATGGCGCCGAACTTGGTCCAGGTGGCTTTTTCACTTCTCACTTCTGTGAAGGTATGCACCGCAGCAATGGCAACGTTGATAAAGGCGATGGCGGCAATCACCAGCCCGCCGAGCACGATACCGTCCTGCAAATATCCCTTGATTTGCCCCATCAGCCCGGCCCCGCCCCCACTGACAGGCGGATCCACCTTCGGCAGATCAGCCAGGGCCGGCTCGCAGGCGAACCAGCACCACAGGAGAAGGAGGCTGGCCCACCAGGCCAGCCGGTGGAAAAATGCGGTAATACGGGGACGCAGTCCGTCCTGCTGAGTCATAAGTTGCTCCGTTCAGTAAGTCTTCGGTAAAAGAGAGAGGGTCAGCTGGCGAACATCCAGATACTCACCACGATGAGGATCACAGCCCGGATAGCGAACCGCACCAGGGCGGCATGACGCACTTTTTCGTTAGCCCAGCCATTCCAGACGTCCGTCAGGGCCCAGGCGGCCCACAGGAACAGGCCCTCCACCAGAAAGCCCACGCAGGCGAGGTGCAACAGGGGAATATCAAGGTGACCCGATGCCGCGGTGAAGGCCGCCGTCTGCCCCGCCGTCATCCCCATCAGGGGCGCTCCCGGCGGTACTGCCCGGTGACGGCCCCGGTGTAGCGCGGCTGCGCCCGGGAGGGCGTGAGGTAGTGGTCTATCCCGGCCCGCACGGTGTTCAGGTCTGTGGTCGCCCGCAGATAATCGAAGTAAAAACGCCCGCGCTCAGCCGGATCGGCCTGCGCGGCGGCCACGCGGGCACGCTCAAGGGAAGCCTGAGCCTGATCAAGCAGGCGTTGGGTACTGGCAAGCTCGTCCATCTCGGACGCCTGTGCAGGCAGCGCCGCCAGCAGCGACAGGCCCAGCAGCCCGCCACAGATGACGAGGGGAAAAAGTTTGGGTGGAAGATATGGCATAGAGACGCACCTCTGCATGAAATAGGTACGTTCAGGGTGAAAGATTTGGGGCGACGGGTCAGCGAATAACCCTTTAAGCGGGAGTGAAAATTTAGGCAAAGACCAACAAAATATCACCGTGTACTTAGTGAAGATCCGCTCACAAAGTCAAAGCAGAACATTGTGAGCGGAGTAGTACAGAGTATGCTGCTTTGGGACAGCAAAACTCATCGAGGCAAAAGCCCCCACAACTACCTATTTTTATTGGCTCATTAAAGGGACAAAACCATAATGTTTAAAAATAGCTGTTGCATCAGACGTTTTCAGATAATCATAAAATGCTTTCACTGCTGCAGTTTCATGGCCTTTAACGATCGCCGCCGGATATTCAATCGGTTTGTGGCTTGCGGCGGGAAAGGTACCGATAACGATCACGCTCGAACTCACCAAAGCATCGGAACCGTATACAATGCCCAGCAGGGCTTCCTTACGCTCAACTAAAGCCATTGCAGCACGAACATCTGCGGCTTTCGTCAGTTTTGGCTCCAGCGTTGCCCATGCCCCAAGACTTTGTAGCGCTTGTTTGGCATACTTACCGGCAGGAACATGGTCTGGATCACCTACGGCAAGCTTACTCGCACCCAATAATTGGCTCCATTGGGTCTTATCGTTGATATCTGTTTTGCCTATATTGCTGGTTTTCTCAGAAATCAACACAAGATTATTGCCCAATAGCGTATGCCGGGTATTATTGGCTATTTTTTGTTTGCTAACACAATAGTCCATCCATTCCTGGTCGGCAGAAATAAATAAATCAGCAGGCGCATCTTTTTCAATTTGAAGGGCTAGCGTTGACGATGCACCAAAAGAGGGGGTGACCTCTACACCTTTCTGCTTTTGATACTGGCTGGCAATATCTTTAATAGCATCTGTTAACGAAGCAGCTGCGTAAACTCTAACGTGTTCAGCCGCCTGAGCGTGTACTGTCATTCCCGTTGCCAACACCAGTGTTAGCAGCAACTTTTTCCAGGGATATTTCATAGTTTTCATCCTTATTAAGTCTGTTGTGATTTTTATTAACTTAAGCAATGAAGGAGAAAATG
The DNA here is from genome assembly GCF_001571265.1 of Cedecea neteri NBRC 105707 = ATCC 33855. Classification (GTDB taxonomy): domain Bacteria; phylum Pseudomonadota; class Gammaproteobacteria; order Enterobacterales; family Enterobacteriaceae; genus Cedecea; species Cedecea neteri. The sequence goes on along the minus strand of NZ_BCTL01000031.1, from coordinate 65,708 downwards.
AATCAGACATTACCCCCCCATATTCTTTCACCACACAAATATACAGAATGGTCTGGAGAAACTATGCGGCAGCCAATAAAGCATTTCTAACGGAAAAATTTCATTATTTGGCAACATTAGTAAGACTGGCGTATTGAGACTCGGGTAATCAGCTAAGGCTGACGCGCCACCCACTGTGGCTTGCCTGCTGACGGCGACGCCCAAAAGCCAGTTTTGGCCGCCGCTGTCCAGCCTGATTTCCGGGCTATATGTATTTCTTGAAGGAGGTCAGCGTTACCGTAATTGCCGCGCCAAACAGGAGGGCGGCAGGCAGCAGTAACAGATTCGGGTACACCGCCGCCGGCCACGCCAGATACAGCATGCACGGTACGCACAATGCGGGTTTTACCAGCCGCCGCGCATGGTGATACACAAAGCTCGATTCATATGCCGCCCCGTAACGCCGCAGATCCCGTCGGCTCAGCCCCTCAACGACGGCCACCATCGCCACCAGAACAAACAATGGCCCTGACAGCACCAGAATAATGACCCGTATCACCGTCACCCCGGTCACGTATATGGCGGCCAGCAGGTATTCATGCACGTACCCGGCAATCCCTCCCAGCCAGGCGTTCACCTGCCTTGAGATCTCATTATTGTTGTGAAGCCCACCCTGATACTGCGCGTTGATCCACGCCATTAAACCACTGTCCACAAAGGCCCACTGGTACGCACGGTTCAGCCCGCTTATCGCCGTCACCGACGGCTCTGAGAGCAGCAGGCTGCGGGTAAACTCCGCCGATAACCAGCCGCTCTCGGTTATCAGCATCCACTGGCTGTGGGCCGCGCCCTGCTCCGGCCACAGGAAGGCCATGCACAAAAACTCAATCAGCAGGCTCAGCAGCAGCGAGGAGAGCACCATCCCCACGAGCGCCCACGGCCAGCCCCACAGCACGTTGTAGATAATCCCGTGCGACTTTGGCCGTACCGGCTGGCGAGGCATGTCAGGCTGCGTCGTTGCCATCCGGACCTCCGGTGTCTGGCTCAGGGGCTACATCGGGTGGCATGTCGGCTGGGGTGTCAGGTGTGAGGGTGCCGCCCGTCCACCAGGTCTCGCTGGAGTGGTAGTTGCGCCGCATCTGCTCCGCCACCGCCGCCAGGTCTTTCGGCATCAACGGGTCATCCGGCTCGTCTGCCGGCAGCGGCATGCGGACCTTCCACAACTGACCGCCTTCGAGCAGGGCGAACGCCTGGCCTTTCGGGAGGCTCACCACATCCGCCGGCTCCAGCAGCGGGGTTTTCACCGTCCCCACCCGGTCCTGGGTGCTGGAGGTGAAGTCCTGCCCCCGCTCCGGGTCGGAGACGTCCGCGTGGCCCGAGACCAGGGTTTTGGTGTAAATCTCAACCTGCGGCAGTTGGGTGGTCAGCAGCTCGGCGGTTTTGTTGTCGCGCACGCGCAGCATAATGAGGGTGTTAAAGTTCCCGGTGACCTGGGCGGTTTTCGCCGCACTGCCGATGCGTGCCTCGATGTCGGAGGAGGTCTGGGTGTAGGCGGTCACCTGCATACCGGCCCCACCGCCCTTATTGATAAGCGGGATAAACTCATCCCCCATCAGCTCGTTAAACTCGTCGCAGTGGAGATTGACGGGCAGCTTGTCCGGATTATCCCCCGGCAGGCCCGCGTTAATACCGTGCTTGTAGATATGGCCTGTGACGCTCACCAGGTCAGCGAACATACTGTTGCCGACCGCGGTGGCCACCTCGCTGTCGCTCAGGGCATCAAGCCCGATATAAACTATCCCGCGTTTGCGTATCACCTGCTCCCAGTCAAAGATGGGCCGCGGGTCGTCCATGTCCAGGTAGTCCGGGGACAGCAGTGAGGCGGTTTTACCGGTGGTCAGTTTCTCCAGCAGCGGCAGCAGGGAGGCGACAATTTTGTCGAAGTAGGTCCGGTCATAGCGGACGGCGGAACGCAGGCCATCCAGTATCGGATCATACAGCGTTTTTCCCTCAGGCGAGCTGAGCGCCACCTCTGTCGCCCAGATTTTCAGCGCCTCCGCCTGGCCCTGCAGGTTGCGGGGCACATCCTCCTCCGTCAGGACGCCCACGCTGTTGGCTATCTGCTGCATCAGGGCCGGGAGCTGTGCCTGAACGACCTTTTCGGCGTAGAGCAGGTAGAGTTCGCTGATGTTGTTGACGTAGCGCATGATAAGCGTGTAGTCGGGCCGGTGCCCCAGCGCCACCAGGGCGCGGGCGATGATGTTCACGAAACGCCAGGCAAACTCCCGGAAGGCCGCCGAGTTCCCCTCCCCCGACAACTGACCGGCGACGCGGGAAGCCACCTCGGAGACGCGCCCGAAGCGCCCCACGGCGTTGTAGCGGGCCGAGAGTGCCGGCCAGCCCAGATGGAAGACCGTCAGCACATCCCCGCGCCCGGCGCGGTGTGCCTCCGCCCAGACCCGGCGGAACAGGTCGGCATCGCCTTTGGGGTCAAACACAATGGTGATGTCCCCCCGCCGGATATCCTGGGTGATAAGCAGCTCGGCCAGACGGGTCTTGCCGACACGGGTGGTACCCATCACCAGGGTATGCCCGACGCGTTCCCCCAGCGCCATGGTAACCTCCCCCTCATCCGGCTCAATGCCATGCAGTACCGCCTTTCCGCCCACAGGCGGCAACGGGCGCACCGGGTTCAGGGGCGAGTCGATGCTGAGCAACCGGGTGAGCCAGGGCAGGCGGTATTCGCAGCGGTTCTCCAGCTGTCGTGCAGCGCGGTACAGGGCCGCAGGCTGCACATAGCTCTCCACCTCCGGGCGCAGGGTGTCCTGCAGGCGCTGGGTGTGCTTCTGAGTCCAGCGGAAGCCTTTCCCCAGAAACAGCCGCCGGTGACTCACCGGGATATCCCGGCTTGCCATCACGTAGCGCGGCAGGCGACGGAGGTTGCGCCGGTAGCGCAGCACCTTCATGCCCTGACGCAGACGCACCGCCGACAGCACCGCAAACCCACCGGCGGTCACATAGCTGACCGAGGGCGCCAGGGCCACCGCCCAGGGGGCAGCCACGCAGACATATGCCGTCACTCCGGCCGCCACAGCTGTGTTGAGTTCCACCGCCGGGCGCAGCAGGGCCTCCACCACGTAGCGGTCACTCATCGTGTTCTCCACTGCCAGACCTTCACCATCAGGCGAAGCAGGACGGTAACTGTCAGCACCTGAATATATACGCCCAGGAGGTGGCTTTCCTCCCCTCCTGCCAGGCCCGCCGTCAGGACCAGCATCGCCCGGGCGATATCCCACAGGCCAAAGACCATGGCTGGCCAGAAGCACAACACGGTCCAGCCCTCTGACAGCAGGGCGTACAGCGTGCGCCCGGCAAGGGACAGTCCTGAACAGACGGTGTTAGCGGCATCTCTCATTCATGCATCTCCTTGTATTCTTAGCGTTGTTTAAAATATCGATGGGGGGATGTCGCCCGGTAGCGGTGACGACGACGCAGGCTCGCCCGTCTGCGACGTCGCCGGACCAGGGTGCACAGAAGGCAAGCCAGCCCACTGAGCAGAGTCAGGAAAATCATCCCCGGATTCAGGAGCAGCAGCCCTGCTATCTGCGGCACAGGCATTACGGGGTTACCTGCTGTGACAGCCCGGTGTCGGTGATAAGCACCGGGTAGTGCTCCAGCCGCAGGCGGCGGGCCAGCTCGCTGCCGCTGGCCGGGGCCATCTCCACGCCCTGTGCGAGTTCCCGCAGGGCCTGCAGGTTCACAACAGTCGTCACGTTCACCACCATCCCGACGGCATGGCGCGCCGCCAGCACGGCGGCATTACGCACCAGCCAGGTCCGGGAACCCGGATCCTCCCCGACCAGGAACAGCGCCCCGATACCAGGCAGCTGCAGCGGTCGGTCACTGACCGCCCCGGGCGTCAGCTCAGGGGTCGTCACTGGCAGCATGGCGGCTTCGTCCTGCCCGGGCGCTGTGGCCGGGGGTAGCGCCTGCGGCGTGCCATCCTGGCGGTTAATGCTTCCGTAAAATGGCGCCGCATCGGCCCCGCCCACGTCGGCTATCACGTGCAGGGCGGCGGCGGTCAGGGCCGGGAAGAGCAGCACGCTCAGCAGCCCGGAGAACAGAAAGGAGCGGGAAAAGGACAACATCTTCATCGGGATCTCCGGGATGCAGGGACCGGAGTAAGCTGGTCAAGCTTACGGGTCACGGTGGCGGTGTAGGTGGCTGCGGGACGTCCCCCGGCCGGATGGTGGTAACATCCGGTGGCGGCGAGCCAGCTGCCAGGGTGATTGTCCCAGCAGCGGCGTAAAATCTCTGCCGCCGCACTGAGGTTGCGGTAAGGGTCAAACGCCTGCCAGGTGGAGGTGAAATACCCGCCGTTCCAGCCCAGGTTGACCTGGGCTACCCCCACGTCGATATGCTTCAGGGGTGTGCGACGCATAAACCCCTGCAGTGCCTGCCAGGCCGCCAGCCGGGTGGAATAGCGGTAGCCTCTCCCCTCCACGTTAATCGTCCACGGCCAGGGACGCTCACCCCGGGGAAAGGTGGCAGAGGACTCGGTCAGCGCCAGGGAATATAGCGCCTCCGGCGGGACCTGATGCGCCTGCGCGATGCGCTGGTAGCCGTCGGGGACGGTCTGCGGGTGTGCCGCCAGGCTGCTGCCCGCCAGGGCACACCCGAGGATGAGGCTCAGTACGCGGCGATATGCCATCCGTCACTCTCCTGCTGCAGTACCACCGGCATCAGGCCGTTTCCCACCCGCATCCAGAGCCCGCCGCCGTGGTTGAGCGTCATCGAATGCTGGCGTACCCGCTCCGGCGGGATACGGTGCGCCCCCGCCCACTGGCGCAGCACGGCGTCATCTCCCCGGCTGTCCACCAGGTAAATGTCCACCGGCCGGGGGTCGGCCAGCACCGCCGCCAGCCGGGCATCGCACTGCGTGCAGTCCTTCGCCCGGACAAACAGCGCCAGCCGGCCCCCGGTGTCGTGGGTAATCCCCGCTGAGCTGCCTATGCTGACCGGTAGCACCTGCGGGTAGAGCCGCTGCCAGGCGGCGTTCACTTCCCGCTGAAAACGCAGCTCTTTCTCCGTGCGGGCAAATTCGGCCCTCACCCATTTGTCGGCGTACTCCCGCCGCTCGGCATCGCTCCGGGCCTCAATCCCCAGCACCGAGAGCGGGTCCAGCCCCGGAGACTGGATACCGCGCGGCCCCGCCATCAGGTCCCGGTAGCGCTGCATTGTCTCCGGGCTCAGGCCCCACTGTCCGGCCTGCTGCGTTGCCGCCTGCACCTGCGTCCGGGTCATGCGGCTGTTCTCAACCGCGGACGGCTGCGCTGCGGCAAAGGTCGCGTTAACGCTCCCGCACAGCAACAGGCCAGCCAAGCCGACAGAACGAGAGTATTTCATCCTCATCTCATTGCTCACTTTTCAGGGTTAACCGGCGCTGGCCGGAACAGAACTGCGCCTGATGCGGGTCAACCTCAACCAGCACCCAGCCCATAAAGGTCTCGCCGGGGCCCGTCAGTTGCACCTGCGACAAGTGGTCAAAACCACGGGGAGCCACCGCCGCCAGCAGCCGTGCCCCGCGCCGTTCGGTACCGGTCAGCACGAAGGGGGCTGACTGTGCCAGGATGGACCGCCCCTTGCGGGCGCGGGGAGCGGGTTTTGTCTCCGGACGGGCAGCGACAGTCTGAGGGTGTGGCATGACCTGAACCTTCGCAGGCACAGGGACAGATGCCGGAGAGGCCTGCAGATGTGCCACCCGGTCACTGAGCGCCTGCTCCTCCTGGCGAAGCTGCGCTATCTGCGCGGCCATCTCCGGCGCGGTCTGCGGACGACGCGCCAGCGAGGTCATCTCCCCCGTCACCTGGTTCAGGCGGGCCTCCAGTGCCCCGGTGCGCGTTGTCTGCGCCGAAAACGAGGCCTGCAGCAAGGACAGGGCCTCGCGGGGGGGGAATGTGCTTTGCGTCGCCTCCAGCCGGGCCAGCCGTGTGGCCTGCTGGGACAGGGCGTGCAGCGTCACGCCGCCGGTGACCAGAAGCGTCAGGGTCACCAGGCTGATACCGGCGACACGCCAGAGACTGCGGGACTGGGGCTTCACTGCCGGAGATAAGGGGATCAGGTCGCTCATTTTGTCAGCCAACGTGTGTGCGGGCGGGTCTGCTGAAGTTGAGGTCGCGCAGGCAGAAGATGAGTTACCGGCAGCCCTGCTGGCACGGGATGAACCGGCACAGGCACAACGGCCGGAGCCGGGGCCAGTTGTGTCGCGGGCAGCTGATAGCCATCGCGCAGGCTGTGACAGACCACGCGCTGCACGTCGTCCACCTCCACCTGCCAGGCCGGTCCAGCCATCACCTGCAGGGCAGTGCGCAGCCGCATGGGCCCCAGTTGATACTGCACGCCCGGCAGCGGCTGGCGGTAGAGCACGCCGTTGGCAGGCCCCGCGGCACAAAGCGCATAGCCGGACTGGCGCAGGGCATAGCGCAGCGCATCCGCGATGGTCGGGTGCAGGGACGCCGGAATGCGGATATCAATAATCTGGGCGAGTGGGTCACGCTGCGTCGCCTCCGGATCGGTACTGACCAGCAGGTATCGGTCATAGCGCACCACTTCCGGGGTCAGTTCTTCGCTGTCCGCCACAAGCGGCCGGACGTTGCGCGTGACGGTCACCGAAGGCAGGGGCGCTGCCGGGGCACGGGACTGAAGGGGCTGGGGAACATGGCAGCCCGCCAGCAGGATGAGCGCGAGCGTGGCGGCGACGGGGCGTATCGGGTGAGCCATAGAGAAGGGTATCCTGTTCAGTGAAAAACAGGCCTCACTCTGCGGTGCCCACAGGGGCCCCTCAATTAACAACTCTATTTTACGCGGGCAAAAAAAACGCTGACTGACGTCAGCGTAAGTAATGAATCAGACCTTCAGGCATGAGATATACGACCGAAGGTATGCACAATGGAGTGAAGTCATCGGCATAAAAAACCCTTTTTTCTGCATACTTCCGACCGTGGTCAGTTCGCGTACGGTCGCGCCCATCAGCGGTACGCCTTACAGGCAGTATACTGCTGACTGCGCCATGCCATATCCGAACCCCATAAAAGGGATGTCGTCGTCAAAATCCATCGGTGCACCCGCACTGATACCCGACGGCGTTGACACCGTGCCGGATGTGACTGGCCCCGATCCAAGCAGGCCTGCCTGTTGGGGTTTGCCCTGCTCACCACGGGTCGGTTGTGCCGGTGAGCCGGCCGGGCGGCCACCCAGCATCTGCATTGTGCCACCGGTATTGACGATAATCTCCGTCGTGTAGCGATCCTGACCGGACTTATCCTGCCATTTTCGCGTCTGCAGCGCGCCCTCAATATACACCTGAGCGCCCTTGCGCAGATATTCGCCGGCCACTTCGGCCAGCTTGTTGAAAATCACCACCCGGTGCCACTCCGTCTTTTCTCTTTGCTCACCGGTGGCTTTATCCCGCCAGGTATCAGAGGTCGCCAGGGACAGGGTGGCCACACAACCTCCGCCCGGTAACCCGCGCACCTCCGGATCCTGCCCAAGATACCCGAGTAATAACACTTTGTTTACGCCGCGCGATGTCATAGTCAGTTCTCCTTTATGCCCCCTGGCGCTGCGTCCAGGTACTGCCCTGCAGTGCCTGCTCTGCGGCCTGACGCGTTCTGAAATATTCTTCAGATTCGCGGGAGACCGGGCCCGCATCATTTACGGTGCCGATGTAATAGCCACGGCTACTGCGGAGAATTTGCAAAGGTAAGTGAAAACCTGACGCGGCGGCCAGAATGCCCGTTGAATGCATCATCGAAGATTTCCTTCATAAGAAAACAGACCGCCCTGACGGAAGGTCTGTTATTCAGGTGAGTTAAGGATGAAAGCCGCTCAGAATGAGTTCTCTGCGTAGGACGGCTGCGCCGCGCCATTCTGGGGCGGCAGGGAGTCAGACTTCTCGGCTTTAAAGACCATCTCTTGGCCGATTTTTACCCAGTCCACCTTGATCAGGCGGGCCTTGAGGCTGACGCGCTGTTCGCCGGCATGTTCGCCCTTGTTCAGTGTGAAGATATCCGTCGAGGGGTGGCTGAGCGTGAACCCCAGTAGCACCTTTTTGTCCTCATCCACCGCTTTCTGACATCGGTTGATAAGGCTGCTGGCCTCCTTTCCGGCCACGGTGACGTCAAAGCGCACGTAGGACGGATTGTCGGTGGCCCCGCTGAGCGCGTTGATCACACAGCTGATAAACGTCCCGGTCTGGGCGCTCACCTGGCGGATATTGCTCAGATAACCCAGCCCTTTGATATTCAGGTTGAAGTAGTCGCTTCGCGGAGACTGAGCAGGGGTGGTGGATTGCGGTTGTTGGGTCGTGGCAGTCATGATGTGTTTCTCCGTGGTTAAAAAAGGCTCGGCAGAGAAACGCATCTTCCCTGGCGGGAAATGGTTTCCCGTCGGGGTGTCAGGGCCGGGGCGCTGACAGGGCTGAATGGTAAAAGGGAACCTTCATCACCGGTTGGGGTGATATCCGTTCTCAAAGGGTAAACGGATGTACCGCCAGAATACTGGCTGCCTCTTTCAGGCTGCGAGGCGATTTGATCACCCGAAGGCGTTTCTCTCAGATCGGTGAAACATTGGCTGGTAACCACCCGAAGGCGCTTCTCTCAGGTTACGGAAGCATTGGCTGGTTGTCGTGAGACAACGGATAAGCCTGCTTATTTTTAAACCTGTCACCTCGGCTGTCAACGACACGGGCCAGGTAAACTCGGTATTGTTCCCCGAAAATAAAAACGGCACTGCGTATCAGCAGTGCCGCGGGGCCCACACCGGGACCAGGGGTATGTGTTCAGCGTGACTCCGGGGAGGTTCTCAGGCTCCCGGCGCGTTTTTCACGGAGCGTCTGCGCCTTGCAGCCCCACCGGATGTGAGGGGCGGACTGCCGCACTGTCGGCCAGACCAGCCCGTTAAGTGGCCCGTCCGCCCCGCAGTGGCGGGGGTGTGTACATCAAAGCCCTGTCACCCTATCACAACGCTGTCCGCCCGCGCTACCGGGTAGCCAACGGCCAGGGTGAAAGATTTCCGGCAGGTCAGGTTCCTGAAGCCTTTTTACGCCCTTTCCCCTTCCCACAGGGTTTACTGCCCTGCGCATTCGCCACGCCCTTGCACTCAGGGTATTTCGCACAACTGTAGAAATCCCCTTTTTTCCCCTGACGTTTTCGGGTCATCCCCCCGCAGACCGGGCACGGCGGGGTGACCGGCGGGGTCAGGCTGATGGCCTGAGTGCGACCCCGCTCGACAAGATGTGACGTCCACTGCACCTGCTTCTGCATAAACGCCGCCAGCGTCATCTGCCCCTGTGCGATATCGTCCAGCGACTGCTCCCACAGGGCGGTCATCCCCGGGCTGGTCAGCGTCTCCGGCAGGGCAGCAATCAACTCCCGCGCGAGCGGAGTGGAAATAACCGTTTTGCCCTTTTTCACCAGATACTCTCGCTTAAACAGCGTCTCCAGCAGGTTCGCCCGCGTGGCCTCGGTCCCGAGGCCCGCATTGTCGCGCAGGACTTTTTTCAGCTGCGGGTCCGTCACGTAGCTGGCCGCGTTCTTCATCGCCGCAATCAGGGTGCCCTCGGTAAACGGCTGCGGCGGTCGGGTCTGCTGCGCCTTCACCTCAGCCCCGGTGACCCGGCAGACAGCAGACTGACTCAACGCGGGCAGGGGTGTCACCTGGCTGCGCCTTATCAGCGGCAAACAGCACACGCCACCCAGGCACCACCTCCACCCGGCCCCGGGTGCGGAACAGCTGGCCGCCGATGTTGAACGTGGCGTCGGTAATGTCCGTCTCCTGCAGGGGCAGGAACTGCGCCAGATAGTGCTGGCGAATCAGCTGATACACCTTCCGCTCTTCCTCCGACAGCGCCGCCATATCGCATGCCTGGCGGGTGGGAATGATGGCGTGGTGGGCGGTGATTTTTTTATCGTTCCAGATACGCGACACAAATGCCTGGTCAAGGGTGGCTACCACCGGGGCTATGGCCGGGTCAGTTTTTACCAGGGCAGCCATCACCGCCGGGACCTCCCCGCGCATCGAGACCGGCAGATACCCGCAGTCGGTGCGCGGGTAGGTGGTAACCTTGTGGGTCTCATACAGCGCCTGCGCAATGCCCAACACCTGATTCGCGCCCATGCCCCATTTCCGGGAGCAAACCTCCTGCAGCGTGCCAAGGTCAAACCCCAGCGGAGCCGGTGTTTTCTCCCGCTTCCTGACCACCCCGGTCACCACCGCGCTTCCCGTCTGGCGACACAGCTGCGCCACGGCCTGCGCGACGGATTGCTGCACGCAGCGCCTCTCGTCGTCGCAGTAGCTGGCCGCCGGGACCCAGGCCGCCCGGAAGCGCACCCCGTCCTTTTCAAGCTGCGCCAACACCTGCCAGAAGGGGATGGGGACAAAATTTGCAATCTCATTGTCCCGGCGCACCACCAGGGCGAGTGTGGGGGTCTGCACCCGCCCGACAGAAAGCACGTCACCAAAACCCAGTTCGCGGGCTTTAACGGTATACAGACGGGTCATGTTCATGCCGACGAGCCAGTCCGCCTGCGAGCGGCCAAGACCCGCCTGATAAAGCAACGCCGTTTTATCACCGGGCAGCAGGTTGTCGAGGGCCCGCCTGACGCTGGCTTCGTCCAGCGCTGACAACCACAGTCTCTTTACTCCCCCCGAAAACTGGCAGTGATCCAGCAATTCACGGGCAATGACCTCGCCTTCCCGGTCAGCATCAGTAGCGATCACCACTGCATCCACCTGTTTAAGCAATTTATTAATCACCGCAAACTGATCCGCCGTGTCTTTCTTGACGACCATTTTCCAGCGCGGGGGAAGAACAGGTAAAGACTCCGCTTTCCAGGGCGAACCATACTGTTCACCGTACGCATCGGGTGGCGCGTTTTCCAGCAGGTGCCCAATAGCCCAGGTCACCGTCGTTCCCGGCCCGGATATATAGCCCTGGCCGCGCTGTGACAACCCCATGACGCGGGCAATATCTTTAGCCTGCGACGGCTTCTCGCACAGGTACAGCGTCTGAGCGGTCATGCATCAGGATCCGATGATTCAGCCGGGCCGTTACCCTGAGCCACGGGGCGCTTCGCTTCGGTCTCTGCCACAGCAGGTAAGGCATCAGCGGGGATCACACCGCGAAGCGGCGGGGAGAAACTGGAACGAACCGCCCCTGACATAATGGCCTCATCGGGTATTCCCAGGCGGGACACCGCATCAACCCCTCGTGGAGTCTGGTTAAGAATATCGGCCCGGGTGACGTCAACGCGCGGCCAGCTGCGCAAAATGCCATAAATTCTGCGCACCAGATGCCCGCCCTGATTCAGCAGGCCGTCCCGCCGTTGGCGGGATATCAGGCCGTAATGGTGCGCCTGAAAGGCTTTCATCGCCATCTGGTCATAGCCAACCAGCAGCCAGACGCAACGATAACCCAGCGGGGAGCGACTGAACACGCCGATATTCAGGGGGTTAACCGAAGCGATAGTGGTCAGTGAAATTTGCGACGGAATGGCACTCAACACAGTCTCCAGTTCACTGACTTTCACCTGGATTTGCGCCGAGGCCTGCGTCAGCGCCTGCTCAAGCTGAACCATCACGGCATCCGCATAGGGATTATCGGCGGCAGAATCCTGATAGATCCTGCCCGCCGCATGGATGACCTGCGGCATACTGGCAATGGCTGACCGCCCTGCCCTCTCCCCCTTTGTTCGTTTCTCCTCCTGGCGTCCAGCCCAGAGTCGGATCGCGTAGTCGGAATGTAGTTCAATGCTGAGCGATGATTTTAGCGCGCCGGCACGCCGGGCGCTGGATTGTGCGTTCTTTTCTTCTGCCATCGTGGACCCCTTACCTGACAAGGCGTTAATACGTCTATAGATGAAGGGTTATCATCCGAAACAGAACGACAGGCGCTCAATTCAAAACCCATTTTGCCCTCACTGAAAAAAACAGTAAAAACAAAAACTCTTCGCATCGGGCTTGGCTTGTCTGCGACCCCAGGCAACTGAACTGCCGGTAAGCCGGGAAAAGTAAGGGCGGTCTGGCAGCGCAAGGGAATGGGGAACATAGCCACCAGTACCGCCCCTGCGGAGCGGGCTTCGGCGAATCAACATCACTGCGGGCCAATATCGCTCAGCCGCATCGCCTTCCATGCCCTGCGGGCATAGCACAGAGCGACTCACTGTACGGCCTTACGATGCATTCCTCAGTTCAAAGGCATATCCCTGCTAACTAGCCGACACAGCAGTGCTGTCTGTTTTTTAATCGCTGCTGGCACTGCCAGCGACGTATATTTTTTAACCAACCCCAGCAGCATCCACACGCTGCGGCCATTCAACGGTAAATACAACTGGCTGCTATAGACGGTGTAGCGGTCTTTAAAAAACACCATGATAATCAGGTCGAGATTCACGGCCGGGTTGCCGCCCTTGTACCTCACCGGCACCTCTGGTAACCGTTTCTAGATATAATCCAGATCAAAATCCTTCAGTTCCATCATTATTCTTTATTGAGTTGCCAGTGTGCCGACCGCTCCGGCACCAAGTACTGCCGCCAGAGCTTCCCACGCAGTGATCGCCAGACGTACAATCAGCAAAAAATACTCCAATAGTGGCTTTCGGTATGCCCAATTAAAGGCAAAAAAGCCTCGTACATAACGAGGCTCTTATAAAAATTATCAAGAGAGAGTCTAACCCACGAAAGCGTTTCGCCGCTGAAATCTATTGGAAATCTGATTTTTTCTGACAAGTTTTCCGTCAAACTGTTTCTCTATACGTTCCTTTATCCGCCTCAGTCGAAGATTGATATGCCCTTCGCTCGAGACTTTCGCACCTGTTATAGCCATGATTGCTTTAGCTGCGAGGAACTCCTCTTCGTAACCATCACACGTGTAGATTAAAGTTTCCAGATTCCTTGGCTCAACGAAGGCAAAAACATCTTTATGTAGAGCTGAGCTGGTTTTCTTAAATTCTTCTTTGTCATTGAGGATTTCGATTATCTTTTTTAATTTTGGTGTTTTGATATCTTCAGGGTTGATCTGGCATGCCTCGTCATATGCAGCCGACAGGACCTTCACCTTATTCATTAACCCAATGATTTCATAGCCATATGGCAGATTCTTTACTTTACCCAAAGAACCTGACGCCCATTTAGCTACACCACCATCTGCGTATCCGTCTTGCACATCAATTTTCAGCTCCCAGTTTTTTGAGCACTATCAATAAAGCTAAGGACCGCATTTGGAAAATGCTTGTGAACCTGGTCGAGTTTTACTCTGGTATCAATAATTTCTTGTCGCAAGCATGACAGCTCATCACTGATACTCATTTTATTTTTTCTATATTCTTCCAACTTATACAAGGCGATCTTTCTATCAATTTCTTTTCGAACACGCTTTCGTTCAAGTGCAAATGATTTATCCGCTTTGAAATAGTTACGGGCACAGTGACCACCGATTAGAACTTCTAGCCCATCATTGGTTACCCCCAGCCAGCCGCTTCTATGCTTTTGATAGCAAATTCCCTTGTGGCCTTTAACCTGGCAAATAACATCTTCATCCAATCGGTACTCACCAACTAGTGTATGGAAGTTCTCAGGACTGATTTCACATTCAGGGGAGTAGTGCGGGCGTTTTTCTATATCGACGAAACTGGAAAAAAACTCTGACTTTTCAGCCATTGACCCACCTTAGTTATTAATAACCTGTTTTAATACCCAGCCTGTACAAATATACAATCCAATAATCATCTGATCAATGATGTTTTTATGTGCAGAACGAGCATGAGCAAAGACTATAATTGTGTAAGGAGAAATCACTTAATAATATGTAAATTAGAATTATTTTTCTGAAATTCAGGACTCCTCTCTTCTGTAAGAGCCACATCCAGACCTTCTTGACGCTTAAGTTGATGTGAGATCAGCTTTCCATGGCAGCAGATCGCGCAGCCGGTTTACCAGCCAGCCCTGGATATCGTCTGATACATCACGGCGTAGTATCCCTAGCAAGGTCGCGTTTTTTTTTGAGCAAACGTTCGCGTGCCTTTTCCACCGCTCTTTTTGTTCTGTATGAAAACAAAGTAGCCTGTTGCTCAGCCACACTCAGATGCATATTCTTTTCCAGCAGAGTCCATTCTTCATCACTCCAGGGACGAAAACCGACGTTGCTGTCCCGTGACTTCTTTAGCCCCAGCCTCTTTGCCATTATTCTGACGGATACTGCATTTCTTCCTGGCAGATGCTCAGTTACCGACACCCCCATCCGGGGATAGTCCGCTTTAAGAATATCGAGTTCCACTTCCCGCCAGAAACGACCACTTTGCACTCCCAGCGTCTCCGCCATTGAAAAGATCGCACTAATACTTCTTCCTGGAAGTAGTTGTGTCAGGAACCTGGCCTCTGTACCTCGGGAGTAATGTTCACGAATAATATCCATTTCAACCTCACTCCACGGTGCACTTTTCTTTTTGCGGCACCCAAGATTGTCTGCCATAAGCCTCACTGCGCCTGGTGTCCGCCCCAGTCGCACAGCAATCTCTTCGACAGGCAAGGAAGAATAGTTATTTTCCAAAAAGGTTAAATCCCCGACGGTCCACCTGGCACGGTTATTACGATAACAGACTGAATCAACCATGATTTTTTACTCGGATGTATTCTGTTTTATTTCAGCATAGCGGGCTGCCAGTTGTTTCAGATGCATCTCCAGTTGAGACCTCGCAGCGGCAGGTAAAGGTACTCCAGCAGGATTTTCTGACAATGCCCGTAGTTGCTCTTCAGCCGGTATGGACTGGTTAAAAGACTGTCGAATGGAAAATACAACGGACTTCAGTTCGCTGACCGTCATGTATTTGCCCTTCTGCTCATCAAGTCCGTTCAGGTGGTCACTCAGTTTTTGTAACGTTGTCATCCCCTGATGCCAGCCATTGAGTTGTTCTGTCGGTAATGCGGAAGAATAAAGTTGTTGCTGCCACTTTTGTACCTGAGGCTTAGCCTGTTCCGGCCACAGCATCAGAGCCTGTTCTGTAAGTTTTCGGCTGTAAGTAATATTCCAGTCAGGGGGCAATTTATCCAGTCGGGCAAGCTGCTGTTGTGTTTCTGCTATTCCTGTTTGTGATGACAGAGATTGCTGACGCAATATATCCAGCGCTTCAGGCGCGAGAGGTGCAGGGAGCGGAGCCAGTGAAGCAGCAAGCTGAGTCTGTAGCGGGTCAGACCGGTGAAGAAACTGCCAGCTCCATACCGTTGCTGCACCTACCGCCAGCATGGTACATACCCCGGCGACGAAGGATTTCCATTTTTTTACCGGGGTAAGCATAGTTGCCAGCAATTCTATGTTTGGCTGCTGTTCCGGTTGCGCGACATACACCCACTTAACCACACTGTCTGGCGTATCTTCAGCGGGACTACCAGTAAGGTTCCTCGAAGCTGCTGTCGCAGCATTCATCACGGTGGCAGGCAACACAATACCAGGCTGAATGTTCAACCCGGTGCTGGTTATGCCATCGCTGTTTTCCAGCCTGAAAGCACTGTTGTGCATCAAAGTACGCAGGGTATCGAGCTGGCTCAGATGTTTAAGCTCCAGCCGCTCCAGTATCGTCCCCAAACCGGTAAGCAATTGTTCCGCCCGGTACAGCTGACCGAGGTCGCTGTAATTTAGCGGGAGCGAGCGCATCCGTTGCTGCAGACGCTGACTCAGACTGCTGAGGATTTCCATTCGGGCATGGACTGGCTGCGGCCACAGCGCCCCCCACTGATGGCTTATCAGGGCCTCGAGTATCGCCAGCCCTTCATTGAGGCCGAACAGGCCGGCCAGTTGCGTACGCGCGAGCGTATACCAGGCTGCCGTCTGCAGCTCCACACCGTTCTGCTCAAACAGTGAAAGACAGTGTTTTTCGACATACTGCCAGTTCACATCCGGGCGAGCTGGATGAACCAGCTTACTCAGCTCATCGCGCAGGGTGGCATAATCCGCCAGCATGCGTGGGTCGCTACCGGTTTTTAATGTTTTATGCATAGTCATCCTGTTCCTCCTCCAGATCCACACCGGCAAATTTTGTCAGTTGACGACTGATGCTGTTTTCTTTGTAGCAAGTCACCAGTAGCGAACGCGTCGCGCGCGTAAAAGCTACATATAGCGCCGGGATGGCTTCCCACTCATCCTCAGCAGATTTATGAACAAAAGACGCATTGATGACGGCAACGTAAGGAAATTCAAGACCTTTACTGCTCTGGAAGGTCATGAGGTGTACAAAATCGTCGCGATATGAATAGGCTTTTTTATCCCCGGTGGTAAAGCTGATGGCAGTGGGTATCTTATGCTGCTCCAGCAATAAGATGAGCCTTTCTGCTGAATAACGTGTCGGGCACAGTACAGCCATATCTCCCCAGCGGCCTGCAACCGCGTGTTGCTCCTTAAGCCATGCCACAACACGACGGGCCTCCTCCGCTTCAGACTGGCATAATTCAATATCAGGAATATCACCCTCCTCTCCGCAGGCTTCCGGCAGCACCAGAGGGAGTTCCTGATTATGATGACTTTCAAAATAGTCACGTGAGAAGGCGTAAGCGAAATTGAGAATGCGGCAGGGATTACGATAGTTAACCCGAAGAACAGACGTGCGTCCCTGGGCCTGGATACCCACACTCGCCAGCGAAAAGTTAAGTGCTCTCTCACGTCGGTACAGTGACTGCGCATCATCGTACATCAGCAACAGTGAACGGGTTGTGTTATCAAACAGTCGGGCGATTAATGAAAGCCAGCGCTGGTCAAAATCATGTCCCTCGTCAATCAGCACGGCATCATAACCACTATCTGTCACGGCTCCATTGTTAACCGCATTTTCCAGCGCGGCAAAACAGTTATCAAAGAACAGCCCTTCCCGACTGACATTGAGTTTAAATTTTCGGACAGCATACGCACACCAGTCATGGAAATGATACACATGCACTTTACCCGACAGTCCTCTTTCAGCAATGCATTCACGGATATAGTTTGCCAGGATAATATTAAAACAGAGCACTAATACAGGACGCGTTGTCGTTTCTGAAAGATACAGACAACGGTAGAGTAAAATCAGTGTCTTGCCGGAACCCGCCACACCATGGATGACGCGGTGCCCTTCCCCGAGGTTACGGGCCAGAACCTCCTGCTGCAGGTCCATTACTCTGCGGACCGGATTACTTTTTTTCTTCGTCCGAATAGCAATCTCCGGGAACAAATGCTGGCGGAGAATATCCCTGACTACCGGAGTGACTACCGGTCTGAATCGGGTGGTAAATAATCCGGAAATTTTAGAACGAAAAGCAGATAAAGAGACAGACTCAGTCATTTCATCCTGACAAATCGTCAGTGCCCGGGGAAATATGGATTCTATTGCCCCGTCGGCTGAGAGGGAGGTCAGTTGCTGGCGGGTGATATTGGTAAAAACAACACCATAAGCCCAGGCAATATTAAGCTTACCTTTGTACAGGCCCGTATTTTGCTGCAGTTTCGACTCACGGGATAACGACTCGACGGTCGCACAGGCATATTCCCTGACCTGTACCAGCGGATTTTGTTCCTGCTTTTCTCCCTGCGCAGTAAGGAGTGTAACAGTTTGCGGGTTAATATGCTGAAGGGTGCTTAGCTTCCAGTCTTTGACTTCAAGAAAAATAAGGCCGTTTGCGGGATCGATAATAACAAAGTCAGGATGCCTGTATTCCCGCCCCACCGGAATGTCATACCAGATAAGACAGTCCTCCCCAAGATATGATTCAAGGCGCTGGGCTACACGTCGCTCCCCGTGCGTCATTCTCCCGGAACATAGCGTCAGGGACGTCATTAATTTCGCCATACAATATTATCCATTTATGTGCAGTGCATCAGCGGAGCCCTGCAATAGTTACGCTGTCAAAATTTCAGAATATGATGTTATGCGGCTTCGCTTTCTGCATATTCGAGACTCTGCAGATACTGAAGCGCCATCGGGTCAGCAATATATCCAACCTGTCCGTGGTGACACTCCACCTAATCGATAAATCTGCTGAGTTCGACCTGGGAAAACTCCTTACGCAGGTTCCAGCAGAGCAACCTTATCCAGAAACTGCTGTTTCACATCTTCCCAGTCGGCGTTATCGTGTCGAAATAACGCTGTTGTTTAAGATGTCTCAACAGGACCCGCCCTTCGGGCATAAACTCAGTACCGTAACGCACGAGGCCAATGCCCCTGAGTTCAACATCAATGGCATAACGCAACTCGCCGGGGATGTTCTGCTCCAGCAGGACTACGGTAATTTTTTTCAGACGCGGCTCATATTTGAGCAGAACAACCGACAGGGTACCCATCAGCTCATGGGCGGTACCCGGCATGCCCTGCAGTATTTTTGTCATATCCGGCAGGCCGTAATCAGGCAGATGTGCCAGCGTCCCGGCACGGCAGTTCAGAATACGCTGCATATTGTCCAGCACAGACAGGATGGTCTGGTTCTGCTCGCTGACCTGATGCAGGTCGAGCCCGCCGGTAAAGTTGCCGTAAAGCATTTCATACAGTGAAGGACGGGATGGCTCAATCATCTTTCAGCGCCTTCAGGGTCAGGCGGTTGTTACCTGCTTCAATCACCCGGGCTTTATCCGGATCAAGGTCATCACGGTTCAGTACCACCCGCCAGGTGTTGTTCTTCTGGTCCGGGGACATAAACATCCCGGCCACCGCCACGTACTGCGCACTTTCCTCCATCGGCATATCGACCGTGACCGCCCCGCCCGGTTGCAGGTGGATGTCTTTCTCCGCAACCAGGTCTGCTTTAATGGCCTGACTGTCAGTCTTAAACAGTGACGGATAGTCCGTGGTGTCGAAGGTTTTCCTGTCCTTAAGCTGGTAGATGCGCACCACCGTGGACAACGGCACGCCGCCGGCGTTGCTGTTAACGGCCTCACGGGCACGAATATCCAGATGCAGGGTCTTTATCTGCTTATAAAAAATCGATTTGGTCACGGCGACGGTGCCGTCCGTGACGCTCTGGGTCAGCCCACAGCCTGCGAGCATCAGTGTGATACCTGTGGCCAGTGCCACCAGGGGGAATTTACCAGCGGTACTCGCCATGTTCATCGGTCTCCCTGCGGTGAAGATTTTCCTGAACCCGCTCATAGCGGCCCAGATTAATGGTGATTGTTTTGGGGTGTGATGCGGTCCTGGCCGCATTCAGCGGTCGCATCACGGCAGTACGGCCCAGTTGCACCGCGCCAGCTCTGGGCTGACTGCTCATCGTCGCGTCCGGCAGCAGGCCACGGTCGACACACAGCTGCAGACGGACATCGAGCCGGGCCCCAAGATACACGTGCAGCAGCGCCATCAGGTCCGTGTGAAGCTCCCCGCCCGGTAACCAGCTCTGTGCTTCAGCCGGGTCAGAGGTAGTGAGGCGCATCAGCACCTGGCTGTTGACGTCAGTGGCATAACTGCCCATCACCGGACGGTTTGTCAGGGTGACAGGCTGGCGCACGCTCATAGCCAGGGGCTTCTTCAGCGGCACACGGCGTTTGTCGTGGTGCCAGATTTTCGCCTGCGTATTGGGTGCCAGCAGGCGCACCAGCGAGGTCATACCTTCTGCAGTACGTCCGGGCAACAACATAACCGGCAGCAGCGCCAGAAAGCGTGAGGTCGGGGTGGCAATATTTTGTGCACAGCCGTCAATGCCGAGGCCCGCCAGGCCCAGCAGGTACTGTGAGGTTTTGTCCTTCCCACCCTCTTCAAAGGTCGCCGGGTACGAGTATTTACGCCAGATGCGATAGTACTGAGCAATCAGCCGGTGGTTGAAGATGTCGAGGAAACCCGCGGTCGCTTCATACCCTTCCCGGCGTTGGGTGATGTCGTCGATATAGTGCGTCGGCAGCGGAGACTCCACGCCGTAGAGCCCCATAAAGGTGATGCGCACCGTCGGCGGCAGATACGAATGCTCAGGCGGCTCAATCCCTTTGATTTCAGACGCCGGGAAGCCCATGCCCGGATGCGGCCGGAAGCGTACCGGCTCATGACGCACCTGCCAGCTGCTGCCGATAACCGGTTTACCCGGCTGGCTCTGCTCCAGTACCTGGCAGAAGCGATAAAAGTTCATGTACGGCAGGTACTGCCGTAGCCGCACCATCAGCCGGGCAGGTGTGGACTGTGATTCTCTTTCCACCGGATGCATTTTCCTTCTGGCTGTACGATGAGGGTGAGCTGGTTAAACTGGTTCATGTCGGCATACAGCGCAAAGAACCGGTTGAGCATTTCACCGAACAGGTGAATATCCCCCTCGCCGGTGAAGCCGTTGCTGTCGAGGGTCACTTCAATATCCAGGCCCCGCAGCAGATAGCCCTGCTCAAAGCGCTGCAGGCGGTGGTGCTCCACATGCTGAATCGCCTCCAGACGGCGGGTGTTCAGTTCATCTTCCTGCCAGTTATAGAGCGCCAGCGTCCCGCGCAGCACTTCGGCGGTGCTCATCATGTTCAGGAACCCGGAACCGAGGTGGCTCAGTACCCGCCAGTGGAAACGGTCTTCCGCAGGCGGGTAAACCGGCAGCGTGGGTTTGCAGAGGTTTTTCACCGTCAGCGGCGTCTGTACCACCTGCTCACAGCGGTCAAGCAGCGTGCTCTGCAGCGCCCGGCGTGGTAACTGACCGTTGGTGCCGGTGATTTGCAGCGACACCGCTTCGCGCTCAAACAACCGGTCATCCTCCCACTGGTGACCACCGAGGATAAGCCAGGTGTCATACAGTCCGGTGACCCCGCGCTTAACGCGGGTGTGGTAATACCGTGGCGGGGCGTGACGGCGCATCATCCCGCCCTTGTGGCGGAAGCTGCTGAACGGGACGTATTCGGCATCACGGGTGCGGTTTGAGCCGGTGACCGAATCCACGGCATAAATTTCGGTGTGTCCGTCCTGCAGTCGTTTGGGGCGCAGCAGATACTCACTTTCAAGCCCGGTGATGGTGAGTGGATCAGCTTCCAGGGTGAACAGGTTAATCACCGGCACACAGTGCAGACGAACCGCGTCATCGGTGACCGGCAGGTCAGATGGCCACGGCGTGCTGAACACGACTTCGATGTCGAAATACTCTGCCCCGGCAGGCGGCGTAATGCCGTCCAGGCCGTTGAGATGGACGAACATAAACTTGTCGCGAAAGGTGAAATACTCCAGCAGCAGCTGGTAGCCACTGAAGGCGGTATCCCCTTTTGGCCACAATCCGTCTTCCTCTGCAAATCCTCCCGGCGAGAAGTACCCGTCAAGGCGAATGCGGTCGGTCTGCCCGGGCAGGCGCATGTACAGAGCTGCGTGACGCCTGGTCAGCATCAGGTGCAGCTGGCTGCTGACGGGTGCATCCGCGCCGAGATAGAGATTCAGGTGACTGAGGTCAGCATGGGACCAGTCCGCCTGCGTGCTGCAGGCAAAACGCATCCGCAGCAGCGAGCGACCGTCAGGCTCGGTGGTCATGGTCACCCCTGAGATGTTCAGCGGGTTGAGCATCACCTCGCGGGTAGTGCGGTAGCGGCAGACCGTATTCTGTGGTCCCACCGGGCGGGAGTACACTTCCAGTCCTGCGGGCATCACTTCTGCCATCTTCACCGCCTGAAGTGCAGGCGTGAACGCCACTACCGAGAGCGACGGAATGGTACGCAGGTAGTGTGGCCAGAGCATGCTGACCAGCCCTTCGGTCAGTTCCGGCAGATCGTCATCAATTTTCTCCCGCAGCCGTCCCATCGAAAAAGCAAAGCCTTCGAAAAGGCGCTCGACATAGGGATCGGGTGTGCCGGCCTTATCCAGATCCAGCATCGCGGCCCGATCCGGGTGGGTTTGGGCAAATTCTTTCGCGGCTTCACGGAGGTAGCGCATTTCCGAATCGTAATAACGCAGGGTTAAATCTTCCATTTATTCCTCATGATGAAGCTTTAGTGGCGGTGTTATTACTGTTGAAACACCAGGCTCCGAAGATGTGATTGTATCCCGCACCCAGCGCTCAAATATTTTGCCAAATTTTACGCCCAGCCAGATATTTTCAACCTCATTGACTGACAAACCAATAAAGAAAGTGATTGCAACAGAATAAATTAATAAAAACATGAAGAACTGGAATTCCTGCTTTGTATGTAAAAGCGCTTGTAGTGTACTTAGTCCGGCATAAACAAGTACTGAGATAGAAATCATGCTAAATAATGCTATCGCAACGTAAGACCACTTAACTGCTTTTTTATTTATATAAAAACCTTCTACTGGACACCGTCCGATCACCGGATTTTTCAGAAAACCATTTAGCCAAACATCCTGGGAACCAATGTTTTCCTGTGCCATACAGGCAATCAGCTGATGGCAATGCCAGACCGGAAGGTATATCCCCATTTGCTCATACAAGAACTTAATCTGAATACGAATGGCAGATTTTGATGCATCCGGACTATCACTTTCGGCCATTACCAATGCTTTTATCTTATCCAGAATATCGACTTTAGTTTCGCAAGAGATTTTATCAAAGCGATACTTCCTTGTGGGACGTGGACTTACAAAAATTTTAATTGCCCAGTCCAGTACCATTTTTACAACATATCCAATAATCGCAGTTGCGACTAATTTCAGGACACTAATATTTGCCAGTAAATCCATAGCCTTCTCCTAACCACACAAAACCGCAGCGCGAGCCGGATCAACAGCAACCAGCCCAGCCAGCAACTTTTCCATCAGTGGATTCAGGCGAACCTTATCAGCCTCACTGCGACCGGCTTTCAGGCGCAGGAGTTTCAGATGACGGGCCTGGACCTCGAATAACAGTTCAGGCTCCCACTCACTGAGGGTCACTATACGGCCACGATCACCCAGTTCTGCAAACAGGTGCACCGCCAGGTCATTTTTACCGTACTGCTCCGCAATGCGTCCCATCAGCAGGCGCAACAGCCACTGCTGGCGTGCAGTGTTGACGCCGGGGCGACGCTGCAACCAGCCCAGCGCAGTATCCGGGCCTTCGCTGTCGGCCAGTGCTACCGCTTCGGGCTCCAGTGCCAGAATGCCATCGTTGTCGACGGTCACCGGAGCGGATGGCGCGTCATTACCCCAACCGCCAACGGTGTCCAGCACGCTCTGCTGGATCCAGTTCAGCGTCACTTCATCCGCAAACGGCGTGCCGTCACTGAACGCCAGCGTCTCCAGCCCGGACAGGCGCGACAACAACCCTTTCAGATCAGCCGTGACAATGTCGGCCAGCGTCTCCTTGCCGGATTTCGTCAACGCCTGGTGGATATACCACTGCAAATCCAGCCACAGGTGATTGGCACCGCGCGAAAATGTGCTGTCGGCCGTTTCCAGCATTTCAGCCCAGTTCTGCTGCAGGTAGAGACGTTTGAGCAACGCGCGTTGATCCGCCCTTGGCGGCTCGATGCGTGTACGCCCCTGCGCATCCGGGGCCGGGATAGCCCGCAGGGTGTCATGACGCAGGCTCTTCATCAGATGGTGCGCAGCCAGCCAGCCGTCCGGCTGTTCGCGCAAATATTCGGTGAGCGTGCGGGCCTGGGCCAGCAAATCCTGACCGGACGTGATCCGCCCGATGACAGGAGCATCGCTGTGACTGGCAGACGAAGGAGGTTCGCTGGTACAGGCGTTCTGCGGTACCACCGCATCCACGCCCCCGGCTTTCTGCAGACGATTCTCCAGCGCGCCGTACAGCGCATTGAGTTCCGGACGGGTTTCATCCGGCTCATTTTCGGTAAGCCCGGCTATCAGCAGCAGCGCTCCGGTGGTTCGCATCGCCTCTTCTCTGACCACTTCCGGGTACAGGGAGAGCGAGTCGGTCATGCGTGAACCTGCCAGCCATTCCAGTGCCGCCTTACGGCTGCGGTCACGCTGCGGATACAGCTGTGGTCCAAAGCGCTCCAGCAGACCAGCCAGCAGTTCGAGTCCTTCGGCCAGCCCCTGCTCACCTTCGTGGTGCAGCTTCGCCCAGCAGTACCAGGTGGCCACCCGGATATCTTTGGCGACGGTGGTTAAAATCTTTTCTGCATGCTGGTAAATAAGCTCTGTGTTTACGCCAGAGAGCTTATTAATTTCCTCGCGTATCTGCTGGAAGTCATCGTCATAGCCCGGGTCTTCGCCAGCGGGCGATGAAGCGGACAGCGGCTGCAGCCAGCTGTCCCACTGCGCCACACGCTCCCGGGTGGCAGCAAGCAGGGAAGCCTGCTTGCTCTGGCAGGCACTGAGTAAGGTATTGAGTGTGCTCATCAGTAGACCTCCTCTGCATCACTGCCTGCACTGGCGACCTGGTCTGACACTGCCACGCCAGTAGTACTAAAGATGGTCTCCGGCAGACGGAAGTTACGCAGCTTCAGCAGCGCCAGCGGGCCTTCGCCGGCTTCGGTACGCAGGGTGTAATTGAGCGTATGACCGTCCTGTGCTTTCCAGCTCAGGCTGTAACTGCTGCTCGTACCCGGGTAAGCACTGACCGCGGCCTTATCGAGCAGACGAATCAGACCCCAGCTACCCGGAATATCGGCGTACTGGCGGGTGCCCGCCTGCGTGCTAATCCAGCTCAGGTTCGCACCCGGAGCCTCAGTATCTGCAGGCCAGGTGAAGCGCTTCCACGCCGGCAGCTGGTTCACATACGTCAACTTCTGGCTGTCGATAATCATGTCGGTCTGCATCACACCCTCGGCAGTGCCCGGACGCAGTTCGAAGTTCATGCCGGCGTTGCCTTCGGTGAAGGCCACATCCGAGATATGACTCAGGGTGTTGATGGCGTTCAGGAACGCCGGATTAAAGGCCAGCCCCTGCGAGTTGATGCTGTCCGGCACCCAGTGGTTGCCCTCTTTGTGCAGCACCCCTTTCAGGCGGGTCTGCAGGAACTGCGCAATACGCCCGGAATCCGCGTTAAGGTATTTGGCCAGCAGCGGAAGAGAAACATCACTGCTGGCGTTGTTGAACGGATAACGGCCACCAAAGGCACTGTTCCACTCAGCCACCACCGCCTGCTGCCACTGAGCATTGAGGCTGTCGGCCGCCGGGGCCAGCACCTGCTGCCAGGCCTGCTCCATCGGGTTCACAAACACCGTGCGCCCAAAGCCGCTCCACTCCTGCCCCAGCCCGGCGGCAATCAGGCTGCCGTAGTCCCGGGTGTCGGTGAGGTCAATCGCCTTGCCCTCGAACACCGTCTGAGCCAGGGTCCGGGTCATAGCCTGCGGGTCTGCAGCATTGGTCACCTGCTGCAGACGCAGACGGACCTGTGTCACGCGGGTCAGAAACGACTGCAGACTTTGCTCCTGTGCTCCTGTGCGGTTCTTGTCCATCAGTGCCAGTACCGGGCCAAAGGTCGCATCCAGCGGGCCGTGAACGCCGGCACTCTGGTCAATGGCATCCCGGTTATCACCCCCGAGCAGGTTTTTGGCCGATTTCACCAGCGAATCTGAAATCGCCTCACCGGTCTGCCCGGTGCGCCCCTGCACGTTCAGGGTGTTCATCAGTGCCACCAGAGGTGACTGACGCACGTCGGCCATCAGGGTCAGCTGGTCGATGGAATCCGACAGTGTGGTGGCCCGGTTCCAGCGCAGGCTGTTGAGAAACTCAAGCCATGCGCCGCCAAAGTCAGCGAAGTAGCGTTCCATCAGGCGTTTTTTCAGCGCTTCCGGCGAGGTCTCGTCCTGTTTATTCACCTGACGCTTGCTGTCAGTCAGCACCCAGTCGAGCTCGTCCCGACGCGCTTTCACCACTTTCTCGATAGCGGGCTGCACGGCCTGCTCCCAGGCCTGGCGGGTGAACATGCCCGGCACGATTTCCGTGGTGCTGAACAGACGGGATGCATCGGTATCGCCGGTCATGTCTTCGAGGCGCATATCGACGTACAGGTGCGCCACCTGAGAGAGCATATTCTGGTACAGGGTTGATTCGCTGTTACGTACGCCCATCAGGCGAACCAGCAGGGAACGCGCCTGGCTGACCATGTTCTCATCTGCCCGCAATTTCCACTCAGGGTGCGCAACCAGCTGCGCGCCATAGAACGACAGCAGTGACGGGGCTACGCCCTGCCAGACACCGTCTTTCACGCCATCACGTTTTGGCCAGTCGCGCAGCAGCGACGAACTGAACCAGGCGGCGTCCATGTGTTCCGGACGGGCCAGCATCAGGTAGAGCTTGAGCTGGTCCCAGGTGGCTTTTGCCATCTGCTCACGCAGCGGGCTGCCCGGCGGCAGCGCGTTAAAGGCGATGATCTGCTTTTGAAGATGGTCTGCGGCCGAATCCCGCAACAGCGGCAGCGCGCTGTCCTGATAGCGTGGCCAGAGTGCCGTCAGCAGGGCATTATTCTGGCTCAGCCCGGCCTTCTCGTACCAGGGAACACCGTGCTCAGCGCGGTACTGCAGACGGGCCAGCGTTTTCTGGAGTTCAGACAGCGCGTGCAGGCGCTGCTCCAGTGGCTGATTTTGGCGGGCGGCAAGTGAGGCCTGAGCATTCGCGCCGTCAATCTGGCTTCGGTTGGTGACATACGCGATGCTCATCCATGCAGCCTGGCCCACCATCGCCAGGGCGACGACAGACGCAAACACTTTGCGCCATGGAATGCCCGGTTTGCGCGGACGCAGTCCGGCAGGAAGCGTCCGGACAGACTCCGGCAGAACATCCCAGCGCTTATCCATACCCCAGTGGTGTGTCACGGCACGTTCAGCGCCGGCAGAGGGCTGACTGAACACCACACCGGCTAGCGGCAGCGGGCGGTACGGATTGAGCATCACCGACAGCGGCGCAGTCACGCTCTGTGGCTCGCGAATGAGCTGGTCAGCCAGCGTCAGCAGGAAGTTATGTTTCACCTCGCCGCAGGTCTGCTGCAGACCCTGTGACGTCAAATCCGGCGTCAGGGCGGAGAGTTGTTCCGCCAGCCCTTCGGTACGACACCCGGCAGGCAACAGACAACCTGCCGCCTGCGTAATGCGCCCTTCCGGCTGACCGGCGCGCGGGTGCAGGGACCAGACATACAGCGGGAGCTGCCAGCCAAGCTTATCCATACGCGTGCTGATGGCATGGGACAGGGAATCCATGGTGCTTTCAGAGGGCACCGGCAATGGCGGCTCCAGCCCTGGTGCTGAGAGCTGGTCAAAGGCCGAGGTGACCCACACCAGACCATCCGCCGGACGGCGGCGAAGTTTGCGCAACGCGGTCAACCAGGCGCTGTCTGCTGGCGTATTGAGGTCACCGCCCCACAGCAACAGCGTGCCACGGTCTTCCTGCCAGAGCTGAGTCGTAAGGCCCGGAGTCAACTGCTCCACGTCAGCAACAGTACCCGTTATCAGCAGAATGCGCGTTTTACGGCCCCAGCGCCGA
This sequence comes from Cedecea neteri NBRC 105707 = ATCC 33855, assembly GCF_001571265.1. GTDB lineage: Bacteria > Pseudomonadota > Gammaproteobacteria > Enterobacterales > Enterobacteriaceae > Cedecea > Cedecea neteri. The sequence continues at coordinate 38,394 of NZ_BCTL01000031.1, read as the reverse complement.
CCGTAGAGGTTACGCATGGCGTCACGGATGGTGTCGACGGTAACGTTACGAGGGGCACTCTGCTCAACACGCCCTTCATCGACAGGCAGAACATTTTTACGTTTTGCCTGAAAGCGATGCCAGCCCTGTTTAATGGCAAGCGTAATGGTTTTGCCATGGCGCAACAGCATCAATGAAATCAGGGCACCGGCAATAACCAACCCTTTAAGTAACGGGGTATGCAGCCCCATTTGATCGCCAAAGTGCCAGATTAACGAGGCAATCCCGCCTGCTAAAAGCGCGGAGAAACCCAGTCTTCCCCAGCCTCCGCGCCATGCTGAATCACCCGTGGTCATCGTTTCGGTTCCCTGTGTGCACTGTATTAATAAATTTCTGCTCACCATCTGTAGAAAGCATCAGACAGTCTACTTTTTGTATATTCACGATATCGCTGACTACTGCGGTCATTATCCATGGAGAAAAGGGGCCGCTGAGCCCGGCATATTTTTCCAACCAGTGGAGCTGTTCAGGTTTCCAGTGACCACCATAATCTTGTGCCGCTTCGAGCAAATCAGAAAATGCATTACCCCATTCCACTTTGTCGCCGACAATACTGGCGGTGGCACAGGCCTGAGTTTGTGTCGAGAAAAATGTATCCAGCGATTTTTCTGAAATCGCCATATCAAGAGCCATTGGACGCAAAAGACGCGCGTTAAGCGAAAGATCATATTTTGTGGCGACATCGTCGGAGGTCAACAGCAGGGCTACGAGCGCATCACTGTACACATCACGGCCCTGTGTCTGGTGAATCAGGATTAAATCCACTTCCAGCGTCGGTGATTTAATTCGCTCATCCAGTGAGAGGAAGGTCTTTGACGTAAGAATTGTCAGCTGTGGAACAGGGCGATCCAGAATGGCTGTCTGCCAGGCCTGCGCGAATGCATCCTGCAATACCAGTATGTCATCGTGAGAATCTGTCAGTAGCGTGACAGCTGGTACTAAATCTAAAGGCAACTTTGCCAGTACAGGACTTAACCCGGTCAACAGAACTGAAAAATGAGCCTCATGATCTTGCAGACAAACTCGTTGGGTCAGAGATGTGCTCTGCTCAAGCGTTGGCGGAGCAGTAATTAAATTTTGAGGTGTCAGATTTGCAGGCAGCATTACACCACTATGTAATACTGCGATATTGCGTCCAGACCACTCCATCCACTGTTGTTGCGCATACTCTGCCTCATTGGCTTCAAATTCGTGTCTGTCAAATGCATTGTTATAGAGCCAGCCACGCAGACACACAAAGAAAAACCAGACAACTGCAGGGCACGCCGTGACAACCCAAAGATTAAATGTTTGAAGTGGGCCTGCCAATTTATTGGCATGCAGGACAAACAGCAGTACACAACCGACCAGCGCGAAAACCCCCAACATCATCCACAGGAGGAATGAAGGTTCTTCAGGCTTAGTCGATATTGTTGATTTCTGACGCTCCCAGCTCATTACTTATCCTATTACACAATCCGGTGCACTGGAGATCACCTGACAACCGCACTCACAGTGGCAACCATCCACAACCACGGCTTTACCGTCAGAGGTCCATTCAGGCGATCCTTCAATAATGGCATTAATGCCATGCCCCTCTTTTGGGCAGCTGACTTTATCGCCTACGAGGGCAACCTTCTTGCCATTTACTACCATTGTTGATGAGGCAGAAATAACCTGGCCGCCGTGCGTGGTGTTATCACCAATTAATACAAAGCCTTTAGACATACGAAACTCCATTTTTTGACTTCCACATATTCATATCTTTATGCAGATAAAACATTATTTCTCTGTTTTAATTTCTTTTAACTTTTCACATGCATTAGAATCACCTGCAGAGCAGCTTTTTTGGAATAGCGGAATAGCCTTATTTTGATCTTTAGTTACCCCTTTACCATCAAAGTACATCGTTCCCAAATGATTCATGGCTGAAGGTTCGCCTTGTTTAACGGCAAGCTCAAGAAAATTTTTGGCTTTAGCATAATCCACAGCGACGCCCTTACCATTAAGATATGCGTAACCTAAATACATCTGAGCTTTATCGTTGTTGTTTTTCGCAGCCTTCTCATACCAATAATTGGCCTTTTCGTAACTCTGAGAGGTTTCTTCGCCAGAATAATACATATCGCCTAAATCGACCTGAGCATCCGTGTTTCCGAGTTCAGCAGCGACCTGATAGAGTTCAAATGCTTTCTTCATATCCTTCGGAACACCCATGCCCAAACGATAAACATTAGCCATTGAGTTTGCATCGTCTGCTTTAGTCGTTGATGCTGGGTCTATAGTGATAGTTTCAGCGAAGCATGCGGCGGAGATAAAAAACAATAATAAGCAAGGAACTAGTTTCATAATGTACCTTTAATAAATAACATAGAGGTTGTTACCTGTGAATGATAATAGCTACTGAAATTTACTGATAGTATGTATTACCAGGTTCCGTAAGGGTATTTTTTGTTTTTTATAAAATCAATCGTGTCGTCATCATATCTATAGCTAAAGTCACTTTTAGTCACTCCTTTGCACATATCTAATTCTTTGCCGGAAACCGTTGTAATCTCTGTGCCAGTCTGCTCGAGGTTAGGCCTACCATTATTTTTTAACCAAACCCTTACTTTTCCTTCTGGTGCCAGACCAATCACCACATATTGAAAGTAATAAGTATCCTCAGAACTGTAGTTACTGGGTTCCGTAGTAAGCATTTTATTTTTAGTTTCAGATGAAAACACTAGTGTGGTTTCATAAATTTTTTTGTCAATAATTGAATCCCAGCAAAATTGCATAACTTGCGGGGGAGAAGATGCTTTATTAAAAGGCGAGGTTCCCTTTCCGGCATGCTGGCTCCATGTCCCCACACTCTGCCCTTGTGGTTGATCGATTGTCCGAAAAACTTTTCCATAACCATTAACATCAATAAGCTTTACAAGTGTTACCTGAGCAGGTAATGCTTTAGGTGTTGAAAAGGTAAAGTACCACTCATCAAAAGGGGCTTTAATCTTCCCTTGCTGGTCAGTGGCCGAACTGCTGTTGCAACTCACCAAAAAAGCAAATGATAAGAGTATAGTAATTAATCTCATGCTTTTTCTCCTTTCATATTCCATACTGCACGGGTCCAGCCGGGGTTTGGTCGATTAATAAATCCAAACACTTCTGTCGCTTTTACTGCTCCATATATTTTTTCAATATGCTTACCATCAAGCCATACCGTTTTGAACTCGACGGGGTTCCAATTTGCTGAGCAATGAATGTATTTTCCAATCAATTCAATTTCAGCTGCAGTAAAATATACTGGGGCACCTCCACCTCGAACGGCTTTGCCTTGGTTAATCGCTTTTTGACTCAAGCTCTCTAGATCAGGAGGTAATTTTAAATCTTCATTAGCTTTCCTAATAGGATTAAATACACTACCAGCCTCAAGGGCAGCATCAAGCATCACCCTTAAGCTGACCTTGCTCCAGTAATTAGGGACAACCCGCTTAAGCGTCACAGCAGCGCCGACGCGTTTTTCTATTATCTCCTGACGCCGTTTATCATGGTTTACCAGATAGTCATACCAAGTTTCAGTTTTTATCTCTCCACTCGCCATTATTGGGCTTAGATTAGGAAACACCTTCAAATCAGGTGTTTCAGCTGCAGTCTGTCGATAAACATCAGTAATCTCTGGGGGAACACTATCCCTTACCGTTTCATTTTTCGGCTTAGTTAAAAAATAATATTCCTGCTCATTTGGGTTGTAACCGCCGCCAATATCGGAATGTACACCGGGGAGAGATAGTTCTGGCCATGATTCTTTTATACTGTTCAGGCTAAAGTTATATCGACACTCGTGCATCGCCGCTATCTGGAAAACTTTCTGTGCAATATCGGGAGGTAAATCCAGATCCACGCCAGGATTTATGGCATCGTGCGGGTCAAGCCCAACGGCGCAAACGGTGTCAAACAATCCGATAAACCGTACTTCACCGGCAGGCTGTCCATGCTGATTTCGGCCATCTAGCCCCTTAGTGATTGCTTGCTGTATCGCGTTATCATTATTTCTGACGCGATTTGCAAAATGACGGGCCGCTGCTGCGCCCCTACTGAAACCGAATATATCGAATTGGATTTTCTCTATTGCGTTTGTTATGCCACTTCCTTCACCGAGCAGAGTTCGGATTTCTTTTGCGATCTGAGAAACACCTTCATCAGTCTTATCAACCACACCTTCTGATAAAGTTCCGGTCCCCATTGCTACCAGGCTGTCTTCTTTGCCTTTTTGTGTGCCAATACCTTGAACGTAGACAGCACGCTGAAATTGAGTTTTATCCTCAATAACCTCATCATCAACGGAATAAAGTGTATTTAGCCAATGAATATTTGAATAATACCCCATAAAGCTACTACTGCCATTTACACTCATCCCCAGCTTTTTGGTACAAAGCTCAAGATCTTCTTTTTTGAGACCAACATCAAGGTGAGTACAACTTTTCAATAAACGCTCATCTGTATTGAAGACATTATTACCTGTACCATCAAAGAACATCCCAATTGTAATGGTAATACCAGGAACAGGCTTTCGTTTACAAACGATTGTTTTTTCCGAAATGTTTACATCAGTAAAGTGTTCACAGTCGTTGGCTTCCCATGCATGGTAATTAGTCATGATTTATTGCTCCCTGCTGATGAGTTACCGGTCCCTAGTATTTCAATATTTAATTTGCCCGGCATTGAAGTGTAAATAGGCATTGTTTTGCCATTTTCATCCGATATACCTGAAAATATCTGGCCCTCGGCTGTAGTAACCTTGTATTCAGTCTTAGGAATGACGTTCCCACTCTCATCATTGAGAACATAAACACCTCCATAACCTTTAGGGAATTCATGTGGAGGTGAACTTACAGTTGCTGGTCCCATTTTCTGAACATTGGCACATTTCAACAAGATATTGCCTCCACAGCCCAGAATAATATTTTTACCCTGCAACTGGATGAACGAACCGTCCAGGTTTTTCAGTACGACATCTTTCGCTGCCGTGATTTCAACCCGACCTTCCGTACTGGTTACGGTCACATCCTTTTTGGCTATCGCATCAAGCGCATCGTCCTGAGCCTGGATTTCTACTTTTCCCTTAGCCGCAAAGAGTTTCATCCCGGCCTTACGGGCCAGCATACTCACGGCTTCACCTGCTGCTACGGTAAATCGTTTAAGAGCGCTAATGTCTGTATTCTGTTGCGACATGATCCCAACGCTGGCACTACCCGACGCCATGCGAACCGCCTGTGGGCTGGTGATGCTCACGCCTTCAGGTGCATTCAACACCATTCCTGGCTGCACCAGATCTTTGAGGGCATCAGTCAACTTCACCTGACTCTGAATATCAGCGGGTAGCGCCTGCGCGGTTTCCGCTGCGTCTGACATGCTTCGGGCAATACTCAGTGCATTCTCAAGCTGGGCAATCGCCTCCTGCATGGAAAGCATCTTGTCCCCGGCAAACGGCTGTTTATCTGCTGTGATAAACACACCGGCACCACCCCGGATAGAAACATGTCGGTCAGTACGCAGCTCAGCTCCTTCACCGCGTAGTTCGCGGGAAGCATTCACGTTGTGGCCTAAATTGAGCTGGGTCTTGCCGCCATACTCCGTACTGATTTTAACGTGCTCTTCACCGCGCTTGTCCTCCATCCGAAGCTTGTTCAGGCCCGCAGTCCTGACCACATTGCGCGTGCTGTTGGCTTCAGTAACGTGGTCGACGTGGCGGGAGTCGTGAAGGGCATGGGCGATATACGGGCGATCCGGATCGCCTTCGTGGAAGGCAATGGCAACTTCAGTGCCCTGTATCAGCGGGAAGTGGAAGCCGTACTTGTCACCACCGTAAGGTTTGGCAAAGCGCACCGGCATACTTTCCATGCCCTGGCGTTTATCGTCGCGGTCGGCATCAAACTTCACCCGGTACATGCCCGATGCATCCTGCCAGGCGTAGATGTCGTTATCCTTGGCGCTGGTCACACGCGCCATCAGCGTACCACTGACCACCGGGCGCTTTTTCGCCGCAGGACGCCAGCAACGGTTCTCGTAATACGGCATCCCCTCCCACATCACGATCAGGGCATCTTTACGACTGGCTATATAGCCCGTGCGGGTAACGATAATGCCGTTGTCCGTTTCTGATGGCAGTGTCGGCGGTACTACACGTTCACTGATGGTCAGCACCTGGGCCGGGGAAAGCAGGGCATCATTACCGCAGCCGCTTATAGTCGTCTGTCCTGACAGAAAACGCTCGTGTTCAAGGCGAGCCCAGAAGTTGCCAGTTTCTGCTGAAGGTGTGATTTTGTCGCCACGTTCAAGATGACGCGGCAGGTAGTGATAGACCTCACCGTAGGTAACACCGTCACTGTCGCCGCGGGTCATGTCCGCCGGGACAGACATCAGGACATTCTGGGCTTCACGGTGATTGTAATCACTGGCGATAACAGAGCGCTCAACCACGTTCTGTCGGACATTAACCCCCCAGACCGACTCCGCTGCATTGTCACTCATTCCCGATGGGCTGCTGAGCGGCAGAGACTTACCGAACGTCCATGCGCTCTGCTTGTCTGCGAAATGCACCACTTCAGTCTGGGTGTCAGGTTGCAGGGTGAAGAAGTAGAAAATCCCCACTTCGGCCAGCAAACGCTCAATGAACGCGAGGTCACTTTCCTTGTACTGGTTGATCTGCTCGCGCTTCGGATAATCGGCTTTGAGAATGAACTCATACTCCCAGCCTTTCAGGCCATGCTCCTGTAATACTTCGGTGACAACTTCCGGTACCGACTTATTGACAAAAAACCGGTGGGTGCGGAATTGCTTACGGAGCAGGGACAGGAACGGCTCAATAATAATCTGGTACGTCGCCTGGTCACGTGAACCACTGATACGCTTAAAATGCGTCACCACTCCATGCACCACTTTCTGCCCGGTCAGCCCCATCAGAGGCCCGGTTCCCATGGTCAGCGTGGCAGGTTTGGTCAACAGTTGCTCTGAACTGATATTCTGATCGCTGCTGGTAAAGATGATGTCGTAGTGGTAAAGCTCACTCATGAACTCCTTACCGTTAAACTCTTCCACATCCAGTGAAGCTGTGCAGGACGGAATATCCAGACGGTAGCGGTTCAGCCCGCCTTCCGTTAGCGCAGACAGGGTGTTCTTAAGCGTATCTGTCAGACTCATGATTTTGACTCCATGGGATAACCTGCAGTCCATGACTTTCTTGCCGACGGGCAAGTAACAGGTTTAATCAGGGGTACTCAGCGAGTACGAAAAAGCGTGATTACGGCTCCAGCCCCTAGGGTGCAGGTGAGGGTTTTCATCAGCAAAACGGTCATTTCAAAATTATTCAGGCCGTATTCGCCGTCGCCACTAATGGGGATAAAGCGCTTAACGAATGTGTAAAAATACGTATCCGGAAGAAACAGCACTCCCGCCACCACTAAAGTTAAAAAAATAAAAACCTTCATGACTTTATGCCGGGGCACTATTCAGAAACGTCAATTGAGCCATAAGGCCTGGAAATTTCGCGGTCGCTCAAAGGAAAGTTATATACCTGGGTATTATTAATGCCTATTCCGACAACATAATTCCGGGGTTCATCTTTGTTATTTTCTGAATGAAGCGCGAATTCAACAATGTATTTATTACCATCCATGAAATGGTAGTAAGACGGTGGAATGCACAATGCACCATCAACAATCTTGAGATCTGGCGAGAAGCTAAATTCTTTCTCTTTAGGCGGCGTACCCCGGAGATTGATACCCATGTCTGCAGGCTGATAATCTCGAGCATCATGAATGCTCATGCAAACATCATTACCTTTCCTGCTCACCTGCGTAGTTTCATCCAGGCTCATTCTGTCGCCAGGGCCCGGGCAGCCAGTCAGAGCTACCGACGACATGCCTAATGAAACGATAAAGATAACTTTTCGAAAATGGTTCACGCTCACCATGGAAAACCTCTTAGAGAATTTTTATACCCTTCACGTATTGCAGCCTCAGAAATGTCGCCATCAAGCGTAATGTCGGGGTACTTTTTATTTTCAAGGTGCCACCAGATTTCATACCCAAATGTCTGTAAAACAAAATTATCGGCAATAATCTGTGCCTGCTGCTCCATCGGATAGTCACTCAGCAGGCGGCCATCAAGCGTATAGCGATAACTGACAAGCCAGCTCACAAGACCTCGTCCAATAACATTCATCCCTTTTTCACGCTGCCAGACATGGCTCATTTCATGAATAAACATATGCTGAAGCGAATACAGTGATTGTGAAAAATCATCCCGGTACTGATTGATGAAGTAGATTTCACCATTAGGCGTCATTGCCGTATTCGCATCCTGCGCATTAAACGGCAGATAGCTACCATGATGAATCTTCACCTTCTCGTAATCGATCCTGTTACCGAATACCGTTCTGGCTAAGGCGATTTCCCCGCTGGTCTGTTTTCTGACGGAATTATCGTCCTGCTTTTTGTCGTTCTTCTTTTTCTTCCCAGCATCATGAATGGTCATTCCCTGCCTCCGGATTAGCGTTCAGCCGCGTCTGAAAATTCAAGCCCAATCCCCTCTTCCTCACTCCAGCCAAGCGTCAGGGAGTGTGGTTTTTGTTTCGCGGCCATGTGGGTCAGCAGCTGTTGACTCAGCACTGGCAGAATTTGTTGATTGAGCAGGCTGTCGACGTTGCGCGCACCGGTGTCCGGCAGCAGGCAGGCGGCGGTCAGCGCATCAAAGAGACTTTCATCAATGTGCGTGGTCAGGCCGTAGTGACGGTTCAGACGCTTACTGACCTGCGACAGCTTCATTTCCACGATGGTACGCATGGCTGCTTCCGCCAGCGGGCGGTAAATCACTGTCTGGAAGCGGGCCAGCAGTGCCGGCTGGAAGTGGTCGCGTAAAATCGGACGCAGCAGTTCCTGCAGGTCGCCTTCGGTGGCTTCCGGCTGTTCATCCAGCAACTGCATCAGGTGGTCGCTGCCGAGGTTCGAGGTCATCAGAATGACGGTATTACGGAAGTCGATTTCGCGGCCTTCGCCGTCGCGCATAAAGCCGCGGTCGAATACCTGATAGAACAGGTTCATCACGTCGCGGTGAGCTTTTTCGACTTCATCCAGCAGCACCACACTGTACGGACGCTTGCGCACCGCTTCGGTGAGGATGCCACCCTGACCATAACCGACGTAACCCGGCGGTGAGCCTTTCAGCTGAGAAACGGTGTGCGGCTCCTGGTACTCCGACAGGTTGATGGTGATGAGTGACTTCTCACCACCGTACAGCACGTCCGCCAGCGCCAGCGCGGTCTCGGTTTTCCCGACACCGCTCGGGCCGACCAGCAGGAACACGCCCTGCGGACCGTTCTCTGACGTCAGCCCGGTCTTCGCCGCGCGCAGGCGCTGGGCAATAGCCTCAAGGGAAATATCCTGACCGACAACACGGCTGCCGATTTCATTTTCCAGGGCCAGTAGTTCGGTCTGCTCGTCTTTCATCAGCGAAGAAAGCGGTACGCCGGTCCAGTCAGCAATTACGTTGGCGACTGTACGGGTGTCCACATCCACCTGAACCAGCACGTCGCCCTGCTGCGCCTGCTCGAGCTGCTGCAGGTCGGTAATCTCAGCCTGCTGGCTGATGTCCTGGCGGCTGGCCATCAGCTGCTGTGCCAGCGCCTTTTCAGTGCTGAAACGTGCCTCCTGCTCCGCAATACGCGCATCCAGTTCAGTCCGCTGCTGCTCGATGACACCCAGGCGGTCACCATGGCGGTTGCTGCCGGCGGCGATATCTTCCAGCAGCGCCTGCTCTTCCAGTTCCAGAGCGCTCAGTTGCGCTTTCAGACGCACAATTTGTTCCGGCACCGTGTCGAGACTCATACGTACACGTGCGGCGGCGGTGTCGAGCAGGTCAACGGCCTTGTCCGGCAGTTGGCGGCCCGTCAGGTAACGACGGGACAGCGTAACGGCCGCACGCACTGCGTCATCGGTGATGTGTACATTGTGGTGTTCGGCATAGCGGGATTTCAGGCCACGCAGCATCAGGCAGGCGGTGTCGTCGTCGGGTTCGTCGACTTTTACCATCTGGAAGCGGCGTTCCAGCGCGGCATCGCGCTCAAAATATTGTTTGTATTCACCCCAGGTCGTCGCCGCGATAGTACGCAGTTCGCCGCGCGCCAGGGCCGGTTTCAGCAGGTTCGCCGCATCTGCGCCACCCGCCTGATTACCGGCTCCGATAATGGTGTGGGCTTCATCGATAAACAGCAGGATCGGCGTCGGTGACTGCTGCACCGCGTCAATGACGTTTTTCAGACGCTGTTCGAACTCGCCTTTCACACCTGCGCCCGCCTGCAACAGGCCGAGGTCAAGGGTGCGCAGGCTAACTGGCTTGAGGGATTCCGGCACGTTGCCCCCGGCAATACGCAGCGCCAGGCCTTCAACCAGGGCCGTTTTACCGACACCTGGCTCACCGACCAGGATCGGGTTGTTCTTACGACGACACGAGAGAATATCGACCATCTGGCGGATTTCGGTGTCACGGCCGAACACCGGGTCAATCTTGCCCTCTTTGGCTTTGGCGGTGACATCGAGCGTGAATTTATCCAGCGCGTTCTGCAGCGCCGGGTTGAGCTCACCCTCTTTCAGCTCTGTCCCGACCGGACGACCCACAAATTCCACCTCACTGCCGTGATCCTGGCTCAGTTCGGCTTCCAGCTGCAGATCCGGCCGCTCGTCAGACTGCGCATCCAGTAACGGACGCAGGCGGGAGAGCTGACTCATCCCGAGCGTCAGCAGTGGCCACAGACCATCACAGTGGGCAAGTCGCTGGTTTTCCATCAGCGCCATCAGCAGGTGATGGCTTCGGATACTTTCCTCTCCGGCAAGTGAGGCCAGCATCCAGGCTTCCTGCATAAGTTTCTGGATATCGGCGGATAACTGCGGACGACTGCGTACCGAGCGCGGTTGATTATCCAGCCAGCCGAGCAAATCCTGCCACAGTGCATCCATATCCCACTCGTAGCGGCGCGCCAGCACCGTCAGGTCACCTTCCCCCTGCTCCAGCAGTTTCAGCAGCCAGTGCTCAGGCAAAATTTCCGCGTGCGCACGAGTCTGACAAAGCGAAGCAGCCCCTTCCATCGCACGGGCACAGTAAGGGTTCAGACGTCGCAGCAAGATGGCTGGATTTTCCATGAAGTTCTCTCTTTGTCGGTTCCTGGACACGCTACCGCCCATCGCTGTTTCCCATACAGGGGACCAAAGCGCATACGGCCGGGCTGGCAGTTTGTGGGTTTCTTTGCTCAACGCCCGTACAGGCAGACGTTCAGCAAAGACAAAAAAGCGGACAGAGGGGACTGTCCGCTTGTGACTTACGCGGTGGCGCGTTCGTTCCAGGAATCGGAATGAATGATGTTGCCGTCTTTGTAGGTCCAGGTGATTTTTTCGTAACGCAGCTCGATCTGCTCGAGGTGGTTATGCTTCTCGAAAGAAGGATCCTTGACGTCGTGCATCACCGGATTCACTTTCACCACTTTCACGTTTTCCAGCTTGGTGTTGAAGTACTCCACTTCCTGGCCCGCGTCGTTGATTTTGTACCACTTGAATTCCGCAGACTTGAGGGTCTGACCGGTGGTCACAGCCTTGTACAGGTACGGGCTGGACGAGTCGATTTCCTTGGTGAACAGGAACGGGGTGTGGATACGGGTACCGGTCAGCTTGCCGGTGTTGTTGTCAGTCGGGATGTACAGCTTATGCTCCTGAGCGACAACTTCGATGCTGCCTTCACGATCCTGAACGTCCACAGAACCTTTAATGTCCGCGCCGCCGTCGTCTTTCAGCCAAAGATAAACAGGAATTGCCATGGAATTACTCTCCATTGTGTTGTGATGCGCCATCATCCTGCGATGACGCCTGGGTGTGGCCCGGTATCTGGCAGGCATTAGCCTGCGGTACCAGACTGATTTCGACACGGCGGTTGAGCGCGCGCCCATCCGGGGTGTCGTTAGTTGCGATCGGACGGCTTTCGCCATAGCCCTGCACCGCAAAACAGCTTTCCGGCACATCACCGGTGTCACGCATCCAGTCGCGTACCGCTTCGGCACGTTTCAGGGACAGCGTCTGATTAAGCTTCGGGTTACCGGTGTTATCGGTATGGCCGGACACGACAATCAGCCAGCCCGGCTTCGCCTTAACGCCGACCAGCGAATTCACCAGCATTTTGGTGGTTCCGGCTTTCAGCGCCGATTTGCCCGAATCGAACAACGACATGCTGTCGAGGCGAATGGTTTTCGGACCCTGGACAATCTTCTTAATGACCGGTGGAGGCGGTGGAGCCCAGTCGCTGACGGCGGCCTCAACCGGTGGAACCAGGCGCAGCCCCTGATACAGCCCCAGGCGATAACGCAGTGGCTCCCCGCGACGCGCCCAGTCGTCCAGCAGTACGCCATCGGCTCTGAGGCGCTGCTGCGCACGCAGTTTCGGGGCAACAGGCTTACCTGTCAGCTGGTGATACAACGCAAGGTGATCGCCAACATTACGAATGAGACGCTGGTTGTTCATCCAGGACGCCAGCATGGCCAGTGCCAGGAAAATCCCGCCCAGTAATCCGGCATAGCGCCAGAACACCATTCTGCGGCTGACGCCCCGTCGGCGTGGTAACGCCGGCAGCAGCAGTTCAGGCAGCGGCAGTGGCCCGGTGCTAACAACGGCATCCGGTGGCAGCGCCGTCACGGAAGTGATGTGCTGTTGCCAGAGATTGCCCGTGATACCGCTCACCGGCACCATACACAAGCCCTGCACGCAGGGCTTCATCACCGGCAGTTCGCCCTGGCGTACCGACAGCAGGCTAGTCACCGCGCTGTTCTGCCAGGCAAGCAGACTGTCCAGCCACAGGCCCTGACTCAGACGCGAAAGACGTCCGTCTGAGCCGGTCTCCCGGGTCCACTCCATCAGTGACACATTGCCCTGACCAGGCTGATACACCTGAATACCGCTTCGCTGGCTGACCGTGGTAAACCAGACGGGCTCTACCTCCGTGCAGGACACAGGGGGCGATACCCAGGTCACAGTCCACAGCGGGGGGAGAGTGCCAAATGCCGCACGGCACTGGACGACAGCCCGCTGCCAGCCCCGCAGAGACTGGGTAAAATCATCACCGGAGGTGTGCTGTTCAGGTACCACCGCCAGCATGACGGAGATTTGCGACACCAGGGCCGGGCGCACCAGGCTCAGGTGCTGTGCCAGCAGTGGCAGCTGTTCCGCATCTTTCACCCACAGATACCAGCCCTGCCGGGTTTCCCGGTGACGGGAACCGGACACAAACAGTGGGGCGTTGTCGCCACAGACGAGGGTAACCGCCCCCTGAAAATCCTCCGGTGGCAGGTTTTCATCCACAAACTCACGGACTGTGGTTGCCCGCAGCTGAGAAGCCTGACGCTGACGCCAGAACATCACCCCAGACACCAGAATAACCAGCAGGCTGAGTGCCACACGGCTGCCCGTGGACAGCGGCCAGAATCCCAGAATGAGCCACAGTGCCAGCACGGCACCCAGGGCAGTGAACAGACTTCGGTACGCCTCCCGCATCGCTTACCCCGGCCTGACAGTCTGGCTTACCAGCTCGGTAAGTGAAGACGAAAGGAAGAACCAGAGCGCCACCAGGGCGACAGCGGCCACAACCCAGGTCAGCCAGTACCCGCGACGACCACTGCGCAGGCGTGATGCCCGGGCAACAATGGGGGCATCCTGTGCCAGCGTGAAGGCCGGCACCCGTTCCGCGAGCGCGCGAACGATATCTTCCCGGCGCTCATCATCCCGGGCACGATACTGACCGACGAACCCCAGCTGCAGGGTCCGGTACATGCAGGTCAGGACGGCGGCGTCAGGGGCGGTTTCTTTCAGCAGATTGCGGATCCGTTCCCACAGCTCCTCCCCGGCATTGAGGGTGCCAAAGAAGTGTGCCTGGAGCGGGTCACGCCGCCAGGTCAGGTAACCATCATCGGTGGTTCCGCGGTTCATCACGCTCTCGTCCAGCAGGGCACACAGGGCATACACCATATGGTCACGGCTAATGTCGCTGTAACCGGCCTCCGTGAGCGCCGCTTTCGCCTCCTGCACCAGACGGCAGGCCCGGCGCCAGAGCCCTTCCCCGTCCCGGACTTCCTGCCCGCCGCGCAGCTGGCTGGCCATCAGCCAGCCCGGGTAGAAAATGCGTTCTATCTGGCTGAGTTCGGATTTATTCATGAGCGCAGCACCGCAAAGAGTTCAAGATTCACATCCCCCAGTGAGCGCGGGGTGTAGAAGGTGCAGCTGCCCATCTCAAGCATTGCGCGAGCCGCCTCAGTACTCAGATCCAGCGAGAAATACTGGTTCTCAAGGCGTAACGGGATAGCGGCCGGAACATGGGCCAGCGGTTTGATAACCATGCCGCTCAGGGCCACATTCACCACATCAGACACATCATCAAAACTGCCCGCTTTACACAGCTGCGGGAATTTCGTCTGAAGTTCATGGTTCGGCATGGACGAGCGTACGGAGAGATAGAAGTCCGCCCCTTCGCGCAGGCGCGCATCGTGCAGGGTACCTTTCCAGATCTGATCCTGATGCTCCAGGTGGATACTCACCACCCGTGACGGCAGGCTCGCTTCCAGCAGCTTGTCGAGCAGTGCCAGCAGCGGCGGAAATACCCGCTCCGGTGCATCGTGCTGATAAGCAGGAATATCGCCAGCGTCGTGCTCCAGTGAGAAGGTCAGCAGGCTGCCGGCCAGACGGGTCAGTTCGCGGTACAGCAGTTCCGGGTGACGATCAGGCGTCTGCAGCAGTTCCATCAGCACCGGCTCAGCGCTGTTCAGGGCATTGAGCAGCCAGAACAGGGAGACATCCGCGACCGCAAAGTCGGCCATCCGCTCATTGCTTTCACGACGCATGGCCATCAGGCGACGACGACGAGCCTGCAGGCGAACCAGCAGGTCACCCAGTTCGGTGGTCAGTAATGGGCTCGCAGCAACCGACAGCATCGGCGGGATAAAGGCCGGGTCACGGCTCCATTGTCCCTGTGCATTGCGCACCAGGCGGGCCACCGGACAGGTCAGGTATGCCGTGTTTTCCTGACTGGACAGACGCAGGGTAAGCGCATTACGCAGGATCGCCAGCTCCCCGCTTTCATGCCCGGCAAGCTCCTGCACCACCACACGCTCCGCTTTCCAGCGGCGCGGGCGTTCACTGTCCTGACCGTTATCGAGGTTGCCGCCGCTGGCACTCAGCAGCGGCAGCGCGACAACCACGTCAACAGCCTCACTGCCGGCAGAAACAGACAAATCACAGACCGGAGGAAGGGTATCTGCCAGGTCGGTATCCACAAGGGTACCGTCCTGAAAGCGCACCACCAGACGGGTGGCATTCAGGCGCGAGAGCGCCAGTGCGGCATCATCAAATTCTGCCGCCACCACGCCCCAGGGATGAGAAATACCCATCCGGGCGACCATGTCGGCAACGTGTTCACTCCAGCGGGCCTGCTGCTGGAACTGTTGCGGGGCCAGAGCGGCCCCATCCTCCCAAAGTGGGCGGTAAATTTTCATCCCTGATTTCCCCTCGCCTTACGATTTGGCTTTCGGCATCTGAGAAACCAGTGACAGGTTGACGTCCATCCCTTCCACCTGGAAGTGCGGGATAGCGAACAGTCGGACGCGGAAGAAGCCCGGGTTGTCTTCGATGTCTTCGACAACCACTTTGGCGTCACGCAGCGGGTGAGAGGCCTGCAGCTCGTCGCCAGGATCGGTCATTTCCGTCACCAGGCCACGCACCCAGGTGTTCAGCTCAAGTTCCAGCAGACGACGGTCTTTGGTGGTCCCGATATTTTCACGCTGGATAAGCTTCAGGTAGTGCGCGATACGCGACAGCAGGAAGATGTACGGCAGACGGGCGTTGATGCGGCTGTTGGCCGTTGCATCGGCGGTGTCATACAGCGCTGGTTTCTGGGTGGAGTTCGCCGAGAAGAAGCACGCATAGTCGCGGTTCTTGTAGTAGGACAGTGGGATGAAGCCGAGGTTGGCGAATTCAAATTCGCGGGTTTCCGGGATCATCACTTCTGACGGGATCTTCACCTGATTACCGGTGCCCAGGTCATACTGATGGATTGGCAGGTCTTGTACTGCGCCACCCGCCTGCGGGCCACGGATTTGTACGCACCAGCCGTTGTTGATGAAGCTTTTCACCATGTTGGCCGCAAACGCGAACGAGGCGTTGGTCCACAGGTATTTGTCGTGATCCGGGCCTTTGACTTCTTCGATGTAGTTGAAACTGCGCACCGGTACGGTGTCCGGGCCATATGGCAGACGACCCAGCACACGTGGCATCACCAGGCCAATGTAACGACTGTCGTCGGTATCACGGAAGCTCTTCCATTTGATGTATTCGGCACGGTCAAAGTAGTTACCAATATCTTTGATCGCAGCCACCTCTTCCATCGATTCTTTGAGAAAGAATTTCGGACCGGCAGAACCGATAAAGGGCATATGCGCCGCAGCGGACACTCTGGAGATGTTACGCAGCAGCGCCACATCCTGAGCAGATGCGTCAAACTCGTAAGCTGAAATCAGAGCGGCAATCGGCTCTCCACCCGGACTGTCATACTCAGCCGTGTACGTGTGCTGGTATAATCCACTCTGGATAATCTCCGACGCGTCTTCAAAATCCTGACGCAAATCGTCTTTCGACAGATCAAGTAGCTCGATTTTGACGTTCTGACGGAAATCGGTTTTATCTACCAGTGATTTCACGCCGCGCCAGAGAGATTCTACGGCCTGGAACGCCTCATGATGCATCACCGCATCCAGCTGGCGACTGATTTGAAAATCGAGCTCAGCGATATGATGGTCAATCAGGGTCTTATCCAGTTTCTCGACTTTTGAACCCGTTTTACTCAGGCACTCGAGAAACACCTGCACACCGGCGGTCAGTCGCTCATCAGCAGTGGCATCCGACATCGCCTGATTATCCTGCCAGATATCCAGCGCGCTTAACTCAGACACAGGTTTTAGGTTAATTTTTTCAAACAGGGACGCATACACACTCTTTGCATCAGATTGTTCAAGGACGACGCTTTCACCCGCTGCGGCATTTTCATTTTTCACAGACATCAGCATTTTCTCTTCATTAATCCGTTAAACATCACGACCGTCAGGCTTGTTTCGGCGCCAGGGCAGATAACTCGCTGCGCAGTTCAGCACTGAGCGACGGGTCAAGCAGAATTTTTTCCAGCTCTTTACGGAAAGTGCCGTTGTCCAGCAGGTTGGCCTTCAGGTCACGGAGAAGATTACGCATGGCAAGCATGGCTTTTAACTGGGGTATCTGGCGGGTGACCTGCTCCGGCTCGAAATCTTTCATCCGGGTAAAGGAAAGGCTGACGTTTTCTTCGCTGCCGTCACCGGCCAGGGTGTTTTCTACGGAAAGATTGACGGAGGGAGAAAATTCGGAAAGCACACTATCAAAGTTGTTTTTATTGACGTTGACCTTTTCGCGTTCAGACACCGGAAGCTGTCCGGTACCGTTACTGTAATCCCCCACAACCATCAGCTTAAGGGGCAATTCGACTTTTTTCTGCGCGCCCCCCGTATGCACACTCAACTGGATGTTCACGCGGGCTTTGGGGATCTCGGACTGATACGAGTTAGACATAGATGTCCCTGTTCTATGAAGCAAGAGAGAGGGTCAATGTCAGTGAAAAATCAATAAGAACGGCTTACTTATCCAAAACAACATCGCAGCTTACGTTACCTGACGTAAAGCCAAAACGGAGTCAAAAACGAGCACATTCCATTCACTGACGTAACATGACACGGTATTGATAAGCCTTAACCTGAAAGAGAAATTTCGGATAAGCACCTATTGGAGGGAAGTGTAAAAACTTTAGCCGCGCGATGAAAATTTAAATTATGTAACACATTTTTACACCAGATGAATTTAACAAAATCAGATCATCCATTTGATTTATGGGAATTTTCTATAAAAGACCCTGCAAGTGCCGTGGAATAAGGCGCTACAGCAATTTGTCAGTTGGACTTCTTAAACCGCCTAAGAAAAAAAACAACTAACAACCCGGAGAGTCAGTGATAAAGTTTTATAAAGAAAAAAAACATTGTCCCTCTCTCTTACCCGGTGGATCTGAGGAGTTAAGGAAGATAATTCTCATTATTGATGTGCTGCGGGCATACCATACATAAGGCTGGCTTATTAATTTTCGATAACGATAGCGTGATATTTATGATGGTTTATTAGTCACCTGAGGGGCTTTCTCTGTAGCACAGATGAGCCACCTCTGATGCTCATGAACAGGAATACGCCAGCATCACTTCTCTTTAATTGGGCTAAAGTGCACCACAGGACTCCGGATCCCCCTCCCTAAACCGCCTGAGATGCTCCAGGGCATCTCGCTTTATGCCACCCTGCGTCAGGACAGGAGCATCAATACCCTTTGTACTAAAAATCTTTTTTTACTCAGGTAGCAGGCTCAGGCTCAAACAGCGACGCTGTTTATTTTTAATCGCTACTGGCACTGCCAGCAGCACCTGTTTCTTAACCAAACCGGTTTAAGCTCTCTCTCAGCGCCCATTTTACAACCAGTATTCCTTGTCCAGATCGGGAATAACACCCAGGGAGCTGAGTAAGCCGGGGCACATAGCCAGACATGGAAACCCTCTGGTACTCCCGATAATTGCAAACAGCAGGGCTGCTTATTTTTTAAACGGTGCTGGCAGTGCCAGCACCGCCTGTTATTTAAACAACGCTATTTAAGTCCTTTCTCAGCCGCCATCTTGCGCCGAATCTCCGCCACCACGCTGCTGACGTGCTCAGGTGATGATACACGCCGCGGACTCTGCAATTGCAACGGACGGCATGGCGGGCTGGTATCGGCAGTTGCCGGAGGCGCAGCATCTTCGCGCTCAGACACATGGCCGAACAGCGCGCCTTCGCGGGCCCGCTTCATAACCGCCAGCAGCCAGCCCACCGGGTTACTGACTTTCCCCGCCGCCAGTGCACTCCCGAAGCGCTGGAGCACCTGCTCGCGTAGATCCCCCGGCAGCGCCTGCAGCTGGCAGATCAGCATATCGGCATCTTCACCTTTCATCTGGCTGACGATATTTTCAGGCAACATCGTGCGCGGGTTTACGTACGTATTTTTATTATCACTTTGTGTAAAAGAACGTACGTAACAGTTCGGCTTCCGAACTCCGGAAGGTTTTTTGTAAGTGACTGATTGTAGGCAGAGTTCGGTATCCGAACTCTGCGCTGTTTTCTCTGGTAAAGAACTCAGTTCGGCATCCGAACCCGGTACTTTTTGACTGAGTCCGGATACCGAACCCGGAGGCTGTGACACTATATTTTCCCGCTGTCGTACCGCCAGTTGGTCTGGCGTTTGTGCCGCCCTGAGTCGGCTCTCAACCAGCGTGATGTGGCTGTGCCGGTGACGCATCTGAGGATCGTCTTTGATATCCTGCAGAACCTCCCACGCAGTCTGGCTGATCGTACGATTTCTGTGACGACACGCCTCAGCGACCGTGTCCAGCCAGCAGGGATCCAGCGCTTCAGCATCCCGGCAGGTCACCGGCTCGTCATGCTGTGCATAGACGTTGCCCCGCACCCGCCCTCTTTCGTCACGCACACGTTTACACAGGCTCAGCCAGCCGGTGATACGCAGCATCAGCAGTACCCGGCTGACCGTTTCACGCGATGCCCTGCCTTTCCCGGGAGATGCCAGCTGCAGCTGAAGATCATCATAGCTCGGGAAGACAGCCCCCTGATTTTGCTGCGCGTAAAGGCGGATCATCATCCACGCCATTTTATCCAGGGGTGACAGACGGGTGTCGAGCAGCAGGCAACGCGGAAACGCGTCCTGCACATTGCCCATATAAAGCAACCCGCTGCGCAACTGCGTCACGTCTTCGCCGGGTATTCGCTGTGCCAGCTGGGCATTCATCAGCTCAACGGTGCGGGTTATCAGACTCTCTGCAGGCAAATTCATGGCTTTTCCTTTATGACCAGACTGCATTTGGTGGCCCCATAAGCTGATTGCTGCACCCGGCGTACCGGATGCAGGATAAGCTCACGCCCGGGCAACATCACGTTTTGCGGATGTCACAGTTGTAGCGTTCGTGGCTCATCAGCTCCCACGTCCGCCCCCTGTCACGACTCAGCAGCCGCCAGAAAAGACCGATGTTGATCTTCAGGTAGCCCGTTCCCTTCTCCCTGAGTCGCGTATAGTTGCGCACGCCCTGGTGAAAACGTTGTAACTCAACCACCGCCTTATGACAGGGCAATGGAGGGACACTGGCTTGAGTATGCAGTCCCGGAAACACCTCCCGTCGCGCTTTTCTCATGCCATTTTCCTCGCAGTCCGGACAGAAGCCGGCTGCGATTTATGCCAGCTGTGAACCGCATGCCAGACCGCCGTCAATGACACATCCATTTGCTCCGCCGTCAGCATCATCACGTCAAGCCCGTCAGCCGTGTCAGCATCCGCGATCCCCGCTTTCTGCCAGCTAAGCCAGACCTGCGCATTGTCTTCATCGCTGAGGACATTACCCCGCCCGGACCGGACATCAATCCCGGCAATGCGACGGCGGGCGGCCACCTCCGCACTCGATAACCCGAAATAGTGCTGCATCAGCTCAATCGAGCCCCCCAGCACCAGCGCACGGTCAATGCTCTCCAGACGCTTTTGTTCCAGTCTTGCCTGCTGCTGGATACGCGTCAGAATTTCATAATCAATCTGAAAAGACATGACAGGCACCTGGCTGTTGGTCAGGTAGTGCAGGTCTTCCAGCGTCAGGCTAAGCAGCACCTGCATCTGCTGAGTGTCTAAACCCAGCGATTCGCAGCGGCGCAGATAGCCGCTTTTCAAATCCAGCACCAGCTGTGTCAGCAGCCCGTTAGTCGCCTGTGCAATATGGTTATTATTCATCATGATACCTCCGTGCTGATGCCCTGTGCCGGCTCCGGGATTCCTCTCTGTCTTTGCAGGTTACACACCGGGTACACCCCGGAATAATGTGACGACGCCTGGCCTCAATTTCCTCGCCACAGGAAATGCAGTGGATCAGCGAGGGGCCCGGAACCGTGTTTTTGTTGCCAAAATCACGCAACGCCACCTGCCGATACCACTCCTCAGACTCGCTGGCCTGATCGATACTGTCACTCATGCATTGCCTCCTTCGGTATCAGCCACGTCATCGTCCACGGGCAGGCCACGCTGCAGTTCACGCAGGCGGCGCAACACGCGGATAAGACGCAAAAATTTAACGGTACACACATCATCCAGCACCGGGCCGCTGGCTGGCTCAGCCGTCCCTGTCAACAGACAGGTTAACGTCAGGGCGTGCGCCTCGTGGGCCGGGTCAACTAAAGACAGGAGTTGCGCCCCGAAGACAGAGATGTCTGTAGACGGTGCAAGGCCGTAGCCCGCAGCCTGCGGATGGGCAGCATCGGGCATAATATCGGCTTCACATCCCTGGCTTTCAGCCAGTTCAAAAGCCAGCCGAAAGGCCATCGCCTGCAGGTGCTCAATGTCATCGTGTAAGGGTGAGATGCGCCAGATATTGCTGACGGGCTCCAGCCCGACGGCTGCAAAATCCAGCGTCCCGGCAACGGGCTCTTCGGGCGAGGGCGGCATATCTGCACCAGACAACATGTCTGCGATATCCTCCTCCGGTACGTCACCGAAAAGCACAGGAGACCCACCGTACATATCGGGCTGTAGTTCGGTGCGGAGTGGGTGAGCGGAGGAGCTGACGACAGGCGCGCCTTTTTCAGGGACCGGGGATGGCTTCCCTTTCAGGGAGGGTTGAGCGTCCTGCGCCTGCAGGAGAATGTTTTGCCCCTCACCGGGCTTTTCCTGCGCAGAGGTTAACGGGAGGGTATCACGGTCATTGTTTTGTGGATTGCCAGCGGGACGAGGGGGGGCATCCTGAGCGGGCGGAACGTCAGCCAGCTCAGGCAAGGGTGACGTATCCCCCAGAACGTGACGGCGGTGACGCTCTTTGGGATTGAGTTCAAGCAGCCAGCGGTCGTAATTCAGTGCCGGATGGGGCAACGCCTGCAGCAAATCGCCAATCAGCTCGTCACGAAACATCTCTGCTGACCAGAGTTCAGGAGAATCAAATTTATGGCAGCATGCCCCAAATACGTCCCCAAAAGGCTGCCCGGGGGAAGCGTCAGCACTCGTTTTATACTGGTTCCATGCATTCTCAGCATCCTGACGTAGCGCCAGTAAAATCCTTATTTGCGGCCCCCCCAGACCGGACTCCAGCAGCCGGGGCATTGATGGATACAGATACCTCACCGCGTCATCCATCCGGCTGATACTGGAATTATGAACGGGAAAACCCTCCCCGGTCAGGAGCGATGCCAGCTCGCGCAGGGAGACTTTTTTACCCAGTTGCTCTTCATATATAGCCCGCGCTTTTTGGATACCCCGCGCTTTTTCAATAAAACTCAACTCCCCGCGCACCTCATTTTCAGCCAGATGCCCGATGACGCACTGCAGTCGCCCCGGCCATGGCTTGAACAGGCAGTGCAGGCGATAAAAACGGTCTTCACCGGTTTCCTGCCACAGCTCGGTCAGAATTTGGTAACGCGTATTCCCGCCGTCGCTGAAGATATAAACCGCCTCACCGTCGGGGTCACGCGTCACCTTAGGCACGGTATCCAGCCCCCGGGCCAGGATGGAGGCTTTAATATCATCAAATTTGGGGTTCCGCGACGTACGCGGGTTATCCGGATTAGGCCGGAGCTGGTCAAGCGTCAGCACCATCGGCATTTCGCTGGCTGGCAGGGCTACAACCGGCGCGGCGGTTGCCTGCCGACCGCGCTGCAGCATGGCAGTGCCTAAGTCCACGTTCTTCATATTCATATGCTGGTCCTCTCATAAACGGGGTGATACCCGCCTTCCGGGAAGTCAGAAAAGCGGGTGTATTTCCCCTCGAACTGCACCCGAACGGTACCCACAGGCCCCTGCCTCTGCTTGCCAATGATGATTTCTGCCACCCCGGTCATAGCATTGTTGGGGTTGTAGACCTCGTCGCGGTAGATGAACATGATGAGGTCGGCATCCTGCTCCAGCGCACCCGAGTCACGCAGGTCGCCATTGTTTGGACGCTTGTCAGCGCGACTTTCCACCTGCCGGTTAAGCTGGGAGAGGGCCAGCACCGGGCATCCTGACTCTTTGCCGAGTGCCTTGAGGCTGCGGGAAATCTCGGCAATTTCCTGCGTGCGATTCTCCTGCTCCGGCGAACGCATCAGCTGCAGGTAGTCAATCATGATGAGAGAAGGTTTGCCGTACTTACGCCTGTATCGGCGGGCGCGGGCCCGCAACAACGCAGGTGTTTGCTGGCTGTTATCGTCGATAACCAGACGGTTACCCCATTCGCTGATGGTGGCCGCCGCAGTCGAAACCCGCCCCCAGTCTTCGTCACGCATATCTCCGGAGCGCATGCGGGAAAGCTCCACACGTCCCTCCATGGCGACCAGACGCATCATCAGTTGCCCGACCGGCATCTCAATGCTGAAAATCAGCACGGATTCATCCTGACGCCCCCGCAGAGCCGCAGAGCAGGCAGACAGTGCCAGTGAGGTTTTACCCATCGAAGGGCGGGCAGCCAGCAGCACCAGATCGCCGGGCTGAAGACCACAGGTCAGCAGGTCCAGCTCGTTAAACCCCATTGGCGTGCCAGTCACCCCCGTCCCACCGTTGACGGTTTCCAGATGGCTGACCAGAGCGCCCAGCGCATCTACAGCCGACATTTCCTGAACCTGTCGGGTGCTGCCGCTTTCAGCCAGAGCAAACAGACTGGCTTCGGCGCGCCCGGTCAGCGCGGTGGCGTCAGCGTTGTGGTCCTGCGCATCCGCCGTCAGCATCCGCCCGAGCTGTTGCAGCTGGCGCAGGCGGCTTTTCTCCGCGACGATGCGGGCGTAGGCCACAATGTTTGCGGCACTGGGAGTGTTCTTGCTGAGCTCCGCCAGGTAGGCAAACTCCCCCGCCTGGTTAAGCTGCCCGCGGGACTCCAGTACCCCGCTGAGGGTAATCAGGTCAAACGGCGAGTCCTCTGCGGCCAGCTCCGCAATGGCCAGCCAGATGAAGCGGTGTGCCCCGTGGTAAAAATCGTCCGGAGCCAGCAGCAGGACGATATCGTCCCAGCGGTCATTGTCGAGCATCAGGCCCCCGAGCACCGCCTGTTCGGCATCAGTAGCGTGGGGGGCCGGTAGCGGTTGCGTGGTCATCCGCACACCTCCGCCAGTGAGGCCGCCAGGGAACAGTGGAAAAGGCTCATGCGCATTCCTCCCGGGCGATAACCGCGTCAAACCGCGCCGTCCACTCCGGAAACAGCTCACAGGCGAGGCTGTGCATGGTCTGAGCTGCACTGTCACTTTTACGCGAGGTGTTTTTTTCCAGCCGGTGAACAGGCTGGCCTGCGGCATGGCCAAACTTATAAATATCGAGGTCATAAATCTGCGTGCTCATCAGGGAGACCGGCAGCTGCGCGGCGTGCTCGCTGTATTTACCCTGACCAATGATAAGGTTCAGGTCGCTGAGCGTCTGGCGGGCCAGCACCGTGTAGGTCATGCAGTTGATGAGGATCCGGATTTCAGGCAGGCGTACACCGAAGCAGGCCAGAGGCAACAGTTGTTCCATCATGGCAATGGTGCCGCGCAGGAATTCACGCACGTCGGGGAGAACGGGTTTGACCACGCCCACGGCGGTCTCCGTGCCGGCCAGCAAAATCAGCTCGAGCATGACGGAGCGCGCGCCCTGAGAATCGACAATGATGGCGTCGTATTGCCGGAACAGTGGATGCTGCAGAACATTGCGTAGCCTCAGACGCCCGTCAGGAGCATGCAACATGGCGGTTTTCAGCTGGCCGTGTGGGTCGTTGGAGATGATGAGGTCAAGGCCGGAAACAGCCGTGTGGGAGATAATCTGTTCGGGGTGGGATAAATCCGCGGTTTGCATGAGAAGCTCAAACAGGCCGCAAGGCGCTTCATAATCCAGTTCATAAATGCTGCTGGCGGTCGGCTGAGCGTAGTCGCCGTCGATTAAAAGCGTCTTCAAACCGGCATCCGCGAGAAAACCGGCGAGGTTGGCAGCCTGGGTAGATTTACCTTCGCCACCTTTGGTGGAAATTACGGGCAATATTTTCATTTTCACATCCAATTGATTAAACTGGAGTGAAAATCATCGGTTCAGATCAAATAAAACAGCATTTGACTTTTACTGTAAAATCAGAACCCATGGGAGAAGGGATTGAAAATCCCCGTGTCCTTGGTTCGATTCCGAGTCCGGGCACCACTATTTAGAAGAACCCGCCTATGGCGGGTTTTTTGCTTTTGCGTCTGGACTCTTCATCGAACAAGTTAGATTATTCGTCTCATCCTGAGACTCACCCCTTTGGGGCCAGCGCAAGCGCTGTTCAAAAACGTTCCTGACGTTTTAGTATTCGCCTCATCCCTGAGACTCACCCCTTCGGGGCCAGCGCAAGCGCTGTTCAAAAGCCTTCGGCGTTAGTCCGAGTCCTGGCACCACTATTTAAAGAAACCAGCCTACGGGCTGGTTTTTTGCTTTCTGGGATCCGATAAATTGCTGGTCGCAATCAGCAACGACCCAATTTCGTACGCCCTGTATGAATATTTTCCTCTAGTAACGCGTTTTATCCTTCTGTAAGCGACTCCAGCTTTTTGAGGTTTTTTTACAAAAAACTTAAAAAAACATACGGTTCCTTAAAAAGGAATGGAAAATTCTTCTAGATTATTAAAATATAAAAACACTGTATATCTCCAGTACCAAAAAATGACAACACACATCATAAAAACCCTTGATTTTGCATGGTTATATATAGTTATATTCATATGAAAATGGATATTTAGAAACAGGACAAAAAGAGGTATTTATGATTTATCCAGTTGAAATTAAGAGTACATCTGCTGCCATCCCCTTAAAATTAAATCCTAAATGGGTCGACGAGGAAGACAGGAAAATTCGTAAATATGCACCAGTAATTATACATTATAAACTTGTAAATGCACACGTCAAAACCTCAATGAATATAATGTTAGAGAATCGCATTAATATATGTCGTGATCTAGCACGCCGCCCTGATAAATTTGGGGGACATACTTCTTTTAGTTTCAATAGGAATGCTTGCCGTACAATACATTCTATGAAATTAAAATTCACTAATATCCCAATAATTGTTAATAGCACAGGCGCTGCAACAAGAATCGCAAAAGATCTGCTAAGCAATTATAGTCTCGCCTGGCATCCTGAAAATGCACGCGACGAACCAGTATACTTACTCGTCCATAAATTTGAATTTGAGTACTATCGCCAGGCGCTCAGCAAAGTAGAGTACAAAAATTTCTATTTGATAAGTTGGGATGGCGGTAAAATGTCAGGTTATGGTGCAGCCAGAGCTGCGGCAATAGCTTTTGCCGACGCATTACCTTACCGACCAAAACAAATATTGTTAATGGATCAGGATGCTGCTTTAACTGAACAAACCCGGCATACTAATCCTGTAGTAAAAAAATCTTTATTACAGGCGCAGATTAAAGCTGGTTATCCTCAAAGGACCACTATAATTGGGCTTGGAAGAGGAAACCCCACGAGAGTTTCTGTCCCAAGCTTTAAGAATCAACTTATTCCACCTCAACGTACAACACATAAAGCTAAATATATATCTCGTGCACCTACCCAACAGATAATTGCTATCACAGCCCCATTTATAGATAGGCATACTGATGGCATTTACCCATCTTTTATGGTCGCGGGAGGGGAAGATATGCTCATGAATTGCAAACTAGATATTGTAACAATTAAAGAAAGCAATATATCATGTTTAGATGCAACTATTATAAAAAAAGAACTGCCGGTAGATCTTGAGCATCCAGAACCGCCAAATCGATATTGGGATAATACTCAGTTAAATACACTTAAAAAATTATATGAAGTTGAAAAAAATTACAAAATTAGTTTAACAAATTTCAATGGTACTGTAGAGCAATTAATTCATTCCTTTATACAAAAAGGGATAATCAAAAACTCTGAAACTGATATATATAACACATCAGCGAATATTGTTGAGAGAATACTTATCTTTATTTATAGATCTAAATTCCTACCTCATAATTTTGATGATAGTGTTTTTGATAACAAAACATTCATAATGTCATGTCGATGAATTAATTCCATGCGTTAAGAGCAAAGAAGCATTATAGCTTCTTTGCTTATTTTAGTCACTTAGCGGCAGAGCAATTATGTCTCATATAAGTCCAACCACACCGATCGCATCAGCCATATTGATATACCAACCCATCTTGTGAATAATCATCCAGCAACGGTTAAAACAATGATACTGCAAATGACAAAGGCAGGAATTTTCTGGTTTTAGTTTTGTATTGCAAAATCAAATAATTAATACTTAAAAACTCATCAATTATGTAATCTCATCAAATTTTACTCAATGGATTTTGGTCAATCCCAGTAAAAAATTTTGATATTCTTTTTTACTGATTTTGAATTGTCAGCCATAAAAGCATAGAGGCTTTATGCCAGAACACCAGACGTCCAAAAGAACGCAATCTACTGAAGCCAAAAATTCAGCGTGATCAGGCCGCAGGTCAGCAGCGCGGTGAGGATTAATTCGAAACTGTAGCGTCGCAACATTATCTGAACTCCAGAAAGAAACACCCGGCAAGCCGGGTGTTTGTGTTAACGCTTCAAGCTAACGGGATAGCCCCGCCTGACTTATGCTGCTGGCTGAACAGCTGGTTTGGCAGCAGCTTTATGGTGTTTTTTCACGTGTTTCTTAGCAGCCTGCGCTTTCTGGGCAACAGGTTTTACTGCTTTTTTGTGATGCTTTTTAGCAGCCTGAGCCTTCTGTGCTGCCGCAGGTTTTACTGCTTTTTTGTGGTGCTTTTTGGCAGCCTGAGCTTTTTGCTCGGTCGCTGGCTTAGCGGCTTTTTTGTGATGCTTTTTAGCGGCCTGAGCTTTCTGAACGGCAGCTTTTTTGTGTTTCTTATGGTGCGTTACTTTTGCAGCTGGAGCTTTAGCAGCAGGTGCAGCGGCGGTGGTTGCCGGAGCAGCAGCTGGTGCGGTAGCGGTAGTGTCAGCAGCGAAAGCGGCGGAAGACAGACCCATAGCAGCGGCAACAACCAGAGCTAATACTTTTTTCATTTCGACATCCTCGAATTTGTTTTTGTGTGTACCCCACTGCGGGGCCGTTGAAATGAACTATAGGCGTGTCGAATAAACTCTTCAGTGAGTGTTTGGTATCGGCGTGTAATGAAATGTACAACACTCTCGCTGCTGGCCTGCCGGGCTGTTTTTTAGCCGTTATTCCCCGACACGTCCCGATAAACCATCAGGTTGTTACGCTTCTCACCGGGGCGATTATCTTCCCAGAAAAATGCCATTCCCGCAGGCGCAGGCTGCCGCTTATCGCCGAGCACAATCAGCCAGCGGCAACTCTCAGGCTTGCTGAAGGTCTTTTGTGGCCGATGCAGAATACCGGCAAAGTAGTAGAGCATCGGCGCCTCTGATTCGCCGATGTGGTAAGACGCCATGCAGTCATTGGCCTGGTACTGCCCGGCAAGGTGACTTTTGAGATCGGTAAAGACGCCTTCGTAGCCTTTACTGTAATCGAACCAGCCGACCATCAAGGTAAACGCCACGCTCCAGACAGAGACCGCGCCTAATCCCCAACTCAGGGCGGCACGCAATGCCGGGTTGAGCGCACCAGATAAACGCGTGCGGCTAAACCACAGCGCAGTGATAGCCACAGCAAACAGGCACAGCGGCCAGGAGAAATGCAGCTCGTAGCTCGTCGGCAGCCAATGCTCAAGAGGATCCAACCACCCTCTTTTATCGCCGCTAACCTTCAGCAGATAGACGCCCCACACCACCACAAGCAGGGCTGACCAGAGCGCGGTGGAAAAATAAGAGAAATAACGTAGCGCTTTCTCTTTTATTAACGGCAGCAGCTGAGAGCCCAATATAGCCAGCGGGCCAACAAAGGGCATCAGATATAAAGCACGGCTGCTCGCTGACATCTGCAGAACAATAATCCCCAGCAGTGGAAACAGAGTAATAGCAAACTCATCCTGACTCTTCAGGCGCTTAAGAGGGTGACGGAGAAAATATAGCGTTGCCAGTATGCCGGACGGCAGCGCAAAAAGCACAATCGCCTCGGGGACTCGCATCAGATTGGCTTTAGCCCCGAGCTTTGCAACAGAAAACCCCAGGAAGCGGCCAATATTATTTTCCCAGAACCACACTATAAACAGATCCGGATGCTTAATATAAAGCAGCACGGGCCAGGGAAGAATAAAGACAAGTGAAATGATTCCCGCAAGAATAACAGGATTCCAAAAATATTTTGTCCGGCATTGCGCGAAAAATAGAGAACTCAAAAATAGCGTTATCCACAGCACGCCGGGGATAAAAACGCCTTTCGATAACAGAGTGACCACCGTCCCTACGCAAAGCCATACGGCCGAGGCAGCTATTTTTTCCTGACGGATAAGTCCTACAATGCCATAGAGCGCCACGGTTGCACCGGCAGTGAGGGCCGTATCGCTGAACATATCGTGGCTGTGACGCAGAATGCCCGGCGCGCTGACATAAACGGCGAAAGCCAGCCAAATACGATAATCCGTCAGGCTTTCACTAAGAAATACTCTTCTCGCCAGCAGAATAAAAAATGAAAAATTAATAACTGAAAACAGTAACGTTGCGGTGCGGGCTGCATCATGCATCGACAGTACGCCAGAGAATAAGTGCACCATCAGCGTGGCCGTCCAGTAATAAAGCGGTGGTTTTTCCATAAAAGGCTCACCGGCATTCACAGGCACCAACCAGTTGCCTGTTTCATACATAGTTTGAATCACGCCAAAAGTATAATTCTCATCCTGCTTCCACGGCGTATGCCCATATATTCCCGGCAACAAATAAATAAACATAAAACCAATAAACAAAAGGAGTACTTTTCCATCCTTGCGCTGCAACATAAAAACATCACTCCTTTACATGATTTGGCTGATTATTTCTGGTGGTAACTAACCGAGAAGCATTTGGAATTAAGGCATACCCTGCCGCAAGACATTACAAACCTGGAACACAACGGAAAATAAACAGCGTGCGTCATTCCAGGCTCATGGCGACTTTTTGTGGGTTTGTTGATGAAATAAACAGGTTAGCGGCATAAAAGGGATCGATCCTGCTCTCGGCACAGAACGCGAACCCTCTTTTCAGAGACGCCGCGCAACTTTGACCAAAATCAAAGTTGCATCTGGTTAGCAGGTTAAACGGTGGCGATGAGCGCTCCGCCTGGATATAAAGACGAACGATAATAACTATCATTAACGTTCGCAAGGATGAGTTTATGCCAGGGAAACGTAAAACCTACACGGCCTTTTCAGCCATACCTCTGTTTGTTACGGGAGCCGTTGCCGCTCCCACCGCGGCATTTGCCCAGGAAAACACCGCGCCTGAAGATACCATCATCGTCAGCGCCAGCCGCTCGGAAACCAACCTCTGGAACAGCCCGGTCACCGTCCAGGTCGTTGGCAGCAAGACGCTTGAGAACTCAACCAGCGTCTCGATTGCCGACGATCTGCGTGACATTCCCGGCGTAGAAGTCACGGATAATTCACTGGCGGGGCGCAAGCAGATCCGCATCCGCGGGGAAGCCTCGTCACGCGTGTTGATTCTGATTGATGGTCAGCAGGTCACTTACCAACGCGCCGGGCAGGACTACGGCGCGGGGTTGTTGTTGGATGAATCTGCTCTGGAGCGTATCGAAGTTATTAAAGGCCCCTATTCCGTGCTCTACGGCTCACAGGCCATCGGCGGGGTGGTGAATTTCATCACCAAAAAAGGCGGTGACAAGCCGCTGGGCGGGCTGGTAAAAGCCACCTGGAACTCGGCAACGGCAGGCTGGCAGGAATCCGCCGCGGCCTGGGGCAGCATCGGCCAGTTCGACTACCGCATTAACGGCAGCTACTCGGATCAGGGCAACAGAAAAACGCCAGACGGGCGGCTGGATAACACCCACTTCCGCAATAACGGCCAGGGCCTGTGGCTGGGTTACAGCTTCGACCGCCAGAAAATCGGCCTGTCTCTCGACCGCTACCGCCTCTCCACGCAAACCTGGTACAGCGATCCGGCTCACCAGTTCGATACTTTTAGCGTCAGGATCCCGGAAATGACGCGGGAAAAAATCGGGCTGTTTTACGATTATGACGTCGACGGAAACTACCTGAAAAAAATCCACCTCGATGCCTATAACCAGACCGTCGAACGCCAGTTTGAAAATGAAGTCGCCACTACGCAGCCAATTCCCTCGCCCATCATCCAGGCGTTAAGCGTAAAAAATCAGACCCAAACCCACGACAAGCAGTACACCCAGGGCGTTACGCTGCAAACTAACTTCTCGCTGCCGGCCGGGAACGATCTGGTACTTGGGGCGCAGTATCAGCACGACAAAGTGAACCAGAACTCCAGCGGCTACACGCGCCAGACGGCGAAAACCGGGTTCTTTGATATCGAAACCCGCACCCGGTCGCAGGATAAATCGGCGCAAACTAATACCTCACTGTTTGCTCAGAACGCCTGGCATCTGGCCGATGACTGGACCTGGACCGTGGGAGCCCGGCAATACTGGCTGGCGTCAAAGCTCATCAACAGCAGCTCGCAAACGGTTGAAGGTGGCGTGGCAACCAGCAGCACCAATGGCGGCAAGTCGACCAGCGATAGCCAGTTTGTGGGTGCCACCAGCCTGAACTACTCCGGGTTTAAAGATATCGAGCTGCGCGCCGCCTTTGCCCAGGGCTACGTCTTCCCGACGCTGGTACAGCAATTTATGCAAACCTCAGCCGGCGGCGGCCTGACTTATGGCAACCAGAACCTGAGCCCTGAACATTCCAATAACTACGAAATCGGCGCCCGCTATAAGGGCAATCTGTGGTTGGTGGACGGCACGGCATACTACTCCGAAGCGAAAGATTACATCGCTTCGCGGGCCTGCGAAGGGCAAGCCGTTTGTCAGGGGAACAGCGGCAGCGCACGAGCCGACTACCGCTACTACGACAATATCAATCGAGCCAAAACCTACGGCATAGAGCTGAGCGCCGAGTATAACGGCTGGGCCATCTCCCCTTATCTGAGCGGCAACCTCCTGCGCCGCCAGTATCAGAGCAGCACGCTAAAAACCTGGGATACCGGGGAACCCGCCGTTAACGGCCGCTTTGGGGTCAGGCATACGCTGATGCTCAACGCCATGAACCTCACTTCCGACGCCTTTATCCGCGCCGCTTCCCGAGCCAAAGAAAACACCGGCGACGGACAAAGGCGCTACCCCGGCTGGGCCACGCTGAATCTGGCGATAAACGCAGAATTTGGTGACAACGACCAGTACCAGGTCAACTTTGCGCTGAACAACCTGACCAACAAGCGCTACCAGACCGCACACGAATCTATTCCGGAAGCGGGCTTCAATACGGCCCTCGGCTTTGGGTGGAAATTCTGATGAAGAAAAGTCTTTTTGTCGTACTGCTGGCGCTGACGGCGTCATTTTCCACCGCGGCCAGCGAGCGGCTGATTGTTGCCGGAGGTTCACTGACTGAACTCGTTTACGCGCTGGGCGCGGGCGCTCAGGTAGTTGGCGTAGACGAAACCACGGCCTGGCCGCCGGAAACGGAAAAATTACCGCACATCGGCCCGTGGATGCAGCTCAGCAGCGAAGCCATATTGTCGCTGCGCCCTGAACGCTTCATCACCTGGCAGGACGCTGGCCCACACATCGTCTTTGAACAGCTTAAAAAAACCAAAGTGAACGTGCTGTTGCTCCCACGAGTTCCCGCCACGGTCGAACAAATGTATGAAAATATTCAAACGCTTGCGAATGCCCTGGATCGCCCGCAGCAGGGCGAAGCGCTGGTTGCCAGCCTGCGCCAACGGCTGGAGGCCGTAGCCAAAAGCAGCGTCCTCAAATCCCATCCCGTCCGGGCGATGTTTATTCTCTCTACAGGCGGCAGCCTGCCGCAGTTTGCCGGCGCGGGCAGCGTGGCCGACACCATTATGAAAATGGCGGGAGCCAGCAATATCGCCGGACATCGTCAGTATCAGAGCTATAGCACCGAAGCGATGATAGCTGCGAATCCGGACGTGATTGTCGCCACGACCCAAATGACTCAGGGCAACCCTGACGCGCTGAAGGCCATTCCCGGCATCACCCACACATCGGCCTGGAAAAATAAGCGGATAGTCATCATCGATCAAGCGCTGATCCTGGGCATGGGCCCGCGTATCGCAGAAGCCGTGGAGCAACTGCATCACCAGTTTTGGCCTGATTCCGGCCAGAACAATTAATGATTACTTCGAAATGAGCGATGTTGAACATGAAACCTGAACTGGATCTCCAGGCGCACTTCGCGCTCCCCGGCGGGCAACCTTTTAAAGATCGTCACGCCACCATGCCGTGGCGCGGCGCTGCACCCGTTGCCAAAGAGCAGCTTGAGCAAACCTGGCAGCAGGTGATTGCCAGCCCAACGCCACCCGGCAAAAGGCTGGTCTATCTGCATATTCCCTTCTGCGCAACGCACTGTACCTTCTGCGGTTTTTATCAGAATCGCTACGAAGAAGACCACTGCGAGCGTTACACCAACGCGCTGCTCAGGGAAATTGAGCTGGAGGCCAGCAGCCCGCTGCACCAGTCCGCACCCATTCACGCCATCTACTTTGGCGGCGGCACGCCCTCGGCGCTTTCGGCCAAAGATTTGGCGCGGATCATTACCGCCCTGCGCCGCAGCCTGCCGCTGGCACCTGACTGCGAAATCACCATTGAAGGCCGGGTGCTGAATTTTGACGATGAGCGCATCGACGCCTGCCTCGACGCGGGCGCAAACCGCTTCTCCATCGGCATTCAGTCGTTTAACAGCAAAATCCGCAAGAAAATGGCGCGTACGTCCGACGGTCCCACCGCCCGGCGCTTTATGGAAAACCTCTGCAAACGCGATCGCGCCGCCGTGGTCTGCGATCTGCTGTTCGGCCTGCCGGGGCAGGATCAAAAATTGTGGGCGGAAGACCTGGCCATCGCGCGGGACATCGGCCTCGACGGAGTCGATCTTTATGCCCTGAACCTGCTGCCGCAAACGCCGCTGGGTAAAGCCGTCGAAAACGGACGTGTCTCGCTGCCTTCTCCGGCAGAACGCAGGGATTTGTACCTTCAGGGCTGCGACTTCATGGACGGCGCAGGCTGGCGCTGCATCAGCAACAGCCACTGGGCGCGCACCACGCGGGAACGCAACCTTTACAACCTGCTGATCAAACAAGGCGCTGACTGCCTGGCCTTTGGCTCCGGTGCAGGCGGCTCGGTCAACGGCTATTCCTGGATGGTTGAACGCAACCTGGAGACCTGGCACACCGCCATCGCCGCCGGAAAAAAACCGCTGATGATGATGGCCCGCACCACTGACCCAGGCTACCGCTGGCGGCATCGGCTGCAGGCCGGGATTGAAACTGCACGCGTGCCGCTCGATGAATTGACCGCCGATGCGCATCTGCTTCAGCCGCTGCTGACCCAATGGCATGAATCCGGCCTGACGCGCGATGACTCTACCTGCCTGCGCCTGACCGATGAAGGCCGCTTCTGGGCCAGCAATATCTTCCAGTCTCTGCAGACGCTGATTTCGACCCTGAATATCCCAATAACAACGGACAAAAATCCACAAGGAGCTCCCCTATGACTTCCGTTTCCCTCGCCGACTACTTACAAACCCAGCCGGATGGCACGCTGGAATCCATCGCTGCACAATATAATGTCACCCTGCTGGATGTTGTCTCCCAGCTTCCCGCTCTGGCCCTGGTCAGCGGCGAGCAGTTCGATACCGTCTGGGATACCGTTGTCGAATGGGGCAGCGTCACCACGCTGGTACACACCGCCGACCTGATTATTGAATTTTCCGGCGAGCTGCCTTCCGGCTTCCACCGCCACGGCTATTTCAACCTGCGCGGCAAAAAAGGCATGACGGGGCATATCAAAGCGAGCAACTGCACCCACATCGCTTTGGTGGAGCGCAAGTTTATGGGGATGGACACCGCCTCGATTCTGTTCTTCAATCAGGCGGGCAGCGCGATGCTGAAAATCTTCATCGGGCGCGACGATCATCGTCAGTTACTGGCAGACCAGCTCGCGGCTTTCCGGGCGCTGGCAGAAACACTTAAGGGAAATATTGCATGACGCCATGGTTAATTTTTGGGGCCGGAGGCAAAGGCGTGGGCGCGCTAACCGCGAAGCTGGCTTTGGCAGAAAATCGCCCCGTTGTTGCGCTGGTGCGTAACGAAGAGGCCGCCGCAAAACTGCGCGAGGCCGGTGCTCAGGTGATTATCGGTGACGCCTGCGATTCAGACGCGGTCACAGAAGCCTGTCGCCTTGCGGGCAAGGAAACAACCGTCATCTCGACAATGGGAGGCGCGCAGGATTATCTGGCACACCGCACCGTTATCGACTGCGCCGAAAAAGCCGGGATCTCGCGTATGGTGCTGGTCACCTCTTTGGGCTGCGGAGAAAGCTGGGCTTACTTGTCCGATCGTGCAAAAGCTGGTTTCGGCCAGGCGGTGCGGGAAAAATCTCTCGCGGAAAGCTGGCTGCAAACCAGCATACTGGCCTTTGCCATCGTGCGCCCCGGCGGCCTGCTTCACGGCGAGCCAACCGGTAAAGCTGTTCTGAGTCAGGCTCCCGAAATTCACGGCATGGTGATGCGTGCCGACGTCGCCGCGCACGTGGCCGAACTGGCAAAAGCCCCCCACCTGAACGGCCAGGTTTACGGCCTGGTCGAACCGGGGCTGAAACCGGCTTAATGCTTCTTACTTATCTCGCCTCGCCTTTTCTGGCGGGGTGATCTTTTAACAATAAAACATTATTATCATTCCGTTCTAATTTTATTATTTGCAATGGAAATGTCTCTTGTGCAGAAAAATATTCAAAAGCTGCTGAACAGCACGGCAATGCTTCACGAGGGCTATCGGCAGGCAAAAATTCGATATGCCAGCCAGGTCGCGCCTGACTTCAAATTATTTCAACTTTTCAACATAAATGAAAACACATTATCCCGCTGCCTTGCCTATCTTCTGGATCCCCAGGAAGATCATGCTCAGGGAGATCTCTTCCTTTCGAGTTTCTATAATTCAATAGAGCTCACTGAAAGTATATCCATTAATAAATCAACTCAGATTTTTACTGAATACACAATACTAAACAAAAGAAGAATAGACATATATATCGCCAGCAAAGAGATTCTTATAGGCATAGAAAACAAACCCTGGGCTGCCGACCAAATAGACCAACTCTATGATTATTCAAACTGGCTAGCAAATGAAGCCAAGAAAAAAAACAGTAGTTGGTTAATGGTTTATCTTTGTAACAATGAGATCAATGACTTCACACTTCGCCCTGAAACACCCCAGGATCTCAGAAAAAACATTATACAATTCACTTTTTATCAGTTAGCAGAATGGCTTTCTGCCTGCGCTCCACATATTAAAGCACCACAAGTTCGCTGTTTTGTTGATGCGCTAATACAATTTACTCGTGAAGATATCAACGGAGAGACTAACGTGGATTATGAAAAAGAACTTACAGAGAACGTAATCGCTTCTCCACAGAATCTTAATGCGGCATTTCTTATTGCTCAAAGTATGAGGAAAGTAAAAGAACAGCTTTGGCTTGATTTTCTATCTTATTTGAAAAAGGAACTTCAACCCAAAGGCATTACCCTCAATTATAATAACCAACTTCTTACGGGCCGCAAGGAAGGTGATTTTCATTTTTACTTTTCAGGGGAAGATGATTTCACCCTGTGCTGGCAATTTGAGAAACCAAACTATTGCGGTTTCTGTTGGGGAATAAGCAGTTCGGATATCATGTCCAAAAAGAATCAGCGCCTATATTTCCCTCTTATTTCTGAAGCGATGAATAATATATACCCCGAGCTGGAAGCTCACACTCGAAAAGAAGGATGGTGGCCATGGTGGACCTATGCCGACGAAAGCATGCATGTGCCACGTAACTGGGGCATGGATCCAGACGCATGGTCCCTCCTGGTCGAACGAGGAGAAGGCAGTTTTGCTCAGTCAGTCATCAACATCGTGACTAAGGTTCAGGCCGAGATAAACTTAAAGCTCTTTAGCGTATCGGCGTAGCCTGTAATGCCGTGCCGGGCTTTCGCTTTTCTGGCGGTATAGCCCGGCCAGCTCTTCCCTCTTGCTACACTTCCAGATAGTTTCATCAGATAACTAACCTGAGAAGAAGGCAGATAACGCTATGTCCGAACACAACTACCAGCCACCAAAAGTCTGGACCTGGAACAAGACCGAAGCAGGCCAGTTCTCCAGCATCAACCGCCCCGTTTCTGGCCCAACCCACGAAAAAACGCTGCCGGTCGGCAAACACCCGCTACAGCTTTATTCCCTTGGCACGCCTAACGGGCAGAAAGTGACTATTCTGCTGGAAGAGCTGCTGGCGCTGGGCATCAGCGGGGCTGAATACGACGCGCACCTGATTCGCATCGGTGAAGGCGATCAATTCT
This sequence comes from Cedecea neteri NBRC 105707 = ATCC 33855, assembly GCF_001571265.1. Lineage (GTDB taxonomy): Bacteria > Pseudomonadota > Gammaproteobacteria > Enterobacterales > Enterobacteriaceae > Cedecea > Cedecea neteri. Next base: position 763 of record NZ_BCTL01000031.1, on the reverse strand, counting down.
CCAGCGGCTTTGTAGAAGTAAACCCGAACTCCAAGATCCCGGCGCTGTTTGACCATTCCGTTACGCCGCCGCTGCGCGTATTTGAGTCCGGCAACATCCTGCTTTACCTCGCAGAAAAATTCGGCCACTTCCTGCCGAAGGACATCGCCGGGCGTACCGAAGCGCTGAACTGGCTGTTCTGGCTGCAGGGCTCCGCACCTTACCTGGGCGGTGGCTTCGGTCACTTCTACCACTATGCGCCGGTCAAAATCGAATACGCCATCAACCGCTTCGCGATGGAAACCAAGCGTCAGTTGGACGTACTAGACAAACAGTTGGAGAATCATCGCTTTATCGCCGGAGATGAATACACCATCGCCGATATTGCCATCTTTACCTGGTACGGCTCGCTGGCGAAAGGCGGCCTGTATGAATCCGCCGAGTTCCTCGACATAGCCTCCTACAAACACTTTGGCCGCTGGGCAGATGAAGTAGCTAACCGCCCGGCGGTTAAACGCGGCCGCATCGTGAACCGCACCTGGGGCGATGTGCAGCTGGCCGAGCGCCATGATGCTTCAGATTTTGATGATTTAGGGTTGTAGGCCTTTCACGTCAATCCTCTCTCTGGAAGGGAGAGGAGCTATTCCTTTCCTACTCTCTCTTCCCCGTCTCTTATACAAATTTCTCTTTTAAAACCTTCCCGGAGAGACCTTTAGTCCAGTCGTTATTCCGTTCACCCGTAGATCGGTTTTCCCTGTACGTTCAGAGCACGGTGAACGTGTCC
>NZ_BCTL01000030.1 GCF_001571265.1 Cedecea neteri NBRC 105707 = ATCC 33855 | reverse complement strand
AGTGACGGTGACTCCCCTAAGACGTTCACCGGTGCAGGAGCTGAATATGAAGCGGTACTTGAGGTGAACGGAAACTTAGCTGATTCTGCATAAATAGAGATTTTTCTAGCAAAAATACTCCTGGCAAGATCCCCTACCACAGCTGATACTCCGCTAGCCAGCCTGGCTACTCCTTGCTCGGATCTTAATCTCAATCGAAATCCTGTCGTCCACCACGGCCTCAAATTTATCCATGTTAAAGGCCGCGCGTGAAATCACCGTTGTCGCACGTAACGAGATGAAGCTTTTATCTGCCGCAGCGGCGGGATCGCCGTCCATGTTGGCCTCAAGAACCACCGCGCGCCGAACATTTTTTACCTGCAGCAGGCCAAAAATCCGGTAATGCCCCAGCCCTTCGGCCACGACTCTGCTGCTTGTAAAGGAGAGCGAGGGGTAATGTGCCGTATCGAAGAATAGCCCGCCCTGTAATTGATAAGTGAGTAAGCTATTGGATGCCTGGAGCGTAGCAGCCGGGATACGCACGCTGATGCTGTCGTGCATGTCGTTCCCTGCATCCAGCAAAAGTGAGCCGGTGACACCATCGAGGTGCGCCTGAGAAGTCCCGCCAAAAGCGTGCCATGAAAGTTCTATCGCGGTTTGCGGCGTGAGAACGCTGTAGATTTCCGGCGCGGCATACAGCCAGGGGCTGATCATCAGGCCGAGGGTTATTTTCAGAAGAATACGCAGCATGGAGTCTTTCCGGTAGCAAACATACTTAGCTAACGCTTCACTGCCGTATTTTATTCATGTTTATTTTTATAAATTTTTTTGTTTATTCGAATAACCGTAAAAACCAGACAAACCCGCGAAATTAGACATCTAATTTCTTAGTAACCACACAAAAACAATTAAACCAAAAATAATACACTTCATTACACTAATGTCAGAGGGAGATATTTTAAGTTTCAAAAGTCAGTGTCACATTGTTTGTCCCTCACCTTACCCCTCGTGGCAGCGAGATATAATAAAATGTTAAATATTGATGATAAAAATATTACCCAGGAAGTGCTTTCCAACATTTCAATTCCCACCGACGACCGGATGCATACAATTTTTACTGGCCTGATCGAGCATTTGCATTCTTTTGCCCGGGAAGTCCAGCTGACGGAACAGGAGTGGGAGAAAGGCATTGAATTTCTTACCCAGGTTGGAAAATATTGCAGCCCCGAGCGCCAGGAGTTTATTTTGCTTTCCGATGTGCTGGGATTATCTTCTTTGGTTATTGCACAAAATAATCGAAAACCCGTTGGCTGCACGGAGTCCACCGTATTTGGGCCTTTCCATGTGGCAGAAGCTCCGCTGCTTGCAGCGGGAGAGGATTTTTCACAGGGTGCACCGGGCACACCGTGGTTTGTAAAAGGCAAAGTCATCGGGATTAGCGGGGAAGCGGTCGCCAATGCAACGATTGATATCTGGCACGCCGACGGCGATGGCCAATACGATGTGCAGGCATCGGATGTTCACGGACTTCGCTGTCGCGGTGTCATGAAGGCTGACTCACAGGGAGAGTTCTTTTTCAGAACCGTGGTTCCTGAAGCTTACGAGATCCCCAGCGATGGCCCGGTTGGCAGCCTGCTTGCGGCCCAGGGGAGAGGTGCGTGGCGCCCGGCGCATCTTCACTTTATGATCAATGCGGAGGGATACCAGCGTTTAATTACGCATATCTTCAATAAAGATGACGATCGCCTCAATTCGGATAGCGTTTTTGGGGTACGAACGTCATTGATTGCCGACTGGATTAAGCACGCGCCGGGCATTGCGCCTGACGGTACATTTTGCCAGCAATCTTTCTGCACCCTGGACTTCAATTTTGTCCTGAACCCGGTCAACTAAAGTTACATACAAGACCGACATATTTTTGCCTCGATCAAAATAAAAAAACCGCTGCCCAGAATGATTCACGGCAGCGGTTTACCCAGTACAAAACATTCCTTGTCCTCCTGGCATCGGTCACCCGATATTCAACACCCTATGCAGACAATTTAATTTTAAATTAATGCATTGTTTTAGACGAACGGGATTGTTTGACCTGCTTAGTCGTTTTGTCAATCAGGCGAAGCAAACGGGCATGTAAGACTTCGCCAACCACGGTGATTTCAGGCACGTTATAGCTGCCAAAAATCGACGTCGGCAAATCAAACTCAACGGCTAATGCGCTTTTATCGACTTCATACATTAACACCGTGAGCGGGGCCGACAGCCCTGCGCGAATATCATATTGGTTCATTGACGACAATATAAGTGGATTACCAATATAATATCGACAAGCTTTTTTTCTTTCCTCACTTACGGGAAAAAGCGCGCCATGTTTTTGTTTTCCGAATATCATAAATCCCTCCTCCCCTTCCATTTTGGCTATCTCACCAGCAATATCTTCCGTCGAAACCGAACGAATTCTCGCCTCATCAAATTGCCCTGTCAGCGATTCGAAATGGTGGGTAAAATCATCATAAGCGACGCTGATGATGACCGTAGCATGAGATACCGATAACGTTTTAACATTATAAATATGCATATAAACCACACTGTACCAGTATGCCGGGTAACATCACCTCAGCAGATAACGGTAAATAAAGAGAAAGAATATCTTTCCTCGCCAGACTTGCCTTAGCATTTACTTAACTACCGGGCAGAAAGATAATAGGGTTCCTCATCGTTTTGAACGCTTTGCCGTATAGCTAGTTGTAAGCAAAGGTTACTCTAAATAAGTGGATTAAATGATTTACAGGGCTAACATTAGATGTCTATCAACTTTCATCGCATGCATTTATGGCAAAAACAGGCATTAAATGAAAGGAAAAAAACACATAAATAAAAACATCATGAACTCCAAATCATATTGAAAAACATAACTATTTTCCAAACCTAAGCCACCGGCTCTCACTTTACAGGCAAACCACTCGTCATGTTGAAAACCCACTTAGATTGCCAGCCCGTAACTCAGTGGGATAAATATTCAGTATTGCTTCAAAAATGCATTATTTGTTTCTTACAACTACAGCATCTTATTTTTTCTTCTATCAGTACTATAACCTGGCGTAGGCACCTTGTTCAGATAGCGAAGATGTTCAACCTAGGAATATTTAATGAGCAACAGCACAAACATACCCGATCTCACCTCTGATTTACCTCGTTGGCTGGCTTATATCGACAGCCTTCATTCGCAGGTCATTGATATGGGTTTAGACAGAATAAAAGAAGTCGCCGCGAAACTTGCCGTGTTAAAACCTGCGCCTTTTGTTTTTTTAGTCGGCGGGACCAACGGCAAAGGGACCACCTGCCATACCCTCGAAAAAGTGCTGATGCTGTCAGGGTACAAAGTGGGCGTCTTCAGTTCACCCCACATGATTCACTATAAAGAGACCGTGCGCATTCAGGGCCAGGAATTGTCAGATGCGGCCCACATCGCCGCTTTTGTTGAAATTGAAAAAGCGCGCCAGGCTACCACGCTCACGCCTTTCGAGTTCAATACGCTGGGCGCATTCTGCCTGATGAAATGGGCTCAGGTTGATGTTGCAGTCATTGAGGTCGGTATGGGTGGCCGTGACGACGCGACCAACATTCTCGCGCCGGATGTCTCTGTTATTACCAACGTCGCGCTGGACCACGAAGACTGGCTGGGCAAAGGCACAGAAGCCATCGGTGAAATAAAAGCGGGTATTTTCCGCCCTGGGCGCCCGGCAGTGATTGGGCAACACCAGGCCCCGGAATCAATGCTTCGCCATGCTCAGCAAATAGGCGCTATTTCCCATCAAAATGGCGTGGACTGGCACATAACAGAGCGCGGTGATGAATGGACGTTTAGCGATAAATTCGGCGAAATTGCTCCGCTGAACCTACCTAAGATGCCGCGCGATAACGTGGCTACCGCCCTGGCTGCGCTGCGTATCAGCGGGCTTAAATTTGAGTTGAGTGCACTGCATGACGTCATCCATCAGGCCAATTTACCCGGCCGTTTTCAGATAATTGACCATAAGCCCAGAGTGATTTTAGATGTAGCGCATAACCCTCACGCTGCGGCGTACCTGGCGAAAAGGTTACGTAACTATCCTATAAAAGGTAAATATCTTTTTGTGATCGGCATGCTCATTAATAAAGACATTAAAGGCACCATCGATTATTTAAAGGATCTTTCCGAAGAGTGGTATTGCTGTGGTATTCAGGCAGGCCCGAGAAGCTCTAAGGCAGAAGATATTGCGCAGTATTTATCGGAGGCAAAACATTTCCCGGATATTTTATCCGGCTGGGATGCAGCCAAAAGGGATGCCAATCCAGACGATGTTATTGTCGTATGCGGGTCGTTCTATTCAGTAGCGCCAGTGCTTAACGAGCTGAACCCGGCCAGAGAGCAACGCTGAGAACGACAATTAACCACCACACATCAATCAACCTCAAGCATCGGAAAAAAATGTTAACAACCGATAACCCCACGACTCATAGAATATTTAATGCGCAAAAATATTTTTTCAAAACGGGCGTAACCAAAAGCATTTCATTCAGGAAAAAGAGCTTACAAAAGCTTAAGCAGTCTATCCTGGATCACGCCGAGGATTTATATGTCGCATTAGACAAAGATCTAGGCAAATCAAAAGATCTTGTTGACCGCACAGAAATTGGCCGGGTCATTTCAGAACTCGATTTTATGCTTGCGCACCTTGATGAATGGGCAACCCCGGAAGCCGTGCCTGAGTATCCAGGGACAACTTTTTCCGAGGCTTTTATTGAGCATGAAGCATTTGGCGTTAGCTATATTATCGGCCCTTTCAACTACCCGATAAATCTTGTTTTTTGCCCACTACTTGGTGCTATTGTGGGTGGTAATACGGCGATAATTAAACCTTCAGAGCTCACCCCTGAGAGCGCCCGGGTTATCGAAAAAATCATTACATCGACTTTTGACGAAGAATACATCGCGGTAATACAAGGGGGGAGAGAGGAGAATACTTATCTTCTTAGCTTACCGTTTGATTTTATATTTTTCACCGGCAGCCCTGCTACCGGAAAAATCGTCATGGCCGCAGCCGCAAAGAATCTTACCCCGGTTATTCTCGAGTTAGGCGGTAAATCGCCATTTATTGTGCTAAGCGATGCCGATATCGACCGCACGGTTAACATGCTGACGTTTGGCCGATTCTCTAATAGTGGCCAGACTTGTGTAGCACCAGACTATGTTTTGGCCCATGAAAGCATCAAAGACATTCTGTTGAGCAAGTTGCTTGAAAAAATAAAAGCAACAATGCCAGGCATCGATGCTATTGGAAAACTGGTATCAGAAAAACAGGTAGAATATTTAACCAGGTTGTTGACATATACCAAAGGTGAAATAATCTATGGCGGTCAGGCAAATGTAGCAACCAGGCATATGCAGGCCACGGTCGTGACGGAAGTAAACTGGCATGATGTACTAATGCGCAATGAGCTATTTGGCCCTATCCTTCCAGTCCTGACGTTTACTGATATTGACAATGCCATAGAATCCATCAATCAATATCATCCCAAACCTTTAGCCGCCTATGTTTTTACCAATAACACAGAGCAAGGCAAAGAAATAACATCCCGAATCCCGTCAGGCGATGCCATAATAAATGGCGTAATGCAGCAGGCAACATCACCTTATCTACCCTTTGGTGGTACCGGTATGTCAGGCATGGGCGAATACCGTGGCTATTACAGTTACCTGGCTTTCACTCATCGAAAATCCGTTGTTATTAATAAATGACTTTCTATCTTGATGAAAAGCGAAGCGTTAATCTCAGTCAAATACCGGGGTTACGCTGCTTCTGAAAAATAAGAATATAAAAAAGCCACCCCGAGAGGTGGCTTAATTTAAATATAATCCGCTTATTTCAGCTCAAACTCACCCTGCTGCACGCGGGCGGAATCCAGGCCAATAAACACGTTGAACTTGCCCGGCTCCGCGTCGTACTTCATCTTCGCGTTCCAGAACTTCAGGGCGTTGATGTCGATTGGGAAGCTGACGGTCTGGCTTTCACCCGCTTTCAGCGCCACTTTCTTAAAGCCTTTCAGCTCTTTCACCGGGCGGCTCATGGAAGCGGTCACGTCCTGCAGGTACATCTGCACCACGGTTTCCCCTGCGCGGTCGCCGGTATTGGTAACGGTAACCGACGCTTCAACTTTGCCGTCGCGCTGCATGGTCGGCGCGGAAAGCTTCACGTCACCCACTTTAAAGGTGGTATAGCTCAGCCCGTAGCCAAACGGATACAGCGGCCCGTTCGCTTCATCAAAGTAGCGTGAGGTGTATTTGTTTGGTTTTTCCGGGTTGTACGGCCGGCCGGTATTCAGGTGACTGTAGTAAGTCGGAATTTGCCCGACCGAGCGCGGGAAGGACATTGGCAGCTTGCCGGACGGGTTATAGTCGCCGAACAGAACGTCGGCAATCGCGTTCCCGCCTTCGGTGCCGCCGTACCAGGCTTCCAGCAGGGCATCCGCCTGCTGATCTTCTTTCACCAGCGCCAGAGGACGGCCGTTCATCAACACCAGCACCAGCGGTTTGCCGGTGGCCTTCAGCGCGGCAATCAGGTCGCGCTGGCTCTGCGGCAGCGTCAGGTTGGTGCGGCTGGATGCCTCATGCGCCATGCCCTGGGCTTCACCGACCACGGCCACCACCACATCGGCATTTTTCGCCGTATTCACCGCTTCGTCGATCATCGCCTTCGGCGTGCGTGGGTCAACGGTGACCGCAGGTTCGTACTGGTTCAGGAACTCGACAATATCTTTTTCATCGGTGACGTTCGCGCCTTTGGCAAACACCACTTTGCCCTGCTGACCTACGGCATTTTTGATACCTTCCAGCGGGGTGACGGACTGCGCGGCCACGCCTGCGGCAGACCAGCTGCCCATGGCATCACGTTTGCTGTCCGCCAGCGGGCCAATCACCGCAATGGTGGCGGTCTTTTTCAGCGGCAGCGTTTGCAGGCGGTTTTTCAGCAGTACCATGCTTTCGCGCGCCACTTCACGCGCTTCTTTGCGGTGCAGGCGGCTTTCGGCGTTGGTGTCTGCCGGGTCAGAATCTTTTGGCCCAAGGTGGCTGTACGGATCGTTAAACAGCCCCATGTCGTATTTCACGTTCAGCACGTGGCGGGTGGCGTCATCCAGCTCTTTCATCGGCACCGCGCCGCTTTTCACCAGCTCTGGCAGATATTTGCTGTAGTACTCGTCGCTCATGCTCATGTTGATGCCGGAGTTGAGCGCAATGCGCACCGCATCTTTCGGATCGCTGGCTACGCCGTGCTTAATCAGCTCTTTAATCGCGCCGTGATCGGAGATGGTAATGCCTTTGAACTTCCATTCGTCGCGCAGCAAATCTTTCAGCAACCAGCTGTCTGCGGAGGCCGGCGTACCGTTCAGGGAGTTCAGCGCAACCATCACGCCGCCGCTGCCCGCGTCCAGCGCGGCTTTATATGGCGGCATGTAGTCGTTGAACAGGCGCTGCGGGCTCATGTCGACGGTGTTGTACTCTTTGCCGCCTTCCACCGCGCCATAGGCCGCGAAGTGTTTCACGCTGGTCATCACCGAGTAGCGATCCGCCGGGCTTTTGCCCTGCATCGCTTCCACCATGGTGCGCCCCATAATCGAGGTCAGGTAAGTGTCTTCGCCAAACCCTTCAGAGACGCGGCCCCAGCGCGGATCGCGCGAGACGTCGACCATCGGTGCCCAGGTCATGTTCAAGCCGTCGTCCGCCGCTTCATAGGCGGAAATACGCCCCACGGTTTTCACTGCATCGAGATTGAACGAGGACGCAAGGCCGAGACTTATCGGGAACACGGTGCGCTGACCGTGCACCACATCGTAGGCGAAGAAGAGAGGAATTTTCAGGCGGCTGAGCTGCATCACCTGGTCCTGCATGGCGCGGATGTCCTGCCGGGTAACGGTGTTGAAAATCGCCCCCACCTGACTGTCTTTGATCATCTCGCGGATGGCTTCTTTCGGGTTATCCGGGCCGACGCTGATTAAACGTAGCTGACCGATTTTTTCGTCGGTGGTCATTTTTTTCAGCAGGTCGGTGACGAAGGCATCACGCGCTTCCGGCGTTAAAGGGTGCGGGCCAAACATTTCGTCGGCCAGCGCAGGCTGCAGCGCCAGGCTTACGGCAACCCCTACAGAACAGAGCCATTTCATCGGATTCACTCTCACAAGCGTTTGTTAAGGCGTGCAGTTTGCCACATCGCCACCACGGTAAGAAGAGCGTAGCAAAGCCTGGCTGCTGATTTCGCGGAGATTTCCTCGTTACGCTCACGTTTTTCGGCGCTATGCTTAACGACAGGCTTTTTGATGCCACCACAAGGAGTGGATCCATGTCTGTTTTGATGAATTCCGATAATAAAACGCTGATAAACGAACTCTCTCGCCACGTTGGCTCGCACCATGTTTTAACCGATCCGGCCAAAACGGCCCGCTACCGTAAAGGCTTCCGTTCAGGCCAGGGGGAAGCGCTGGCGGTGGTGTTTCCCGGCACCCTGCTGGAGCTGTGGCGCGTATTAAGCGCCTGCGTCGCGGCGGATAAAATCATTATTATGCAGGCGGCTAACACCGGCCTGACCGAAGGCTCGACGCCAAGCGGTAGCGACTACGATCGCGATATTGTGATCATCAGTACGCTGCGCCTCGACAAGCTGCATCTGCTGGATAAGGGCGAGCAGGTGCTGGCTTACCCCGGCACCACGCTTTACTCGCTGGAAAAAGCGCTTAAGCCACTCGGGCGTGAGCCGCATTCGGTGATTGGCTCTTCCTGTATTGGCGCGTCGGTTGTCGGCGGCATTTGTAATAACTCCGGCGGTTCGCTGGTGCAGCGCGGCCCAGCCTATACCGAAATGTCGCTTTTCGCCCGCATTGATGACAGCGGCAAGCTGCAGCTGGTGAACCATCTGGGGATTAACCTGGGCACCACTCCGGAGCAAATCCTCAGCGCATTAGATGACGAACGAGTGAAAGACAGCGATGTGCAGCACGATGGCCGCCACGCTCACGACCATGATTATGTCACCCGCGTGCGCGACGTTGAGGCCGACACGCCCGCGCGCTATAACGCTGACCCCGACCGCCTGTTTGAATCATCCGGCTGCGCGGGCAAATTGGCTGTCTTCGCGGTACGCCTCGACACCTTCCCGGCGGAAAAGCGCCAGCAGGTGTTTTACATCGGCACAAACCAGCCTGATGTACTGACCGAAATTCGTCGCCATATTCTGGCCAACTTCGAAAACCTGCCGGTTGCCGGGGAATATATGCACCGCGATATTTACGACATCGCGGAGAAATACGGTAAAGACACGTTCCTGATGATCGACAAGCTTGGCACCGACAAAATGCCGTTCTTCTTCACCATGAAGGGGCGCACCGATGCGATGCTCGACAAAGTTTCGCTGTTTAAGCCACACTTTACCGACCGCTTTATGCAGAAGCTCGGCGGCGTTTTCCCGGCTCACCTCCCGGAGCGGATGAAAACCTGGCGCGATAAATACCCTCACCATCTTTTGCTAAAAATGGCCGGAGACGGCATCGACGAGGCCAAAGCCTGGCTGACCGAGTACTTTAAAACAGCCGAGGGTGATTTCTTCGTCTGTACCGCAGAAGAAGGCAGTAAAGCCTTCCTGCACCGCTTTGCAGCCGCCGGGGCCGCCATTCGCTATCACGCCGTGCATGCGGATGAGGTGGAAGATATTCTGGCACTGGATATCGCCCTGCGCCGCAACGACGAAGACTGGTTCGAAGAACTGCCGCCGGAAATCGGCGATAAGCTTATCCATCGTCTCTATTACGGCCACTTTATGTGCCATGTTTTCCACCAGGATTACATCGTCAAAAAAGGCGTGGATGTGCATGAGCTGAAAGAGCAGATGCTGGCGCTGTTGCAGGCACGCGGCGCGCAGTACCCCGCCGAGCACAACGTCGGCCATCTCTATAAAGCGCCGGACACGCTGAGGCAGTTCTACAAGGCCAACGACCCGACCAATAGCATGAACCCTGGGATTGGTAAAACGACCCGGCGTAAAGGCTGGGCCGAAGACGACAGCGCTCAGGAGCACGGCTGACGGAGATAAGTTTCTCCTATGACGAGCAATCTATGTTTCACGCTTTTTTGGGCATAGATTAATGAAACAGGGTGAAGGTTATCTTCACCCTTTTTTCTGCCCAAGGAGCGAAAGATGTCCGCAGTAGAAACGTTGCCTTTCCCTTCAGTCCACATCAGGGAAGCGACGCCCGAGGATATTCCTGCCGTTACAACGATTTATGCCTGGCACGTGCTGAACGGTAAAGGATCGTTTGAAGAAACTCCACCTGATATAGAACAGATGACCGAGCGGCTGGCGGCGGTTCACCGTTATGGCCTGCCGTGGCTGGTCGCGGTGATTGACAATCATGTGGTTGGCTATTGCTACGCCACGGTTTATCGCCCTCGCCCCGGCTACCGCTACACGGTAGAAGATTCGGTGTATATCGACGCCGCGATGACCGGGCGCGGCATCGGCAAAGCCCTGCTGAACGAGCTTATAGCTCTGTGCGAAAAGGGGCCGTGGCGGCAGATGATTGCGGTGATTGGCGACGGGGAAAATAACACCGGATCGTGCAAATTGCACAGCCAGCACGGGTTTGAAACCGTCGGATGTTTGCGGAGCGTCGGGTTTAAGCTGGGCGACTGGCGGGATACTTTAATGATGCAGCGCCCCCTCAACGGTGGAGACGGGACGCTGCCGGACTGATTACTCTTCTTCTGAACCTACTGCGGTGTTGCTTACCATTTGCGCCGCTTTAGAGCGCTTGTAGCTTAACGCTGCTGCCGGAACCGGGGTCACTTTGCCGGTTTCCATCCAGTTTCGCAGGCGGTTGGCGTCGGCGAAGTGGGTGTATTTCCCGAACGCATCCAGTACCACCAGCGCCACAGGGCGGCCGTTGATCACGGTGCGCATCACCAGACAGTGGCCTGCGTTATTGGTAAAACCGGTTTTCGTCAGCTGAATATTCCAGTTTTCGCGGTACACCAGGTGGTTGGTGTTGCGGAACGGCAGCGTATAAGCCGGGTTGCGGAAGGTGGCCATATCTTCATGCGTGGTGCTGAGTTGCCCCAGCAGCGGATATTTCTGCGTGGCAATAAGCAGTTTAGTCAGATCGTTCGCGGTGGAGACGTTTTCAATCGACAGGCCGGTCGGCTCCACATAGCGGGTGTGGGTCATGCCCAGCGACTTCGCCTTAGCGTTCATCGCGCGGATAAACGCGTCGTAGCCGCCAGGGTAGTGGTGCGCCAGGCTCGCCGCCGCGCGGTTTTCCGATGACATCAGCGCCAGCAGCATCATGTTTTTGCGGCTGATTTCGCTGTTCAGGCGAACGCGGGAGTAAACGCCTTTCATTTCAGGCGTGTGGCTGATGTCCACTTTCAGCATTTCATCCATCGGCAGATGGGCGTCCAGCACCACCATCGCGGTCATCAGTTTGGTGATGGAGGCAATGGGACGAACCAGATCCGGATGGCTGGAATAAAGAATTTTGTTGGTTTGCAAATCGACAATCATGGCGCTGCCGGAGGCTATCTCCTGGCCGGCGCTGGCCGCGTGGGTGGCGACCTTACTGGCCTCTGCCTGCGGGGCAAAAGGCACAGTCATCATCAGCGCAAGGCTGAACAACGATAAACGGATTTTTGTCGGCATGGTGACACTTCTGTAATGATTCCGGAAAAGTATGGGCTCACCGCAGGCATTCATCTGAATACTATAAACATGCGGGGCGCCGGAATCATACTCCGGCGCCCCGCTGTACTGCCAGTTAAGAATCGTAACGTTATATCAAAACTTTCTGTTCATTCGCCCCGTCAGAACAAACGGTAGCCATAGCCCCACAGAATCACCGCGACGGCCAGCAGCACTTCAAGCACCAGCACGCCAATCGCCAGGGTTGAGCTGGAAAAACTCATCCCCTCTTCTTTGTCGATGCCAAGGAAGTCCGGCACGCCGACGTAGAGCAGATAGCCGGTGTAAACCAGCGCGATGGCGCCTACCGCTACGCACAGCCAGACCAGCGGATAAAGCGCTACTATCCCGCTTAGGAACAGCGGCGTGGCAACGTAGCCAGCAAAGACCATGCAGCGGGCAAGCGACGGCCGCTGCGGATAGTTACGCGCCATCCACCAGATAACCCGCCCCATTACCGCGACGCCGGCAAGCATCAGGGCGTAGAACAGAATCCCGAGATACAGACCGGTAAACATGGAGAGCTGGACGTAGGTGCCGTCCCCGAAGTTCCAGCCGATTTGCGTGGTGCCGATAAACGCGCAGATGACGGGAATGGCCGCCATCAACAGCACATGGTGTGTGTAGTGATGCGAGACGGACTCATTCTCGCGCCTGATTTCCTGCATTTCCCGATTAGGATGGGAAAACAATCCCCAGACATGGCTCATACAACCTCCGGACCTGCGGCGCAAATGCTTGCGATACACCAAGTATAATTCACCTTCAGGTTATTATTTAACCAGCCAAAAAATATCTCTGATTCTGTGCAGACAGGCGGCGATGAGTTGTATGCTTTAGGGATGCATTTTTACATGGAGGAGAGTCCACCTTAATGGATATCAATGGCTTAATCGAACAGTATGGCTATGCCGCGCTGATTATCGGCAGCATGGCTGAGGGGGAAACCATTACCCTGCTAGGCGGCGTGGCCGCCCATCAGGGGCTGTTAACCTTCCCACTGGTGGTCTTGTCTGTCGCGCTGGGCGGCATGATTGGCGATCAGATCCTGTTCCTGGTGGGCAGGCATTTTGGCAGCGCCCTGCTCGCCCGCTTTAAAAAGCACCAAAAGAAAGTGGCCAAAGCGCAGGCACTGATCAACCGCCATCCCTATTTGTTCGTGATAGGCAGCCGCTTTATGTACGGGTTTCGCATCGTCGGGCCAATCATCATCGGCGCCAGCAAGCTGCCGCCAAAGTTGTTTATTCCGCTGAATATCTGCGGGGCCATTTTGTGGGCCACGCTATTTACGACGCTCGGCTACCTTGGTGGCGAAGTGGTCGGCCCGTGGCTGCACAGCCTGGATACTCATCTGCGCCACTGGATTTGGCTTATTGTGGCGGTGGTGCTGGTCGTAGGCGTTCGCCTGTGGTTTAAGCACCGGCAAAAAGACGATTAATCTTCCAAAGCGGGCAGCAACGCAAGCCACGCCCGCAGCAGCAGAAGTGCCTCTTCGCCGTTGCCGTCGCGCTGGGCTTTGACTATCGCCCCGTCAATCACCAGCGCCAGCATTTCCGCCTGCCGCCTGCCGCCTGTATTATCGGGCAAATAACCTGCCAGACATTGTACCATTGCCTGCTTGTGGGCCCGGGCTATCGGCAGCGTTTCCGGCAGCGCCTCGGCCATTTCTACCGCCGAGTTGATAAATGCGCAGCCGCGAAACGCCTCGTCATCAAACCAGTTTTGTAAAGTGGCCGCTAACGCCTCTGCAAGCCCTTTCCCTTCGCCAATTTGTGCCTCCAGCGTGTGGCTAAACCACGCCATCCAGCGTTGATGCCGATAACCCAGAAAGGCGCGGATCAGGTCATCTTTTGCAGGAAAATGCCGGTAGAAGGTCACTTTGGTGACGCTGGCTTCTTTGATGATTCGGTCGATACCGGTGGCGCGAATGCCGTCGCGGTAAAACAAATCATGCGCGGTTTGCAAGATACGGTCGCGCGCGCCGAGGGTCGCAGTAGGCATGATCTCTCCTGTTAAAAATCTATCATGACGCATGTAGACAAATCTGTCTACCCAGGCTAGTGTGAATATGTAGACAGATCTGTCTACATATTCACAGGAGCAAAACCATGACAGTAAAACCCCCGGTTCCGCCGTTTACGCTTGAGACGGCAAAACAAAAAGTTCGCCTGGCGGAAGATGCCTGGAACAGCCGCGACCCTGAACGCGTCTCACAGGTTTACGCCCTGAATACTCACTGGCGGAACCGAGCAGAATTTGTTGATGGCCGCGAGGCGGTGGTGGGCTTTTTAACGCGTAAGTGGCAGCGAGAGCTGGACTACCGGCTGATCAAAGAGATCTGGGCACACGACGGTAACCGTATCGCGGTGCGTTTCGCCTATGAATGGCACGATGATTCCGGCAACTGGTTCCGCAGCTTTGGCAACGAGAACTGGGAGTTTGACGAACAGGGCCTGATGATTAACCGCCACGCCTGCATCAACGATACGCCGATCAAAGAAAGCGAACGCGCCTTCTTCTGGCCGCTGGGCCGTCGCCCGGACGATCATCCTGAACTGAGCCATTTCGGTTTTTAACGGTTTTGCCGCCGGAGCCGGTTTTCTTTCCGGCGGCGTAGCGTCTAAAATTCCTGCTGGCCAATGATGGCCTCACTAATGCAGAGGATTTATGACGCAAAATATCTATGACGATCCGGCATTTTTTGCCGGTTATGCCACGCTGGACCGCTCAATAAAGGGTCTGGATGGCGCGCCTGAGTGGGCCGAAGTTCAGGCTATGCTGCCGCCGCTGGCGGGCAAGCAGGTGCTGGATTTGGGCTGCGGCTACGGCTGGTTCTGCCGCTACGCGCGCGATGCCGGTGCGGCAAAAACGGTCGGGCTGGATGTCTCTACTCTCATGCTGGCGAAAGCCCATGAAATGACCGAAGGAGCAGGTATTGAGTACCGGCAGGAAGATCTTTCCACGCTGCAGCTTCCGGCCAACAGCCTCGATTTAGCCTACAGTTCGCTGGCGCTCCACTATCTGGAGGACATTCGCCCGCTGTTCGCCACGCTGTATCAGGCGCTGGTGCCAGGCGGCAAGCTGGTCTTTACCGCCGAACACCCGATCTATACCGCTCCCGCGGCGCAGACCTGGTTGCAGGATCAGACGGGGCAACGCAGCTGGCCGGTGAATCATTATCAGCAGGAAGGTGAGCGCCTTAGCAACTGGTTTGCCGAAGGCGTTAAAAAACAGCATCGCAAACTGGCTACCTGGATAAATGCCCTGATTGAGAGCGGCTTTGTGCTTGAAAAACTGGACGAATGGGGCCCGGAATCCGCACAAATAGCCCTTAACCCCGCCCTGGCAGAAGAGGCCGAACGGCCAATGATCTTCCTGCTCGCGGCCGGTAAACCTCAGCGCTAGTCCGCAGCAACACCGCTTTTTTCTTCATTATTCCGTTTACGGGGAGGCAACTCCCCCCGTCTTCGTATCCTTGCCTATACTCATAATGACCAAACAAAAAGGTAAGGAGCGCTAATGAAAATTATTTTATGGGCCATTCTGATCATCTTCCTTATTGGGCTGCTGGTGGTGACCGGCGTATTCAAAATGATCTTTTAAAGATGCGGGTGCCACGTTTGTGGCGCCCGTTGCTACTTTCCAGCCTGGCTGCTGTAGTTTACTGGCACCCAGCGCCAGCCTTTCCCCTCTTCTTTCACGTGGCCAAACCCCGGGAAAGCAATATGCGCTGCCGCCACCCAGTCACCTTCCTGAGCCGCCAGTTTTAACACCTTTTCACGTGTGGCAATCGCCTGCTGCTGGTTAACATCGAAATGAATCGCCACTTCAGGGTCGGGCATCTGCACCGCTTTAGCATGAATAATATCCCCCCACATCAGCATGTTTTGCTCGCCACGGCTGAGACGATAAATCACGCTGCCCGGCGTATGCCCTGCGGCGGGAATGGCCTCTATGCCCGGCAGGATTTTAGCCGGTGCGTGGAAAGTTTTTAGCTTACCGGCGTTAATCACCGGGCGCAGCGAGCGTTCAGACTCAGCAAAGGTGTGCCGCTGGCCCGGCTCAACGTCGCGGAGGTGGCCGGGGTTGAGCCAAAAATCGACATCCTTCTGCTCAACGCGAACCGTCGCGTTTGGGAAAGCGGGCTTGCCGCGGTATTCCACTCCGCCGGAGTGGTCGGCATGAATGTGGGTCAGCAGCACCAGAGAAATATCCTCAGGGGCAATTCCCGCCGCACGCAGATTCTCCAGCAGGTGTCCGCCCGCCTTGCCGAACAGCGATCCGGCTCCCGTATCGACCAGAATCAGCTCACTTCCCGTATTAATGACAAAGGCATTAATCGACGTTTCTGCGGCGGGCGTCATTGCGTCCTCCGCCATACGCTGACGTAACTTCTGCGGCGTAATGTGCGTCAGTAGTTTATCCAGCGGTACCACCACGGTGCCGTCCGACACCGCTGTAATTTGCCAGTCACCCAGCATCATGCGGTAATAGCCCGGTGCCTGCTGCTGGGTGACGGCCAGAGACTGGGACAGTGCAGAAGTGGAAAGCGCGCTGCCTAAAAGCGTAAGCAGCATGAGCAAAGTTTTCATTTTATTCCCCAAGCAGGTGTTCAACTTGCCGTCAGTATCCCGTCGAGCGTATCATCACGCCAATTGATTGGAGAAATAATGACTATCAAAGAAAATGATTTTCGCAAAATCGATCTTAATTTGCTGATCGCTTTTGCGGTGCTGTTCCGCGAGCAAAGCGTCTCGCTGGCAGCTGACAAACTGCACCTCGGGCAGCCTGCGGTCAGCGGCGCGCTGGCAAGATTGCGGGATATGTTCGACGATCCGCTGTTTATTCGCAGCGGGCACCGCATGCAGCCCACCGCTCGCGCAAGCGAACTGCATACAGAGTTGATGCCTCTGCTGGAGCAGCTGCAAAGCGCCCTTTTCCAGCAGGCGGAATTCTGCCCGGCCAGCGCCAAAGCCACAGTGACCATCGGTATGACCGACTGGGTTGAAATGTGGCTGATGCCAAAACTCATTCCCGCGCTGAAACAGGACGCGCCGGGCATGCGCATTAACGTTGTCGCCAGCGACCCGTTTACCGACGCCCAAAGACTGGAAGGCGGCGAGCTGGATATGGCGATCAGCGTGGCGAACCAAAGCGCACGCTGGCTGGAGCGCGAGGTGCTGACGAGCATGGATTTTGTGACGCTATGGCAACCGCAGCAAGTAGAGGCCAGCTCCCCGCTGTCGCTTGAAGAGTATGTGGCCCACCAGCACGTGCTGGTCAGCTATCGTGAAGCTAACAGCAGTCAAATCGACACCCTGCTGGCGAAGCTTGGGCAGACGCGCCACGTCAGCTACACAACACCGCACTTTGCCGCGCTGCCGGGTCTACTGATGCAAATGCCCGCGCTGGCTACCGTGCCTGCGGGGCTGTCAGAAAGCTGGCAGAAAACCTGGGGATTGACCGCGAGCCCGGTTCCCGTTGAAGTACCGCCGTTTGAGGTCGCGCTACTTTGGCATCAGCGCCATAACAGCGACGCCGCGCTGATGTGGCTGCGCGGGTTTATTCAGCGACGAGTGAATGTGGCATAAAGGAGCATGAAGGAAAGAGGGAAAACACGTTTTCCCTCCTGTGGACACAACTTAGCGCTTCAGGCTACCGCCGTTAGTGGCAATCACCTCTTTGTACCAGTGGAAGCTTTTCTTTTTTGAACGCGCCAGCGTGCCATTCCCCTGGTCATCGCGGTCAACATAGATAAATCCGTAGCGCTTCGACAGCTCCGCTTTTGAGGCGCTGACCAGATCAATAGGACCCCTGCTGGTATAGCCCATCACGTCGACACCGTCTTCAATAGACTCGCCCACCTGCACCAGATGGTCGTTCAAATAGCTAATGCGGTAATCATCGTTGATCGTGCCGTCAGCTTCGGGCTTATCTTTCGCCCCAAGGCCGTTTTCGACAATAAACAGCGGTTTCTGGTAGCGATCCCACAGCATATTGAGCAGGATGCGCATCCCCGTCGGGTCAATTTGCCAGCCCCATTCAGAACTGGGTAAGTGCGGGTTAGGCACCATGCTGAGAATATTGCTGCGAAGCTTCTCATTAAGCTGTTCGTCCGCCGTGACGCAACCGGTCATGTAGTAGCTGAATGAGATAAAATCGACGGTATTTTTCAGGATTTCACGATCGTTCTCGCTAATTTCAAGCTGAATGCCATTGTCACGGAAATAACGCTGCATATAACCCGGATAGCTGCCCCGGCACTGAACATCCCCGAAGAACAACCAACTGCGGTTTTCCTGCATAGTTTCCAGCATGTCCTCAGGTTTACAGGTCAGCGGATACATCAGGCCGCCCAGCAGCATATTGCCGATTTTCGCATCAGGAATGATTTCGTGGCAGGCTTTAACCGCCAGGCTGCTGGCAACCAGCTGATGATGGATTGCCTGATAAATTTCGCCTTTTTCCGGCTCGCCTTCCAGCCCGACGCCCGTCAGCGGCGCATGAAGCGACATGTTAATTTCATTGAAGGTCAGCCACAGCTTAACTTTATGCTGATAGCGGGTGAAAACGCAGCGCGCGTAACGCTCAAAGCAGTCAATGACTTTGCGATTGCCCCAGCCGCCGTATTGCTTAACCAGCCCCCACGGCATTTCGTAGTGGGATAAGGTCACCATCGGCTGAATGCCGTGCTGCGCCAGCTCATCAAACAGTTTGTCGTAAAACGCCAACCCGGCCTCGTTCGGCTCAAGCTCGTCGCCCTGCGGGAAGATACGCGTCCAGGCGATAGAAATTCGCAGGCAACTGAACCCCATCTCGGCAAACAGCGCAACGTCCTGTGGGTAACGATGGTAGAAGTCGATAGCGATATCTTTAATGCCACTATCCCCCGGCACGCGCTCCTTCTGCGCGCCAAATACCCCCTGCTGCATGACGTCCGAGGTAGAAATACCCTTTCCACCCTCCTGCCACGCGCCTTCAACCTGGTTTGCGGCGATAGCCCCGCCCCATAGAAATGTCTTCGGAAATGCTGTCATGTCACTCTCCTTTGCTTAACGTTCTACCGTCAGGAACGGCATACCTGAATCAATACTGGACTGCGGCGTTACGCGGATCACTTCCCGGTAATCCTCGCTATTGCTGACAATTATTGGCGTAGCGAGGTCGTACCCGGCGGCGAGAATGGCCTCGCGGTCAAACTCAATGAGCAGATCGCCGGGTTTAATTTTGTCCCCCGGCTGGACGTGCGCGGTGAAGTGCTGTCCATCCAGCTTCACCGTGTCGATACCAATGTGGATTAAAACTTCGATGCCGCTGTCGCTCAGCAGGCCAATGGCGTGGCGAGTCTGGAACAGCGAGGCAACTTCACCGTAAAACGGCGCACGGACCTCGTTGCTCAGCGGAATGATGGCCGCCCCCTTGCCTAATAATCCCCCGGCAAAAGTGGCGTCCGGGACCTGTTCCATCGCCAGTACGGTGCCGCTCATCGGGGCCAGAATGTCTTCATCTCCGGCAATGGCCGTTGGTAATGAAGCTGACTGCACGCTGCGCGGCAGACCAAAGGCCCAGGTTAACCCGCAGGCCAGCAGCAGCGACAGTACGGTACCGATAATCGCGCCCCACACAGTGCTGTCCATGCCACCCGGAGGCAGCATTTGCGCCAGGCTGAAAATGCTCGCCAGGCCGAAGGAGTAAAGGTTGCTCTGACTAAAGCCGACGATAGCCCCGCCGATTCCCCCGGCAATACAGCCAAAAATGAAGGGGCGGCGATTAGGCAGCGTCACGCCGTAAACAGCGGGTTCGGTAATGCCGAAGATCCCGGCGGTGACCGCCGAACCGGACAGCACTTTAAGTTTTGCGTCTCGCGTGGAGAGGAAGACCCCGAGCGTGGCCCCCACCTGCCCCATCACCGCCGGAAGCAGGAGCGGCATCAGCGTATCGTGACCCAGCACGCTGAGGTTGTTGATCATGATCGGCACCAGCCCCCAGTGCAGGCCGAAGATCACGCAGATCTGCCAGATAGCCCCCATCACGGTTCCCGCCAGCCACGGCGCAAAGGCGTAAATAGCCTGATAGCCATGCGCCAGCATTTGGCTCAGCCAGGTTGCTGCCGGGCCAATAACCAGAAACGTCAGTGGAACCACGACGCCCAGGCAGATCAAGGGGGTGAAAAAATTCTTCATCGCCGCCGGGAATACCTTGTTGCAGCGCTTTTCTAGCCAGCAGCTGACCCAGGCGGCAAAGATAATCGGGATGACCGACGAGCTGTAGTTGATAAAGGTCACCGGAATGCCAAGAAAACGTTCCGGCTGGGATGCGGCCTCAAAAGCCTGAGTAATCAGAGGATGCGTTAAAGCTCCACCGATGGCCATGGTCAGGAACGGGCTACCGCCAAACTTTTTCCCGGCCGTGTAGCCCAGAACCAACGGGAAGAAATAAAACAGCGAATCGCTGGCGGCAAACCAGATTTTATAGGTGGCGGATTCGGTATTTAGCCAACCGCAAACAACGCCAAGCGACAGCATCCCCTTAAGAATACCGGAGGCGGCCATCACGCCCAGGAAGGGGGTGAAAATTGCCGAAACGATATCGATAAGCCGGTTCAATGGATTGCTTTTTTCGTCCCGGATTTCTTTTGTTATGCCTTCTTCACTGATGCCTGCCGCAGCACAAACTGCCGTGTAGACATCGTGAACGTGGTTGCCAATGACTACCTGAAATTGACCACCGCTCTCCACCACCGTGATAACGCCCGGGTTGCTCTTCAGCGCCTGAGGCTCTGCGAGCCTGGGTTCATTCAGCTTGAAGCGTAGCCTGGTCGCACAGTGCACCAGGCTAACGATGTTCTCCTTCCCGCCGACATGTTTCAGAATGTCTTGCGCCAGCCCTTGATAGTCCATAACCGCTTTCCTTTTACGTCACGCCCGCAGGCGAAATGTGCTGAGTAAGGTTAAAAAAAAAACCTGAGCCGGCCACCCCGTAGGGAAGACAATGCTCAGGTTTTGCCTGCCGAAGCAGTAACAATCCGTCTTGTTGTTTAAGCCTTTTGGCTCTCTTTACGTACCCGCTCGATATGGATGGCGAGGAACATTATTTCTTCGTTGGTCAGCTCACGCTGATAGCTTTTGGCGAGGTGGCGCTGAAGTTTTTCCGCACAGCGCCACGCCAGCGGATAGTTCTCTTTCACCGCCACGTGCAGCGTTTCGTCATCATCCGGGACGGTGGCCCGATTTAGCATTCTTTGGGCAAAGAACTTCAAATGGGTCACGAAACGCTGGTAGCTGAGGCTCTCTTCCTGGTACTCAATTTGCAGTTGGTACTTCACGATATGTAGGATTTCCTGCATCACTCGGGTGACGTCCATGACCTCCGGCATCTCCCCTGCAAGCTGGGCGGTGACCAGGTGCAGAGCAATAAACCCCGCCTCGTCTTCCGCCAGCCGTACGCCAAGGCGTTGGTCGATAATGCCAAGCGCTTCAACACCCAGGGCAAACTCCTTAGGATAAAGGCGCTTGATCTCCCAAAGCAGCACATTGCGGATAGCCATGCCCTTTTTCTGACGCTCAATCGCAAAGTGGCAATGGTCGGTGAGCGAAATGTAGAGACTTTCCTGCAGCTTGCCGAGCCGCTCACGCGCCAGTTGAATAATCCTGTCGCAGGCGGTCATCACCTCCAGCGGGATCTTATTCAACAGTTCACTTAGCCGCGCCACCAGCTCATCACTTTGCAGGGCAAAAACCTTTTCTATCTTGCTGCGGTCGAGACTATCGCCGGGATGCTTTTGAAAACCCAGCCCCTTTCCCATCACCACCTGCTCGCGCTGGTGCTCGTCGAGGATAACCACTACGTTGTTGTTCAGTATCTTGGCAATTTCCATGGTTACCCCAGAAACAAAAAAACCTGACCTCTGGCAGAGCCAGATAATCAGGTTTTGCCTGCTAAGCGCAGTAACAATCCAACTTCCGCACTCTATCACGGAGAATATATCGCTCAAGCCTGCGGGGCGAAAAGCGTGATAGCGATCGCGGCACCGCGTTGCTATTTAGCTTCAGTCTCAGCGGCAAACAGCTTGCGGTACTGCTCGTCAAACTGCGGCGCGTTCCACTCTCCGTCAAAAACGGTCCAGGTGATGTACCCGCGATTCAGCCAGCCGGTATCGGTGTCAGTGTCCACCGGCGTCAGCACTTTATCACTCATGATTTGCTGCGCTTTGCCGTCCGGGAGCAGCTTGTAATAATGCTGCGGCACCGGGTTACGCTCGTTCTCAACAAATTTCACGCCCTTAACGGCCTTCTTTTCCAGAGGCGGATAGTTGATGCTCAACCCCGAGCCAGCAGGGAACAGTGGCTTGCCCGGCTGCCAGTTTTTCGCCAGCGTATCCACCAGGCTTGCGATATAATCCACGGAGTCCGGCCAGTATTTATGGGTACTCGGCCATCCGGCCTTCATCTCCTCCTCGCTGAGAATGTAGCCAATACTGGCGGCAATGGAAGGATAACCATAACGAACCGCGCGAGCCGCAGCACCGATGGTGCCAGAATTTAGCTGAGCAACACCGGTATTAGGGCCGTCGTTCACGCCGGATATCACCAGATCCGGAGGCGTCTCTTTCATCACGCCCAGCACGCCGAAGTCAAGGGAGTCTGCGGGGGTGCCAGGGAAGCAGTAGCGTTTGTCGGCCACTTTTTTAACATCAAATATTTTATTTGGCTTAAAGGTAATGGCCGAACCAATACCGCTTTGATTAGTCGCGGGGGCGACCATCCAGACGTCATACCCTTTCGCCGCCAGTTTCTCCTGCAATGACGTTGTCCCCACAGACTGACAGCCATCGTCATTGACCAGCAGAATGCGCATTGGGCGCTCGGCGGCAAAGGCAGAGGCCGCCATTAACGTAAGCACCAGCCCGGCGATAATTTTCTTTTTCATGTTCACTCCTTATTTATGACGTAATCAAAATAAATTAAACCGATATTCCACGCGTACGCTTCCCCCCACGCCTTTAGCGCGACGGAAATTATGATTTTTTTCATCCAGGGCAGGCATTCTGGCAAGGGTTAACTTCCAGCCATAACTCGGACCGAAGCCAGCAAATACATTCAGGCCTTTTATCTGCGGGCTATGCCATAGAAAATACCCCCCGTACTCCCACTCTTTTAAATCAACACCTTTATATTGCATCCCAAAGCCGTAATTACCGTATATACCAACCAATAATTCAGGCAGGATCTGATACTGGCTGTATAAATACAGCATTTGTTCGCCGTCATTGACGTAGTCATTACCTTCGCCATCGGCTTTGCTATTAAAGGCACCTCGAGTGTTTTTACCAAAATGCCAATAGAATTGACCTAAACCGTTATCCAGAGAGGCTCGGGTATGCGACCAGCCAAGCCCGGACTCAGACCTCCCGTATTGATAACCGACAAGAGCAAAAAGGTGCTGTGCGCTGCGGCTAAAGCCACGGGCGCCCTCCCAATCGCTGAGACCGCGAGCATAATAGTAAGTGCTCCGCGCCAGGAGATTGAAATCTTTACCGAGCGGCACCACGGCGTTAGCCTCAAGCCCGTGGCGGAGAAGATAACTATCGCTTTCAGCGGCAATGTAGCTGATTTTACTGCCCTTTGTAGGAGCCCAGCTCAGTTCGCTTGTCGCGATATAGTCAATTTGCTTGTTTGTTTTTAGGGTTCGGAAGCGGCGTTTTTCCGGTTCATCGCGCTCAGAAAAACGGTTAACAACGGCGGCCTTTGCGCCAAAGTCATCCCACGCAAACTCAGCGCTTACGCCTTCCCAGGTACTGGGGGCAGCACGGCTGCGGGTAACGTTTAACGCACCAAATTTATAGAGTTGACGCCAGCCAGCCCAAAGATTGAGGTGCCGCTCTGAGTCACCCCATCGTGCTTTAGCGTACAGTTGCCCAAGTTTATTGAAGCCTTGAGCTTTGCCGTTTTTGTCCCGCAATAAGTCCCTGCCGTAGAAGGCATCGTTAGCGTACAGCTTCGCTACGCCATACCACGACGCGTCGACCCCAACGTGATCCCACAGCCAGCCGCTTTGCCAGTCCAGATGCAGCGCCTGAGCCCAGGCAGTTTGATCACCAATACCCTGATCCGCCATCGCGTCGGTGGTATTCAACATCCAGACATTTTTTAAGGTGGCATCGAGATGGCTGTCTGTGAGCAGGCCGCCGTCATAGTGAGAATAGCTGGCCAAAGCCGCGGGCATACCTCCCAGAGTAAATAGCAGCATCATGCCACCGGTTATTTTCGTGCGTGAGTACATGATAAACGTCCCTTGTTTTAATAAAAAAAAGCAAAAAAAAACCTAAATTCATTTCCCGACAACCGGAGAATGAATTTAGGTTTTGCCTGTTAGACAGTAACAATCCTTGATGTAATTTGTGTCGCTATAGTGGCATCACACCAAAATAACCTCCAGCACTAAATAAAATAAAAGGTGAAATTTGTGACCTTGATTCAGGAAAGAATGTAAGAAAAGAAATTCATCAGAAAAAACGCCCGTTAATTAAAAGATCAATTAACGGGTTCTTTAGAAAAGTTTATTTTAATGCACCAATAATATTGGCAATTTCACCGGACGTTTTTAATGTACGAATTACAGTAAACAGTTCCGTTGCCTCAACGTATTCTTTACGCAAGTAGCCAAGCCATTGTTTAATCCTTGCCACGTGATACAACCCGGTATCACCCTGTTTCTCCAGGCGGCTATATTTTTGCAACAACGTCACGACATCGGCCCACGGCATCCTCGCTTCGTTGTATTTAATAACCCGACTCAGGTTCGGCACATTCAGCGCCCCGCGTCCAATCATCACCGAATCACATCCCGTCGTGGCCAGGCAATCCTGCGCGCTTTGCCAGTCCCAGATTTCCCCGTTTGCGATGACTGGAATCGCCAGCCGCTGGCGAATTTCTCCGATAGCCCCCCAATTGATCAGCTCGGCTTTATAGCCGTCTTCCTTAGTTCTGCCGTGAACCACCAGCTCCGTTGCGCCCGCCTGCTGTACAGCATCAGCAATTTCAAACTGCCGCGCGCCGCTATCCCAACCGAGCCGAATTTTTACCGTGACCGGTAAATGCGCTGGAACTGCCTCGCGCATGGCTTTCGCCCCGCGATAAATGAGTTCAGGATCTTTGAGCAAAGTCGCGCCGCCGCCGCTGCCGTTGACCAGTTTTGACGGGCAACCGCAGTTTAAGTCCACGCCCCACGAGCCCAGCTCGACGGCACGTGCGGCGTTCTCAGCCAGCCACTGTGGGTACTGCCCTAGTAGCTGAACGCGGACCAGCGTTCCAGACGGCGTGCGGCTGGCGTGGTTAAGTTCAGGGCAAAGTTTGAGAAAGGATTTAACCGGTAAAAGCTGATCGACCACGCGAAGAAATTCGGTGATACAGAGATCGTAGTCGTTAACCTCGGTAAGAAGCTCGCGAACTAAAGAGTCGAGAACCCCTTCCATCGGGGCAAGAAGAACACGCATGACGCATCCGATAATATTTGTGTTGTTGTCCCCTCACCCGGCCCTTTTCCCAAAGAGGAAAGGGCGAACACAGGGCGTCTTTAATCCCCTCTCCCTTTTAGGGAGAGGGTTAGGGTGAGGGTATAAAAAACTTACTGCGCTGACGCTGGCTTACGCGGCGGACGACGACGACGGGCATTTTCACCTGCCGGCTTCGCTGCACCTTCGCCCTGCGGTTTACTGCTGCGACGCGGACCGTTATTACGATCGCCGGAGGCATTAGCGCTACCGCCATTACCGCTGCGACGCTGACCCTGCCCCTGGTTTTGACCACCGCGACCGCCCTGGCCACCACGACCACCGCCGCCACGCTGCTGGCGACCATTCACGATTGGCTCAGCCGGAATCGACGGATCAACATCAAAACCAGGCAATGCGATACGTGGGATCTCGCGCTTCAGCAGACGTTCGATGTCACGCAGCAGCTTATGCTCGTCCACGCACACCAAAGACAGTGCTTCGCCAGTGGCTGCCGCACGGCCGGTACGGCCAATACGGTGCACGTAGTCTTCCGGCACGTTTGGCAACTCGTAGTTAACAACGTGCGGCAGTTCTTCAATGTCCAGGCCACGAGCCGCGATATCGGTCGCCACCAGAACGCGAATACCACCGCTTTTGAAGTCAGCCAGTGCACGCGTACGAGCCCCCTGGCTCTTGTTACCGTGGATTGCCGCCGCGGTGATACCGTCTTTTTGCAGTTGCTCTGCCAGGTGGTTAGCGCCGTGTTTGGTGCGGGTGAACACCAGCACCTGCTGCCAGTTACCTTCGCCAATCATCTGCGACAGCAGTTCCCGCTTGCGCTTTTTGTCCACAAAATGAACGTGCTGTGTGACCTGCTCAGACGCCGTGTTGCGGCGAGCCACTTCGACTTCTTCCGGGTTATGCAGCAGCTTTTCAGCCAGCGCTTTAATGTCGTCGGAGAAAGTTGCCGAGAACAGCAGGTTCTGGCGGCGCGCAGGCAGTTTAGCCAGCACGCGACGAATGTCATGAATGAAGCCCATATCCAGCATACGGTCGGCTTCATCCAGCACCAGGATCTCGATCTGATCGAGTTTCACCGCGTTCTGATGCTCAAGATCCAGCAAACGGCCTGGCGTTGCTACCAGCACATCCACGCCGCCGCGCAGCTTCATCATCTGCGGATTAATGCTCACGCCGCCGAAGACAACCAGCGAGCGAATATTTAAATATTTGCTGTAGTCGCGGACATTCTCACCAATCTGCGCCGCCAGTTCGCGGGTTGGGGTGAGGATCAGCGCACGCACCGGGCGACGGCCCTTCAGGTGAGGCGCGCTGTCGGTCAGACGCTGTAACAGCGGCAGGGTAAAACCTGCGGTTTTGCCGGTGCCGGTTTGGGCGCTGGCCATCAGGTCACGGCCTGATAAGACTACCGGGATTGCCTGGCGCTGGATTGGGGTAGGCTCACGATAGCCCTGCTCTTCCACCGCACGCAAAATATCGGCATTCAGGCCGAGAGAATCAAAAGACATAGGAACTCCAGAACCGCCCTGACCGCATTGTGCGGTGTAGTTTCCAGGGGGAACATCACGCGCCAGCGCTAAGCTGGCGAAGAGAGGAGGCGCAAACCACGGCGCCGTTCGCGTGCAGTGTAGCAGTTTTTGTGATCTTCCGCATAAATTCTCACTATCTGCCGCGCTAACAGAATAAAGCCTTGCGCTGGACAGGGTTGATAACTTTGCTTACTCTTAATCAATCGATTGATTAACATTTTAAGAGGTCGGTATGACACCTTCGCCGACGCCCGTCACCAGCCGCGGAGAGCAGGCTAAAAATACGCTGATCGCCGCCGCGATTGCGCAATTTGCCGAGTACGGCATGCACGCCACGACGCGAGATATCGCCGCCCAGGCCGGGCAAAATATCGCCGCTATCACCTATTACTTTGGCTCCAAAGACGCGCTTTATCTGGCTTCCGCACAGTGGATCGCCGACTTCATTAGCAGTAACTTCCACGAGCATGTTGCAGCCGCAGAAGCCCTGCTGTGCCAGCCAGAACCGGACAAAGAGAAAATACGGCATCTTATTCATACCGCACTCGGGCAAATGATCGCCCTGCTGACCGCCGACGACACGCTTAACCTGAGTAAATTTATCTCCCGAGAACAACTTTCTCCCACCGCCGCTTACCAGCTTATTCACCAGCAGGTTATCGACCCCATGCACTCCCTGCTGACCACGCTGGTGGCGCACTATACCGGGCGAGATCCCTTTGATACCGACACCATTTTGCATACCCACACGCTGCTCGGCCAGGTGCTGGCCTTCCGGCTTGGGCGAGAAACAATTCTGTTGCGCACCGGCTGGCCTCAGTTTGACCAGGCAAAGGTGCAGCAAATAAGCCGCGTGGTGCTGAGCCACGTTGATTTCATCCTGCAGGGATTATCCGTAAACAGAGGAAACGCTAGTGATGAACAATAAGAAGCCGGTGATTGCCGTCATTGTGATTGTAGCGCTCGTGGCCGCGGCGTTTGGCGGCTGGAAATGGTACCAGAGCCAGCAAAACAGCGAGCTGACGCTCTACGGCAACGTGGATATCCGCACCGTTAACTTGAGCTTCCGCGTGGGAGGACGGCTCGCGGCGCTTGAGGTTGATGAAGGCGATGCGATCAAAACCGGTGAACCCCTCGGGCTGATAGATAAAGCGCCTTATGAAAACGCTTTGCGTCAGGCCGAAGCCAACGTTGCGGCCGCCCAGGCCAAATACGATTTAATTATTGCGGGCTACCGCGATGAAGAAATAGCCCAGGCTGCGGCGCAGGTTAACCAGGCACAGGCGGCCTATGACTACGCGCAAAACTTCTACCAGCGTCAGCAAGGGCTGTGGGCGACCAAAACCATCTCGGCGAATGACTTAGCTAACGCCCGCTCATCCAGCGATCAGGCAAAAGCCACGCTGAAAGCGGCCCAGGATAAGCTCAGCCAGTACCGCAGCGGCAACCGCCCGCAGGAAATTGCTCAGGCGCAGGCCAGCCTGCAGCAGGCCAAAGCGCAGCTGGCACAGTCGCAGCTCGATCTGCAGGACACCACTCTTATTGCCCCTTCTGACGGCACGTTGCTGACCCGCGCGGTGGAGCCTGGGAGTATGCTTAATGCGGGCAGTACGGTACTCACCCTTTCACTCACTCGCCCGGTATGGGTTCGCGCATATATCGACGAAACCAATCTGGGGCAGGCCAAACCCGGCAGCGAACTGCTGATTTATACCGATGGCCGCCCGGACAAGCCTTACCACGGTAAAGTGGGCTTTGTGTCTCCGACGGCGGAGTTCACCCCGAAAACGGTTGAAACGCCGGATTTGCGCACGGATTTAGTCTACCGCCTGCGCATTATCGTGACCGATGCAGATGACTCGCTGCGTCAGGGCATGCCAGTTACGGTGAAATTCAACGGCGGAACACAGCATGAGCAACAATGACGCGGTCATTCGCCTGCAGGGGCTGGTGAAGCGTTTCCCTGGACTTGAAAAGCCAGCCGTCGCCAGCCTTGATTGCGAAATTCACGCGGGAGCGGTGACCGGACTGGTTGGCCCCGACGGCGCGGGGAAAACCACGCTGATGAGGATGCTTGCCGGGCTACTTCAGCCTGGCGAGGGATCCGCCTCAGTCATCGGCCTTGACCCGATTAAAGACGATCGCGCCCTGCACGCAGAACTGGGCTATATGCCGCAAAAGTTTGGCCTGTACGAAGATTTGACGGTAATGGAAAACCTCACGCTTTATGCCGACCTGCGAGGCGTGACCGGGGAGCAGCGTAAGAGCACGTTTGCCCGGCTGCTGGAGTTTACATCTTTGGGGCCATTTACCGGGCGCCTGGCGGGCAAGCTCTCCGGTGGGATGAAGCAAAAGCTTGGCCTCGCCTGCACCCTGGTCGGCCAGCCGAAAGTGCTGCTGCTGGATGAGCCGGGCGTGGGCGTTGACCCTATTTCAAGGCGCGAACTGTGGCAGATGGTGCACGAGCTGGCGGGCGAAGGCATGCTGATTCTCTGGAGCACGTCATACCTGGATGAAGCCGAGCAGTGCCGGGAAATTTTGCTGATGAACGAAGGTGAGCTGCTTTATCACGGCGCGCCGAAAGCGCTGACGCAGAAGATGGCCGGGCGTTCGCTGCTGGTCAGCCATGAGCACGAAAACAACCGCCAGCTTCTTCAGCGGGCCCTGAAGCTGCCGCAGGTAAGCGACGGCGTGATTCAGGGGCGTTCGGTACGGCTGATCCTTGCTAAGGATTCCAACATCAGCGAACTGGCTAACGCGTTGAATGTTCCCGAGACCAGCCTGAAAGAAACCGATCCGCGCTTTGAAGATGCTTTTATTGATTTACTGGGCGGTGCCGGGGCTAACGAATCGCCACTCGGCGATATTCTTCATACCGTTGACGGTGAGTCCGGCGAGACGGTGATTCAGGCCGAAGAGCTGACCAAAAAATTTGGCGACTTTGCGGCAACCGACCACGTTAATTTTGCCGTTAAGCGCGGCGAAATCTTCGGGCTGCTCGGCCCCAACGGCGCGGGGAAGTCCACCACCTTCAAGATGATGTGCGGTTTGTTAGTCCCCACTTCGGGCAAGGCGCTGGTACTGGACATGGATTTGAAAACCAGCTCAGGCAAAGCACGCCAGCATCTTGGCTATATGGCTCAGAAATTCTCGCTTTACGGCAACCTGACGGTAGCGCAAAACCTGCGTTTCTTCTCCGGGGTTTATGGCCTGCGCGGACGTGCCCAACAGGACAAAATTAACCGCATGAGCGAGGCGTTTGCGCTGCAGCCTATCGCCAACAGCACCACAGACTCGCTTCCACTTGGCTTTAAGCAGCGGCTGGCGCTCGCCTGCTCGCTGATGCACGAGCCGGACATTCTGTTTCTTGATGAACCGACTTCCGGCGTCGACCCGATTACCCGGCGCGAATTCTGGCTGCATATCAACAGCATGGTGGAGCAAGGCGTCACGGTGATGGTGACCACTCACTTTATGGATGAGGCCGAATACTGCGACCGAATCGGGCTGGTGTACCGCGGCAAGCTGATAGCCAGCGGCACGCCGGACGACCTGAAGCAGCAGGTGGCGGACGACGAAACGCCGGATCCGACCATGGAGCAGGCGTTTATCGGGCTGATTCACGAATGGGATAAGGAACACAGCGATGAGCGAACATAGCCAAAGAGTATCGTGGCGCCGCGTCCGCGCCCTGTGCGTGAAAGAAACGCGGCAAATTGTGCGCGACCCCAGCAGCTGGTTAATCGCCGTGGTTATCCCACTTCTGCTGCTGTTTATCTTCGGCTACGGCATTAACCTGGATTCCAGCCGTCTACACGTCGGCGTCCTGATTGAACAGCAAAGCGAAGATGCACTGGACTTCAGCCACGCGATCAGCGCTTCGCCGTTTATTCAGCCCACCATCAGCGATAACCGCGAGCAGCTTATTCAGTTGATGCAGGCCGGGAAGATTCGCGGCATGGTGACTATCCCTCCCGATTTTGCACAGAACATGGCCCGCCCGGGCGCAACGGCCCCGATTCAGGTGATCACCGACGGCAGCGAGCCCAATACGGCTAACTTTGTGCAGGGGTATATGCAGGGGATCTGGCAGCTTTGGCAGCAGCAGCGGGCGGAAGACCGTGGCGAACATTTTGAGCCGCTAATCGACGTGCAGCTGCGCTATTGGTTCAACCCCGCCGCCATCAGTCAGCACTTTATTATTCCCGGCGCTGTGACCATCATCATGACGGTTATCGGCGCGATACTGACCTCTCTGGTCGTGGCCCGGGAATGGGAGCGCGGCACCATGGAGGCCCTGCTTTCCACTCAGGTAACGCGAACCGAGCTGCTGCTCTGCAAGCTGGTGCCTTACTACGTGCTGGGCATGCTGGCGATGCTGCTTTGTATGCTGGTGACGGTATTCGTCCTCGGCGTGCCGTGGCGCGGCTCGCTGGTGCTGCTTTTTCTGATAACCAGCCTGTTTTTACTCAGCACGCTGGGCATGGGACTGCTGATTTCCACCATTACGCGTAATCAGTTCAACGCCGCTCAGGTAGCGCTAAACGCCGCATTTTTACCGTCCATCATGCTGTCCGGCTTTATTTTCCAGATAGACAGCATGCCGGCGATTATCCGGGCAGTCACCTACGTTATTCCGGCGCGCTACTTCGTCAGTACGCTGCAAAGCCTGTTCCTGGCGGGGAATATCACCTCTGTGTTAATCGTCAATACGCTGTTTTTGATTGCCTCGGCGGTGATATTTATCGGCCTGACGGCGCTGAAAACCAAACGTCGGCTCGATTAAGGGAGAAAGCATGTTTTATCGTTTATGGACGTTAATTCGCAAAGAGCTGCAGTCGCTGCTGCGTGAACCTCAAACCCGTGCCATCCTGATTTTGCCGGTGCTGCTACAGGTGCTTTTGTTCCCGTTTGCCGCCACGCTTGAGGTGACTAATGCCACCATCGCTATCTATAACGAAGACAACGGCAATCACTCGATTGAACTGACCCAGCGTTTTGCCCGCGCCAGCGCCTTCAGCCATGTACAGCTGCTGAAAAGCCCGCAGGAAATACAGCCGACGATAGACAACCAAAAAGCACTTCTGTTAATTCGCTTCCCGGCGAATTTTTCGCGCGATATTGCCAGTCAGAATCCGGCGAAGCTGCAAATCCTGCTCGACGGACGTAACTCAAACAGCGCGCAGATTGCCGCGAATTATCTCCAGCAAATCGTCAATAACTATCAGCAAGAGCTAATGACCGGCCAGCCAAAACCCAACAATAGTGAGCTGACTATTCGCAACTGGTATAACCCTAACCTTGATTACAAATGGTTTGTGGTGCCGTCGTTGATAGCGATGATAACCACCATCGGGGTGATGATTGTAACGTCCCTTTCGGTTGCCCGCGAACGCGAGCAAGGCACGCTCGATCAGCTGTTGGTTTCTCCCCTGGCCACCTGGCAAATCTTTATTGGCAAAGCGGTTCCAGCCCAAATTGTCGCGCTGGTGCAGGCCACCATTGTGCTGGCTGTAGGTATTTGGGGGTATCACATCCCCTTCTCCGGCTCGCTGCTGCTGTTTTTCTTCACGATGATCGTCTACGGGCTGTCGCTGGTGGGGTTCGGGCTGCTGATTTCCGCCCTCTGCTCAACCCAGCAGCAGGCATTTATCGGCGTGTTTGTCTTTATGATGCCGGCGATTCTGCTCTCCGGCTATGTCTCGCCGGTAGAAAACATGCCGGTTTGGCTGCAGGATTTAACGTGGATAAACCCAATTCGTCATTTCACCGACATCACGAAACAGATTTACCTGAAGGATGCGAGCTTTGGGATTGTCTGGCAGAGTCTGTGGCCGCTGCTGGTCATTGCGGCCACAACGGGTTCAGCGGCGTACTGGATGTTTAGGCGTAAGATTGCGTGACTTGTCTTTCGCGAGCAGAGAGAAGATAGCCGGTCCGGCGAGCATTGCCAGGCCGGCCAGCGCCAGAATCAGGTGACTCTGCACCACGCGTGACAGTAGCCAGAGGGCAATCATCGCGTTGCCAAAATACCAGGTGGTGGTCAGCTCTTCGAGGAAATCACCAATGTCGCGCAGCAGGCCGGTATGAAAACGCTGGAAGATAAACATCATGACCACGGTGGCAACATAAAGCAGGCACAGCCCCACGCCTACGGGGATCAAGGTCGCCGTTTTCCAGCCAACGAGCAGGGCAGCGACTACCGCAAGATGCAGCATAATCTGCCAGCAACCCAGTCCGGTTCTCACTCTTACACGTTGTTGCCACTTCATGCTTTATCTCCTGGAGTATTTCTTCCTGTTAATCAGAGTACGCAAGTGTACGGAAATTTCCTCAATACGCCCCCTTTTTGTGACAGATATTGCAATATATTTCCGTTCAGACAGGAAAAAGTAGCGAGAGGAAAAGCAAAATTGAGAGGAAACGCCCTCTCCCGAAGGAGAGGGGTGTGCATATTAACGGCGATTGCCAAAGATACGCAACAGCATCAGGAACAGGTTGATGAAGTCGAGATACAGCGTCAGGGCACCAAGAATTGAGTACTTACGCAGCATTTGCGCGTCGCGGGTATCAATTTGCTCGCCGATGTTTTTCAGTTTCTGCGTGTCGTAAGCAGTTAATCCCACAAACACCACCACGCCGATGTAGGTGATAGCCCACATGAGCGCATCGCTTTTCAGCCAGAAGTTAACCAGCGAAGCCAGTACAATCCCGATCAAGGCCATAAACAGCATGTTGCCGAAGCCGCTCAGGTCACGTTTGGTGGTGTAGCCATAGAGGCTCATGGCGCCAAACATCCCACCGGCCACCACAAACGTGCTGGCAATAGACGAATAGGTGTACACCAGGAAAATGCTCGCCATGGTCAACCCGGTCAGCGCCGAGTAAAGCATGAACAACGAAGTCGCCACGCTAGCGCTAAGCTTGTGCACCATGCCGGAGAGCACAAAAACCAGCCCCAGTTGAACGATAATCAAACCAAAGAAGGTGATCTTACTGGAGAAGACAAACTCCATAACCGCCGGGGTATTCGCTGCGTACCACGCGATAAAGGCGGTTAAAAGTAGACCGCAGGTCATCCAGCCGTAAACTTGCGCCATAAAGGTCTGAAGGCCCGTATTGGCACGCTGTACGATAGTCTCATTGGGACGCGGGAATCGGTCCATGATGCTTCCTCTGTGTTGTGTATTAAGCTTCTAACGCGAGCTGTTTGGCTCACCCGCTTTAAGATTAACACATCCCACAGACCGCGTAGCCTACCAGCGTTTAGCCGCCTGTTTGTCGCTGTCCCTCGCCTCGACCCAGCGGTCACCTTCGGAGGTCGCTTCACGTTTCCAGAACGGCGCGCGGGTTTTCAGGTAATCCATGATGAATTGAGCGGCTTCAAACGCCGAGCTGCGGTGTGCGCCCGTCACCCCCACAAAGACAATTTCATCGCCGGGCCACAGCTCACCGATGCGGTGAATCACCGTCACGCGCTGCAGCGGCCAGCGGCTTCTCGCCTCAACGACGATTTCCGCCAGCGCTTTTTCAGTCATTCCCGGATAATGCTCAAGCGTCAGGGCACTTACGCTGTCGCCAAGGTTATGGTTGCGGACTTTGCCGGTGAAGGTCACGACAGCACCGTCTTCATCGCACTGCGAAAGCCACTGATACTCTTCGCCGACGTTAAAATTCTCGCGGCCAACAATAATACGGGTGCTGTCCATTTAACCTCCGGTCACCGGTGGGAAAAAGGCCACTTCGTCACCCTTCGCCAGCGGATGATCAAAGCTCACCAGCGTTTGATTGACCGCGGCCAGCAGCTTGCCGGACTCCAATGCCAGCGCCCAGCGGCTGCCTCTGTCGGCCAATGCCGCACGAAGTTGCTCCACATCGCCGTAGGCTTCATCCAGCGTCAGGCTGTCGCAGCCAACCAGTTCACGTACCTGGGCAAAAAACAGGACATTAAGCATGGTTGTCCACCTTAAAATCGCCGGATTTTCCGCCGCTTTTTTCAAGCAGGCGTACCGGGCCGATGACCATATCTTTTTGTACTGCCTTGCACATGTCATAAATGGTCAACGCGGCGACGGAGGCCGCAGTCAATGCCTCCATTTCTACACCGGTTTTTCCCGTCAGGCGGCACACGGACTCGATGCGAACACGGCTGTACTCAGTCTGAGCCTCGAGCTGCACTTCTACTTTGCTGAGTAAAAGCGGATGGCAAAGCGGGATCAGTTCCCAGGTGCGTTTAGCGGCCTGGATCCCCGCAATACGTGCCGTGGCAAAAACGTCACCTTTGTGGTGACTGCCCTCGACAATCATCGCCAGCGTTTCCGGTAGCATGGTCACAAAAGCTTCGGCGCGGGCTTCGCGTACCGTTTCAGCCTTGGCGGACACGTCCACCATATGCGCTTCCCCGGCGGCGTTAATATGGGTCAAATGCGACATAACTTACTTCTTAATAT
The DNA here is from genome assembly GCF_001571265.1 of Cedecea neteri NBRC 105707 = ATCC 33855. Lineage (GTDB taxonomy): Bacteria > Pseudomonadota > Gammaproteobacteria > Enterobacterales > Enterobacteriaceae > Cedecea > Cedecea neteri. The sequence goes on along the minus strand of NZ_BCTL01000030.1, from coordinate 68,140 downwards.
GTGGGTGGAAATTGCACGGGCGCTGACGGGCATCCAACTGAGGCTGAATGATATTTTCCCAGGCGGTTCGGCAAGCCTTCGTTGAGCCCGGCATGGCGAAAATCAGCGTTTTGTTAGCCATGCCCGCAACGGCGCGAGACTGTAGTGTGGATGTGCCAATCTCTTCAAACGAGAGCATACGAAACAGCTCGCCAAAGCCTTCAACTTCTCGGTCAAACAGCGGAAGCAGCGCCTCAGGCGTCTGGTCTCCGTCGGTAAACCCGGTGCCGCCGTTGATCAGCACCACCTGGACCTGCTCATCGGCAATCCACTGCGAAACGGTAGCCCGGATGGCATAACGATTTTCTTTGACGATAGCTTTGTCTACCACCTGATGCCCCGCTTCCGTGGCGACCTCACTCAGATAGTGACCCGAAGTGTCGTCATCTTCACCTCGACGGCTGGACACCGTCAAAATAGCAACGCGTGCCGGGATAAACTCTGCGCTTACCTGACTCATCGATATTCTCCTTGTGGGCAGGTTCTAGCCGCCGATATACGACAGATTTTGGGTGATGCCGGTATTACCGTCATGCAGGAAATGAGTTTGCTTTTTCTGCGCCAGCGCGGAAGAAATACGCCCTTCCAGCTCGCTTTGCTGGGCGTCATCCGCCAACAGATCCCGCAGCGCAATTCCCTGTTCGCCAAACAGGCAAAGGTGCAGGTTGCCGACTGACGAAACTCGCAGCCGATTGCAGCTGGCACAGAAATCTTTCTCATACGGCATGATGAGCCCGATTTCCCCTTCATAGTCAGGATGGCAGAACACCTGGGCGGGCCCATCGCTGCGCTGACGCAGCTGATGTACCCAGCCGCGTTCAAGCAGCTGGTCACGAATCGTTTTGCCGGAGATATGGTGCTTGCGGAAAAGCGTGCCACCGTCGCCAGTTTCCATTAGCTCAATAAAGCGGAGCTGGATAGGACGCGGTTTGATCCAGGCGAGGAAGGTCTCTAGCTGGTTGTGGTTAACGTCGCGCATCAGCACGGTGTTCACTTTTACCCGCTCAAAACCCGCGCTGAAAGCCGCGTCAATCCCTTCCATCACTTGCCGAAATTTATCCTGGCCGGTAATGGCGTGAAACTGGCGGGCATCCAGGCTATCGACGCTAACGTTAAGGGCGGTGAGCCCGGCATCACGCCACGCGTTAACATCCCTGGCCAGGCGATAACCGTTGGTCGTCACCGCCAGCTGGCGAATAGACGCGTTTTCACGCACCGCGGCGATTACCTCGGTAAAGTCGCGGCGCAAAGAAGGTTCCCCGCCGGTCAGGCGCACCTTTTCGGTTCCCAGGGCGGCAAAAGCCCGGGTAACGCGGCGGATTTCATCGACGTTGAGGAAGCTTTTATTGGCCACACCGTGTGGCTTGTAGCCATCAGGCAGGCAATAGCTGCAGCGAAAGTTGCAGACGTCGGTAATTGATAAGCGCAAGTAATAGAACTTACGCGCAAAAGCATCGGTAAGCTGGGACACTGAATACACCTTTCCAAATACGGGAGATGCAGTCATTTCTTCCTGCACCCTGGCAACCTCAGGGCTGCGGCCAGGGCACCTTATCTTGTGACTTAGGTACCAGGGCTTGAGTGTGTGTTACTGCGATAGTAGCGCGACATCTGGCTTCGCGCCATATCAGTTTTCGCTATATAAATCCATACATAACGGGATGATTGCTTAATTTCGCTACAGAGTACTTAAAAAGCTAACTTTTACTTTGATATGCATCATTATCCACAGAGCAAGAATCGTCTTTTTAACGCTTTTACGCTACCTTAAGCGCCTGTATGCCTCTTAAGGATTATCTTTTCTATGCGTAATCGCACGCTTGCAGATCTTGATCGCGTTGTCGCGCTGGGCGGTGGACACGGCCTGGGTCGCGTAATGTCATCCCTTTCTTCCCTCGGATCACGTTTAACTGGCATCGTCACCACAACCGACAATGGCGGTTCAACCGGACGCATTCGACGCTCTGAGGGTGGGATTGCCTGGGGAGATATGCGCAACTGCCTGAACCAGTTGATCACCGAACCAAGCGTAGCATCAACAATGTTTGAGTACCGTTTTGGCGGTAACGGCGAACTTTCAGGACATAACCTCGGAAACCTGATGTTAAAGGCGCTGGATCACCTCAGCGTGCGCCCTCTGGAGGCAATCAATTTAATTCGTAACCTGCTGAAGGTCGATGCGCAGCTGATTCCGATGTCGGAACATCCGGTCGATTTAATGGCTACCGACGACCAGGGCAACGCCGTTTATGGCGAAGTCAGTATCGACCAGTTGCTCAATCCACCGCAGGATCTCGCGGTCTACCCAAAAGTCCCGGCCACGCGTGAAGCCATAGAGACCATTGCTGAGGCCGATTTAATTCTGATTGGCCCCGGCAGTTTTTACACCAGCCTGATGCCTATTCTGCTGCTTGAAGAGATGGATCAGGCATTGCGCCGCACGCCGGCGCCAATGGTGTACATCGGAAATTTGGGCAAAGAGCTTAGCCCTGCGGCGGCAGGCCTTTCATTGCGTCAAAAACTGGAGCTGATGGAACAGCATATCGGAAAACGCGTTATCGATGCCGTGTTGGTTGGCCCGCAGGTCGACGTCAGCGAAGTGGGCGACAGGTTGGTTATTCAGCAGCCGCTGGAAGCCAGCGACATCCGGTATCGCCACGACCGCCAGCTGCTGCGAGCGGCCCTCGAGCAGGCCGTACAGCAGCTCGGGTAAACCTCGTAGCTTATGAGGTGGCGATAAACAGTTCGCGCAGCTTGTGAAGCTGGTCGCGAATCTGCGCCGCCTCTTCAAACTCGAGATTCTGCGCGTGCTCCAGCATTTTGGTTTCAAGCTGGTGAATTTTCTGCTGCAGCGCTTTTGGCGTCATGACGATTTCATCGTCTTCAATCACGCTGCGTGCTTTGGTTTTAACCCGCCCTTTGGTCTTCGCCATGCCTTCACCAAGCTGCAGGACATCCACTACTCGCTTGTTCAGGCCCTGCGGCGTAATGCCATTTTCTTCGTTGTAACGCTGCTGTTTCTCACGGCGGCGTTCGGTCTCACCAATCGCTTTGGCCATTGACGGCGTGATTTTATCGCCGTAGAGAATCGCCTTGCCGTTAACGTTACGCGCCGCACGGCCAATGGTCTGAATAAGCGAACGTTCGGAACGCAGAAAACCTTCTTTGTCTGCATCCAGAATCGCAACCAGCGACACTTCCGGCATATCAAGACCTTCTCGCAGCAGGTTTATCCCCACCAGCACGTCAAACTCACCCAGGCGCAAATCGCGGATGATCTCCATGCGCTCTACGGTATCAATATCCGAGTGCAGATAGCGGACGCGTTCACCATGCTCCTCTAAATATTCGGTCAGGTCTTCCGCCATCCGTTTGGTTAACGTCGTCACCAATACACGTTCATTGATAGCCACACGCTTACGAATTTCCGAGAGCAAATCATCCACCTGAGTGCCCACCGGACGCACTTCAATCACCGGATCAAGCAGGCCCGTAGGACGTACAACCTGGTCAACAATGTCCTCGCCGGATTTCTCAAGCTCGTAGTTACCCGGCGTCGCTGAAACGTAGATGGTCTGCGGGGCAAGCGCTTCGAACTCTTCGAACTTTAGCGGGCGGTTATCCAGTGCTGAAGGAAGGCGGAAGCCGTATTCCACCAGCGTTTCTTTACGGGCGCGGTCACCGCGATACATCCCGCCAATTTGCGGAATAGTGACGTGGGATTCATCCACCACCAGCAGACCATCGGCTGGAAGGTAGTCAAACAGCGTTGGAGGCGGTTCGCCAGGCCCTCGCCCGGAGAGGAAGCGCGAGTAGTTTTCAATGCCCGAGCAATAACCCAGCTCGTTCATCATCTCGAGATCAAACTGGGTACGCTGGGCAATACGCTGCTCTTCCAGCAGTTTATTATTTTCCAGCAGGAATTTTCGACGCTCGGCCAGCTCAACTTTGATGTCTTCCATCGCCTGCACAATACGCTCGCGCGGCGTAACGTAGTGCGATTTAGGGTAGATGGTAAAACGCTGAATAGTTTGATCGATTTGCCCGGTTAGTGGATCAAATAACGACAGCCTTTCAACCTCTTCGTCGAACAGCTCCACTCGCAGCGCAAGATCGTCTGATTCCGCCGGGAAGATATCAACCACTTCCCCTCTTACCCGGAACGTACCGCGCTGGAAAGCCTGATCGTTACGCGTGTATTGCAGCTCGGTCAGGCGGCGCAGGATCGCCCGCTGATCGATAATCATTCCCTTCGTCAGGTGAAGCATCATCTTCAGGTACAAGTCCGGGTCGCCCAGACCGTAAATCGCCGACACGGATGCCACCACGATAACGTCCCGGCGCTCAAGCAGCGCTTTGGTTGCCGACAGACGCATCTGCTCAATGTGTTCGTTCACCGATGCATCTTTTTCAATGAAGGTGTCCGAGCTCGGCACATAAGCTTCTGGCTGATAGTAATCGTAGTAAGAGACAAAAAACTCAACCGCATTGTCCGGGAAGAACTCTTTCATCTCGCCGTAAAGCTGCGCCGCGAGCGTCTTATTTGGCGCCAGCACCATCGTTGGGCGCTGAAGATCGGCAATCACGTTTGCCACCGTGAAGGTTTTACCCGACCCCGTTACGCCCAGCAGCGTCTGGTGCGCCAGCCCGTTTTCAAGCCCGTCTTTAAGGCGGAGGATTGCTTCAGGCTGGTCGCCAGAAGGTTTAAATGCGGAATTCAGTTTGAACGCTTTACTCATGAACGGGCTACCTGATGAAGAAACGAGCGGGCCGGAGAGTAATTTTACCCGGCAGTGGGATTTTTGCCAGTAGAAAACTGTATAAAACACCAGTTCTCATTTTTACTAAGCCTGCTAACGGCTGCTTTTTGCCACTTTGTTTGCCCACAATTTGCCCCTTCGCCAGATAAATCTCCAGTCACTACCGGTTATCCCCAAATTTTTTCGCCTTTTAACATTTGTCAAGGGAGGTAAGGATACCTCTGGCCGAATGTTTGACAGTTTTATTGCAGTAGTTGATTTTATTTAACAACTTGAATTCAAATGAATATTTCACAAAGACCGGTTTCGCGCCAATTTGGCCGCAGGCCGCGCCCGCTCTCGCTTTCGTCAAGTTTTCTAACTCTAATGCACAAGGTTATCCACAGGAATAGTGGATAACTGCATCCAGCCCTTTTGCTTAGCCACTCGGAAAAATCCCTGATCTTTCTGTGTCAGGGATGAAAAAAAAATTTCGCTAATTTTTTTGCTTTTATTCATTCGATTTCGCTATACCCGGCCATATTGAGCAAGATCTCGAAATCGAGATATATCCTGAGGTTAAAAGGCGTTTTATTGCACCAAATTCGTTCTTTTTAGCACCCGCCGGGTGCAGCTAAGTGCAATTCTGCATACCGGTCTCACCATTTCAGGGAACCGATACTCAGTTTTATCCTGAAGAGCGCCATACTTTCAGGCGTTATATCCAAGCTGGCAAGCTAATTGCAGCATATCAAGGGGGGAAACGACTCCCCAACCACGGAGATTAGCCATGCTTAGCTTACGCGCTGTTAATCAGTTCTACGGTGACCATCACATACTGTGGAACCTCGATCTCGAACTGACCCCGGGGGAATGCACCTGCGTCCTTGGCGCACCAGGCCAGGGAAAAACCACGCTCGTAAACTGCATTACCGGCTATTTGCCAGTACAAAGCGGCATTATGCTGTGGCAACAGGCGGGGCAGCCGCCTGAAGACCTGGTCAATAAACCCATTGAACGCCGGACTGCGCTAGGTATCGGCTATGTTCCCCAGGACAGACGCATTTTCTCCCAGCTTAGCGTTGAGGAGAACCTTCAGATAGCGATGATGGCGGGCCATCAGGCCCCCCGGGCCATTCCTGTGCTGATTGATGACCTGTTCCCCGAGCTTTATAGTCTACGGCAGGTGAAAAGCGGCGAACTTAGCGGAGATATGCAGCAGCAGTTAGCGCTTGCCCGGGCACTGGTTCTGGAGCCAAAGCTGCTGATCCTGGATGAGCCAACGCTCGGTAGAGGACATCGTTTTATCACAGAAATGGGCAACCTCATTCGGCGCTTAAACCGCGACTTCGGCCTGACCATTCTGCTGGTTGAGCAGCAGCTGCCTTTTATACGCCGGGTTGCAGACAAGTTTTGCCTGCTACATAAAGGCCGAAATGTCGCGCAAGGCAATGTTTCACAGCTGGATGACAAGCTCGTTGCGGACTGGCTGGAACCCTGAACGCGCGCTCTGCTACAAATTGTTTAATTTTGCCTGAAATACCGGGTTGAGATCCGTCATAGCCCGATGCAGGTTGCACTGCCGCGTCACTTTTGCGATGTCCAGCAAAGGCGAAGGTATGGACTTCACGCCAGAGCTGTTCATCCAGCGCAAAACCGCTTCGAGATTCCATAGTGCGGTTTTCCCGTCATGTACCGGGGCTGGAAACGCCTCCCGGGAAACCATGACCTTCCGAATATACTGCCGGGATACGCCTAGCAGTTCCGCAACGTCACTCAACCCCACCAAATCAGGAGCCGCCTCAACCAATAAAGCGCCAGGGATAATGCCTGAAACGTCCCTCAGCGCACTGAGCAAGGCATCTTCTGCGGAGTCTGCCTCACGGATGAAATTCAGGGCAATGCGCCCCGTCACGCCAATGCCAACCAGAGCATCATCACAGCGACCAGCGCCCAGCGCACCAACCCACTTTTCCGGATCTTTTTGCCCTTTAGGTAGCGTAAAAACAAGCGTGAACGTGTATTCCGCCATGAGTCCTTCTCCTTGTTAATGCAGGACGCTGCGTGGGGCCATATTTGCACACCCATCCACAAGCCTGCGAATTTGTCTGGCATGGTTCTCTGCGTTGCGAGGCGTGCTCCAGACACAGCTGATGCAAAACTCTCCGCAGCGGCAGGCTTTATCATTCCACGGGCAATAAAGCTTTCCCCAGCAATGAGAACCGCCCTCTTTGACCCGCCATCCTTGAAATTCGGCATAGCTTAATGCCGCTTCAATTTCTTTTTGCGGGTGCCGTTTTCTTGCCATATCTCCTCCGGCTAAAAAAGCATCTCATAAAGGTTGTCACATGACAACTTAAATTATGAATTACTCTATACGCGTTGCCGGCAGAGAAAAATCTTTGTCTTTGGGGAATGTGTTAAAGCGGGAGCCAGCCCGAGGCTTCGCTGCGAGCATGGCTTTTGTTGCGTTAGTCTTGCGGCTTACACCGCAATGACAGAGAGATCGAGATAGTGGCCAAGCGAGGTTTCATCGCTGATATCCTCAAGCCACGGGATCTCCCCCAGCAGAGGAGCCGGTAGCCGTTGTTCGAGCGTGGCAAGATATTCTGCGTGCCTTTTCCCTGCGGGTTGAACGCCGTTTGCTATCCAGCCTGCCAGCGGCAATCCGGCGGCCAGCACAGCCTGCGCCGTGAGCATCGCATGGTTAATGCAGCCAAGCTTCACGCCCACCACCAAAATAACCGGCAGTTGCTCGCTGATGGCCCATTCGGCAAATGTCGTGGTGTCTGATAGCGGGGTAAACCAGCCTCCAGCCCCTTCAACCTGAACCCAGTCGGCTTTGTTAGTCAGCTTTTCCAGCCCACCGGACATAGCAGAAAAGGTAATGGGGCGTTGCTCTTCGGCACTAATGATGTGCGGAGAGGTTGGCTCAAGAAAAGCCAGCGGATTGATCTCCTCATACGGCAGTTTGACCGAACTGTTGCGCTGTAGCGCTAACGCGTCACTATTGCGAATACCGTCAAGCGTCATTTCACTGCCAGAGGCCACGGGCTTATAGCCCACGGAGCGATACCCGGCAGTATTCGCCGCCTGCAGCAGCGCACAGCTGGCGACGGTCTTCCCGACTTCGGTATCAGTACCGGTCACAAACCATTTTTTAATCACGTTCAATTACTCCAAAAATTATCTGCCAGCTGAGGGAAAATTGCCCATTTTGCTTTGGCCATGCTTCGCTGAGCCGATGCAACTGCCCACGCGTCAGCAGAGTGTTTTTGCGCCCCTCGTGCAGGTGTGTCGCGCCGACGCCTTTCAGCGATCGCATAGCGCTCATGACGTCGGGAAAACGCTGGCTGACCGTGCGGCTGGCGACGACGGACCGCCACGGCCGACACGCTTGTTCAATCTCGGCCACGGATAAAAACTGATTGGCATGCGCCCGTTCATCTATCCCGCGCCAGGCCTCGTGCAGTTCAGGCAGTGAGCCTGCTGCAAGCGTAGTAAATGCAATGCACCCACCCGTTTTTGTCACGCGGTAAAGTTCGGATAAACCTTGCTGCAGATCGCTACACCACTGAACAGCAAGATTACTCCACGCCAGATCTACTTGTTCATTCGCCAGAGGAATAGACTCGATATCGCCCTCAAGGAAACGATGCGCCGACTGGGTTTGCTGGCACTGCTCAAGCATCGCTTGCGAAATATCCAGCGCCAAAACTTCGCTTCCTTTATCCCGCCAAATTCGGCTGTACCAGCCGGTGCCGCAGCCTGCATCCAGCACACTGACTGCGGGGCGGCCTGCCACCTCTGTCAGCAGGTTATCGCCGCAGACTCGCTGCAACTCGGCGAAACGCTCGTAGCTGCCTGCCGCCCGGCTAAACGCTGCGGCAACGGCGGCTTTATCAACAAGTTGCGTCATAAAGCGCCTCCAGCAATGCGTCTATATCGCCAGAAGTATGGGCTGACGTGAGAGTGATCCGCAGGCGAGCGCTGCCAGGAGGAACGGTAGGCGGGCGAATGGCGGTTAACCAGAACCCCCGCTCTTTCAGGCGGCAGGCAAGATCCAGCGTGCGCTGATTCTCACCCACAATCAGAGGTTGTATCGCGCTATCTGAATCAGCCAGATTCAGCGAAAGCCGAGCGGCTCCCTGGCGAAAATGCTGAATATTTTCAGCCAGCCTCGCTCTGTGGTCATCGCCCCGCTGAACCACCTTTAACGCGGCCTGAAGCGAGACGGCCTGAGCCGGCGGCATGGCCGTGCTGTATATCAAGTGGCGGGCAAACTGCAGCAGGTAAGTTGCAATGTCTTCGCTGCACAATACCGCCGCGCCGCTGCCGCCAAACGCTTTACCAAAGGTGACAACCAGAATATCTGGTCTGGTATTTTGCAGATGACAGCTGCCACGCCCTTCATCGCCCAGGACACCAATGCCGTGCGCGTCGTCGACCATTAACCAACTGCCTGCTTGTCGTGCCGCCTGTGCTATTTCAGCCAGCGGTGCGCGGTCCCCGTCCATGCTGAAGATACCTTCGGTCAGGACAAGCTGCTCACCTTCATGCGGTTTACCAAGCTGCGTGGCAAGGGCCTGAACGTCATTGTGATGAAATCGACGTAGCTGAGCCGGACTTTGCATCGCCGCTTCCATCATTGAGGCATGGCAAAGTTTGTCGGCGATAAGCGTGTCCGTTTTTTGCGCCAGCGCGGAAATCACCGCCTGGTTTGCGCTGTAGCCGGAGATAAACAGCAGCGCTCGCTCAAAGCCGAGCCAATCCGCAAGCTGCTCTTCAAACGCCTGATGTGCACGGCTATACCCCGTGACGTGACCAGACCCGCCGCTGCCAACGCCAAACTGCGTCGCGCCTTTTTGCCAGGCCTCCACAATCTGCGGGTGGTGACTCAGTCCGAGATAATCGTTGCTGGAAAAATTCAAATATTCCCGACCGTTGGCCGAAAAAATACGCCCGTTACCGAGCATATTGGCCTGCCGGGTGCGGAGGCTTGCGCTGGCCCTCCGTTCACTTAAAGCCCCGGAGATTCGCTGTGGCCAGCTCATAACACCGCCGCATTGTAATAATTGTCGGTATCGGCGTTCAGGATCTGTCCGGCAAGCTGCTGCTGATGTTCGTTGTCGCCCATTTCGGTGGTAATTTGCTGCGGATTAAGCCCAAGCTTGCGGAAAAGCTGCAGATCTTTGTCCTCTTCCGGGTTCGGCGTCGTCAGCAGCTTACAGCCGTAGAAAATGGAGTTAGCCCCGGCCATAAAACACATCGCCTGTGTCTGTTCACTCATCTGCTCACGGCCTGCGGAAAGCCGCACATAGGAAGTCGGCATCATGATGCGCGCCACCGCGATAGTGCGAATAAAATCAAAAGCATCTACGTCTTCGTTATCCGCCAGAGGCGTGCCTTTGACTTTCACCAGCATGTTGATAGGTACGCTTTCTGGTGGCGTTGGCAAGTTCGCTAATTGCAGCAGTAAACCGGCGCGGTCGGTGACGGTTTCACCCAACCCGACAATCCCACCGGAGCAAACTTTAATCCCCGCATTACGGACTTTATCCAGAGTGTCCAGGCGCTCCTGATAGGTTCGGGTAGTGATGATGTTGCCGTAGAATTCCGGGGAGGTGTCCAGGTTATGGTTGTAATAATCAAGCCCTGCGGAGGCCAGTCGCTGCGCCTGTTCATTGGTCAGCGTACCCAGCGTCATACAGGTTTCCAGCCCCATAGCGCGAACGCCCTGCACCATCTGCTCAAGGTAAGGCATATCGCGCTCATGCGGATTCTTCCAGGCAGCCCCCATACAAAAACGGGTCGAACCTGCGTTTTTAGCCTTGCGGGCGGAGTCCAGCACCTGCTCAACTTCCATCAGGCGTTCGGCCTCCAGGCCGGTTTTATAGCGGGCACTTTGCGGGCAATACTTACAATCTTCCGGGCAGGCTCCGGTTTTGATCGACAGCAAGGTACTGACCTGTACCTGCCGGGGGTCGAAATGCTGGCGATGCGTTTGCTGGGCTTCAAACAGCAGATCCAACAAAGGTTTTTGAAATAAAGCAGTGACCTGCGACATTGTCCAGCGTGCGTGGTGAGCCATGGGGCATCTCCAAAAAGGGTGTTATAGAAAACTGATTGACGTTATACTTGTAAACCTAAATGTTTTTAAAATGGTTTACAAGTCACCCTATGACCCCTGCTGATTTAGCGTTCGACCAGCAACATATCTGGCACCCTTACACCTCAATGAGCCAGCCGCTCCCGGTTTATCCCGTTGTTGCCGCATCGGGCTGTGAGCTGCAACTGGATGACGGGCGAATGCTTGTCGACGGCATGTCTTCCTGGTGGGCGGCTATCCACGGCTACAATCATCCGCGGCTGAATCAGGCAATGAAGGCCCAGATTGATAACATGTCGCACGTGATGTTCGGCGGTATCACGCATCCGCCGGCCGTTGAGCTGTGCCGCAAGCTGGTAGCGATGACGCCTGCACCGCTGGAATGTGTGTTTCTAGCGGATTCCGGTTCGGTCGCCGTTGAGGTCGCCATGAAAATGGCGCTGCAGTACTGGCACGCAAAGGGCCAGCCTCGCCAGCGTTTTCTAACCTTCCGTAACGGCTACCACGGGGATACCTTTGGCGCGATGTCGGTCTGCGATCCCGATAATTCGATGCACAGCCTGTGGCAGGGTTACTTGCCTGAACATCTTTTTGCACCGGCGCCGCAGTGTGGCTTTGGTGATGAGTGGAACGAGATGGATATCGTGCCGTTCGCACGACTGATGGCCGCGCATCGCGAAGAGATTGCCGCCGTTATTCTCGAACCGGTCGTCCAGGGCGCGGGCGGGATGCGTTTTTATCACCCTGAATGGCTTCGCCGCCTCCGTCGCATGTGCGACCGGGAGGGGATTCTACTGATTGCCGACGAAATCGCTACGGGCTTTGGCCGCACCGGGGAGCTCTTTGCCTGCGACCACGCAGGTATTTCACCGGACATTATGTGTCTCGGCAAGGCACTGACCGGCGGCACCATGACGCTTTCCGCTACGCTTGCAACTCGTCACGTCGCGGAGACCATCAGCAATGGTGAAGCCGGGTGTTTTATGCACGGCCCAACCTTTATGGGGAACCCGCTCGCCTGCGCGGTTGCCAGTGAAAGCCTGGCGCTACTGGCGGAAGGAGACTGGCAGCAGCAGGTTCAGGCGATTGAACGTCAGCTCCAGGCAGGTTTGCTGCCGCTTACCGCGAGCGAAAACGTAGCCGACGTGCGTGTGCTGGGTGCTATTGGCGTGGTGGAAACGCTCAGGCCTGTCAATATGGCCGCTTTACAACGTTTCTTTGTTGAACAGGGCGTCTGGATCCGGCCGTTTGGCCGCCTGATCTACCTGATGCCGCCTTACATCATCAGCCCCGAGCAGTTGAATAAATTAATTATGGCCGTCGCGCAGGCGGTAAAAAATCCTGAGTTTTTCCGCTAGTTTCTGTTTCACCCGGGCCGGCATCGCCGCCGGCCTGGTCTGCCCTTCACTAATCGATTTCTGAAATTAATTTACACAAATAAATCCAGTTAAGTTATTAATCCCTTCCCGTCTCGCTGCCGATTAACGTTTCACCAGATTCACATCATAGAGAGACAGAAATGAAGAGAACCGTTGTACTCAGCTTCTGCCTGATAGCAGGCAGCGCCTTGGCCGATACCGGCTCGCCCCAGCTCAAGGCGGAGTCACAGTCAGTGATTCGTCAGGCGGGTTATCAGTGCGATACCGTGAACAGCGTTTACCCCGCCGCATTCGGGGGTTCACTTACCGTCTCCTGCGACAGTGACCACAAATATATTATTCGCAAGAAAGACGGCCAGTACACCGTAGAAAAAGATTAACCACACCCTTTTCATCATCGGATAACGTCCTCTTCCCTCTTTCTGAAGCCGATTTGCACAAATCGGCTTCCCGTTTCGCTCAACTTAGTATAAAAAGCAGGTTTTGAAATAACCCTCTATTCCACCGTACAGCAAGGAGCAACCTTGAACACATTATCGGTTTCTCGTCGCGCCGCAGCCCTGGCTTTCGCCGTGGCGCTGAGTGCATGTAGCTCAACCCCACCCCAGGACAAACCGTCTACTCAGGTGGCGCCGGGAACCCAGTCCCGCCCGATCCTGGCGGCTGACGAAGCGCAGAATTTTGTCGCTGCACGCTACTTCACGGCAATGAACCCAAATGAAGCCGCGTGGACGCCGTCCTCGATTCGTACTCCTCAGCAGCCTGATTTCGTGGTTGGCCCTGCCGGTACGCCTGGCGTCACCCATACGTCAGTCCAGGCCGCGGTGGACGCTGCCATTATTAAGCACAGCAGCTCTCGCCTGTATATCGCCATTATGCCGGGTCAATATGAAGGTACGGTGTATATTCCTGCGGCTTCCGGCAGCGTGACGCTGTACGGCACCTCCGGCAACGCAGACGATGTCAAAATCGGCCTGACGCTGGACTCTGAAACCGACCCGACAACCTGGCGTCGCACCGTTAACCCAGGCGGAAAATATATGCCAGGGAAACCCGCCTGGTACATGTTTGATAACTGCCAGAGCCGCCGCGATGCGACCGTGGGCGTAATGTGTTCGGCTGCCGTTTGGTCACAGAATAATGGCCTGCAGCTCCAGAACCTGACCATCCAGAATACTCTGGGCGACAGCGTGGATGCCGGTAATCACCAGGCCGTTGCGCTGCGCAGCGATGGCGATAAAGTGCAGTTGAACAATGTTCACCTGCTGGGCCGTCAGAACACTTTCTTCGTCACCAACAGCGACGTTCAGAACCGCATGTTGACCAACCGTCAGCCGCGCACGCTGGTAACCAACAGCTACATTGAAGGTGATGTGGATGTGGTCGCAGGCCGCGGTGCCGTGGTGTTCGACAACACCGATTTCCGCCTGGTAAACAGCCGCACCAAAGAAGGTTCGGTGTTCGCGCCAGCTACTCTGCCGAACATCTACTACGGCTTCCTGGCGATCAACAGCCGCTTTACCGCAGCCGGTGACGCTCAGCTGGGACGCTCATGGGATTTAGCCGGTGAAAACAGCCAGGCCGCGAATGGTCAGGTTGTGATCCGCGACAGCGTGATCAACGAAGGTTTCAACACGGCTAAACCGTGGGGCGATGCGCTGGAGTCTAAGCGTCCGTTCGCGGGCAACGTTGGCACCAAAGACGATAAGGGCGCGATCAAACGCGATCTGAATGACCCAAGCTTCAACCGCATGTGGGAGTTCAACAACCGCGGCGTAGGCAGCCCGGTCGTCGAAGAGAAGTAATTCCCAAACGCTAAATAAAAACCTCGCCGAAGCGAGGTTTTTTTATGCCTGAAAATCAGCGCGCGAGAATCGCTACCCACATTGGGCCCTGTCCCACCGCATAGCGGCCTTTCTCTTCCAGCAGCCCCTGCTCGCCATTAATTTTATAGACGGCGGCATGATGGGATTTCTGCCCCACGGCAACAAGATATTTACCGCTGTGGTCAACGTTGAAGCCGCGAGGCTGCTCTTCCGTTGGCTGATAGCCTTCGATGTTCAGCACGCTGCCGTCTTCGGAAACGCTGAACGCGGTGATAATGCTGGCGGTGCGGTCACAGGCATAAAGATGGCGGCCGTCAGGTGTGATGTGGATATCGGCAGCCCAGCGGGTACCGGTGAAACCTGGCGGCATAAAGTCCAGCGTCTGCACACATTCAATTTTGCCGTGCGGGTCGCGCAGTTCCCAGACATCAACGGTGCTGTTCAGCTCGTTCACGCAGTAGACATATTGCTGGTTCGGGTGAAACGCCATATGACGGGGACCAGCACCTTCTACGGTAGTCACTTCAGCAGGCGTTTGTGCCACCAGCTTGCCGTCGTCGGACAGCGTGAACAGGCAAATACGATCCTGTTTCAGCGCAGGCGTCCAGAGCGTGCGGTTATCCGGGGAGATATTCGCCGAGTGACAGCCATCCAGCCCTTCAACCACGTCAACGGTTTCGCCCGGCAGGCCATCGTTTTCAAGGCTGATCACCGCCACGTTTGCCGCGTTGTATGAAGCGCTGAACAAGAAGCGGCCTTTACGGTCGGTAGAAATGTGGGTTGGACTGCCCGGCAGAGGCGCCACGCCAGCTTCCGTCAGAGAGCCATCATCCGGCGTAATGCGGTAAGCCACTACGCGAAACTCGGGGCGCACGCCAACGTACAGGAAGCGTTTATCCGGGCTGATGACCATCGGCTGAACTTGCCCTGGAGCATCAACAACCTGCACAAGCGTCATTTCACCGCTGGCGTGCAGCGTCCAGACGTGGATCTGCTGGCTTTCCGGGCTGGCGGTATAAACTGTCTGTTTCATGACTTTACTTTCCTCCTGACGTCGTAAGTAAGCATCATAAGGCCGGCTCACGGCTCGGGCTATTTTGCGCTACAGCGCGAGCGGTGTACCATCGGAACGAACCTTATGAATAATGACTGGAACCCTAAATGAGTTATCGCGTAATTGCTCTCGATCTCGACGGCACCCTGCTGACACCGCAAAAAACAATTCTTCCGGAATCTATTACGGCCCTTCAGCAAGCTCGCGAAGCGGGCGTGAAAGTGGTTATCGTAACGGGTCGCCATCATGTCGCCATACATCCTTTTTATCAGGCACTGGCTCTGGATACACCTGCAATTTGCTGTAATGGCACTTATTTGTATGATTATCATGCAAAAAAGGTTCTGGCGTCCGATCCTCTTCGCCCGGAGCAGGCCACGCAAATGGTGGATTTACTGACGGCTCACCGGGTACATGGCCTGATGTACGTCGACGATGCAATGCTTTATCTCGAAAGCTCAGAACACGTTAAAGCCCACGTCGCCCGTACCCAGAACTGGGCGCAATCATTACCTGAAAATCAGCGTCCGGTTTTCCGCAGCGTGCCTTCATTGAAAGAAGCCGCGCAGGAGGTGAAGTCCATCTGGAAATTCGCCCTGACTGACTCAGACATACCCAAACTCAAGCAGTTTACCGTTGAAGTAGAACGCGAACTGAATCTCTCCTGCGAATGGTCCTGGCACGATCAGGTTGACGTCGCCCAGCGGGGAAACAGCAAAGGTGCTCGTCTGGCTCAGTGGGTAGCTTCTCAGGGGCTGTCAATGGATCAGGTGATTGCGTTCGGCGACAACTACAACGATCTGAGCATGCTGGAAAGCGCCGGGATGGGCGTGGCCATGGGCAATGCCGACGACGCGATAAAATCCCGCGCAGCTATGACTATCGGCACGAATCTGGAAACGGGGATAGCCGAAACGCTTTATAAGTACGTGCTGTAATCAGGTTGCGATCGACACGCTTTTCACTTGCGCATACAGCCACTGACCGGGCTTTACCGCCAGCTCGTCCCGGGCCCAGGGGCTGATGCGCGCCCACAGCGTGCGGGAACCCACCTCGAGCTGAACCTCCACCTGCCCTTCGTCATCAAAGCACTGAGCGACCTTAGCCCGCAGCACGTTACGAATACTGCTATTCACCGGCGGCTGAAGCACCAAAGAGACGTCCGAAGCCTGAATGCGAATACGTAGCGGGGCCTGCACCGGCTTGTCGATTTTGTTCACCCACAGATGTTGATCGCCAAGCGCCAGCGCCGTCATGGCGTAATGGGGATGGTGCTCCAGCACGGTGACTTTCAGCACGCTGCTTTGCTGTTCCTTAGGCAACCACGGATGCATCACGCTGCTGCCCCACACCTCTTCAAGGTTGCCAAACGCCTTCACGTTTCCCGCATCCAGCACCAGCACTTTGTCCGCCAGATGCAAGATTTCCTCCAGCGAATGACTCACGTACAGCATCGGAATGTTGATCTCGCGGGCTAGCCGTTGGAGATAAGGCAATAGTTCACGTTTACGGGGAATGTCCAGCGAGGCTAGCGGCTCGTCCAGCAGCAATAGCTCCGGCGCGGTCAGAAGTGCCCGTCCAATGGCAACTCGCTGCTTTTCGCCCCCGGACAGGCTCCACGGGAAACGTTCCAGCAAATCTTCGATGCCGAGCAGTGCCACCAACTTGTCGAACTGGCCAGCCATGCTTTTTGCCATGCCGTATTTTAAATTGCCGCGAACACGGTAGTGCGGAAACAGTCGGGCGTCCTGGAATACATAGCCGACACGACGCTTTTCGGGCGGCAGATAAAGTTGTTTTTCGGCATCAGTCAGGACGCGATCGTTCAGCACGATACGCCCCTGTTCGGGCTTAGTCAGGCCGCTAATCGCATTGATTAATGAGGTTTTTCCTGCGCCAGAGACGCCAAAAATGGCCGTGATACCCTGGCCCGGCAGGGTTTCATTGATTTCCAGCCGATGCGTGCCCAGCGTTTGAACGAACTTAAGTTCCAGCATCAGTTTGCCCCCATACGTTTGCGGCTGACTCTCGCCAGCCATTCAGCCACCAGCAGCGAGGTCATCGCCAGCGCTATTGCGATCAGGCATAAACGTGCGGCGGCGCTTTCTCCGCCTGGGGTCTGAATCAGGGTATACATGGCTGAAGGTAGCGTTCGGGTTTCACCAGGAATGTTGGAAACGAAGGTGATTGTTGCGCCGAACTCACCGAGCGACCGGGCAAAAGCCAGCACGGTACCGGCAATAATACCCGGTAGTGTTAACGGCAAAGTAATGGTGCAAAAGACACGCCAGCGCCCTGCGCCCAGCGTTCTTGCCGCCTGTTCAAGGCGGAGATCAACGCCTTCGAGCGCCAGGCGAATCGCACGAACCATCAGCGGGAACGACATGACCGCCGCCGCCAGCACCGCGCCACGCCAGCTAAAGGCAAAGGTAATGCCAAACCAGTCATACAGCCAGGCGCCGATAAACCCGCGGCGACCAAAGGCCACTAATAACAAATAGCCCACCACCACCGGCGGCAGGACTAAGGGAAGATGAATCAGGCTGTCGAGCAAGGCTTTGCCCGGGAAGCGGCAACGCACCAGCACCCAGGCAAAGAAGATCCCGATGGGAAGACTGAACAGTACCGCAATGGATGAGACTTTTAGGCTCAGCAGTACCGCCTGCCACTCGGGATCGCTCAATATCATTGTTTCGTCGTAAATCCGTATTTTTGGAAAACTTTCGCCGCTTCCGGTCCTTTCAGATAGCTATAGAACGCGGTCACTGACGGGTTATCGTGGCCTTTAACGATCGCAATCGGGTATTCCACTTTTTTGTGAGAATCTTCCGGGAAGGTGCCCACAACTTTCACACCTTTTCCGGCCACGGCATCAGAACCGTAAACGATACCCAGCGGGGCTTCGTCACGCTGAACCAGAGCCAGCGCACCGCGAACGTCTTCTGCCGGAGCAAGTTTACTGGATAAAGTGTCCCACGCGCCCAGTTTTTGCAGCGCCTCTTTGGCGTAAATCCCCGCAGGCACGTGGTCAGGATCGCCCACCGCCAGACGACCGCCTTTTAGCAGCGAAGCCCAGTCAGTTTTCGCGTCAATGGCAATGTCGCCCTGCTTGCTGGCAGTCGGGGCGACCACCACCAGGCTGTTGCCCAGCAGCGTTTCGCGGGTGTCCGTTTTGATGGTGTCTTTCTCAACAGCATAATCCATCCATTTCTGATCGGCAGAAATAAACAGATCGGCTGGCGCACCTGCTTCAATCTGGCGAGCCAGCGTGGAGGAAGAGGCAAAAGAAGAAGCGATCTCAACTTTCTTCTCTTTCTGATATTGCGTGGCAATATCCTGCATCGCATTGGTTAACGATGCCGCCGCAAAGACGGTAATTTTGCTACTTTCAGCCAGTGCCTGGCCTGCCAGAGAAACCGATAAAGCCGCGCCCAGGGCGAGGCGAACCCAACGTTGATTCATGTTTTCACTCCGTTTGTTTCGTTATGTAACGTGAAATATAACGATTGCAATGCGGAAGATACAGAATTTATCGGCAGAAAGAAGAAGGGCTTTAAAGTTCTTGACGGAGATCAACGGAATGGCTGCTTGCGGGGCGCTAACGCGGCAGAAAGAGAAAACCCGGCAAATGCCGGGTTTTCAGGGAATCAGTGATGCTGTTTCGGCTGTTGGTCGCGATGACCGACTTTTGAAAAGACGTTAAACACTTCACCCAATCCGTAGATGAGACCGAGGATGACTGCCATCACAACCGGCACCATGACCACGGCAAACACCAGGCTTTTCAATAACTCGAACATAGTTGCCTCCGGCAAAAGCGAGAATGATTATTCTAGCGGCAGTTAAGAAAAACGCACTCTCCTTTTGTGCCATTTGCCCGGATCGGCACAATAGAGGAAAATAAGGTTTTTTCTGGCACGGAGAGACCATGCAAGCTGAAATTTTGTTGACGCTGAAACTCCAGCAACGGCTGTTCGCCGACCCGCGACGTATTGCGCTGCTTAAACAAATCCGCCACACGGGTTCCATTAGTCAGGGTGCGAAACTGGCAGGCATCAGTTACAAAAGCGCGTGGGATGCGATTAACGAAATGAACCAGCTGGCAGAATCAAGCCTGGTTGATCGCGCTACCGGCGGTAAAGGCGGCGGCGGCGCGGTGCTCACCCGTTACGGCGAGCGTCTTATTCAGCTCTACGATTTGCTCGCGCAAATACAACAAAAGGCCTTTAATGTTCTGCAGGATGACGCCCTGCCATTGGATAGCCTGCTCGCCGCCATCTCCCGTTTTTCGCTGCAAACCAGCGCCCGCAACCAGCTGTTTGGCACCGTGCTAAAACGCGATGACGAACAGGTTCAGCAGCACGTAGATATTCTGCTGGCTGACGGTGAAACTCGCCTGAAAGCGGCGATTACCCGCCAAAGTGCAGAGCGGCTGGGGCTGGACGAAGGCAAAGAAGTGCTGGTGCTTATCAAAGCACCGTGGATAGACGTCACGATTGATGCTCATGCGGCGGGCAATGCCGATAACCAGCTGCCGGGCAAAATCAACAGCATTGAGCAGGGCAAAGAGCAAAGTGAAGTGCTGATTCAACTGGCCGATGGCCAGACGCTGTGCGCCACCCTGCCGAATATCCACGTAGAACAACAGGCGCTGGCAGAAGGTGCTAAGGTCACAGCATATTTCAATGCGGACAGAGTGATTGTCGCCACACTCTGCTAAAAGTCCACTTCCCATTGACATCAACGCAGACACGCCGTATTTCTGTAGCCTCATCGCTGCAAAAAATGGGATAAAACATGTCTGCGTTGCAAATTTCGCAAGGTACGTTTCACCTTAGCGACATAAAAACCCTTACCCTGAACGACCTTACTCTTCGCGCCGGAGAAAGCTGGGCGTTTGTTGGCGCGAACGGCAGCGGCAAATCCGCTCTTGCCCGTGCGCTGGCGGGTAGCCTGCCCATCATGAAGGGCGAACGCCGCTGCGACTTCACCCGCATTGCTCATCTCTCTTTTGAACAGTTGCAAAAGCTGGTTAGCGACGAGTGGCAGCGCAATAACACCGATATGCTAAGCGCCGACGAAGACGACACCGGCCGCACCACCGCAGAAATCATCCAGGAAGAAGTGGTGAATCAAGCCCGTTGCCGTGAACTGGCCGCGCTATTTGGCATTGAGCATCTGCTCACCCGCCGCTTTAAATACCTGTCGACCGGGGAAACGCGTAAAACGCTTCTTTGTCAGGCGCTGATGTCGGAGCCAGAACTGCTGATCCTGGATGAGCCATTCGACGGCCTGGACGTGAAGTCTCGCCAACAATTGGCTGACCTGCTCGCACAGCTGAGCGCTCAGGGCTATACCCTGGTGCTGGTGCTCAACCGGTTTGATGAGATCCCTGATTTTGTTCAATTTGCCGGCGTGCTGGCAGACTGCACGCTAACGGAAAGCGGTGAAAAGCAGGCCCTGCTGGAACAGGCGCTTATTGCGCAGCTAGCCCATAGCGAAAAACTGGCGGGCGTGGCGCTTCCGGAGGCTGACGATCCGTCTGCTCGCTATACGCTGCCGGAAAACGAGCCTCGTATTGTGCTTAAAGACGGCGTGGTGGAATACAACGATCGCCCTATCCTGCACAAACTTAGCTGGTCGGTGAACCCCGGTGAGCACTGGCAGATTGTCGGCCCTAACGGCGCAGGAAAATCGACATTACTCAGCCTGATCACCGGGGATCATCCTCAGGGCTATAGCAACGATCTGACGCTGTTTGGCCGCCGCCGTGGCAGCGGTGAGACAATATGGGATATCAAAAAACATATTGGTTACGTCAGCAGCAGCCTGCATCTGGACTACCGGGTTAGCACCACCGTTCGCAACGTGATTCTTTCGGGCTATTTCGACTCCATCGGAATTTACCAGGCAGTTTCAGATCGCCAACAAAAGCTGACCCGAGAATGGCTGAACATGCTGGGGATGGATAACGCCACGGCTGACGCACCTTTCCACAGCCTCTCATGGGGGCAGCAGCGCCTGGCGTTGATTGCCCGCGCGCTGGTTAAGCATCCAACTCTGCTGATACTGGATGAACCTCTGCAAGGCCTGGACCCGCTTAACCGGCAGCTGATACGCCGCTTTGTCGATATTTTGATTGGCGAGGGAGAAACGCAGCTGCTGTTTGTGTCCCACCACGCCGAAGATGCGCCACAGTGTATTACCCACCGGCTGACGTTTGTACCGGATGGTGATAAATACGGCTATCAGATAGAAAATATTCTTCCGGTTTAATCCTTCAAGGCGCTGCGGCGCCTTTTTATATCCTGCCGAACTTTGACTTTCGGAATAGACGCACACTTCTATCTTTACGCATTTGTTTTACAATACATTACGCCTTTTTTATTCACGGTAAAAAACGCAGTGTAAACGATACCACTAATCTGGTACATATCACATTTTTCAGCCATCTGATATGCTATGGTTATCTTAACCCATAGGCTATATGGAGCGAAAAATGAGAGTTTTAGTTACAGGTGGTAGCGGTTACATTGGAAGCCATACATGCGTGCAATTGCTGCAAAGCGGGCACGACGTGGTGATCCTCGATAACTTATGCAACAGCAAACGCAGCGTATTGCCGGAGATTGAGCGCCTGGGGGGCAAGCATCCTCAGTTTATCAACGGTGATATCCGCGACGAAGCCCTGCTGGCAGAGGTTTTCCGTGATCATCGTATTGATGCCGTCATCCATTTTGCCGGCCTGAAAGCCGTCGGTGAATCGGTGAATAAGCCGCTGGAGTATTACGACAACAATGTGACCGGCACCCTGAAGCTTATCGCCGCGATGCGAGCGGCAAACGTAACTAACTTCATCTTCAGCTCTTCCGCCACCGTTTATGGCGACCAGCCTCAAATCCCTTATGTAGAAAGTTTCCCTACCGGCAAGCCGGCCAGCCCTTACGGGCAAAGCAAGCTGATGGTTGAGCAAATTCTTACCGACCTGCAGAAAGCACAGCCGAACTGGAGCGTTGCTCTGCTGCGCTACTTCAACCCGGTTGGCGCACATCCGTCAGGCGACATGGGGGAAGATCCTCAGGGCATCCCAAATAACCTGATGCCTTACATTGCGCAGGTTGCCGTCGGCCGCCGCGACTCGCTGGCTATCTTTGGTAACGATTATCCAACCGAAGACGGCACCGGCGTGCGTGACTACATCCACGTGATGGATCTCGCCGACGGCCACGTCGCCGCCATGCAGGCACTGAACGGTAAACCGGGCGTGCATATTTACAACCTCGGCGCGGGCATCGGCAGCAGCGTGCTCGACGTTGTGAATGCCTTCAGCAAAGCCTGCGGCAAACCGGTGAATTACCACTTTGCACCGCGCCGTGACGGCGATCTGCCGGCCTACTGGGCCGACGCCACCAAAGCCGACAAAGAACTCAACTGGCGTGTCAGCCGTTCGCTGCAGGAAATGGCAGACGATACCTGGCGCTGGCAGTCACGCCACCCCCAAGGTTATGAAGATTAAGGATAGGTGATGGAGCAGTTTAACCCGGTCGATCATCCGCATCGACGCTATAACCCCCTAACGGGTCAATGGATTCTGGTTTCGCCACATCGGGCGAAGCGTCCCTGGCAGGGCGCGCAGGAAACGCCAGCGCAAGACAAACTCCCGGTTCACGATCCGGACTGTTTTCTCTGCCCTGGCAACACGCGCGTCACCGGGGATAAAAATCCTGATTACGCTGGCACTTTCGTTTTTACCAACGATTTTGCCGCGCTGATGACGGACACGCCCGATGCCCCGGCAAGCCATGACCCACTGATGCGTTGCGAAAGCGCGCGGGGTACCAGCCGGGTTATCTGCTTCTCTCCCGATCACAGTAAAACGCTGCCGGAGCTTTCCATTCCTGCTCTGGAAGAAGTGGTAAAAACCTGGCAACAGCAAACCGCCGAGCTGGGGCAGACATACCCGTGGGTTCAGGTCTTCGAAAATAAAGGCGCGGCCATGGGCTGCTCCAACCCACATCCTCATGGACAGGTTTGGGCAAACAGCTTCTTGCCTAACGAGGTCGCCCGTGAAGATTACCAACAACGTGAATATTTCGCCCACCAGGGCACGCCTATGCTGTTGGACTATGTGCAGCGTGAACAGGCGGACGGTAGCCGCACCGTGGTTGAAACCGAACATTGGCTGGCAGTCGTCCCTTACTGGGCTGCCTGGCCGTTCGAAACGCTGCTGCTGCCCAAAACACACGTCCTGCGTATCACCGACCTAAGCGCAGAACAAAGTACTGACCTGGCACTGGCGCTGAAAAAGCTCACCAGCCGCTATGACAACCTGTTCCAGTGCTCTTTCCCTTACTCCATGGGCTGGCACGGCGCACCGTTTAACGGTGAGGGCAACCAGCACTGGCAACTTCATGCCCATTTCTACCCGCCGCTGCTACGCAGCGCCACGGTGCGTAAGTTTATGGTCGGCTATGAAATGCTGGCTGAAACTCAGCGCGATTTAACCGCAGAGCAAGCCGCAGAACGCTTGCGTGCCGTCAGTGATATTCATTTCCGCCAGTCAGGAGCGTCATTATGAGTCTGAAAGAGAAAACCCAGCATCTGTTCACCGAACAATTTGCTTACCCGGCAACCCACACTATTCAGGCTCCGGGCCGCGTTAATCTGATTGGCGAGCATACCGATTACAACGACGGTTTTGTGCTCCCCTGTGCCATCGATTATCAAACGGTTATCAGCTGCGCCAAACGAGATGACCGCATCGTGCGAGTTATTGCCGCCGATTATGACAATCAGCAGGACAGCTTTTCCCTCGATGCCCCTATCGTCTCGCACGATACTCAACAGTGGGCGAATTATGTCCGCGGCGTGGTGAAACATCTGCAGAAGCGCGATAACAACTTTTCCGGCGTGGATATGGTGATAAGCGGTAACGTGCCGCAAGGTGCTGGCCTGAGCTCTTCCGCGTCGCTGGAAGTCGCGGTAGGCAAAGTGTTCCAACATCTTTACCATCTACCTCTTGATGGCGCGCAGTTGGCGCTTAATGGCCAGGAAGCAGAGAACCAGTTTGTCGGCTGTAACTGCGGCATCATGGATCAGCTGATTTCCGCCCTTGGTAAGAAAGACCATGCACTGCTGATTGACTGCCGTTCTCTCGGCACAAAAGCCGTTTCGATGCCAAAAGGCGCCGCGGTGGTGATCGTCAACAGCAACTTTAAGCGCACGCTGGTTGGCAGCGAATACAATACCCGCCGCGAACAGTGTGAAACCGGCGCTCGTTTCTTTAGCCAGAAAGCCCTGCGCGACGTCGACCTGGCAAAATTCAACGAAGTGGCGCACGAGCTGGATCCAATCGTTGCCAAACGCGTTCGTCACGTGCTGACCGAAAACATCCGTACTGTGGAAGCCGCTGACGCGCTGGCAAAAGGTGATCTTGTCCGAATGGGCCAGCTGATGGCCGAGTCACACGCCTCCATGCGCGATGACTTCGAAATTACCGTGCCACAAATCGACACCCTCGTGGAGATCGTGAAGGCGACAATTGGCGAGAAAGGTGGCGTACGTATGACCGGGGGCGGTTTTGGGGGCTGTATTGTCGCGCTGGTGCCTGAAGACCTTGTCCCGGCCGTTAAACAAGCAGTGGAAGAACAATACGAGAGCAAAACGGGTATTAAAGAAACCTTCTACGTTTGCAAAGCCTCCGAAGGAGCGGGTCAATGCTAAAAGAAACGCCACAGCTGGCGCCGGACGGCCAGTCGTTTCGCCTGACCACCCTGCGCAACGGCGCAGGGATGGTGGTCACGCTGATGGACTGGGGCGCGACCCTGCTTTCTTGCCGGGTACAGGTAAAGGGCGGCAGCGTGAGGGAAACATTACTCGGCTGCGCATCACCCGAGCACTATTTGCAGCAAAGTGCCTTTATGGGCGCAACTGTCGGGCGCTACGCTAACCGTATTGCGGGAGGGAAACTCACCGTTGGCGGCGAGACGCTCCAGCTTGACGTTAACCAGGGCGAAAACCAGCTTCACGGCGGGCCGGAAGGCTTC
Organism: Cedecea neteri NBRC 105707 = ATCC 33855; assembly: GCF_001571265.1. GTDB lineage: Bacteria > Pseudomonadota > Gammaproteobacteria > Enterobacterales > Enterobacteriaceae > Cedecea > Cedecea neteri. The sequence continues at coordinate 42,948 of NZ_BCTL01000030.1, read as the reverse complement.
GACAAGCGCCGCTGGCGTATTGCCGTTCAAAATGAGCAGGAAGTGATTTACGAGCTGGACTCATGCGACGGCGATCAGGGTTTCCCCGGCAAACTACACGCGACGGCCCGTTACGCCCTTACGGAAGATAACCGCATTAGTATCGAGCTTCGCGCCACCGTTGATAAGCCGTGTCCGGTCAATCTCACCAACCACGCCTACTTCAATCTGGACAACGCTCAGAACGACGTTCGTCAACATAAGCTTCAGCTGCTGGCCGACAGCTACCTGCCGGTTGACGTAGACGGCTTGCCCGCTGGCGGACTGAAAAAGGTTGACGGTACCAGCTTCGACTTCCGTGAGCCGAAACCCATCGGACAGGATTTCCTGAGCGATGCCGATCAGCAGGCCACCAAAGGCTATGATCACGCTTTCCTGCTGCAGGCAAAAGGCGACATTAGCAATCCAGCGGCAAGCGTCTGGTCTACCGACGGTGAGCTGGAAATGAAAGTGTTCACGACGGCTTCGGCACTGCAATGCTACAGCGGCAATTATCTGGCGGGTACGCCAGCGCGCGACGGGCAAAGCTACAGCGACTGGAATGGTGTCGCGCTGGAAAGCGGATTCTTACCGGACAGCCCAAATCACCCGGAATGGCCGCAGCCGGACTGCTGGTTAGAGCCGGGAGAAACATACCTCAGCATCACGGAATACCAGTTTTTGCCTCATTAAAATTTGTTGCCCTTTTCATTAAGGGCAATTTCTCACCAAATCGCTGACTTTACCGCCAAATCACGCCAAAAATATAACAACCTTTTACAACCACCTTACACTCCACGCGCTTTTTCGCTATGTTAAACGTTTATCATTGCCGTGGCTTATGGCGCGGCAATATAATGATAATTGTTATCATTAATCCCAGGCTCATTAAGGAGTAAATCATGGCTGTTACTAAGCTGGTTCTGGTTCGTCACGGCGAAAGCCAGTGGAACAACGAAAACCGCTTCACCGGTTGGTATGATGTTGATCTGTCTGATAAAGGCCGTACCGAAGCGAAAGCTGCCGGTAAGCTGCTGAAGGATGAAGGCTTCACCTTCGACTTCGCTTATACGTCTGTGCTGAAACGTGCCATCCACACCCTGTGGAACATCCTCGATGAACTGGACCAGGCCTGGCTGCCGGTCGAGAAATCCTGGAAACTGAACGAGCGCCACTACGGTGCGCTGCAGGGTCTGAACAAAGCTGAAACCGCCGAAAAATACGGTGACGAGCAGGTTAAACAGTGGCGTCGCGGCTTCGCGATCACCCCTCCTGAGCTGTCTAAAGACGACGAGCGCTTCCCTGGCCACGATCCACGTTACGCAAAACTGACCGACAGCGAGCTGCCAACCACCGAAAGCCTGGCGCTGACCATCGACCGCGTAACGCCGTTCTGGAATGAGTCCATTCTGCCACGCATGAAATCCGGCGAGCGCGTTATCGTTGCTGCTCACGGTAACTCCCTGCGCGCGCTGGTTAAATACCTGGATAACCTGAGCGAAGATGAGATCCTCGAGCTGAACATCCCTACCGGCGTGCCGCTGGTTTATGAGTTTGATGAGAACTTCAAACCGCTGAAACGTTACTACCTGGGCAACGCTGACGAAATCGCAGCCAAAGCCGCAGCAGTAGCCAACCAGGGTAAAGCGAAGTAATTCGCCGCCCATAAAAAAAGGCGTGGTATGCACCACGCCTTTTTTATTGCTCAAATCAGGCCATTAGCCGCGACGAGCTTTTACCGCATCGGCAAGCTTGCGCAGCGCCACTTCGGTATCTTCCCAGCCAATGCAGGCATCGGTCACGCTTTTGCCGTAGACCAGCGGCTCGCCGCTCTCCAGGCTCTGGTTGCCTTCTACCAAATGGCTTTCAATCATCACGCCGATGATTGCCTTCTCGCCACCGGCAATCTGACCGCAAACGTCGGCAGAAACATCCATCTGCTTTTTAAACTGTTTACTGCTGTTGGCATGGCTGAAATCGATCATCACCTGTGGCTCAAGACCCGCTTTCACCAGTCCCGCTTTTACCTCTTCCACATGCTTGGCGCTGTAGTTAGGCTCTTTGCCGCCGCGCAGAATAATGTGGCAATCACCGTTCCCACTTGTGTTGACGATGGCGGAATGACCCCACTTGGTCACGGACAGGAAGCAATGTGGCGCACCTGCGGCGTTGATAGCATCAATAGCCACTTTGATCGTGCCGTCGGTACCGTTTTTAAAGCCAACCGGGCAAGACAGGCCTGAGGCCAGCTCACGGTGAACCTGCGACTCGGTGGTACGCGCGCCGATTGCTCCCCAGCTCATAAGATCCGCCAGATACTGAGGCGTGATCATATCCAGAAATTCCCCGGCCGCCGGCAGGCCGGAATCGTTGATATCCAGCAGCAGCTTACGCGCAATACGCAGGCCGTCGTTAATTTGATAGCTGCTGTCCATGTGCGGATCGTTAATCAGGCCTTTCCAGCCCACGGTGGTACGCGGCTTTTCAAAATAAACGCGCATCACCACCTCCAGCTCACCCTGAAGTTCTTCACGCAATGCCAGCAGGCGTGCGCCGTACTCTTTGGCAGCCTTCGTGTCGTGAATGGAGCAAGGGCCAATCACCACCAGCAGACGATCGTCGCTGCCTTTAAGGATTTTGTGAATCGCTTTTCGGGCCTGAGAGACGGTGTGGGCAGCTTTTTCAGTGGCGGGGAATTTTTCCAGCAGCGCTACAGGGGGGAGAAGTTCGTTAATCTCTTTGATTCTTAAGTCGTCGTTCTGATAATTCATGATAGTTCCGGGGTCATCCTGATATTTTTCTTCGTTGCAATCCTTTCAATCTAACTCGCATAACCACAAGTGTAAACGGGCTTTTACACTTCTCACAGATTAATCCTGAAAACTCGAAAAAAACAGTGAAAATGTGGTGAACACGCGCCTGTTAACTACACTTCTCAACTGTTAACGCTGAAAAGTATTAAATTTTCAATATGGAAAACTATTTTGAAAATTAAACCCCGGTGCAGCCCCCTGCCCTGCAAAGTTTTTCAGCATATTGCACTGCACTGTTGGACGAAGTTATCCAGCAATAACGACCAGAACAGGAGCACAACATGAAAAAATTAACCACACTGCTATTAACCGCCACGCTGACCCTGGGTAGCGGAATCGTCTATGCCGCAGACTCAACGTCGGGCGCAAACAACGGGCAGGCAAACGCCAGCGCCGAAGCGGGCCAGGTCGCGCCTGACGCACATCAAAAAGTTGCTCCAAACGGCGTCAGCAATGACAAAATCAACGGTTCTCACCATAAAATGAGCAAAAGCGAAGTGCACAAAAACAGCATGTGCAAAGATGGACGTTGCCCTGACATCAACAAAAAAGTTGAGACCGGAAGCGGGCAAGACGTGAACAAAAAAGTCGACGGAACTTCGCAGTAATTCCCTCACAAAAAATAGTTGGAAGAGAGCCAGACGGCTCTCTTTTTTTATCGGCATCTTTCAACAAGTTGACGTCAGGAAGCGGTTATAATTAGCTCAACGTGACTGATATTTGTGAGAGATTATGGCGCATTCACACCAACACACACCTTCCGACAATAACGCAAAACGCCTGTTGTTTGCTTTCCTCATCACGGCAATTTTTATGGTTGCCGAAGTCATCGGCGGCCTGCTTTCCGGCTCACTGGCCCTGCTGGCCGACGCAGGCCATATGCTAACCGATGCAGCCGCCCTGCTGTTTGCCCTGCTGGCCGTGCATTTTGCCCGTCGCCCCCCCAACGCCCGGCACACTTTTGGCCTGCTGCGCCTCACGACGCTCGCCGCTTTTGTTAACGCTATCGCACTGGTAGTGATCACAATCCTAATCGTCTGGGAAGCGATTCAGCGCTTCTCGAACCCCCAACCGATTGCGGGCTGGGCGATGCTGACTATCGCCATCGCCGGGCTACTGGCGAACCTGGTCTCTTTCTGGATCCTGCACAGCGGCAGCGGCGAGAAAAATCTCAACGTTCGCGCTGCAGCACTCCATGTTCTTGGCGATTTGCTGGGTTCAGTGGGGGCCATTGTGGCGGCGGTGGTGATTCTCTGGACGGGCTGGACGCCGATTGACCCGATCCTCTCGGTGCTGGTTTCCTGCCTGGTATTGCGCAGCGCCTGGAGCCTGCTGAAAGAGAGCGTAAATGAACTGCTGGAAGGTGCGCCGAGCGCCATTGATATTGCCGCTCTGAAACGCAATCTGTCACGTTCGATACCGGAAGTGCGTAACGTCCATCACGTACATATCTGGCTGGTTGGAGAGAAGCCATTGATGACGCTGCATGTTCAGGTCGTACCGCCGCACGATCATGATGCCCTGTTGGAGCGTATACATCACTTCCTGGCGCACGAGTACCAGATAGAACATGCCACGGTACAGATGGAGTATCAGGTTTGCCACGGGCCAAACTGCGACCTGAACGAGCATGACCATCCTGCCGGCCATGCTCATCATCATCATTGATCAGGAGAAGGCGCGCGAGCCCGACTGCCGCGCGCTTTTAATCCACATCCGGCTACCGTTTAGCGCAATGAAAGTCAGGATGAGATATTCCAGCGACATCGCGTAAACGCCCTGCAGCGCAAAGATAACAACGCTTATCACATTGATGATTGTCCACAGCAGCCAGTTTTCCACGTATTTACGGGTCATGAGAATCATGGCCACAATCGACAGAACCATCATGCACGAGTCCCAGAACGGGTAAGCATCTGGCTGGAGTTCTGGCAGGGTAACGTTCATCCCCAGGCTTTGCATCACCGTCACGGCAATCCGGGTGAGGAAAGCAAAGACCGGGTCGATAAACATCGTCATTAGCCCAATCGAGGCGATGATAATCACCAGCCAGGCAATAGCCTTAGGCAAAGCAAACCCGCCAGCGTCCCCACGGCCTCAATCCATGATAAGTCATACCCACCCGCCCCAATGGGAATGTGGACAAGTATGTTCTGCGTACTAAAAAAATCCATGAACTCCCCAGAGCGTAATTCTCTTACGCGTTACCTTTTACCGTCCGACGTAACTCTGCCGCGAAGTTGAGCATGCGATTAAGCGGAACGAGAGCCCCTTCACGCAGCGCAGCGTCTACTTCTATAGTGTGCGCAGCGCCACCCTGCTCCAGCCCCTCTGCAATCGCTTTGAGCCCATTCATTGCCATCCACGGGCAATGTGCACAGCTACGGCAGGTTGCTCCTTCCCCTGCAGTTGGCGCCTCCAGTAACTCTTTGTCCGGGCACGCCTGCTGCATTTTATAAAATATCCCACGGTCAGTAGCCACAATAAGCTGCTGATGAGGCAGCGTTTTGGCGGCATTAATTAGCTGACTGGTCGAGCCCACGGCATCGGCCATATCAACCACCGCCTGCGGTGATTCTGGATGGACCAGCACCGCTGCATTAGGGTATAGCGCCTTCATCCGCGCCAGAGCCTGAGTTTTAAATTCATCATGCACAATGCAGGCTCCTTGCCAGCACAGCACATCGGCACCCGTTTGCTTTTGAACATAACTGCCAAGGTGGCGATCCGGCGCCCAGATGATTTTCTCCCCCTGGCTGTCCAGATGTTCAATCAACTCTACCGCAATACTGGATGTCACGACCCAGTCCGCACGGGCTTTTACCGCGGCAGAGGTATTAGCATAGACGACCACCGTCCGATCCGGGTGCTGGTCGCAAAAAGCGTTAAACGCCTCAATCGGGCAGCCGAGATCTAATGAACATTCTGCATTGAGGGTTGGCATCAAAATTGTTTTCTCAGGGCTGAGGATTTTCGCCGTTTCCCCCATAAAACGAACGCCGGCCACCAGTAGCGTTGATGCCGGGTGGTTAGCGCCGAAGCGAGCCATCTCAAGCGAGTCGGAAATACATCCGCCGGTCTCTTCCGCAAGCGACTGAATTTCCGGGTCGGTGTAGTAATGTGCCACCATCACCGCATCCCGCTCTTTAAGCAGGCGCTTAATTTTTTCACGATAGAACTGTTTTTCATCCCCGCTCAGGGGGGTGGGTTTAGGCGGGAAAGGATAAATCGCGGTTTCCGGGTCAAACATTACGCTCATCATGCAATCTCGTTTTACTGACTTAACACAACAGGCCGTATCAAGCGTGATTTACGCTATTACCTGCACTCAATGTTTTATATGCTAAACAAGATAGCGAAATTTAGTCGAGATGTCGTGAGTTATTGCCTGATGGGCCGTAAGAAAAAGAAACGTAGGATGCAGGGCAGGATAAAAAGCGGGGATTTTCAAATTGCAGATAGCAAAAAGGCGCCTTTAGGGCGCCTTTCTACATTGGTGGGAAAATTATGCAGGATACACTCGTCTCATCCTGAGACTCACCCTTCGGGTCACCGCAAGCGGCGATGCAAAATTGTTCCCGACAATTTTGTCGAACCTGCAGCAGGTTCGAACCCACACGAATCGCAAATAGCAAAAAGGCGCCTTTAGGGCGCCTTTCTACATTGGTGGGTCGTGCAGGATTCGAACCTGCGACCAATTGATTAAAAGTCAACTGCTCTACCAACTGAGCTAACGACCCGCTGTATGCGGTTACTGCTTTGAAGTTTTGCTTCGCTAGATTAGAACCTGCTGCAGGTTCGAACCCTTCACGCCTGACTACATCTTTCTACTTTAAGCTGGTGGGTCGTGCAGGATTCGAACCTGCGACCAATTGATTAAAAGTCAACTGCTCTACCAACTGAGCTAACGACCCGCTGTGCGGCTTATGCAAACTTCTTTACTGCTTTTACTTTAAAGTGGTGGGTCGTGCAGGATTCGAACCTGCGACCAATTGATTAAAAGTCAACTGCTCTACCAACTGAGCTAACGACCCACTTTTGCGTCACTTTGGGTTTGTTTCGTATCCCTTGGCAACGGCGGCATATATTACTGATTTAAGATTTTGACGCAACAATAATTTTGACGCAGATCGCTCAACTGATTATGTTTCGCACGGCAAGACCAGAAAAACGACGATATCTGGTCAGGCCGCACGCATTATTGCGCATTCAGACGTTTTTGAGCCTGCTTTGCACCGTCAGTATTGGGATACTGTTTAACGACCTGCTGGTAGACGGCTTTCGCTTTTGCAGTGTCGCCTTTGTCCTGCATGATCACGCCAACCTTAAACATGGCGTCCGGTGCTTTAGGAGATTTTGGGTAGTTTTTCACCACAGAGGCAAAATAAAACGCCGCATCATCCTTTTTGCCTTTGTTGTAATTCAACTGACCAAGCCAGTAGTTGGCGTTAGGTAGATAAGTTGAATCCGGATACTTCTTCACAAAGGACTGAAACGCGTTGATAGCATCGTCCTGACGCGATTTATCCTGCACCAGCGCGATAGCAGCGTTGTAATCGCTATTAGCGTCACCGCCTTGCACCGGGGCAGCAGGAGCCGTGTTAGAGGCCCCAGCATCCGGCGTGGCAGTCTGGGTAGCTCCGGCAGCAGGTTGTTGCCCTGCTCCCGCAGCCGCGCCGCTAAGGCTATCCATCTGCAGCAAAATTTGCTTTTGACGTTCCACAACCTGATTCAGCTGATACTGATTTTCCTGAATCTGACCGCGCAGGGAATCAATGTCATTCTGGTTATCGGAGAGTTGTTGCTGGAGTTGGGTCAAAAGTTGACTGTGAGCGTTAGAAATACGCTCGAGTTGAGTGACGCGGTCTTCGACCGAGCCTGATCCGACACTACTGATTGGCGCCTGAGCAGTAGCGGCCCAGGGGGCCGCTATGCCAACCAGTAACGACAGACTCAACAAGTGATGTCTGAAGTTACTGCTCATGCGATTCTCTTAGTAAACCAGTACGGCACGACGGTTTTTAGCGTAAGCCGCTTCGTCATGACCCAGTACTGCAGGTTTTTCTTTACCGTAAGAAACGATGGAGATCTGGTCTGCAGAAACGCCTTTACCTTGCAGGTACATTTTAACAGCGTTAGCACGACGTTCGCCCAGTGCGATGTTGTACTCTGGGGTACCGCGCTCATCCGCATGACCTTCTACGGTCACTTTGTAAGACGGGTTGCTACGCAGGAAGTTAGCGTGCGCATCCAGCATTGCAGCGAATTCAGAGCTAACATCGTATTTGTCCAGACCGAAATAAACGATGTTGTTCTGCTGCAGCTGTTGCATCTGCAGACGAGCCTGCTCTTCAGAAGACATGTTGCCGTGGCCGTTAGCGTCCATACCAGTGCCGGCACCCAGCATACCTTCACCGCTCTGACCATTGTTGGCGCTCTTGTTAGAAGAACACGCCGCGATAGCCATAACCGGCAGAGCAATCATCAGCCCTTTCAGCACTTTGTTCAGTTGCATTTCTTTGATCCTTTAATAATCAATATTGTTATCACAGATACGGCGACCAGGCAGGGAATTTGACCTGTCCATCAGTTGCCGGAAGACGCGCTTTGAAACGCCCATCTGTTGAAACCAAATTCAGCACGGATCCCATCCCCTGAGAAGAGCTGTAGATTACCATAGTGCCGTTAGGTGCCAGACTTGGCGTTTCATCCAGGAACGTTGACGATAAAGTTGTTACGCCACCCGCTACCAGATCCTGTTTGGCAATGTGCTGCTGACCGCTAGCGGAGCTGACCATTACCATAATTTTACCGTCGGCACTGACATCGGCATCCTGGTTCTGAGAACCTTCCCAGGACAGACGCTGCGGAGCACCGCCATTAATACTGACTTTATAAATCTGTGGACGCCCCGCCTGGTCAGAGGTATAGGCCAGAGTTTGGTTGTCCGGGAACCAGGTTGGTTCGGTGTTGTTGCTGCGACCCTCAGTCACCTGACGAATCTGGCCAGAGCCCAAGTCCATCACGTAAAGCTGCAGGCTGCCGGTTTTAGACAGCGCGAACGCCAGCTTAGAACCATCCGGAGAGAATGCCGGTGCACCGTTGTGCTGCGGGAATGAGGCAATCTGACGCACTGCGCCGTTAGCCAGCGTCTGCACAACCAGCGCAGAACGGCCGCTTTCGAAGGTCACGTAAGCCAGTTTGCTGCCGTCCGGAGACCAGGCTGGAGACATAAGCGGCTGCGGAGAACGGTGAACCACAAACTGGTTGTAGCCATCGTAATCAGAAACACGCAGCTCATACGGGAACTGCCCGCCATTGGTCTGTACAACGTAAGCAATGCGGGTACGGAATGCGCCCTTAATCCCGGTCAGCTTCTCAAACACTTCGTCGCTGGCGGTGTGGCCTGCATAACGCAGCCACTGCTTGTTCACTTTGTAGGAGTTCTGAGCCAGCACCGTGCCCGGCGCACCAGAGGTGTCTACCAGCTGGTAAGCAACGGTGTAACTGCCGTCACCGTTAGGCGTAACCTGACCGACGACAACGGCGTCAATGCCCAGCGCTGTCCAGGCCGCAGGCTGAACTTCCTGAGCAGAACCCGGCTGCTGAGGCAGGCGAGATCTGTCGAGTGGGTTGAATTTACCGCTGTTACGCAAGTCGGCAGAAACAATGCCACCAATATCTTCAGGCGCGGCGCCAGGGCCTGCCCAGGTAAACGGAACCACACCAATCGGACGAGCAGAGTCGACACCCTGGGTGATCTCGATACGAACTTCTGCGTGCAGCACCGCTGCCCACAGCATTAAGAAACTTAACGCTACACGAAATGCCTGCTTCATCATATCTCCCTTATCCGGGCGGAAAGCCCACGATAATTTAGCAGAATGTTAACAAACCCAAATACACAAAACTACCAAAACCCTGTAACTCAGCTTAGTGTGCTTTCCCCGTCATGGCGGGGAAAACCGCGTTAAGGCTTAAAGTCGATCGGTGCGTTCTTGAAGACTTCATAAACAGCTTCGCTTGGCGGCTTAGGAATCTTCGCCAGACGCGCTGCCGCAATGGCAGCCTGGCAAAGCGCCGCATCGCCACCTTCTGGCTTGATATCAAGCAGAAGGCCATCCGGTGCCAGTTTGATCCGCAGTGAACAGGTCTTACCGGCAAACGAAGGATCGTTATAGAACTTACTCTCGATCGCTGCCTTTATCTGACCTGCGTAACCGTTGATCTCGGCACCGCTTGCGCCGTTGTTTTTATTATTCCCTTTTCCAGCGGCGGCTGCGGCATTACCTTTCGCCCCACCGCCTGTTTTCGGTGCATTCTTACCTGAGCTTAAATCACCGAATAAGTCGTCAACGCCCTGCGCTGCGGCTTTGTCAGAAGCGGCTTTCTCAGCGGCGGCCTTCTTCTTCGCGTCAGCGGCCGCTTTCTTATCTGCTGCGGCTTTCGCGGCAGCAGCTTTGTCAGCGGCGGCCTTCTCGGCAGCCTTTTCAGCCGCTGCTTTATCGGCAGCAGCCTGTTTCGCAGCTTCAGCTTTTTCTGCAGCTGCCTGCTTGGCAGCTTCAGCGGCGGCTTTCTTCTCCGCTTCCTGAGCGGCTTTCTTCGCGGCAGCATCTGCAGCTTTTTTCTCAGCATCCTGCTGAGCTTTTTTCGCTGCTGCGGCAGCATCAGCAGCGGCTTTTTTCTCGGCGTCAGCCGCTTTCTTAGCCGCTTCTTCAGTGGCTTTCTTCTGAGCATCCGCAGCCGCTTTCTTCGCGGCCTCTTCTGCTGCTTTAGCCTGGGCATCAGCCTGAGCTTTTGCCTGAGCGTCAGCCTGAGCCTTCGCCTGCGCGTCCGCTTTTGCCTTCGCCGCTGCAGCAGCAGCTTCGGCCTGTTTCTGTTGCTCCTGAGCCTGCTTCGCGGCCGCTTCAGCCTGCTTCTGCTGTTCGGCCTGTGCTTTTGCCTGCTCCTGGGCAGCTAAACGCTCTTTCTCCACCTCTTTCAGGCGCTGTTGCTCTGCCGCCTGTTTTTGCTGAAGTTCTTCTGCCTGCTGCTGCGCCTGTTTTTCACGCTGTTCAGCAGCGCGTTTGCTGCTTGCCTGCTGCTGCTGTTGGCGATTGTAGTTTTCCACTACCGCACCCGGGTCAACCATCACCGCGTCAATAGAAGAACCACCGCCACCACCAGCGGATGCATCAATGTGCTCATCAAACGAGCTCCAGATCAGGATGCCAATCAAAATGATATGCAGCACCACTGAAACGATGATCGCCCGTTTTAATTTAGCGTTCTCTTCGGTTGCCTTTGACACTATCGGTTCCCAAACGTTTTAAGCGAGATGGATCAGATTGGCTGCGTCATCAAACCAACGGACTTCACGCCCGCCTGATGCAACAGATTCAGCGCCTTGATGATCTCGTCATACGGAACATCTTTTGCGCCGCCGATCAAAAAGACCGTTTTTGGATTCGCCTGCAGACGGCGCTGCGCTTCGGCAACAACCTGCTCTGACGGCAGCTGATCCATGCGATCTTTCTCAACCACTACGCTGTACTGCCCTACCCCGGACACTTCAATAATGACCGGCGGTTCATCGTTGCTGCTAACGGTCTGTGAGTCTGTCGCATCCGGCAGATCCACTTCGACGCTCTGGGTGATGATCGGCGCCGTTGCCATAAAGATCAGCAGCAGCACCAGCAGCACGTCCAGCAAAGGAACGATGTTAATTTCTGACTTCAGCTCACGACGACCACGTCCGCGTCTGGCCATGACTTACCCCTTGTTACTGCTTTTCGCTGCTGGTAAAAGCCTGACGGTGCAGGATAGCCGTGAACTCTTCCATGAAGTTGTCGTAATTCAATTCCAGTTTGTTCACGCGTTGGTTAAGGCGGTTGTACGCCATAACGGCCGGGATAGCAGCAAACAGACCAATCGCGGTTGCGATCAGCGCTTCAGCAATACCGGGCGCAACCATCTGCAATGTCGCCTGCTTCACCGCACCCAGGGCGATAAACGCATGCATGATCCCCCACACCGTACCAAACAGGCCGATATACGGACTGATGGAACCAACGGTGCCAAGGAAAGGAATATGGGTTTCCAGCGTTTCCAGCTCGCGACTCATTGAGATGCGCATCGCACGAGATGCCCCCTCAACCACGGCTTCTGGCGCATGGGTATTGGCGCGATGCAAACGCGCGAACTCTTTGAAGCCAGAGTAGAAGATCTGCTCGGAACCGCTCAGGTTTTCGCGACGGCCCTGGCTTTCCTGATACAGGCGAGACAGTTCGATCCCGGACCAGAACTTGTCTTCAAACGCCTCAGCTTCACGGCTGGCGGCATTAAGGATACGCGTTCGCTGAATGATGATTGCCCATGATGCGATGGAAAAACCAATCAAAATCAACATGATAAATTTGACCAAAAGGCTAGCCTTCAGGAACAAATCAAGGATATTCATGTCAGTCACTGCTTGAACTCCGCGACAATAGACTTGGGAAGCGCACGAGGCTTCATAAGGTGTGGATCAACACAAACAATCAGCACTTCAGCTTGGTTCAGTAACTGATTTTCAGCGTTGACTATTCGCTGCGTAAACACCATAGAAGTGCCGCGCATCGATGTAATTTCACTTTGGATTTCGAGTAAATCGTCGAGTCGGGCAGGCGCAAGATAATCAACCGTCATCCTGCGTACGACAAAGGCGACACGCTCCGCCAACAGGGAATGCTGGTTAAAGTTGTGCTGGCGCAGCATCTCTGTGCGTGCTCTTTCATAAAAAGCAACATAACTGGCATGGTAAACCATACCACCGGCGTCAGTGTCTTCGTAGTAAACACGAACCGGCCATCGAAACAGCGTTGTACTCACTTTACATCCCGGTAATGCAATTAAACGCTGCTTACTATACGCAAGAGAATGAGGGTTTGGAATGGATTGTTTTAAACGTTAAGTAAATTTTTATGGGCTTGTTAAAGCCCATAATTTCTGCATCGTGCAGGGGAATGCGCGACGGCATTCAGAAGAAGAAAAACAGCAGTCCAGCGATGAGCACTAAATCGGCAATCAACGGGCAGAAAATGCCCTGCCAGAGCACTTTGGTTGGGCGGAAACCCACTCCATGAATGATCCCGGCACAAACGCCCCACATCAGCAGGAAGCCATGCCAAATCTCCAGCTCACTCGTTTTGGCGGCAAAACGAGACGGGTCCCAAAAAATACACCCAGCCAGCACCAGCGCCATCACTAAGGAAAGAGCCCGCAAGGGGCTCTTGTCCATTACCGCGTACAGTTTCGCGATAACGTATTCCATCAGTGCTCTTCTTTTCCGGCTTTGCTCGCCTCAACGTGCTCGAGAGCCAGCGCGGTAATAATCCCGAATGCACACGCGAGAAGCGTGCCCAGAATCCATGCAAAATACCACATAATCAGCTCCTTATTAGTACAGAGAGGTGGAGTTGCTTTCGATGTGCTCTTTCGTGATACGACCGAACATTTTCCAGTAACACCAGGTGGTGTAGAGAAGAATGATTGGCACGAACACAATAGCAACATAGGTCATCACATTCAGCGTCAGCTGGCTGGACGTCGCATCCCACATGGTCAGGCTAGCGTTCATCATGGTGCTGGAAGGCATCACGAATGGGAACATCGCGATACCGGCAGTCAGGATCACACAGGCCAGCGTCAGCGAGGAGAAGATAAACGCCAGGGCGCCTTTCTCCAGACGAGACATGAGGATGGTCAGCAACGGCAGCACAACGCCCAGCGCAGGGATTGCCCACAGGCCTGGCATATTGTTGAAGTTCACCAACCAGGCTCCTGCCTGACGTGCCACTTCTTTAGTCAGCGGGTTAGAGGCAGCGTGATGATCCAATGCAGAGGTCACAACGTATCCATCAATGCCGTAAACCACCCAAACGCCTGCCAGTGCAAAGCAAACCATCATCACCAGTGCCGCAATCTGGGCAGCGGCTTTAGCTCGCAGATGTAACTCGCCCACGGTACGCATCTGCAGGTAGGTTGCGCCCTGTGCCACAATCATCGACACGCTAACAACACCCGCCAACAGGCCAAACGGATTCAGCAGCTGGAAGAAGTTTCCGGTGTAGTAAAGACGCAGGTACTCATCAACGTGGAAAGGTACGCCCTGCAGCAGGTTGCCGAACGCCACGCCAATCACCAGCGGCGGTACGAAGCTGCCGATGAAAATGCCCCAGTCCCACATGTTGCGCCAGCGGGTATCTTCAATCTTCGAGCGGTAGTCGAACCCGACCGGACGGAAGAACAAAGAAGCCAGCACCAGAATCATCGCCACATAGAAGCCGGAGAAGGCAGCAGCGTAAACCATTGGCCAGGCAGCAAACAGCGCGCCACCTGCGGTAATCAGCCAAACCTGGTTTCCGTCCCAGTGCGGCGCAATGGAGTTAACCATAATGCGGCGCTCAACGTCGGTGCGGCCAATCACGCGTGACAGCATGCCCACGCCCATATCGAAGCCGTCGGTGACGGCGAAGCCAATCAGCAGAACGCCGACCAGCAGCCACCAGATAAAACGCAATACTTCATAATCGATCATTTGACGACTCCTGTCTTAGCGTGCCGGCTGAGAAGCCACGTTGGACTGCTCAAAGTGATAGCGCCCTGTTTTCAGACTGCTCGGCCCAAGGCGAGCAAATTTGAACATCAGGAACAGTTCCGCCACCATAAACAGCGTGTAGAGGCCGCAAATCAGTATCATGGAGAACAGCAGGTCGCCCACGCTCAATGACGAGTTTGCAACGGCCGTTGGCAGAACTTCACCTACCGCCCAAGGCTGACGCCCATATTCCGCAACGAACCAACCGGATTCGATAGCAATCCACGGCAGTGGAATACCGTACAGCGCGGCGCGCAGCAGCCATTTTTTCGAGCCAATAGCGTTACGGGTCACGGTCCAGAAGGACACAGCAATGATGAACAGCATCAGGAAGCCGCAGGCCACCATGATACGGAACGCGAAGTAAAGCGGTGCTACGCGAGGAATGGAATCTTTGGTTGCTTTCTGAATCTGCTCTTCGGTCGCGTCGGTAACGTTTTCCGTATAGCGCTTCAGCAACAGACCATAGCCAAGGTCTTTTTTCACGTGGTTGAAGTTATCACGCACGCTTTGATCGGTTGAACCACTGCGCAGTTGCTCAAGCAGGCTGTAAGCCTTCATCCCGTTACGGATACGCTCTTCGTGCTGCACCATCAGCTCTTTCAGGCCGGTTACCGGCTTGTCGACCGAACGGGTTGCAATGATGCCCAGCGCGTAAGGAATTTGAATGGCGAAACGGTTTTCTTGCTTATCCTGGTCAGGAATACCAAACAGGGTAAACGCCGCCGGCGCTGGCTGAGTTTCCCATTCGGCTTCAATCGCGGCCAGTTTGGTTTTCTGCACGTCACCCATTTCGTAGCCAGACTCATCGCCCAGCACGATAACAGAGAGAATAGCCGCCATACCGAAGCTCGCGGCAATTGCGAAGGAACGCTTGGCAAAAGCGACGTCGCGGCCTTTCAGCAGATAGTAGGAGCTGATACCGAGCACGAACATCGCGCCACAGACATAGCCGGACGCTACGGTGTGAACGAATTTAACCTGCGCAACCGGGTTCAGGACCAGCTCGGCAAAGCTGACCATTTCCATACGCATGGTTTCGAAGTTGAAGTCGGAAGCGATAGGGTTTTGCATCCAGCCGTTAGCGACCAGAATCCACAGCGCGGAGAGGTTGGAGCCCAATGCTACCAGCCAGGTAACGGCCATATGCTGAACTTTGCCGAGGCGATCCCAGCCAAAGAAGAACAGACCAACAAAGGTAGATTCGAGGAAGAATGCCATCAGGCCTTCGATCGCCAGCGGCGCACCGAAGATATCCCCTACATAGTGAGAATAGTAAGACCAGTTAGTCCCGAACTGGAACTCCATGGTCAAACCGGTTGCCACCCCCAGCGCAAAGTTGATTGCAAACAACTTGCCCCAGAATTTGGTCATATCTTTATAAATCTGCTTACCTGACAGCACATAGACCGTTTCCATGATGGCCAGCAAGAACGCCATACCTAGCGTCAGCGGCACAAACAGGAAGTGGTACATCGCGGTCAAGGCAAACTGTAAGCGCGACAGTTCGACAATATCAAACATCTTGACTCCTTGCTCTTCGCATGAAGACTTCGACTGTGGTTCACCGGGAGGTTTCCCACAAGCATGCCCTAATACAAATACATTCGCTTCCAGTCCCCCTTTTTCTCGCCCACTTTATTCAAATGTGAAATCAAAAGGTGAAAGGTTACAAACACGTTAATTAAATCAAAAATAACCCGTAATTATATTACCCTGCAATTCCCTTACAATAAACAGGTCTTTGCTTAATGTTTTTTACGTTTTACGACGGCGATCAATTTATAGCTAAAACACCGTTATTCGGCCAGTTTGATCTGCAGCAATTTTGCCCCTTTATACCCTGCAAAGCCAGCTTTAAACCTTGATCCAAAACAATTTACATTGGTAATGTTAATTATTTTTCAATAGAGAATTAATCGTGAATTTGTTGTTAACGATATGTTTTGGCACTTCGCTTTAGGTTAATTTCGTGGCGCTTATTCTCAACATAAGGCGGATATTTAAACCTGAACCTTAAATTTACCCTTTGCCCACCGGGTCATCTTTACACTATTTATCCGCTATCTTTTGTTGTGATTTCGGCACCCTCTTTTTAATATTCACAAATAATTCACTTTTGATATAAATTAAATTAACAAATCATTATTTTTTATAAGGTTACAGAGTGAAAATATCGCGATGAGAAATTATTCAGGAAAAGAATAAAGGCGAGGGAATGCGCGATGCAGCGCAAGATGAAGCTGGGTTATCAAGGCAGAAACATAAAAAAAGGCCACCCAGGGTGGCCAACCATGTCGAACACTTATTATTACTGTTTCCCCCGCTTACGCGGGGGCATCTGCTTACTGCGGCAGAATAGCTTTCAGCGCATCGCCAATGTCGGCGAGGCTGCGAACGGTTTTCACGCCAGCGGCTTCCAGAGCAGCGAATTTCTCATCCGCAGTTCCCTTCCCGCCCGCAATGATGGCGCCCGCGTGGCCCATACGCTTGCCTTTAGGCGCGGTAACGCCGGCAATGTAGCCCACAACAGGTTTGGTCACGTGCTCTTTAATATAGGCAGCCGCTTCTTCTTCTGCGCTCCCGCCGATTTCACCGATCATCACAATGGCTTCGGTTTTCGGGTCTGCCTGGAACATCTTCAGGATATCAATGAAGTTGGAGCCAGGAATCGGGTCACCGCCGATACCAACGCAGGTTGACTGGCCGAGGCCGATGTCGGTGGTCTGCTTAACGGCTTCATAGGTCAGCGTCCCGGAACGGGAAACGATGCCTACTTTGCCCGGCAGGTGAATGTGCCCCGGCATGATGCCGATTTTGCATTCGCCTGGGGTGATAACGCCCGGGCAGTTTGGCCCGATCATACGCACGCCAGCTTCATCCAGTGCCACTTTCACGGTCAGCATATCCAGCGTAGGGATGCCTTCGGTGATGGTGATAATCAGCTTGATGCCCGCGTCAATCGCTTCCAGGATGGAGTCTTTGCAGAACGGGGCTGGAACGTAAATAACGGAAGCAGTCGCGCCGGTAGCTTCAACGGCTTCACGCACGGTATTGAATACCGGCAGACCCAGATGTTCAGTACCGCCTTTGCCTGGCGTCACTCCGCCAACCATTTGCGTCCCGTAGGCAATCGCCTGTTCGGAGTGGAAAGTCCCCTGGCTGCCGGTAAAGCCCTGGCAAATTACCTTGGTGTTTTTATCGATCAAAATGGACATTATTTCCCCTCCACGGCAGCAACAACCTGCTGTGCTGCGTCCGTCAGACTTTTCGCTGCAATGATGTTCAGGCCGCTATCCGCCAGTTTCTTCGCGCCCAGTTCGGCGTTGTTACCTTCCAGACGCACTACCACCGGCACGTTAACGCCCACTTCAGCTACCGCGCCGATAATGCCGTCAGCAATCAGGTCGCAGCGTACGATACCACCGAAGATGTTCACCAGAACGGCTTTTACTTTGTCGTCTGACAGGATGATTTTGAACGCTTCAGTTACACGCTCTTTGGTCGCGCCGCCGCCAACGTCCAGGAAGTTAGCCGGCTCGCCGCCGTGCAGCTTAACGATGTCCATGGTGCCCATTGCCAGGCCCGCACCGTTAACCATGCAGCCGATGTTGCCGTCCAGCGCCACGTAGTTCAGCTCCCACTGTGCAGCCTGAGCTTCACGCGGGTCTTCCTGAGACTGATCGCGCATTTCACGCAGGTCCGGCTGACGGAACAGCGCGTTACCGTCGGCACCCAGTTTGCCGTCGAGGCAGATCAGATCGCCCTGCTTAGTGATCACCAGCGGGTTGATTTCGATCAGCGCCAGGTCGCGCTCAAGGAAAATAGTCGCCAGACCCATAAAGATCTTGGTGAACTGCTGAACCTGTTTACCTTCCAGACCCAGTTTGAACGCCAGCTCACGACCCTGATAAGGCATTGGGCCCGCCAGCGGATCCAGCGCAACTTTGTGGATCAGGTGTGGGGTTTCTTCCGCCACTTTTTCGATTTCCACGCCGCCTTCGGTGGAAGCCATGAAGACTACGCGGCGAGAGCTACGGTCAACAACCGCGCCCAGGTACAGCTCTTTGTCGATGTCGGTTGCAGCTTCAACCAGAATCTGGTGTACAGGCTGGCCGTTGGCGTCCGTCTGGTAGGTCACCAGACGTTTGCCCAGCCAGTGCTCAGCAAAAGCACGAATGTCTTCTTTGCTGTTAACCACTTTCACACCGCCCGCTTTACCGCGGCCACCGGCATGAACCTGACATTTCACCACCCAAGGACCCGCGCCAATTTTAGAGGCGGCTTCTTCCGCTTCACGCGGTGTGGTGCAGGCGTAACCGACGGGTGCCGGCAAACCATACCGAGCAAACAACTGTTTCGCCTGATATTCGTGTAAGTTCATGAGTTCTATCCATCCAGATAAAGAGCATTAATGCTCGGGGTAAGGTTAGATTTGGTTGTAGGGGCGGGTGTCATAGCACCCGCCAGAGTCTTGTTTGACTACACGTCCAGCAGCAGACGAGTTGGATCTTCCAGCAGCTCTTTAATCGCTACCAGGTAACCCACGGACTCGCGGCCATCGATCAGACGGTGATCGTAAGAGAGCGCCAGATACATCATCGGCAGGATCTCAACTTTACCGTCAACCGCCATTGGGCGGTCTTTGATGGCGTGCATGCCCAAGATCGCGCTCTGCGGTGGGTTGATGATTGGCGTAGACATCAGAGAACCGAAGACGCCACCGTTGGTGATGGTGAAGTTACCGCCGGTCAGCTCTTCCACGGTCAGCTTGCCGTCACGGCCTTTCACCGCCAGCTCTTTGATGCGTTTTTCGATGTCGGCCATCCCCAGGGTATCAACATCTTTCAGCACTGGCGTTACCAGGCCACGCGGGGTAGAAACCGCGATGCTGACGTCGAAGTAGTTATGGTAAACCACGTCTTCGCCGTCGATAGAAGCATTCACTTCCGGATAGCGTTTCAGCGCTTCAACAACCGCTTTAATGTAGAAGGACATGAAGCCCAGACGCACGCCGTGACGTTTTTCAAACGCTTCACCGTACTGCTTACGCAGTTCCATGATTGGCTTCATGTTCACTTCGTTGAAGGTTGTGAGCATGGCGGTGGAGTTTTTCGCTTCCAGCAGACGCTCGGCCACGCGCTTACGCAGACGGGTCATCGGCACGCGTTTTTCGCTGCGGCCAGCCAGTGGAGCAACTGGCGCCTGAGATGCTTCTGCGGCTTTCGCCTGTGCAGGCTGTTTTGCTTTCGCTTCGCTCAGGTGTTTTTCAACGTCTTCACGAGTGATACGGCCACCTACGCCGCTGCCTTTGATAGCGCTGGCGTCGAGGTCATTTTCTGCAATCAGACGGCGGATAGCCGGGCTGAGGGCATCGTTATTCTGCTCTTCCAGAGAAGCCTGCTGGCGCTGAGCCGGGGTGGACTCTTTGCTGTCAGACTTAACGGAGGTTTCTTTCCCGCCGCTGTTGCCTTCACGCAGGCGACCCAGAATCTGACGAGAAGTCACGGTCGTGCCTTCGTCTTCCAGTACCGCATCCAGAATGCCGTCCGCTGAAGCAGGGACTTCCAGCACCACTTTGTCAGTTTCGATTTCAACCAGCACTTCGTCACGTTTGACGCTGTCGCCCGGTTTTTTATGCCAGGTTGCCACTGTCGCGTCGGCTACGGACTCAGGCAGGTCAGGAACTAGAATATCTACGCTACTCATTATTTATCCTTTAATTTATTCGACGTTCAGCGCGTCATTAACCAGATCTTGCTGCTGCTTCTGGTGAACGGACATATACCCTACCGCCGGAGAGGCGGAGGCCGGGCGACCTGCATAACGCAGGGCTGACCCAAACGGAATCACTTCGCGGAGGTGGTGTTGGCTGCAGTACCAGGCGCCCTGGTTCAGCGGCTCTTCCTGGCACCAGACAAAATCATGCACGTGAGCGAACGGCTTCAGCGCTTCCTGTACCGCCTGATGCGGGAACGGATAGAGCTGCTCGATACGCACAATCGCCACATCCTTCTGGTCGTTCTTGCGACGCTGCTCAAGCAGGTCGTAGTAAACCTTACCGGAACACAGTACTACACGCTTCACGCCTTTAGGATCCAGTTCGTCAATCTCACCAATTGCCGGCAGGAAAGTGCCGTTGGCCAGTTCGTCGAGGCTGGAAACCGCCAGCGGATGGCGCAGCAGAGATTTCGGTGACATCACGACCAGCGGACGGCGCATCCCGCGCAGCGCCTGACGACGCAGCATGTGATAAACCTGAGCCGGCGTAGACGGGACGCAAACCTGCATGTTCTGCTCGGCGCACAGCTGAAGGTAGCGCTCCAGACGCGCGGAGGAGTGCTCTGGGCCCTGACCTTCATAGCCGTGCGGCAGCAGCATCACCAGGCCACACATACGGCCCCATTTCTGTTCGCCGGAGCTGATGAACTGGTCAATCACAACCTGAGCACCGTTAGCGAAGTCGCCAAACTGGGCTTCCCAAATGGTCAGCGTGCGTGGTTCTGCCGTGGCGTAACCGTATTCAAAGGCCAGCACCGCTTCTTCAGACAGCACGGAATCCCAGACTTTGAAAATGCCCTGGCTGTTATGCACGTGCGCCAGCGGCGTATAGGTAGAACCGTTGCTCTGGTTATGGATAACCGCATGGCGGTGGAAGAAGGTACCGCGACCCGCATCTTCACCGGACAGACGGACGGACACGCCTTCGTCGACCAGCGTGGCGTAAGCCAGGTTCTCCGCAGCGCCCCAGTCGAACAGCTTGTTACCGCTCGCCATTTCCTGACGATCGCCGTAAATCTTAGCCACGCGAGACTGCATTTCTACGGCTTCCGGCACGGTGCTGATGCGCTTAGCCAGTTCCTGCACGCGCTTCATCTCAACCTTGTTCGGGTAGCTTTCGTCCCACTCGTGGTTGAGGTACGGCGACCAGGTAAAGGAGTGCATGTTCATCGGACGCCATTCGTTGACGACGCATTCACCGGCATCCAGCGCATCGCGGTACAGATTCACCATTTCGGTGGCATCTTCCAGCGTGGCCAGTTTGTCCTGCTCCAGCTTGTCGGCGTAAATCTTACGTGGGGTCGGATGTTTTTTGATTTTCTGGTACATCACTGGCTGAGTTGCGCTTGGCTCATCAGCTTCGTTATGACCGTGGCGACGATAGCAAACCAGATCGATAAACACGT
Organism: Cedecea neteri NBRC 105707 = ATCC 33855; assembly: GCF_001571265.1. Lineage (GTDB taxonomy): Bacteria > Pseudomonadota > Gammaproteobacteria > Enterobacterales > Enterobacteriaceae > Cedecea > Cedecea neteri. Next base: position 21,313 of record NZ_BCTL01000030.1, on the reverse strand, counting down.
CGCGTTTGAAGGTATTACGGAAGTCCAGCGCCAGACGAGTCACGAAGGCAACGGCTTCCGGGTCATCTGCATTGACGTGGAAAATCGGTGCCATCACCATCTTACCGATATCGGTACAGTACGGCGTGGAGCGTGCATCCAGCGGGTTAGAGGTGGTGAAACCAATCTGGTTGTTGATAACGATACGTACGGTACCGCCCACTTCATAACCACGCGCTTTGGACATGTTCAGGGTTTCCTGAACCACGCCCTGCCCGGCTACAGCGGCATCACCGTGAATGGTGATCGGCAGAACCTGGTTGCTGCCTGGCTTATCCAGACGATCAAGGCGCGCACGCACGGAACCGATAACCACCGGGCTAACGATTTCAAGGTGAGACGGGTTAAACGCCAGCGCCAGGTGAACCAGGCCGCCTTCGGTTTCAACATCGGAAGAGAAGCCCATGTGGTACTTCACGTCACCGGTACCAAGGTGTTCTTTATGTTTGCCCGCAAATTCGTCGAACAGATCCTGCGGTTTTTTACCCAGCACGTTGATCAGCACGTTAAGACGACCGCGGTGCGCCATACCCAGCACCACTTCGCGCGTGCCGCTCTTACCGGCGTGGCGAATCATCTCTTTAAGCATCGGAACCAGCGCGTCTCCGCCTTCCAGCGAGAAGCGTTTCGCCCCAGGGAATTTGGCACCCAGGTAACGTTCCAGACCTTCTGCTGCAGTCAACTCGCTCAGGAAGCGTTTTTTCTCTTCCGGCGTAAAGGTTGACTGGCCCACCACAGATTCAATGCGCTGCTGGATCCAGCGTTTTTCTTCTGTGTTGGTAATGTGCATGTATTCGGCGCCAATAGAGCCGCCGTAGGTTTGTTGCAGTGCGTCAATCAGATCCGCAAGCTTCATGGTTTCTTTGCCGCCGGCAAAAGAACCCACGTTAAAACTCTGCTGCAGATCCTCATCCGTCAGGTTGTGGAAAGCCGGATCCAGATCGGGAACGGATTCTTGCTTCCACAGGCCAAGCGGATCGAGGTTAGCTGCCTGATGCCCGCGGAAACGCCAGGCGTTGATCAGCTGCAGAACCTTAACTTGCTTAACGTCAGTGTCAGGATCGGTGATTGCGGTGGAGTAACGTGAGGCATCCTTCGCCAGACGACGGAAATAATCACGCGTTTTTGAATGGAATTGATCCGGTCTGGCTCCGGTGCCAGCTAACTGCTGGAACATGGTGCGCCAGTGCGCATCAACAGAGTCAGGATCGGTTAAGAAGTCTTCATAGAGCTGCTCTATGTAGGACTGGTTTGCGCCCGCCAGCCAGGAAGAGTCCAGCCAGGGCTTCATCGCGCCGTTCTGCATCGTGATCCCTTAAGCAAATTTATGCTTATTTCGCCGTGGATAACTATAACGCACACCGTAGGGTATACAGGTATACGTTCCAGGGTTCACTTTCTTCGAGCCTGTTGCCGTGGAGGGCGGCCCGCGAAGGAACCTTTAGAAACTGTCTTAAGGGTTTCCCCTCACCCCTTCCCTCTCTCCCCATAAGAGAGAGGGGGAAGATCGTCGGCAGTTTTTAAAGATTTCCTGCAATTTGTACCCTCTCCCCTGCGAGGAAAGGGTACTTTTCTTACTTAAGCGCTTTTTTGCAACAGCATCGACTTGATATGGCCGATAGCTTTCGTCGGGTTCAGCCCCTTAGGACAGACACTGACGCAGTTCATAATGCTGTGGCAGCGGAATACGCTGAAAGCATCGCTCAGGCCGTCCAGACGCGCGTCGGTTTCGGTGTCGCGGCTGTCGATCAGGAAACGATACGCCGCCAGCAAACCGGCCGGGCCGATAAACTTGTCCGGGTTCCACCAGAACGATGGGCAGGAGGTCGAGCAGCAGGCGCAAAGAATACACTCGTACAGACCATCCAGTTTTTCACGCTGCTCCGGCGACTGTAAATGCTCGCGAGCGGGTGGATTTTGCCCATTATTCAACAAGTAAGGCTTAATCTTCTCATATTGAGTATAGAATTGCCCCATGTCCACCACCAAATCGCGGATCACCGGCAGGCCGGGCAGAGGACGGATGACTATCTTCTGTTTGCCGTTGCCGAGCGCCGAGATTGGCGTGATACAGGCCAGACCGTTTTTGCCGTTCATGTTCAGGCCGTCAGAGCCACAAACGCCCTCGCGGCAGGAACGACGGAATGACAGACTAGGATCTTTTTCTTTCAGCTGCATTAAAGCGTCAAGCAGCATCATATCGCGACCATCTTCCGCTTCCAGGGTGTAATCCTGCATACGCGGAGCGTCGTCTACATCCGGGTTATAACGATAAACTGAGAATTCGAGTTTCATTGTCCTGTCTCCGCATTAATAAGTACGAATCTTCGGCGGGAACGCCGGACGCAGTTTCGGTTCCATGTTGACGCTACGACGCGTCATGGACTCCGACTCTGGCAGATACAGGGAATGGCACAGCCAGTTTTCGTCATCACGATCCGGGAAGTCGAAGCGGCTATGCGCGCCACGGCTCTCGGTACGGAAGTTTGCCGACACCGCAGTGGCGTAAGCGGTTTCCATCAGGTTATCCAGCTCCAGACACTCGACGCGCTGGGTGTTGAACTCGCTGGAAGTGTCGTCCAGACGGGCATTTTTCAGACGCTCGCGGATCGCTTTCAGTTGCTCAAGCCCTTTGGCCATCGCATCGCCTTCACGGAACACCGAGAAGTTGTGCTGCATACATTCCTGCAGCGCTTTGCGGATTTCCACCGGATCTTCACCGTTACGGTTGCCGTTCCAGCGGTTAAGGCGCTCAAGAGAGGCGTCAATTTCAGCTTCGGTTGCATCAAGCAGATCGCCCTGCTCGGCAATAGATTCCTGCAGATGCAGGCCGACAGCACGACCGAACACCACCAGGTCAAGCAGGGAGTTGCCGCCCAGGCGGTTCGCACCGTGCACGGAAACACACGCGATTTCACCCACGGCGAACAGGCCAGGGATAACCACATCTTCGCCCTGCTCGTTCACGGTCAGCGCCTGACCGGTTACTTTGGTCGGAATGCCGCCCATCATGTAGTGGCAGGTTGGGATAACCGGAATCGGCTCTTTCACCGGATCGACGTGGGCGAAGGTACGGGACAGTTCCAGAATGCCCGGCAGGCGGGATTCCAGCACTTCTTTACCCAGATGGTCGAGCTTCAGTTTGGCGTGTGGGCCCCACGGACCATCACAGCCACGACCTTCACGGATTTCGATCATGATGGAACGAGCCACCACGTCACGACCCGCCAGGTCTTTCGCATTCGGGGCATAACGCTCCATGAAGCGCTCGCCGTGTTTGTTCAGCAGGTAACCGCCTTCACCACGACAGCCTTCTGTGACCAGAACCCCTGCCCCGGCGATACCGGTTGGGTGGAACTGCCACATTTCCATATCCTGCACCGGCACGCCAGCGCGGATAGCCATGCCCACGCCGTCACCGGTATTAATGTGGGCGTTGGTGGTGGACTGATAGATACGGCCCGCACCGCCTGTCGCCAGCACGGTTGCGCGGGCTTTGAAGTAAACCACTTCTCCGGTTTCGATGCACAGTGCGGTACAGCCAACCACGGCGCCATCGGCGTTTTTCACCAGATCCAGCGCATACCACTCAGAAAAGATGGTGGTGTGGTTTTTCAAGTTCTGCTGATACAAGGTGTGCAGCAGCGCGTGGCCGGTACGGTCAGCTGCGGCGGCAGTACGTGCCGCCTGCTCGCCGCCGAAGTCTTTTGACTGGCCGCCGAACGGACGTTGATAAATGGTACCGTTTTCCAGACGGGAGAAAGGCAGGCCCATATGGTCCAGTTCCAGAATCGCTTCCGGGCCGGTTTTACACATGTATTCAATGGCGTCCTGGTCACCGATGTAGTCGGAACCTTTTACCGTGTCATACATGTGCCATTCCCAGTTATCTTCATGGGTATTACCGAGCGCCACGGTGATGCCACCCTGCGCGGATACGGTATGGGAACGGGTAGGGAACACTTTAGAAAGCAGCGCACAGGTCTGGCCGCTCTGGGAAATCTGTAGCGCCGCGCGCATACCTGCGCCGCCGGCACCAATCACTACAGCATCAAATTCTCTGACTGGCAGTTTCATTACACACCCCACACCACAACGAATCCATAAATGACGTAAACCAACAGCGCGACAACAATCAGCAGCTGTAAAGGAAGGCGAATCGCCAGCGGTTTAACGTAGTCGGTCAACACCTGCCACATGCCAATCCAGGCATGAATCAAAATAGAGAATAGTGCCAGCAGGGTGAAAACTTTGGTGAAGGCAGAGGCAAAGAAGCCGTGCCAGACGTCGTAGGTCAGCTCGCTGGTGAAAGCGAAGAAACCAATCATGTAGATGATGTACAGGGTGAGTACGATGGCGGTAGCGCGAACCAGCACATAATCGTGCACGCCATTGCGACCCAATGCGGAGGCATTGCTTACCATACGAGGACTCCTGCAAGAATTGAAAGCACGACAGTAATAACAAAGGAGATATGTGCGGATCGTTTGCCCGCTACAAAGGTCTCTTCCAGATAGCCAAAGTCCATCAGCAGATGGCGAATACCGACCACCACGTGATAGGCCAGAGCCGTCAGAATGCCCCACATTATAAATTTAACGATAAAGCTGCTCATCACGGCGGAAGCGGTCAGAAAACCTTCCGGGGAGGAGAGTGACAGTCCCAGCAACCAAAGCAGAATGCCGACCGCCACAAATGTGATCACGCCGGAAACGCGGTGGAGGATGGAAGCGATTGCAGTGACGGGGAACCGGATCGTTTTCAGGTCCAGATTGACAGGTCGTTGTTTTTTCACGTTTCTTATCATGAATAGCGCCCACATGCTCTTCTTATTGTTTCCTTCCTCCGGATCTGCATTCGGGGTCAGACAGCGCTAACTTTCTATAACTGTGCGTCATGCAAAAAACAGCTACATCCAGAGGCCAGAGATCTGGCTACAACGCTGGGTGGCTCCCGGTAGCAGGGTGTTCCGGAGACCTGGCGGCAGTATAGGCTCTTCACAAAATCATTACAATTAACCCACATAATGTTTGAAGGGTTTTGCTCGGAACAGTGAGCAGGATCACGATAACAACATTATTTTAAATTTTAATCATCTGATTTGACAAAAGTTAAACATTCTTGTTACAAACAGGGCCCGAAAAGCCGTATAATTCGCAAAAGTTATAGGGTCAGCCTTTCACCTGAGTAATAGTTATGTAACAGTGGATGGGTATTGACCCGAGAGATCAGGACAGTTATTAGTGATATACAGGTTTGAATGATACTGATTGCTAAGACGCTGATTTGCTGTAGTTTCGCCCTCAAAGCGAGTGTTACCTGCAAGCGCCCATCGCTCTGTACCCTGGTTGTACTCCTCTAAACAGAGCCGCGAGCCAATTAAAAAAGGGGTAACCAACCATTGTGGGTTCGAATGCAAATCGGATGCCCGGCAGTCTTATGAAATAAGGCGCTAAGGAGACCGTAAATGGCTGATACTAAAGCAAACCTCACCCTAAATGGTGACGATGCTCTCGAACTTGATGTGCTAAAGGGCACGCTAGGTCAGGATGTAATTGATATCCGTAGTCTTGGTTCTAAAGGTGTATTTACTTTTGACCCAGGTTTCACCTCTACCGCATCCTGCGAGTCCAAAATCACTTATATCGACGGTGACGAAGGCATTCTTTTGCACCGCGGCTTCCCGATTGACCAACTGGCCACCGAATCCAGCTATCTGGAAGTGTGCTACATCCTGCTGAACGGTGAAAAACCGACTCAGGAGCAATTCGACGAATTCAAAACCACCGTTACCCGCCACACCATGATTCACGAGCAGATTACCCGTCTGTTCCACGGTTTCCGTCGCGACTCGCATCCGATGGCCGTGCTGTGCGGCGTGACCGGTGCGCTGGCGGCCTTCTACCACGACTCCCTTGACGTGAATAACCCACGCCACCGTGAAATCGCGGCATTCCGCCTGCTCTCAAAAATGCCAACCGTAGCGGCAATGTGTTACAAGTATTCGATTGGCCAGCCTTTCGTTTACCCGCGCAACGACCTCTCCTACTCGGCTAACTTCCTGAACATGATGTTCTCCACGCCGTGCGAAGAGTACAAAGTTAACCCAATTCTGGAACGCGCAATGGATCGTATTCTGATCCTGCACGCTGACCACGAACAGAATGCTTCAACCTCCACCGTGCGTACCGCAGGTTCTTCCGGCGCTAACCCGTTTGCCTGTATCGCTGCGGGTATTGCTTCTCTGTGGGGACCGGCTCACGGCGGCGCGAACGAAGCTGCGCTGAAGATGCTGGAAGAAATCAGCACCGTGGAACACATTCCAGAATTTATCCGTCGTGCCAAAGACAAAAACGACTCGTTCCGCCTGATGGGCTTCGGCCACCGCGTGTACAAAAACTACGACCCGCGTGCCACCGTGATGCGTGAAACCTGTCACGAAGTGCTGAAAGAGCTGAACCTGAAGGACAACAACCTGCTGGAAGTGGCGATGGAGCTGGAACACATCGCGCTGAACGACCCGTATTTCATCGAGAAGAAACTCTACCCGAACGTAGACTTCTACTCCGGCATCATCCTGAAGGCGATGGGCATTCCATCCTCCATGTTTACCGTTATCTTCGCGATGGCGCGTACCGTGGGCTGGATTGCACACTGGAACGAAATGCACGACGACGGCATCAAAATTGCCCGTCCACGTCAGCTGTATACCGGCTACGACAAACGTGATTTCAAATCAGATCTCAAAAAGTAATGTTTTCGCTTTCTGAGTAAAAAACGCGCCCTATGGCGCGTTTTTTTTATTTCTGACAGGCAGGGCACCAGTAAAACGGCCTCGAAGAGAGCATCGTTTTTTCAATTATCCCTCCGCAGCGTTCGCACGGTTCACCGGCCCGATGAAATACCCTGAAGCTAAAGATCGCGCCGTGATGTTTATTTTCATCCACCTGCCCTCGCGTCTGATAAGAAAGACGTGGCACAGCCAGCAGCGCCCCGGCGAAACGCTCAACCTGTTCAGCGGTGAGATCTTCGGCGCGATGATGAGGCGCAAGCTCTGCCTCCCAAAGAATCTCTACCCGAAGGTAGTTACCCAACCCGGCCAAAAATGCCTGATCTAACAGCAAGCCGCTGAACTGCCTGCGGCGAAACTTCGGCGACAGCAAACGCTCTTTAACCTGCTCCACCGTCAGCGCCTCGTTCAGCACATCCGGCCCTACGCGCTGCAGGAAAGGATGCTGCTCAAGCTGTCCTTGCTCCAGCATTTCAATGTCCGAAGCGCTGTACAGCAAAATGGCTTTTTCAGCCGTTTGCAGCTTAACTCGCAGCACTCGCTTAGTTTCTGGCTCTTTATCAGCCTCAACAACTCGCCAGACGCCGTACAGCTGATTATGGCTATACAACGTTAAGCCATTCGAAAAATGTGTCAGCATTGCTTTGCCGCGGGTTTCAATCCGCTCGATAGTCTTGCCCTTGAGCATAGCCTCGAACGGCTTTAGCTCTTCAAAAGCAAACCAGGCTTCGGTTAACGGCTCGCCGCCCACGGCGGCTTCAAGCTTGTCCGCCGCGCGGCGGATTTCCGGTCCTTCCGGCATACTCAACTCCCTGAAACGTTATTCTTCCTGCGCCAGTTGCCAGGCAATCTGCTCGAGATAAATGGCCTGCTCACGGCGCGCCTTTAGCGCCTCTTCCAGCGAACACGGCACAAAATGAATAGGCTCCCCCAGCCTGACCTGGGCCAGGTGGTAAAGATCGGCCTCGATAACGCAGGCAATGCGAGGGTAGCCGCCGGTTGTCTGCGCATCGTTCATCAGGACGATTGGCTGGCCGTTGCGCGGCACCTGAATAACGCCGGGCAGCAGGCCGTGGGACAGCATTTCCCGCTGGGAAGTTCGCTCCAGCTCCGGCCCCTGTAGCCGATAGCCCATCCGGTTACTCTGCGGGCTGATTTGCCAGGCCAGCCGCCAGAGGCTCTCCTGTGCAGCCTTGCTGAACTCCTGATATTCCGGCCCGGCAAGGGCGCGAATACGATTGCCCCACAGCAGCTGTTTTACGCCCCGTGAACGCTGAAATTTGTGCTGAGATTTCCGCAGAGGAAGCCGATCGCCATCGCGCAACAGCCGTCCTTCATGGCCGCCAATACCGGCTTTAAGGTCGGTGCTGTAAGAGCCCATAACCTCGGGGACATCTAAGCCACCGTCAACGGAGAGATAGCTGCGCATACCGTGCGTCGGTTTTTTTAACGTTAACCTTTGCCCTTTTTTTACCGCCAACCGCCAGCCTGTCCAGACGGCTTTGCCATCCAGATCCGCATGGCAACCTGCGCCGGTCAGTGCAAACCAGCCATCACGCCCAAACTCAATCACGCATTGCCCAAGCGTAATCTCCAGCGCCGGTGTGTCGGGCGTATTCCCGACCAATAAATTGGCGACAGTAATCGCGGGCATATCTAGCGCGCCGCAGCGGCTGACGCCAAGCTGGCGAAACCCTTCACGGCCGGTATCCTGCACGCTGGTCTGTAGACCGGCGCGAATAATTTTCAGCATATGCCTTCCTTCTGCGGCACAAAACGCACGCTGTCTCCGGGCAATAATAAAGTGGGTGATGATTTGCCAGGGTTAAACAAGCTGAGCGGAGTGCGGCCGATAATTTGCCAGCCGCCCGGCGTCGTCAGCGGATAAATGCCGGTTTGGCTACCGCCAATACCCACGGAGCCTGCAGCAACCTCTAGCCGAGGCTCGGCGCGCCGGGGCGTCGCCAGGATGTCTGGTAAACCGCCCAGATAGGCAAATCCAGGCTGGAAGCCGAGGAAATAGACAATGTATGCAGCACTTGAATGCAGGGCGACCACCTGAGCGGGAGTGAGATCGTTCTGGCGAGCTACTGCGTCAAGATCGGGCCCGGCTTCTCCGCCATAAACTACCGGGATCTCAATCCGGCGAGGCGTGGGTATTACCGCCTGACTTTCTTCCCACCAGCGCTGCAGCCACTCGATACCGTCCAGCGCCAGCCGCTGAGGATCCTTCAGCACAACGGTGATGTTATTCATGCCCGGAATGGCCTCGCTCACCTCATCAGAGACATTCAGGCGCTCCAACAGCCCCCAAATACGCTGCTGGCTGACGAGCATGACGGGAGGCTCCAGTTCCAAAACCACCGCTTTTTCACCTAGTAAATAACAGCGAGCTCGTTGCACAGGCCCTCCAGAATCAGGCTGGGTTTGGGATATCGATAAAAATAACGTCGAGATCGGTTTCGCTGTTTAGCCAGTCGCTCAGCGCCTGGATACCGCCGCGTTCAGTGGCATGGTGACCAGCAGCGTAGAAGTGCAGCCCCTGCTCGCGGGCCGAATGAATCGTCTGCTCAGAAACCTCGCCGGTAATAAACGCATCCACGCCAAAACGTGCGGCGCTATCGATAAAGCCCTGCCCGCCGCCGGTACACCACGCCACGCGGCGAATCTGATCCGGGCCAGTATCGCCACACCACAGCGGCGTGCGGCCTAAACGCATTTCAATCCAGGAGGCAAGCTCAACGCCGGAAAGCGGCGTCGGGAATTCACCCCACGGCACCAGCGGCTCAACTTCCCCTTTCGTTTCAATGCCCAGCAGCGCACCCAACTGGGCGTTATTGCCCAACTGCGGATGGGCATCGAGCGGTAAATGCCAGCCGTAAAGATTGATGTCATTCGCCAGCAGCGTCTTAAGGCGATTACGCTTCATGCCGCGAATGACCGGTGATTCGTTTTTCCAGAAATAGCCATGGTGCACAATCACCGCGTCGGCCTGCTGACGCACGGCTTCATCCAGTAGCGCCTGGCTGGCGGTCACGCCGGTAACAATTTTGCGGATCTCTGCCCGGCCTTCAACCTGCAGGCCATTGGGGGCGTAATCGCTAATAGCCGCGCTGTTCAGCTTTTCATTGATCAGGCGTTCCAGTTCACTGTTTTTCATCATTATTCTCTTCGGTTATTTTCTTGCTGCTTCATAGGCCGCAAGCGTATTCAGTCGGGCCTGCTTATGGTCAACAATCGGGCGCGGGTAGTCCAGCGTTTGCTTTTGTTTATCGGCCCAGTCCCACGGCGTATGGATTTGCTTGCCGGGAATCGCTTTTAGCTCCGGCAGCCAGTGGCGGATAAAGTCGCCGTCCGCGTCGAAGCGCTCGCCCTGGGTTGTCGGGTTAAAAATACGGAAATAAGGTGCAGCGTCGGTACCGGTGGAAGCCGCCCACTGCCAGCCGCCGTTGTTCGCCGCCAGATCGCCGTCAATCAGCTGCGACATAAAATAGCGCTCGCCCTGCCGCCAGTCGATCAGCAAATCCTTCACCAGAAAACTCGCCACGACCATGCGTAAGCGGTTATGCATCCAGCCTGTTTGGTTCAGCTGGCGCATCGCCGCATCGACAATCGGGTAGCCGGTTTTACCCTGCTGCCAGGCTTCAAGCTGCGCATCATCCTCGCTCCAGCGAACCTTATCGGTCCAGGCGATAAACGGGCGATGACGACAAAGTTTCGGGTAAGCAACCATCAGGTGGCGGTAAAACTCGCGCCAGATAAGTTCGTTGAGCCAGGTCGCTCCGGCTTCACCTTCCAGCGCTTTAGGCTGCTCTTTTAACAGGCGATGCAGGCACTGGCGAGGAGACAAAACGCCGGTTGCCAGATAGGGCGACAGGCGGCTGGTTCCTTCAACGGCAGGGAAATCTCGCTGTTCCGGGTAGTCGGCAGCCGGTTGCTGGCAGAATTTACGCAGCATACCGATCGCCTCCTGTTCACCTACAGGGAAAATCTCGTGGTCAAATTTTTCACGTGGCGCATCGAACGCAAAGCGTTCATTGAAGTGGGACTCTCCCCGGGCTTTAGGTGCAGGCACGCATTCAGGCAGCCCCTCCTGCAGACGTCGGATAAACGCCTTGCTGAACGGGGTAAATACTTTATACATCTCATGGTTGCCGGTCGTAACGCTGCCCGGTGCCAGCAGCAGGCTGTCATCAAAGCCTTGTACGGTCACGTCGACATCAAGCGCTTTTTCCAGCGTGGCGTCCCGGGCGCGCTCGTTGACTTCATACTGGTAGTTGTAAAAAAGTGCGTCGACTTTTTGTTCAGTGCAGAATCCTTTTATACAGTCTATCGACGCGGCAAAATCTGCGACCTGCCTGAGATGAAGTTCAATCCCACGCGCGGCAAGCGCCTGGCCCAGGGCCCGTAAATGTTCAAAGATGAATTCAGCCTGTTTTGGCGCCATCACATGCTGCCGCCACTGTTCGGGCGTCACAACAAATAAACCGATTACTTTTGCATCGGGGTTACGGCAGGCGGCATGTAAGGCGTAGTTATCGTGAATACGTAGATCGTTGCGAAACCAGACCAGATGGGTGGTCATAACTCTCCCTGAATGAATTGCCTGACCGCCGCCCTTGCGCTTCGGCGACGGTTCAATATTGGAAGTTATTCCGGGCAGCAGAAGAATGCCAATGCCAGACTAAGTGACATCGCTGCCTGCCCGAGCCTCAGTTGTTAACTAAGTGTAGCAAGACGCAGGCAACAAAAAAGCTACCCGGAGGTAGCTTTCGTCAAATCGATTCAGCTTTTTAGTAAAAGTCGAAGGCGCCAGCTTCGGATTGTGCCATCCACACGGGCTTATCGCTGGTTTTTGACCACACGCGGTGCAGGTAACTGTAAAAACGCGAGCGATCTTTCCAGAACAGCATCACCGGCAGGGCAAGCACGCCGGCAGCTACGGCGAAAGTGCGACGCAGGATGACCTGATGCGCAGGGTATTCTTTGTATAAAGACATAGGCTTCTCCTCATAATATGTGACCGACACCGCATGTCGGAAAATCGAAACTTGTTATCTGGTCAAAATACTATCTCATTGTTTGAAAGTTTACTACTCCTCCGACCAGATAATTGCACTTTTTTGTGCGCTGCTTATCTTTCTACCTGTAATTAAGTTACAGAATGGTTAAATAAATACTAATCATTAGTTAACTAATGGCTTTTGCCATTTTTATACTTTTTTTACACCCCGCCCCCGGACTTTTACGACATCTTTTCACCCGAAATCCTATTCTGCCGCGAAATGCTTAACGCACCTTTGGAGGTGGATTGTGAGTGCAGGCGTCATAACCGGCATCGTGCTGGTCTTCTTGCTGTTGGGTTACCTGGTTTATGCCCTGATTAAAGCGGAGGCGTTTTAATGGCTGCGTCCGGATTTTTACTGATCGCCAGCTTCCTGCTGGTGCTCTTTGCCCTTGCGAAACCGCTGGGAGCCGTGCTGGCACGACTGATCGACGGTGAACCGCTGCCGATCGTGGGCCGCATTGAGCCGTTTATGTGGTCGATGATGGGCAGCAAAGGCGAAGAAATGAGCTGGAAACGCTATCTGATGGCGATTCTGGCGTTTAACGTTTTCGGGCTGATCCTGCTGTTTGCGATGCTGCTGTTCCAGGACAGTTTGCCACTTAACCCTCAGCATCTGCCTGGCCTCTCCTGGCACCTGGCGCTGAACACTGCCGTTAGTTTTGTCTCCAACACTAACTGGCAGTCCTACGGCGGCGAAACCACGCTGAGCTACTTCAGCCAGATGGTGGGCCTGACGGTACAAAACTTCGTTTCCGCCGCAACCGGTATTGCCGTGGTCTTTGCGCTGATCCGCGGTTTCTCTCGCCATTCCACCAGCACGCTGGGCAACGCATGGGTCGATTTAACCCGTGTTACGCTGTATATCCTGCTGCCGATCTCGCTGGTGATGGCGCTGTTCTTTATCAGCCAGGGCTCGCTGCAGAACTTCTCTGCTTACCAGCCTTACACCACCCTTGAAGGCGTTCAGCATCTGCTGCCAATGGGGCCAGTCGCTTCTCAGGAAGCCATTAAAATGCTGGGCACCAACGGTGGGGGCTTCTTCAACGCCAACTCCTCTCACCCATTTGAGAACCCTACGGCGCTGAGCAACTTCGTGCAGATGGTTTCCATCTTCCTGATTCCGGCCGCACTCTGCTTTGCCTTTGGTGAAGCCGTTGGTGACCGTCGTCAGGGGCGCGCGCTGCTTTGGGCGATGACCATCATCTTCGTGGTCTGCGTAGTGGTGGTGATGTGGGCCGAACTGCAGGGCAACCCGCACTTTATGCAGTTGGGCGCGAACAGCAGCATCAACATGGAAGGCAAAGAGAGCCGCTTCGGCATTCTGAACAGCAGCCTGTTTGCGGTCATTACTACCGCCGCATCCTGCGGGGCGGTCAACGCCATGCATGACTCCTTCACGGCGTTGGGCGGTATGGTGCCAATGTGGCTGATGCAGATTGGCGAAGTGGTCTTCGGCGGCGTAGGCGCTGGCCTGTACGGCATGCTGCTGTTCGTGCTGCTGGCCGTATTTATCGCCGGCCTGATGATTGGACGCACTCCGGAATACCTGGGTAAGAAAATCGACGTGCCGGAAATGAAGATGACCTCGCTGGCTATTCTTATCACCCCGGCTCTGGTGCTGCTTGGCACCGCGCTGGCGATGATGACGGAAGCTGGCCGCAGCGGAATGGCAAACCCAGGGATTCACGGCTTCAGCGAAGTGCTGTATGCGGTGTCTTCCGCCGCAAACAACAACGGCAGCGCATTTGCAGGGCTGAGCACCAACACGCCGTTCTGGAACATGCTGCTGGCCGTGTGCATGTGGATTGGGCGCTTCGGGGTGATTATCCCGGTGATGGCGATTGCCGGCTCCCTGGCCGCGAAAAAATCCCAGGCCGTCAGCATTGGTACATTACCAACGCATGGCCCGCTGTTTATCGGTTTACTGATTGGGACAGTGCTGCTGGTTGGCGCCCTGACCTTTATCCCCGCCCTCGCTTTAGGCCCGGTTGCGGAACACCTTTCTCTGGTTAATTTCTGATTACGAGGCTTCCATGAGTCGCAAGCAACAGGCGCTGTTTGAACCTGGTCTGATCCGTCAGGCGCTAATTGATTCTTTTAAAAAGCTCGCCCCGCAGGTGCAGTGGCGCAACCCGGTGATGTTTATCGTCTGGGTGGGGAGCATTATCACTACCCTACTCGGGATAGCGATGTTCACCGGCTTACAGCAGGGGGATGCCCTCTTCACGCTCGCCATCAGCCTGTGGCTGTGGTTTACCGTACTGTTCGCCAACTTTGCTGAGGCGCTGGCAGAAGGCCGCAGCAAGGCCCAGGCAAACAGTCTGAAAGGGGTGAAAAAAACCAGTTGGGCGCGCAAACTGCGCAGCCCGCAGCACGATGCCCAGGTTGACCATGTTCCGGCAGCCGACCTGCGTAAAGGTGACATCGTGCTGGTGGAAGCCGGGGACATCATCCCTTGCGATGGCGAAGTCCTTGAAGGTGGCGCGTCGGTGGATGAAAGCGCCATCACCGGGGAATCAGCCCCGGTTATCCGTGAATCCGGCGGCGACTTTGCCTCGGTAACCGGCGGGACGCGCATTCTGTCCGACTGGCTGGTCATCCAGTGCAGCGTAAACCCTGGGGAAACCTTCCTCGACCGCATGATTGCCATGGTGGAAAGCGCCCAGCGTCGTAAAACGCCGAACGAAATCGCCCTGACTATCCTGCTGGTAGCGCTGACCATCGTGCTGCTGCTGGCGACCGCTACCCTGTGGCCGTTCTCTGCCTATGGCGGCCAGGCGGCAAGCGTCACCGTGCTGGTGGCCCTGCTGGTCTGCCTGATCCCAACCACCATCGGCGGCCTGCTTTCCGCCATCGGCGTAGCCGGGATGAGCCGCATGCTGGGCGCGAACGTTATTGCCACCAGCGGCCGTGCAGTAGAAGCCGCAGGCGACATCGACGTCCTGCTGCTGGACAAAACCGGTACCATCACGCTCGGTAACCGCCAGGCTTCTGCGTTCCTCCCTGCCCCTGGCGTGGATGAAAAAGAGCTGGCCGATGCCGCGCAGCTGGCCTCGCTGGCGGATGAAACCCCGGAAGGCCGCAGCATTGTAGTGCTGGCAAAACAGCGCTTTAACCTGCGCGAACGCGACGTGCAAAACCTGCAGGCGACATTTGTGCCGTTTACCGCACAAACCCGTATGAGCGGCATCAACATTCAGGATCGCATGATCCGCAAAGGTTCTGTGGATGCCATCCGCCGCCATGTAGAAGTGAACAACGGCCACTTCCCGGCCCAGGTCGACACGCTGGTTGAAGGCGTGGCTCGCCAGGGCGGTACGCCGCTGGTGGTTGCCGAAGGGGCTAACGTTCTGGGCGTGATTGCGCTGAAAGACATCGTTAAAGGCGGCATCAAAGAGCGTTTCGCGCAGCTGCGCCAGATGGGCATCAAAACGGTGATGATCACCGGGGATAACCGCCTGACCGCCGCGGCGATTGCCGCCGAAGCGGGGGTCGATGACTTCCTTTCCGAAGCCACGCCGGAAGCCAAGCTGGCGCTGATTCGCCAGTATCAGGCCGAAGGCCGCCTGGTGGCAATGACGGGCGACGGCACCAACGACGCCCCTGCCCTGGCGCAGGCAGACGTAGCGGTAGCAATGAACTCGGGGACTCAGGCGGCGAAAGAAGCCGGTAACATGGTTGACCTGGACTCTAACCCAACCAAGCTGATTGAAGTGGTCCACATCGGGAAGCAAATGCTGATGACGCGCGGGTCGCTGACCACCTTCAGTATCGCTAACGACGTGGCGAAATACTTCGCCATTATTCCGGCGGCGTTTGCGGTGACTTATCCGCAGCTCAACGCGCTGAACGTGATGCACCTGCACTCCCCTGCTTCGGCCATTCTGAGTGCGGTCATTTTTAACGCGCTGATCATCATCTGCCTGATCCCGCTGGCGTTAAAAGGCATTAGCTACAAGCCGCTGAGTGCTGCCGCGATGCTGCGCCGTAACCTGTGGATCTATGGCCTGGGCGGTATCATCGTGCCGTTTATTGGTATCAAAGTGATTGACGTGATCCTGACCGTGCTCGGTCTGGTCTAAGAGGAAAAGAACATGGCTACGTTACGCCCCGCTTTATTACTGCTGATTATCCTGACGCTGATTACCGGAGGGGTTTATCCCCTCGTCGCCACGCTGCTGGGGCAATGGTGGTTCCCGGCCCAGGCCAACGGCTCGTTGATCGTTGAAGAAGGTAAGGTTCGCGGTTCAGAGCTGATTGGTCAGGACTTTACTAACGCAAAATATTTCCAGGGCCGCCCTTCTGCCACCTCAGATAGCCCCTATAATCCAATGGCATCCGGCGGCAGCAACCTTGCGGCCAGCAACCCGGAGCTGGACAAAGAGGTTAAGGCTCGCATTAGCGCGCTGCGTGCGGCTAACCCGGAGGCTAATCCAGCGGTTCCCGTTGATTTAGTCACCACCTCCGCCAGCGGCCTGGACGGGCAGCTTTCTCCTGAGGCTACCGCGTGGCAAATCCCACGGGTGGCTAAAGCCAGAAACCTGCCGGTTGAGCAAATCGCTCGTCTGGTGGCTGAAAACACAACGACGCCGCTGGTGAATTTTATCGGCATGCCGGTAGTGAATATCGTTAAGCTGAACCTGGCGCTGGACCATCTCCAGGCGAAGTAAAAAGGACGCGTTATGACCGAGGAGCCGCTGCGCCCCAACCCCGATAAGCTGCTGGAGAAAGTCAACCGCCAGCCGCGTGGGAAACTGAAAATCTTCTTCGGCGCCTGTGCGGGCGTCGGGAAAACCTACGCGATGCTTCAGGAGGCGCAGCGCCTGCGGGCGCAGGGCCTCGATGTACTGGTGGGCGTGGTGGAAACCCACGGCCGCCAGGAAACCGCCGAACTTTTGAAAGGGCTGACGATTCAGCCCCCTCGTCGTATTCATCACCGGGGGCGTCTGGTTCAGGAGTTTGACCTGGACGCCGCCCTCGCCCGCAACCCTGCCCTGATATTGATGGACGAACTGGCGCACAGTAACGCGCCAGGCTCACGTCACCCCAAACGCTGGCAGGACGTGGAAGAGCTGCTTGAAGCCGGGATCGACGTCCTCACCTCCGTTAACGTTCAGCATCTGGAGAGCCTGAATGACGTGGTAGGCGGCGTAACCGGGATTCAGGTGCGCGAAACCGTCCCCGATCCTATTTTCGACGCCGCCGACGAAGTTGTGTTGGTTGACCTACCGCCGGACGATCTCCGCCAGCGCCTGCACGAAGGCAAAGTTTATATCTCCGGCCAGGCAGAACGCGCCATCGAGCATTTCTTCCGTAAAGGCAACCTTATCGCCCTGCGCGAGCTGGCATTGCGACGTACGGCGGACCGCGTAGACGATCAAATGCGCGCCTGGCGGGATAACCAGGGTCAGGAGAAAGTCTGGCACACGCGCGACGCCATCCTGCTGTGCATCGGCCATAGCAACGGCAATGAAAAACTGGTTCGCACCGCCGCGCGCCTGGCCGCCAAGCTCGGCAGCGTCTGGCACGCCGTCTACGTCGAAACGCCACAGCTTCACCGCCTGCCGGAGCATCAGCGACGGACAATTTTAAGCGCTCTGCGGCTCGCTCAGGAACTGGGGGCTGAGACCGCCACGCTTGCCGATCCCAATGAAGAAAAAGCGGTATTGCGTTACGCCCGCGAACACAATCTCGGCAAAATCATTATTGGCCGCCATACTACGCGCCGCTGGTGGCACCGTACTTCTTTTGCCGACCGGTTAGCCAAACGCGCCCCGGACCTCGATCTGGTGATTGTTGCGCTGGATGAAAAGCCTCTCCCCTCCCCGACCAGAGCGCCGGACACCAGAACGTTAAGCGAGAAATGGCGCATTCAACTGCGCGGCTGTGCCGTGGCAGTGGTGCTCTGTGCGTTTATTACCTTTATCGCCAATCAGTGGCTGGTGGCCTTTGATGCCGCCAACCTGGTGATGATCTACCTGCTTGGCGTGGTGATGGTCGCGCTGTTTTATGGCCGCTGGCCGTCCGTCCTTGCGACAGTCATCAACGTTATCAGCTTCGATCTGTTCTTTATTGCGCCGCGAGGCACGCTCGCCGTGTCGGATGTTCAGTATCTGTTGACCTTCGGCGTGATGCTCACCGTGGGGCTGGTGATCGGTAATCTGACCGCCGGTGTGCGCTATCAGGCACGCATCGCCCGCTATCGAGAACAGCGCACTCGCCATCTTTATGAGATGTCTAAAGCGCTGGCCGATGACCGCACGCCGCAGGACGTCGCCGCCACCAGCGTGCAGTTTATTAATAATACCTTCCAGGCCCGCAGCCTGCTGCTGCTGCCGGACGATCATGGCAAACTAAGCCGCATTGCTGCCGAAGGGGAACCCGCTCAGTGGGATGAGGCCATTGCCCGCTGGAGCTTTGATAAAGGCCAGCCCGCCGGTGCCGGGACGGATACGCTACCGGGCGTGCCCTACCGTATTCTGCCGCTCAGCACGACGGAAAGAACGCTGGGCCTGCTGGTCGTTGAGCCTGAGAATCTGCGCCAGTTGATGATCCCCGAGCAACAGCGCCTGCTGGAAACCTTTACCTTGCTGGTCGCCACCGCGCTCGACAGGTTGCTGCTCACCGCCAGCGAAGAACAGGCCAGGCTTTCCAGCGAGCGGGAGCAAATCCGCAACTCGCTGCTGGCCGCGCTTTCGCACGATCTGCGCACACCGCTAACCGTGCTGTTCGGCCAGGCAGAAATCCTCACGCTGGATCTCG
This sequence comes from Cedecea neteri NBRC 105707 = ATCC 33855, assembly GCF_001571265.1. Lineage (GTDB taxonomy): Bacteria > Pseudomonadota > Gammaproteobacteria > Enterobacterales > Enterobacteriaceae > Cedecea > Cedecea neteri. The sequence goes on along the minus strand of NZ_BCTL01000030.1, from coordinate 2,654 downwards.
CCAGTGAAGGGTCAAAACATGCCCCGCAGGCCAACGAAATCCGTCAGCACGTGCTGAACACCACCCGGCTGGTGAATAATCTGCTGGATATGGCCCGCATTCAGTCTGGCGGTTTTAACCTTCGCAAAGAGTGGCTGACGCTTGAAGAAGTGGTTGGCAGCGCGCTGAAGATGCTTGAGCCGGGCCTCGGCGGCCGCCATATCGCCCTTAATTTGCCTGACCCGCTGATGTTGATTGAAGTCGACGGCCCGCTGTTTGAACGCGTGCTGATCAACCTGCTGGAAAATGCGGTGAAATATGCCGGTTATAAAGCCAACATTGGCATTAAAGCTACATCGACGGCAGACAAACTGGACCTGGAAGTTTGGGACAGCGGCCCGGGGGTTCCCGCTGGTAAAGAACTGCTGATTTTTGATAAATTTGCCCGAGGTAACAAAGAGTCAGCTATTCCTGGCGTTGGGCTTGGGCTGGCCATCTGCCGGGCGATTGTTGAAGTCCACGGCGGCACAATTTATGCGCTTAACCGCCCGGAAGGCGGTGCCAGCTTCCACGTTGTGCTACCTTTATCGCCTCCCCCCGAACTCCCTGAAATGATTGAGGTGCTGTGACAACGGTTCTGATAATTGAGGATGAAAAAGAGATCCGCCGCTTTCTGCGCACCGCGCTGGAAGATGAATCGTTACGCGTGTTTGATGCCGAAACCCTGCAGCGCGGCCTGATTGAAGCCGCCACCCGCAAGCCGGATCTGGTGATTCTGGATCTTGGCCTGCCGGACGGCGACGGCATCGATTTTATTCGTGACTTCCGCCAGTGGAGCCAGACGCCGGTCATAGTCCTGTCAGCCCGGAGTGACGAACAGGCGAAGATAGCCGCCCTGGATGCCGGCGCGGATGATTTTCTCAGCAAGCCGTTTGGCATCGGTGAACTGCAGGCCAGGCTTCGTGTTGCCCTGCGCCGACACGCCAGCATCGTTCAGCCCGATCCGGTTTATCAGTTTTCCGAAATCCGGGTCGACCTCGCCTCCCGCCGCATTACCCGCTGCGAAGAGGAAATTCACCTCACGCCCATTGAGTTCCGCCTGCTGGCCACCCTGCTGAATAACCACGGCAAAGTCCTGACACAGCGCCAGCTCCTGAATCAGGTTTGGGGCCCGAATGCCGTGGAACACAGCCATTATCTGCGGATTTATATGGGCCATCTGCGCCAGAAACTGGAGAGCGACCCCGCCCGCCCTCGCCATCTGCTCACCGAAACCGGGATCGGCTACCGTTTTATGCTGTGAAAGAGTAACCTCTTGTCGGTTCAGGAGGAGTCTTTTATGAGCGCATGGTTAGTCTACGCCCTGTTGTCTGCCGCCACGGCAGCGCTGGTCGCTATTTTTGGCAAGGTTGGTTTGCAGCATCTGGATGCCAATACCGCCACGGCCGTTCGTGCCGTGGTCATGGCGTTATTTTTAGTTGGAGTGGTCGTCGTTCAGGGAAAACTGAATCTTGTTAGTACGGTGTTTGCCGATAAAAAAGCGCTGCTGTTTATTTTGTTAAGCGGCGTGGCCGGGGCGCTGTCCTGGCTGTTCTATTTTATGGCGATCAAAAGCGGTGAAGTGTCGAAGGTCGCCCCTATCGATAAGCTGAGCGTGGTGTTCGCTGTGATTCTGGCGGTGATTCTGTTTGGTGAGAAAGTGTCGCTGATCGCCGGGATAGGCGTGGCGCTTATCACCTGCGGCGCGCTGATGGTGGCTTTAGGCTAAATACTTCCTACGGGTGCCTCGCGGCACCCCCTTCCCTGCTCTATTGAAACAAGATCAACTCCCCTCAAAAAGCAACATATAACAAACAATTAAACTACCAATAGTTCTTTATGCAAACGTATTCACTACGTTATGCATAATCAGTGATTTTTTATTTCTGTTTCACCTTTAATTTGTTGATTAAGCTCACAGTAAAAGGCTTTTTGCCCGATAAAATGGCGCTACCTTTTCATAAAAGGAAAATCAAATGGAAAACAATAACCGGGTTATGCCTCATATCAGGCGCACAACGCATATTATGATGGTTTCCCACCGCAGCTGTTTCGACTTCCACTTCTTTAACGCTCTCTAACCTTTCAGATAGCCGACATTGAATTAGCCTTATTACTTCCGTCACCTGATTAATTTTTGGCGACAGATAACCTGTGTCTAATTTCGTCGGCAACAAAATAAAATCTTTTTATTCGCGGCTGCTGGGCCGTCGGGATTTTATTGTTCAAAGAAAAATGGTCTGACCCACTGACGATTATTATTAAGTCAGCGGCATGCTAATGCCATTTTCCAGCCACCAACAGCTGCTGAGTTTTTTAGCAGTTGCAGAACAACTTTATCTGAAATAAAGGTTATATTATGCAATCTTTAAAAATCGCACTCAACCGTAATTGCCCTGACTGCTTTGCTACCGAGAGAGAAATCACCAATTTATTGACCACCGATTTCATCGACGTGGCCGCCGCCGTGCTGTCCGTGCCCGATCTGTACAGCGGCATCATGGAGCAGATAGAGCAGACAGGGTTTGGCCTGCCGGTGTTTGTTGCGATTAACGAAAATGAAATGATCTGTGGGGGGGGAATCATTTCTGCACTGATCGGAGTCGGCTTCAAATAAGAGGAAAGCTTTAATTGGC